>JAIOIW010000115.1 GCA_019912385.1 Notoacmeibacter sp. | reverse complement strand
TCTATGAGCTGTGCGACCGCAATGTCAGCGAAACCGCGCGGCGGCTGAATATGCACCGGCGCACATTGCAACGCATCCTCGCCAAGCGGTCGCCGCGCTGAGGGACGTCAGCCGATCTCGGCCAGCAATTCGTCATAGCGCGCGGTATAGGCGGCGCGCGTTTCCCTTGGTGGCCGTAGCAGCAGTTTCAGATCTCCGATCATGTCCGGCGCCGGCTTGCCGAAGAACTTGTTCGCCTCGGCCTCGGTAAAGCCGGCCAGTTGCGTTGCTTCCATCCAGGCGCTGATCTTGTCGGCCTTCTTGATCTGCCGCTTGACGGTCGCGGGCAGCACCGCCGGCAGCCCGAAACGGATATGGACTGCCGCCGCCAGCCGCTGATCCAGCGCCTCGTAACCGGGTCCCACCGCCGCCTTGACCGGTGAAATCATGTCGCCGATCACGTATTCGGGCGCGTCGTGAAGCAGCGCCGCCAGCCGCCACTCGGCGCAAGCCTTGGCATTCAGCCGCGCGTAGATCGCCTCCACCAGCAGCGAATGCTGTGCGACCGAAAAGGCATGGTCGCCGGACGTCTGGCCGTTCCAGCGGGCAACGCGGGCAAGCCCGTGCGCGATGTCGCCGATCTCGATGTCGAGCGGCGATGGGTCAAGCAGGTCGAGCCTGCGCCCGGAGATCATGCGCTGCCAGGCGCGCGGCGGTGCTCCCGAACGATCCGCCATCAGGCGCCGTCCGTCTCGCTCGCGGTTTCCGGGAAGGCGAAACCGGCCCAGTCGGGGATTCCGAACTCGACGGCGACGTCGCCGGCCAGTACAGGTGTCCCGGCGTCCATTGCCGCCTTCACCCGGTCGATGCGCACCATGGCGAGCCCCGCGTTTCCGGCGACCGAGCCAAGCGTGCCGAGCGTCTTTCCGCCGGCAGTAAGGTCGGTTCCCGGCGATGGCAGCGGGCGTTCGGCGCGGACCATCAGTACGCGCCTGCGCGCCGTACCGCGGTGCTGCATGCGCGACACGACTTCCTGCCCGACATAGCATCCTTTTTTGAATGAGACGCCGCCTGTCTGGTCGAGCAGAGCGTCGTGCGGAAACGCCTCGCCCGCCGCGTAGTCGGACCCTTCCTCGGGCATGCCCTGCTCGATTCTGAAGGCGATCCAGTCGTGCAGTGCCGCATCGGCATCCCGCGCCTCGCCGCCATAGTGACGAAATACCGCGTTCTCCGGCCCAAAGCGTGTGTCGCGCAGCCCGGGCGAAATTGAATCATTTTGCGAAGACGATGAATCAGATGCCCAACTGGTCGTCACAACTGCCTGATCCAGAACGGAAATATCGACCTTTGCTCGCAGCTTGTAGAGCACCAGCCGCTTGGCGAAATCGGTCGCCGCGTCCGTCCGCGTTTCGAGCCGGAATGCGTCGTCCCGGGCACGGCTCACGAGGAAATCGAACAGGATCTTGCCTTGTGGCGTCAGCAGGGCACCGGGCCGCACGGTGCCGGGCTCAAGCCCTTCGATGTCGGTCGTGACGAGATTGTGCAGGAAATGTTCCGCGTCCGGTCCCGACACGGTGACAAGGGCGCGATCAGGGATGGCGACGGTCGGCATGATGGATTCCCGGTTGATCGAAACTAACTAGGCCCCGTTCCCGGCCTCCGCAAGCCCATCAGTCGCCGGCCACGAAGAAGGCCCAGCGTCCCTCTGGCGTGATCCCGACGCGGAAGAAAATGTAAGCGCCGAACGACTGCATGTCTTCGTAGTCGCCAGCCGTGACCAGCTTGAACAGTTCGACCTTTTGCGGTTTCGTGAGCTTGTCGAGCGCGACGGCGTAGAAATAGGGCCAGACAAAAAGTTCCGTTCCCGTGCCCTCGTCGAGATGCACGAAGCCCGCTTCCAGAACCTCCAGCAGGATCGCGAGGATCTCGGTTCCGTCCGGATCGCCGGATGTTCCGCGAAGATACTCGATCGGATCGCCGTCCTCGCCGCCAAACGACAGTGTCGTCATCGATCCGGGAGTGCCGATCAACGGCCGCAGCTTCTCGATGTCGCCGCTCCTGCAGGCCTCCATGATGAGTTCGCGCATCCGTTTGACGGGCGCGGGCAGCAGGTCGATGTCGTGCAGGATTTCGGGTGCGGGCGCAGCCACTGCCGGTTCGCCGGCATCGGATGGAGGAGCGGCTTTCTCCGGCGTTTCCGTCCCGGGATCACCGCCCGGCACCGGGATGATCGGATCGGGGAGCGGAACCGGACCGCTTGGAGGTTTTGCCGGTGGCAATTCGCCCTTTTCCTCCGCCGCGGGGGAACTGGCGGCAGGAACCTCTTCGATCTTGATTTCGCTGAGCGCCAGCCCAGGCTGGACAAGCAGCATCAAGATCGCCATTCCGGCAAGGATCCGTGTCTTGAACGATATCCGGGAAGGTTCTTTGGACATTCCTATCCCCGCCGGTTCCGGTTACGAGCCTCGCGGGATATGAAAGAGCGTCGGCGGCCGTTCGTCAATGACGGCGTGTGTCGGGGCAAAATTCGCCGCCCAGGAGCTTGTCGCGCATACGGTCCAGCAACGCGGCAGCGGCGTCTTCGCCCATTTCGCGCTGCAATTCGCTCAACGCAGTCGAAATCGCCGTTTCCGCAATGATATCGGGTTCGATACCGGCCAGAAGGCCCGCGGTCCACGCTTCGTCATGGCACTCGATCGCGCTAAGGCGCTTTTCTTCGCGAATCAACGCGTCGATGTCGTTCTGAACGTCCTGCATGCCCCGCCCTGTTCGCCCTGTGCGGCCCTTAATAACCCATTAAGTCATTTAGCACGAATAATGCGGGGCGCATTACCGCTTTGCTAAAAAAGTTAGCGCTTTGCAAATCTGGCGTTGCGCGCGCGCAACAGGTTGCGGCAATGAGCCGGCGAAAAAGCGGTCCAGTGGAACGAATTTGACATTCGATACCTGCTCGATGTCGACCTCGAAATCGAATGCCGATATCTTCAAGTTCAACCAGAATCATAAGCTTGCCAGTGGTTTCCTTGTTTCCAACATTGGCCTTGGCAGCCGATACGTATGGGATGCAAATGTTGGAGACGAACCGCTAGCCGCCGAAACGCACCACGATTTCGCGCGAAAGCGCTTCGCCTTCCTTCATATAGCGGTCGATTGCCGCCATCGAGGACGCGGTACAGGCCGTGTGCAGCGCCGCGAACGCCCGGTACCCGCGGTTGAAGCTCGCGATGTAGTGTGCCCTGCGCTCGCCTTGCGGATTCTCGGCATCGAGGAGGTACTCCATCTCGTTGCGCCAGGCATTACCTTCTTCCCCGCACAGATTGCGCAGGAAGTGAAGGGAGCCGAGGATCTCGCTCAGGCGCAACAACTGGTCCTCGTAGGGCGCTTCCTGGGCACGAGCGGGCTGGGCGGCAATGATCACCGCAATCAGGGAAACAATGACAGGGAGCGGTCGAAGGCGCTTCATCGCGCGGTTGTGGCCGAACTTTGCGGCCGTTGCAAGGTGCGCCATGTGTCACAACGGCGCTTGCCTGCGGCAAAGATCAGTCGCTCTCACAATCCCTTGAGTGCGCCCATGATTTCGCGCGCAACGGCGAGCGTGGAGGCGGTGACCGGCATATCCGCCATTTGAGCGACCGTGAACCAGCCTGCTTCGGCCGCGTCGTCGCCGGCAACCGCTTCGCCACCTGCATGTCCGGCGTGATGGACGTGGAGCCGGTAGGTGATGCCTGTGTCAGCGCTCTTGAGGTCGAGGACGCTGTGGAGCACGAGTCCGCCGGCACAAAGCCCGGTTTCTTCGGCCAGTTCGCGGCGCGCCGCGGCCTCCAGCGTTTCACCGCACTCGACCCTGCCGCCGGGAAAGGCGTAGAGCCCTTTGGCTGGCGCCCGGCCGCGCTTGACCAGCAGGAATCGCTCGCCTCGTGTCATGGCGACGGATACGGCAATCCTGATTTCAGGCCTTTCGCTCATTACCGCAACTAATCCTGGCTTTGATGGCGGTCGCAAGCCATTTGAACGGCGTGCTTGACGGACCCTTCCTGATTTCGCACACATCCTGCGATGTGCGGACGGTTTTCATTGACAGCTACTCCTAAGGAGGTCGAGGCGCTTTTCGATCTCGACGAGGTCGATGATTTTCCACCACGCTACAATATCGCTCCGACGCAGCCGATCCTGATCGTGACCGCGGGCCCGCCACGCGAACCCGGCTCCAACCGGTCGGATCGCCGCAGCCTCCTGGTCAAGTGGGGCTTCCTGCCGGGCTGGGTCAAGTCGCCGCGCGATTTCCCCCTGCTGGTCAATGCGCGCTCCGAAACGGCCGCGGAAAAGAACGCGTTTCGCGCCGCCATGCGCCATCGCCGCATGCTGGTGCCCGCCAGCGGCTACTACGAGTGGAAACGCGACGGCAAGAAGAAGGCGCAACCCTACTGGATTCGCCCGAAAGGGGAAGGCGTCATCGGTTTTGGCGGCATTTGGGAAACCTGGGAGGGGCCGGAGGGCTCTGAGGTCGACACCGGGGCGATCCTGACCACGAAAGCCAACGCCGACACGGTGCATGTTCACGACCGGATGCCGGTGGTGATTCCGCGCCGGGATTTCAACCGCTGGCTGGATTGCCGCGACAGCGAACCGCGCGACGTTGCCGACCTTCTTCGGCCCCTCGATCCGGGATCGCTTGAAGTCATCCCGGTTTCCACGCTGGTCAACAAGGTTTCCAATATCGGGCCGGAAGTACAGGAGCCAGTCATTGTGGCGGAAGCGGACGGGCCGGGCCGAAAAAGCGATCCCGGCGACGGGAATGATGGCGGTGACGGCCAGATGTCGTTGCTTTGAGCCTGGCGCATGAGCGGATACCTTCCCGCGGCCGTCTCCGGCTTTCTTCTTGGCGCTTCGCTGATCATCGCGATCGGCGCGCAGAACGCGTTCATCCTGCGCCAGGGCCTGCTGCGCCGCCACGTGTTCGTGCTGTGCCTCATTTGCGCGCTCGCCGATGCCGCGCTGATCGCCGCCGGCATTGCCGGGCTCGGAACGGTTGTCGCCGCTTTCCCGCGCCTGATTGTGGCGGTGACCGGCGGCGGCGCGGCGTTTCTTGCCGTTTACGCCTTCATGGCGTTCCGCCGCGCGCTGCATCCCGGTTCGCTCAAGGCAGCCAAGGCCGGAAAGACGGATCTGCGGGCCGCGGTCCTCACCTGTCTTGCTTTCACCTTCCTCAATCCGCACGTCTATCTCGACACGGTCGTGCTCCTGGGGTCGCTTTCCGCGCGCTATCCCTCGGCGGCTCGCGCCGCTTTCGGTGGCGGTGCGGTCGCCGCCTCGTTCGCCTGGTTCTTCGCGCTCGGCTATGGCGCCCGCCTGTTGCAGCCGCTTTTTGCCAGGCCGGCAGCATGGCGCGTTCTGGATATCGTCATCGGCCTTGTCATGGCCGCGGTGGCGACAAGGCTGGCTTTGGCGTTGACCGACAGCTAAGGGCGGCCCGCAAGGGCCACCCTCAAAGCGCCGCTGTCGGCTCAGTTCGAGCAGGTGATCTGCTTGAAGCCGTCGCAGAAAGCCTGGTCGCAGACCGCGCCGGTTGTGATCAACCGGGTACGCTGGACCGCACCGATATCCGGATCGATCGGGAACTGCACGGCCTTGGCGTAGCCCTTGGTCTGGCAGAACTTGTCGGCTGCCGGTTTTCCGCAACCCGTGCCCCAGTTCAGGCACCAGTCGAGCCGGTCGGCACCCCATTTGGGTTGCCAGAATGTCTTGTTCACGGGTGTCGGCTTGAAGCAGGTGACGACCTTGAAGCCGTCGCAGAAAGCCTGGTCGCAGACCGCGCCGGTGGAGATCAGCCGGGTCCGTTGTGTCGCGCCGATATCCGGATCGACGACGTGGCCGACGGAGTACAAGTAACCCTTCGACTGGCACCAGGCGTCGGCGGCCGGTTTGCCGCAACCCGTTCCCCAGTTCAAACAGAGATCGAGACGATCCGCGCCGACCTTCGGGTTTGAGAAACTGGTCGTGCCGGCGGAAGCGGGAATGGCGAATGCCATCAGAACGATAGCGGCGGATATGAATTTGAGGATTGTCTTCATGGCGGGTTCCTTCGCACATCTGTTGATCGATGCACGCGCATGCTGCCCACCCGCTCCTGTATATCACCTGAGCGGGCCGTTCATGAAGCATTAATTGACGACTTCGACCGTCCGGCTACCGGCCGGTTAAATATTCGGCACTGATTTTACTGTCGCGGTGACAGCTTGTCGGTGCTTGATAGGTCGTTCGAAGACGCGCCCGTTCCGCTTTCTGGTAAAAAGCGTCGCCGCCGTAAGATCTGACGGCCCGAGCGCATGATAATGACTGATCAGGTTGCCGTCCGGCCAGCCATCCGCGCCCGCATTGTCATCCAGGAAGGATGCCGGCCGCTCACAGGGTTTCAGGTCGCGTTGAGCCATGATACCGCCCTCGTACTGTCCCTATGGACGACAAGGCTAGGCGAAAGAACCAAATGACGCGTTAACGCGTTCACTTTGCCTTCTTGATCTTGGTGACATTTGCCTTCGCGCAGCATAGGGCCGCCTGAACGGCGGCGGGGCCGATGGCATGGTACTTGGCCAGGATCTGGTCGGCTGATTTTATCGAGCGCGCGGCTTGCGCGTCGCGCACTTGCTGGTTTCGGGTCATTTTTTCTCTCTCCCGGAGCGACAGGGACCGCTCCATTGATCTTCGAAACAGGCAAAAACATGGCATCGCGGAAAAGGAAAACGAACAATTTTCAAGGCAGCATCGTATCAGGCGCATGGCCGCTTGACGAAGTCGCCGGCGGCAGCGATAAAGCACCTCATGAAAACGGTTCGGCGCGTCTGTGCCATTTGCATTTGCGGGATTATTACCGGTTAGCTCTTCGCTGGCCCGGCCGTTTTCGTCCTCTTGAAGATCGAATGAGACAAACGCCCCGGCCGGCCAGGCAGGCACGGGCGTGATTTTGCGTTTGAACAGGAAACAGGATCGATGAGCAACGACGCCTTTCGCGGGCTGCGCATTTACAACACGCTGACGCGCACCAAGGAGGATTTCATCCCCTTCGATCCGGCCAATGTGCGCATGTATGTCTGCGGGCCTACCGTCTACGACTTCGCCCATATCGGCAATGCGCGCCCGGCGATCGTGTTTGACGTGCTCTACCGCCTGTTGCGCCATCTCTACGGGCCGGAACACGTCACCTATGTGCGCAACATCACCGACGTCGACGACAAGATAAACGCCCGCGCGCTGCGCGATTTCGGCGCCGAGATCGACGCCGGCCGCATGAGCCTGAATGACGCCATCCGCGCGGTGACCGAAAAGACCGCCGACCAGTACCACAGGGATGTCGCAGCGCTCGGCTGCCTCCAGCCCACCCACGAGCCGCG
>JAIOIW010000114.1 GCA_019912385.1 Notoacmeibacter sp. | reverse complement strand
GGCCTGCGCCCGCTTGACCGCGTACGCAAGGCGCTCGGCCAGATCCGCGAAGGCAGGGTTCATCGCCTGGATGGCGAGTTCCCGAGCGAGATCGCGCCGTTGACCGATGAAATGAACGCATTGATCGAGAATAACCGGCGCATCGTCGAGCGTGCGCGCACACAGGTTGGAAATCTCGCCCATTCCCTGAAGACGCCGCTTGCCGTTCTCGTCAACGAGGCCGATATCATCGGCGGAAAACGCGGCACGCTGATCGCAGAGCAGGCTGATGCCATGCGCACACAGATCGAGCACTACCTCCAACGGGCGCGCATAGCGGCCCAGCGCGACAGTATCGTCTATCGTACCGATGTCGATTCCGCGCTCGTGCGCATGGTTCGCGTCGTCGCAAAGCTCAACAAGGACAAGAAGCTATCCTACGCCCAGCAGGCCAAGGGCGTCGTGTTCGCGGGCGAACAGCAGGATTTCGAGGAAATCGTCGGAAATCTGCTTGAAAACGCGATGAAATGGGCAAAAAGCAGGGTCGACATCCGGATCGACAGGCAGGGAAGTGAACACTTCTCGCTCGAGATCGGAGATGATGGCCCTGGCATCCCGCCGGAAATGGCCCGCGATGCGCTGAAGCGGGGGAGCCGCCTGGACGAAACGAAACCGGGTACGGGGCTAGGCCTTGCCATCGTATCCGAACTCGTCAGCGAATATGGTGGTACACTTGAACTGAAGCGCAGCGGGTTGGGTGGTCTCGCGGTGAAAATCGTGCTTCCAGCCGCAATAGGGGCATGACGGCCCGTAGACCAAAATTCGGACACAGAGCGGGACTATTGCGCGAAGCCGCAGGAGGCAAAAAGATGCAACGGCTGTCGATGATGGTATTCGCCGGGATATGTTCGGCGCTTGTTGGAGTGTCTGGATGCGCCACGTCAGGTGCGGGCGCGCAGAGCGGAGCCAACTCGATCGGCCCGCTGGCACTGGGGGAAACAGGAACAAGCAGGGGAGCGGAAGCGCTCACGGCGAGCCTCAGGGGCGGCCTGCTGAGCGATATCCCGGAGGTTGCCTTGTCCGGCGATGACACCCGCCTTGCGCTTGGCGCTGAATACCGGGCCCTCGAATACAAGAAGGCTGGTGAGACGGTGACGTGGGAGGGTACCGACGGCAAGGAGCGCGGGGAGGTATCTTCCGGACAGCCTTATCGCGTCGGAACGCAGGATTGCCGGCAATATTCGCATACCGTGTTCGTCAACGGCCAACCATACACGGCGCGCGGAGCGGCATGCCGGAACGAGGACGGCAGTTGGGCACGCCTCACCTGACGATCGCTGTGGCGATTTGCGGCGTCCGCCCCGACAAATGCCTGTTGGCAGATGCGTCAAGCGGCACTAAGTAGGGCTCATGTTGTTCTGGTTCATTGCTGCACTCCTCACTCTGGCCGCCTGCTTGGCGGTTTTGCATCCCATGGTGCGCCATCCGCGCGGTCTGGGGAAGGCGGCCGAACACGATCTCGAGGTCTATCGCGACCAGCTTACCGAGTTGGAGCGTGATGCGGCACGCGGCACCATTTCGCAAAGCGAGGCCGAAGAGGCGCGAAACGAAATCGCGCGGAGAATCCTGAAGGCCGATTCCGAACGCGGCGAGACCACTGCATCATCGCCCCGGATCGCACCGCGCTGGGCGATGGCGGCGGCAATCCTCGCGATACCAGTGATCAGTTGGACTGTTTATTCGGTGACTGGGTCCCCGGACATGCCTTCGCAGCCGCTTGCCGCCCGCCTCGAAAAGAACCCGACGGAAAGCACCATCGAGGAACTGATCGCGCGCGCGGAAAATCATTTGCGTGCCAATCCGGAAGACGGGCAGGGCTGGGAAGTGCTCGGCCCGATATACATGCGGGTCAATCGTTTCGAGGATGCGGCGAACGCCTACCGCAATGCGATCAACCTGATGGGCAAGAGCTCGGCTCGACTGTCAGGCTTCGGCGAGGCCATCACGGCTGTGGGCGAAGGTGTGGTGTCGGCGGAGGCGCAAGACGCATTCAAGGAGGCCGTCGGCCTTGATCCGGCCAACGCCAAATCCCGGTTTTTTCTAGCCGTGGCACAGGCGCAGGAGGGCGATCTGGCCGGCGCGATAGCAGCATGGCGGGCGTTCGCTGACAGTCAACCGGCAGACTCGCCCTGGCGCCAGGTCGCGTTCAACGCGATTGCGCAGGCCGAACTGGAAATGGCAGCGGCCGACGGCGCTGCCGAGCCCGGCCCGACGCGCGATCAGGTCGCTGCCGCCCAGGACATGAGCGCGGAAGAACGCAACGCGATGATCGAAGGCATGGTCGCGCAACTGGACGAAAAGCTGCGGGCCAATCCCGATGACATGGCCGGTTGGCAGCGGCTCGTAAAGGCCTACACCGTCCTGGGCCGGAAAGCCGATGCCAGTGCCGCGGTCGGCCGCGCGGTAAGTGCGTTCGGCGCCGACAGTGCGAAGGCGGGCGAAATCGTCGTATTTGCGAATTCGCTTGGCGTCGAAACGCCCGCGCCCGCGGCCGGAAACTGATTTGGTGAGACCATGACCCGCAAACAGAAACGTCTCTCGATCATTTTCGGCGCCGCCGTCTTTCTCGGTCTGGCGGCAGCGATGGTCCTTGTTGCCCTGAACCAGAAGATCGTATTTTTCGTCACGCCTTCCGATATAGTGGCCAAGCCGGCGGAAACCGGGCAGCGCATGCGGCTCGGCGGGCTCGTTGAAGAAGGTACGGTCGTGCGCGGCACGGGGACGCAGGTCTCATTCGCGGTAACCGACACACTCAAATCGGTCACGGTGAAGTATAACGGCATCCTTCCCGATCTATTCAGGGAAGGGCAGGGCGTCGTGACCGAAGGTGTCATGGGGGCGGACGGCACCTTCGTCGCCGATTCCGTGCTGGCCAAGCACGACGAGAATTACATGCCGAAGGAAGTTGCAGACGCTCTGAAGGACAAGGGTGTCTGGCAGGGCGAGGAACAGTGAGCGGCGCGGCCTGAAATCGGAAGACCGGTTGCGCCAAGGGGAGATATGATGGTCGAAACCGCGCATTTCGCACTCGTCCTGGCACTTGCTGTCACACTCGTCCAATCGGTGCTGCCGGTATGGGGCGCCCGTCGCGGCGACGAACGCCTGATGGCGATGGCCGGGCCAGCCGCGACCACTGTATTCCTGCTCATCGCCATATCCTTCGCGGGCCTCGTCAATGCCTATGTCGCGTCCGACTTCTCGGTGCGAAACGTGTTCGAGAACTCCCATTCGCTGAAACCGCTGATCTTCAAGGTTTCGGGCACCTGGGGCAACCACGAAGGCTCGATGTTGCTGTGGGTTCTCATCCTGAGTTTCTTCGGCGCGTTGATCGCGGTTTTCGGCCGCAATCTGCCGGCGACCCTCAAGGCGACCGTCCTCGCGGTGCAGGCCTGGATCGCTGGCGCGTTCCTGTTGTTCATCCTTGCAACGTCCAATCCCTTTGCGCGCCTCAGCCCGGCGCCGGTCGAGGGCCAGGACCTCAATCCCATCCTGCAGGATATCGGCCTCGCCATTCATCCACCGTTGCTCTATCTGGGCTATGTTGGTTTCTCGGTTGCCTTCTCCTTCGCAGTCGCCGCGCTGATCGATGGCCGCATCGATGCCGCCTGGGCGCGTTGGGTGCGTCCCTGGGTGCTGGTCGCCTGGGTATTCCTGACCGGCGGTATCGCCATGGGATCCTACTGGGCCTATTACGAGCTTGGGTGGGGCGGC
>JAIOIW010000113.1 GCA_019912385.1 Notoacmeibacter sp. | reverse complement strand
GGCGAAAGCGACAGGGGTGGCGCCGAAACGGTTCCATCAGCCTTCGCCAGCCGAAATCGTCCGTTGGACCAGAAAGCACGCGATTTCCGAAGGCTGCGAACGATCGATGGAGTCTCGATAACTACCTTCACAAGGGAGGGGCCACAGGTTCAATCCCTGTCGCGCCCACCAATTTCAAAATAAAGAGCCTGATGATTTCAGGATGTTAAGGAAACGCACCAAAGCGGTGCGGTGACCGCGCAAGTAACCATTGTGGTTCCATGCGCCACTCTGGACGACTGTTTCCCAAATGTTTGATCTCGGCATTTGATGGTGCATTGTATTCTTTGGAATGGAAGGGTGCACTATGGGACAGGTCCTTCACGGCAGCGCCGCGATGACAGAGGCGGACCGTCGAGCATGCCCTGGCTCGCCAACTGACCTCGGTTGCGACGAGCTGCGTCTCATTCTCGTGCAAACCCGGACTGCGGGGCTGTCCGCAAGGGTTATCACACGGTTGGCCACGCCCTGGATACCGGCATTATGCGTAATGGTGAGCGCGGTTGTGCCAAGTTGAACGTTGACGGTGAGCAGCGCCTTGATCACCCGGATGCCGGTTTTTGAATCAAATGCGCCGGTCGGCTAGCCGCACAGCAGCACGTCCGGCCGCTCGGTAATCACGCGCGCGGAATTCTCCATGGCATTCTCATTTCACCCGGTCCCGTCAATAGGAGCCGACCACCGCCTCAAATTCCTCTGACAGTGGCGTCTCCTTGTGTACCAAGTCGTAGTGGCACACGATGCAGGTGATGTTTTTTTCCTGCGCCTCGGCATGCTGACGCTGGCCGCGCGTGCGCTCCGGCTTGATCTTCTCCATCACATGACAGGTCCGGCAGTTCTTGCTGTCGTTGTTGACCAGGTGCATGCGAACCCGATTGGCGGCTTCGAAACGCACGGTCTCGAATTCCTCTGCCGTGTCGATGCCCTTGACCAATTTGGAATAGAGATCCCGCATTCCCTTCGCGTGATCGACATAGGCGCCGAAAAGATTATCCGAGATATGGCAGTCGCTGCACTCCGGCACAACTCCGGTCTTGGTGGTTCCGTGGATTGACTCTGCCAGTTCCGCCGCCACCGTCGTCGTCATCACGTGACAGGTTTCCGCGCAGAATGCGTTCGATGAGAAGTAGCGGTCGACGCCGTCTGCGACGGGCGCCCCGGCGATCACGCCGACAGCGAGACCCGCGAATGCAGCCAAGCCCGTCAAGCCGCCGATCCATTTCAAGAGGCGCATCTTGTCCCCTTTCCTGCGGTGTATGGTTTGAACCGGCGTCACGAACCCGTGGCGCGCGACGCCGGTCGGTTAAGCGGCCTACTGAAGCCGCGTTGCCTGGATGGCGCCCTCGGTGCCGAAGCCGATGGAGACCGGGAAGCCGACATAATGGAACCGGGTGGTGACATTGTCGTCATGCACCGCAAAACCGAAGTTGTAGGCTTTGCCGTCCTCGATGATCTTGTCGTCCTCCGGGTGGCCGGTATTACGCTTGCGCGTCCATACGACCGTCCAGACACCATCCTTCCACTCGCTCGTCACCTGGCCGTTGTCGGCCGCCGATCCCGCCGCGTCTTCGCGGCTCACCATGCGGCCCGGGAGCACGTCGCCCTCCTGCCAGCCCGCGTCGGGGTCATAGGGGACCGCATTCTCCTCGCGGATGACAGCATAGGGCTTCGACGGATCGCCGATATCATTAACGGTGATCGCCTTCACACCGACCTTGTTGGCGTCGAGCATGAACTTCGGCGTCATCGTCTTGCGGTCGACGTTCCAACTGAACGGATTCTTGCCCTCGTCGAACAGGCGATACTCGAGCACGTAGCCGTCATCCGCCATGTTGACCGGCGCGCTGCGCGCAGCGCGCCACTGCATGAGGTCCACGAACTTGCCCTCGGCCTTGAGCGCGGCGATCTGCTCGGCGAGCTTCGTTGCGTCCCACTCGGCTTCCTCGGCGGTGCGCGAGAGCGGCAGATACTTGCGAATGTCCCCCGCATTCAGGCCATCCGGCCCGAGAATCGGGTTCGCCGCGATCTGTTCCTTCGTCGGTTCGCCGGGCATGTCGCGCATGCCGGTGTGGCAGGTCAGCCAGCACCCTTGAGCGGCGAAGCCCGGCACCGAGCCGTCGTCGATCATGAGGGTGAGGCGGTCCTCGTAGACTGGGGGCTCTCCCCCGCTCCGCACAGCATCTTCCGACCGAGCCCCACCGTAGAACTCCCACTTCTCGCCGTCGAAGCGCATATAGTCATGCATCTGGCCGGGGCGGTCCATCTGGGTCGGCCACTGGAAGCGGAAATACGCGTTCTCCGCGTCGTAGGCGATCTGCATCTTGAGGTCGACGGTGGGATTCTTGCCCTCGATGGGATTTGGTTCGAGTCGCTCGCCCGCGACGATCAACTGGCCGATCTCCTTTTCTTCCCCCTCGTGGCAGGAGACGCAGGAGTCGCCCGCGATGACCTTGGCGTAGGCACGCTTGTGCTCGGAACTGCGCAGCCAGTCATAGCCGCCCTGCCCGGGATAGAACAGCGTCAGCATCGTGGTCGGAATCATCGACCAGTCCGCCGGCGGCTCCGCCCGGACGTTTGAGGGAACCGACAGCGCGAAGACCACGCCCGCGGCAACGCCGATTGCAGGTGCAAGTATTGATTTCATTGCTATTCCTCCTGTTGCGATCGCGTCCCGGCCCCTGATCAAGAGGTCCTTCCCGAAACGGAGTATGCGTCCAAGAACATCGAAAGACTTTAAAACGATCAGATATATTCGCATTGTCTTGAATACTACGACTAAATTTTCGCTCCGCATTGATGTTCGTCAATCGTCACTTCTGGACCCAATATTCGCTGGGGATCCGGATCCGTGTCGTACTCTTGCGATCAGCCATGTTCTTCGTTGCCCAGCCAGATGCGCAGGGAAGTTGCTTTCGCGTGCTCGTAATGTTTCGGATGAAGGGCAAACAGCGCATCACGGGAGATGTCTCCGGCAAGGTAGGAGTAGCACTCGTCCGGAAATCCCTGCTCGCCGACAGATCGCAAAAAAGTGCCAGAGAAACAGGGTCTGGTAAGATAAATCGTCCCGTTCAATGGAAACCGCATGCCTGAAACGGGACCTCCCCTGCATATCAACGCACGAGTGAAAACCTTACCCCAGGGCCGACAGGGCCGGCGAAGAGATCGATCATCGGATAGGGCTGAGGCTTGGCGCTCATCAAATTATAAAAACTGTTGGTTGCATGGTTTACGTGCTGAAGATTTACATTTTCCTCCGAATTGAATCTTGAATTCAGTAGAACCTGAATCTTCCCGCAGAATTTCATATTTTTTAAGTATAAACCTGGAGCAAGTCTGGAGAATGGTAGGCAGTCGAATATTCTTACTCGCATTCACCAGAAACACTCTGCGGGATATATCTTCGCCATCGGGTTTTTGCGAGGAACAGAATGGAGGTGGTGACAGCGGTGCGCTCGGACGCAGGAATACCGCCCGGCTCATGACCGAGCGTTATGTACATGATCGAAACGAGGGTATTGTCGATCAGGTATTCGGCGAAAGCGACAGGGGTGGCGCCGAAACGGTTCCATCAGCCTTCGCCAGCCGAAATCGTCCGTTGGACCAGAAAGCACGCGATTTCCGAAGGCTGCGAACGATCGATGGAGTCTCGATAACTACCTTCACAAGGGAGGGG
>JAIOIW010000112.1 GCA_019912385.1 Notoacmeibacter sp. | reverse complement strand
GCTCGTAGTTGAAATTGTTCATGATGGCGATGAAGCCCTTGTTCTCCGGACCCATCAGGGCCTCGGCGGGGAGCGCGCAGCGATCGAAATGGAGTGTCGCCTGACTGGAGCACCACCAGCCCATCTTGCGATCAAGCGGGGCGCGGGTGAAGCCTGGGGTGCCGGCCTCGACGAGAAACAGCGAGATGCCGGAAAGGCCGGCGCCGCCGGTGCGCGCGCCGACCACGAACCAGTCGGACTCCATGGCCGAGGTGATGAAGGTCTTCTCGCCGTCGAGCACCCAGCCATTGCCGCGCCGCTCGGCCTTCGTCCTGATGCTGGCGACGTCGGAGCCGCCCGACGGCTCGGTGATGGCGAGCGAGGAGCAGACGCGGCCGGCGATGATCTTCGGCAGGACCTCACGCCTGAAGTCCTCGGGGGCGAACTTCGCCAGCGGGCCGATGGAGATGCCGCGACCGCCGACCGCCGCCGCCACGCCCGAGGCACCGCAGCCGAACAGGAGTTCGCTGGAGGCCGCGCGCATGAAGGCGTCATCGAAGCCGAGCCCGCCATAGTCCTCGTCGATTCCAAAGCCCCAGATGCCGAAGGCGCCGATCTTTTCGTGCAGCTCGGCCGGCACGGCGCCGGCCTCGTCCCAAGCGTCGACATGGGGCCTGATCTCGGCGTCGACGAAGCGTGCGAAGCCATCGCGAAAGGCGGTGCGCTCGGGGGTGTCGAAGGGACTGTTCACGGCTGGTCCTCCCTGAGTTTGAGGTGGGGGGCGATGATCCCGGCAAAGCGCTTCATGATGACGGGCAACGCGTCAGGATCGGCAGTGAAACGGCTCTGGATGAACAGCCCGCGCAGGAAGGTGCGGCAGATGGTCCACACGATTGCGAGATCGGTCTCGTCGCCGGAGGCTGGCGCGAAGACCTCGGCAATGGTGCGCGATATTTCCGCGTCCCAGGCGGCAAGATGATCGGCCATCAGCGCCTGGAGTTCCGGATCGGTGCGCATGGCGACAAGGATTTCCACCAGCGCGCGGCCTTGCGGCGTGTTCACCACCTTCTTCCAGGTGCGTACCAGATAGGTCTCGACGGGGTCGGCGGAGCCATCGGGCGGCATTGCCGGCATGCGCCGCCTTCGCGAGGCCTCCATGGCTCGGTCGAGCAGGCGCATGGCCGTTTCGGCGACGAGATCCTGCTTGGTGGCGAAATGATGGGTCAGCGCGCCGCGCGAGACGCCCGCGATTTCCTGGATGCGGTTGATGGAGGTGTCGGCATAGCCGTAACGGTCGAGCGAGACAACGACCGCGTCGCAGATCCGACCCTGCATGGCTTCGGCCTGCAGGTCCTTCTTGTTGGGCTTGCCCCGTTTCCCGGCTGCTTCGGCTGGCATCGTTTCGCGATCTCCGGCGGCGTCTTGCCACTAGCACGAACCCCCGTTATAAACAAGACGAACGTTCTGTTTGTATGTTGGGAGGATATGCGGCGCATGGCGCAGCGGATCGTGATCGGCGGGGCGAGCGGTTTCTGGGGCGAAGCGGCCCATGCGACGCGCCAACTGCTCGGCCATGGCGGGCTTGATTTCCTCGTCTACGACTATCTGGCCGAGATCACCATGTCGATCATGGCGCGGGCGCGGGCGAAGGACCCGAAGGCCGGTTACGCCACCGATTTCGTCACCGCCGCGCTGGCGCCGAACCTGAAGGAGATCGCGGCGCGCAAGGTCCGTGTGATCTCCAATGCCGGCGGCGTCAATCCGCTGGCCTGTGCGGATGCCGTGCGCGAGCTGGCGGCAGGGCAGGGGCTCGACCTCAGGGTAGCCGTCGTGACCGGCGACGACCTGACGGCGCGCGCAGGCGAGTTCGCAGTCGCCGGCATAACCGAGATGTTTTCCAGCGCGCCGTTCCCCGACCCGCGGTCGGTCGCCTCGATCAACGCCTATCTCGGCGCATTTCCGATCGCCCGCGCGCTCGACGAGGGCGCGGACATCGTCATTACAGGGCGCTGCGTCGACAGCGCGGTGACGCTGGGCGCCT
>JAIOIW010000111.1 GCA_019912385.1 Notoacmeibacter sp. | reverse complement strand
GCCGAGATCAATGCCCGCAAGGTCCGCCAGCGTCGGCAGAACGTCGAGATTGGAAACCGGGTCGGTGTACAGTCCCGGTTCCACGCCCGGCCCGGCGATCATCAGCGGCACACGGGCCGAGCCCTCGTAGAAGCACATCTTGAACCACAGGCCGCGCTCGCCCAGCATGTCGCCGTGGTCGGAGCAGAACAGGATGATCGTGTCGTCGAGCATCCGCGTGCGCTCAAGCGTGTCAATGAACTCCCCGACCTTGTCGTCGAGATAGGAGATGTTGGCGAAATAGGCCCGCCGCGACCGGCGGATGTCCTCGTCGGTGATGTCGAAGTTCGCGTAGTCGGCGGCCAGGTAGAGGCGCTTGGAATGCGGATCCTGATCCTCAAACGGGATCGCGCCGGTTTCCGGTTCCAGATGCGTGCAGTCCTCGTAGAGGTCCCAGTATTTGCGCCGTGCGACATAGGGGTCGTGCGGATGGGTGAACGAGACCGTCAGGCACCACGGGCTGCGGTCCTCGTCTTCGCTCGTCCGGGCAAGCTGGTAGAGCTTCTGTACCGCGTGGAAAGCGACCTCGTCGTCATATTCCATCTGGTTGGTGATTTCCGCGACGCCGGCGCCGGTAACAGAGCCGAGGTTGTGATACCACCAGTCGATCCGTTCGCCGGGCTTGCGGTAGTCCGGTGTCCAGCCGAAATCGGCGGGGTAGATGTCGGTCGTCAGTCGCTCCTCGAAACCGTGCAACTGGTCCGGGCCGACAAAATGCATCTTGCCCGACAGGCAGGTGTGATAGCCCGCCGCGCGCAGATGATGGGCATAGGTCGGAATGTCGGAGGCGAATTCGGCCGCATTGTCATAAACCCGCGTCCGCTTCGGCAGTTGCCCGGCCATGAACGATGCGCGGCCCGGCGCGCAAAGCGGAGAAGCGGCGTAATTGTTGGCGAACCTCGCCGACCGCGCCGCCAGCGCTTTCAGATGAGGCGCATGGAGCCAATCGGCCGGCCCGTCTGGAAACAGCGTTCCGTTAAGCTGATCGACCATCAGGATCAGGATATTCGGCTTCACGGTCATGCCTGGATTCCACTTGCGCTGGATTGCCGCCCTCCGGTGAAACGCTTCCGTCACCGGCAACGGGCTTCTTGCCAATATATTTTTTATTGAACGTGCATTCAATATAAATCGTGCACGGGATCCCGCACGAATGGGGCTTTACGCGGCATGGCGGGCGGTCCATTTTGGCGCCAGAGAATGCGAAGTTTGATAGACGGAGGTTATTCATGACCGCATGCATCGTCGGCTGGGCCCATCTGCCGTTCGGAAAGCACTCCGAAACCACGCTCGAAGCGATGATCACGCAGGTAGCCCGCGAGGCGCTCGACCACGCGGGAATAGGCCCGAACGATGTCGACGAAATCGTGCTCGGGCATTTCAATGCCGGCTTCTCCGCGCAGGACTTTACCGCAAGCCTGGTGCTGCAAGCTGATGACCGGCTGCGTTTTACGCCCGCGACGCGGGTAGAAAATGCCTGCGCGACCGGCTCTGCGGCGGTGCGCCAGGGCATTCGCGCAATCGAGTCGGGCGCCGGGCGCATCGTCCTTGTCGTAGGCGCGGAGCAGATGACGGCGACGCCGGGGCCGGAAATCGGCAAGAACCTGCTCAAGGCCTCCTACCTGCCGGAAGACGGCGACACGCCGGCGGGCTTCGCCGGTGTCTTCGGCAAGATCGCGCAGGGCTATTTCCAGCGTTTCGGCGACCAGTCGGATGCGCTGGCGACGATTGCAGCCAAGAACCACAAGAACGGCGTCGCCAATCCCTATGCCCAGATGCGCAAGGATTTCGGATACGAGTTCTGCCGCAATGAAAGCGACAAGAACCCGTTCGTCGCCGGACCGCTGAAGCGCACCGACTGTTCGCTCGTGTCGGACGGCGCGGCCGCGATCGTGCTGGCCGATGTCGAGACTGCGCTGGCAATGAAACGCGCAATCGCTTTCCGCGCCAACACGCATGTGCAGGATTTCCTGCCGATGTCGAAGCGCGACATCGTGTTGTTCGAAGGTTGCACGGAAGCCTGGAACCAGGCGATGGCCACCGCCAGGGTCACGCTCGACGACCTGTCCTTCGTCGAGACGCATGATTGCTTCACCATCGCGGAGCTGATCGAATACGAGGCGATGGGCCTGGCAAAGCCCGGCGAAGGGGCGAAAGTGGCGCTCGAGGGCCAGACCCAGATGGATGGCCGCCTGCCGGTCAATCCCTCCGGTGGGCTCAAGGCCAAGGGCCATCCGATCGGTGCCACCGGCGTCTCGATGCACGCACTCACCTCCATGCAGCTCATGGGCGAAGCCGGTGACTTCCAGGTCAGGGGCGCCAAGCTCGGCGGCATCTTCAACATGGGTGGCGCGGCGGTCGCCAACTACGTATCGATCATGGAACGCATCAAATGAGATCGGCGGTCGTCGTCACGGGCGGCGCATCAGGGATCGGCCTTGCGGTCGTCTCGCGCCTCCTTGACGACGGCTGGCCGGTCGCTGTCCTTGACGCCAATGTCGCGGCGCTGGCTGAAGCCGAAAGCATGTTCGAGGGGGAGACCGCGCTTTTTCTGGCATGCGATGTCACCGACGAAGACGAGGTCGCCGATGTGTTCGACCAGGTGGCCGACATGCTCGGCCCGCTTCGCGGCCTGGTGAATTCGGCGGGTATTGCCAGCGACCTGCCGGCGATGGAAACGAGCGCCGAGCTGTTCCGCCAGATCCTCGATGTTAACCTGGTCGGCTCCTTCATCACGATGAAGGCGGCGGTGGAGCGCATGGGCGACGAACTCGCCGTGGTGAACATCGCGTCCGTGTCTGGCTTGCGGGCCAACAAGGGCCGCGTCGCCTATGGTGCGTCGAAGGCAGGCGTGAAACTGATGACCGAGGTCTTCGCCGGCGAACTCGGTCGCCGCGGCGTCCGCGTCAACTGCATTGCGCCGGGTCCGGTGGACACGCCCATGGTCGCCCGCCTGCACACGGCCGAAGACCGCGCGGAATGGCTGCGCCACCTGCCGCAGGGCCGCTACGGCGATCCCGAAGAGGTCGCCGCGGCCGTCACCTTCCTGCTGTCGGCGGAAGCAAGCTATGTCAATGGCCACACTTTGGCTGTAGATGGCGGGTTCCTGTCGGCGGGAATCCTGCCGGAATAGTCAGCATCCTGCGAGGAATACGGAGTAGCGGCGGAAATGGACAATCCCGTTCTTGTCGAAGTCACGCGCGGCGGCCTGGTCGAAAGCGGCCATCGCGGGGCCTATGTGGTGACGGATGCCGATGGCGCGGTCGTGACCTCGGTTGGCGATATCGAAAGAGCGACCTTTCCACGTTCCGCCGTCAAGGCGATCCAGGCGCTGCCTTTCATCGAGAGCGGAGCCGCCGACGCCCTCGGTTTCGGCCGGAAGGAACTGTCGTTCGCCTGCGCGTCGCATTCCGGCGAACCGGGTCATGTCGAAATGGCGAAATCGATGCTTGCGCGCGCCGGTCTGGACGAAACAGCTTATGAATGCGGCACCCATTGGCCGATGGAACAGCCCGTGGCGCTGGAACTGGCGGCAACCGGCGCGAAACCGGGCCCCGCGCACAATAACTGCTCCGGCAAGCACGCGGGCTTCCTGTGTACCTGCCGCCATATGGGTCTGGACTTCAAGGGCTATGTGAAGCGCGAGCATGAATATCAGCGCATCATCGCCGACGCGATGACCACTGTGACCGGCGCGCCGCACGGCGCGGAGAATGCGGGCATCGATGGCTGCTCGATCCCGACCTATGCGGTCCCCTTGAAATCGCTGGCGGCGGGCTTCGCGCGCATGGCGACAGGGCAGGGGCTGGAGCCGCAACGCGCCAGGGCCGCGAAACGCCTGTTTGACGCCTGCATGGCGGAACCGTGGTACATGGCGGGAACCGGCCGTGCCTGCACCCGCATCATGGAGGCGGGCAAGGGGCGCGTCTTCGCCAAGGTCGGTGCCGAGGGCGTCTATTGTGCCGCCATACCCGAGCTCGGCCTCGGTATTGCGCTCAAATGCGACGACGGCGCGGCGCGGGCCGCCGAAGCCGCTGTCTGCGCCCTTCTTGCAAAGCAGTTGAAGGCGGACGATCCGCTGCGTCAGACCCTGTCGGACATGGCTACCGTCACCATGAAGAACTGGAACGGCATCGAGGTCGGCACGGTTCGCCCGGCGGGCGCGCTCAGCTGACGCTGTTGCGCTCGATGGTGAGGTGGTCGAAACCGCTTGCGCCGGAACCTGCAAGGTCCCTTGTCGCCGGTTCGGCCCAACGATAGCCGACGATCGCGCCGTTCCTGGCGCCCTCGATGATGTTGCCGGTGATCACCGCACGCCCGGCGCCCTCGACCACCGAGACCGCAATGCCCGTTCCCGCCCGCCGGATCACGTTTCCGGTGGCGGTCACGTTGCGAAGATACGGCCCCCAGCCCAGGTGCATGCCGTAGCGCGGCGCGTTTTCGACCGTGTTGCCCGAAACCGCCACGTCCGCCTCCACCGTGATGCCGACGCCGAAACCGGGCTTGTCGGCCGGGTAGGGGCCTTCGGTGGAAAGGTTGCGGATGATATTGCCGGTTACGGTTCCCATCCGCCCGCCGCCGTTGAAATTGACGAGCGAAATGCCATTGGCCGCGCCGTCGACGATGTTCGACGACACGATCGCGCCTTCGAACTCGAACTCCGAATAGAGGGCGGTTTCGCCCGAGCGCAGGCAGGAATTGTTG
>JAIOIW010000110.1 GCA_019912385.1 Notoacmeibacter sp. | reverse complement strand
CCCCGCCCGGGTTCTTTCCCGGGCGGGGTATTCGCATTCAGACCCGCAAATGCTGGCCCAACCGGCCAGCCAGGTCCTGGATGAATTGCCAGGCGACCCGACCCGACCGGGCGCCGCGCGTCGTAGCCCATTCGAGCGCATCGGCGCGAAGGGTCTCGGCGTCGATCTCCAACGCGTGATAAGCGACATAGCCATCGATCATGTCGAGATAGTCGTCCTGCGAGCAATTGTGAAAACCCAGCCACAGGCCGAATCGGTCCGACAACGAAACCTTTTCCTCCACCGCCTCTGCCGGGTTGATCGCCGTGGAACGCTCGTTCTCGATCATGTCGCGCGGCAGCAGGTGACGGCGGTTGGACGTGGCGTAGAAGACGATGTTGTCGGGCCGCCCCTCCACGCCGCCTTCGAGCGCGGCCTTGAGCGATTTGTAGGACGTATCGTCATGATCGAACGACAAGTCGTCGCAAAACAGGATGAAGCGGTGTTCTGATGCCTTGAGAATGCTCATCAGGCGCGGCAGGCTGTCTATGTCTTCGCGATGGATTTCCACCAGCTTGAGCCGCGGCGCACCGTCCGGCGACGCGGCGCTTACGGCAGCATGAACGGCTTTGACCAGTGACGACTTGCCCATCCCGCGCGCGCCCCACAGAAGCACATTGTTGGCGGGAAGGCCGTCTGCAAAGCGTTGCGTGTTGTCGAACAGGATGTCGCGGACGCGATCGACGCCGCGAATGAGGCCAAGATCGACGCGGTTGACCTTTGTCACCGGCCCGAGAAAATCGGGCGAGGGCTGCCATACGAAGCAATCGGCGCTGGAAAGATCGGTATTCGGGGCGACTGGCGGGGCAAGCCGCTCCACCGCTTCGATCAGGCGATCGAGGCGTTTTGCGACCTCGTCCATGCGGGTTTCTGGCATTGTGGCTCCGGATGTCATGCAACGGATCGTGGAGGCAATGGCCATAGCACGCGAAATCCGGCCCGAAAAGCGTGCGAACGCATGGTCTTCGCGGTTGCAAAGGTGGGCCGAACCACTATATTCCGGCCAAATTTGAAGCGGGGATCCCGCTGTCAGGCACACTCAGGAGATTTCGATGTTTGTTACGCCGGCATTCGCCCAATCGACAGGTACGGCCGGCGGGCCGGACATGCTCATCAGCATTCTGCCCTTCGTCCTGATCTTCGTCGTCATGTACTTCCTGATCATCCGCCCGCAACGCCAGCAGGCCAAGAAACGCGAAGAGATGCTCGGTGCGGTGCGCCGTGGCGACACGGTTGTCACGGGCGGCGGGGTTATCGGCAAGGTCACCAAGGCCGAAGAGGCAGAACTGGAAGTCGAGATCGCTCAGGGCGTCAAGGTCAAGGTTCTCCGTGCGATGGTGGCTGATGTCCGCGTCAAGGGCGAGCCTGTCGCCAACCAGAATGCCAAGAAATAGCCACCGTCGGGATCCCTAGTGGTCCCGCGCTGTTCAATATCGCCCTGAATCGGACCGATACATGCTCTATTTTTCGCGCTGGAAAACCATCCTCATCTGGCTGTCGGTCTTTTTGGGCATCGTGTTCGCCGCACCGAACCTTGTTTCTACATCGACGCTCGATGCGCTTCCGGACTGGTTGCCGAAGCGCCAGATGACGCTCGGCCTCGACCTGCAGGGCGGATCGCACATCCTCCTGCGCATCGAGCGCGAGGACATCGTCAAGGACAGGCTCGAAACGGCGCGAGACGATATCAGGCGGCTGCTGCGCGACGAAAGCATAGGATACACGGGGCTGTCAGGAACCGGGCGATCCGTCCAGGTTCGCATCCGCGATGACAAGCAGGTGGAACTGGCCAAGGAAACGCTTTCCACGCTGACCGAGCCGCTTTCCTCCGGTTTGCTCGGTGGAGGCGTTATTTCGGAATTGGAACTGACCGAGCCAGAGCCCGGCCTGTTGAAATACACTTTGACCGAATCCGGTCTCGACTACCGCGTCGCATCGGCGTTGACCCAGTCAATCGAGGTGGTCAGCCGGCGTGTCAACGAACTTGGTACCACCGAGCCGGTGATCCAGCGCCAGGGTGACGACCGCATTCTGGTCCAGGTGCCCGGCCTTGAAGATCCGCAGCGGCTGAAGGACATACTCGGCCAGACCGCGAAACTGACTTTCCGCATGGTCGATCAGTCGATGCCGGCCCAGGAGGCCTTGGACGGGCGGCCGCCGGCAGGCACCCGCGTGCTGTTCTCGGCCGACGATCCGCCGGTTCCCTACATCATCGAGGACCGCGTCATCGTCTCGGGCGAAAATCTCGTCGATGCGCAGGCAACCTTCGACCAGCGCACGTCGGAGCCGGTGGTTTCCTTCCGCTTTGACACCAAGGGGGCGACCCGGTTCGGCCAGGCGACGCAGCAGAATGTCGGTCGCCTGTTCGCCATCATCCTTGACGACAAGGTGATCTCGGCACCGGTGATCCGCGAACCCATTCTGGGCGGCTCGGGCCAGATCTCCGGCAATTTCACCGTCCAGTCGGCCAATGACCTGGCCGTGCTGCTCAGGGCAGGCGCGCTTCCGGCAACGCTGACGATCATCGAGGAACGCACCGTCGGCCCCGGCCTCGGGCAGGATTCCATCGATGCCGGCAAGTTGGCGGCCATGATCGGCTCCGTTCTCGTCCTCATTTTCATGGTGGCGATCTACGGCTTCCTCGGCATAATCGCCAATATCGCACTGGTCGTAAACGTCGCGATAATCATTGCGCTGTTGTCGACGCTGGGAGCCACGCTGACGCTGCCCGGCATCGCGGGTATTGTTCTGACCATCGGCATGGCCGTCGATTCCAACGTCCTTATCTACGAGCGCATCCGCGAGGAACGCGCGAACGGACGTTCGGTGATCCAGGCGATCGACGCCGGCTTCACGCGTGCCCTGGCGACAATCATCGACGCCAACGTGACGACACTGATTGCGGCCGTGATCCTGTTCTACCTCGGTACCGGTCCGGTGCGCGGCTTTGCCGTGACGCTCGCCCTCGGTATCGTCACCACGGTGTTTACCGCTTTCACCTTCACCCGCTGGATGGTCGCTGAGTGGGTGCGCCGGCGCCGTCCGAAGGAACTCCCGCGCGCGCCGCTGACGCTGGTGCCGCCCAGCACGAAAATCCCGTTCATGTGGCTACGGCGCATGACATTTACCGCTTCGTCTCTGATTTCGCTGGCCGCGCTTGGTCTGTTCATGACCGTGAACATGAACTATGGCATCGATTTCAAGGGCGGCACGCTGATCGAGGTGCAGGCGAAGTCGGGTCCTGCCGATGTCGCTGGCATCCGTGCGCGCCTGGGAGGTCTCAATCTTGGCGACATCCAGGTTCAGCAGTTCGGTTCCGACGATGAGGTGCTGATCCGCGTCGAGGCCCAGGGTAGCGGCGACAATGCCGAGCAAAGTGTCGTGGCGAAGGTTCGCGGCGACCTGGAGAGCGACTACGAATTCAGGCGCGTCGAGGTCGTCGGACCGACCGTGTCGGGCGAACTGGCGCGTGCGGGCACGATCGGTGTCGTCGTGTCGCTGCTTGCCATCCTGCTCTACATCTGGTTCCGCTTCGAATGGCAGTTTGCCCTTGGCGCCATCATGGCGACGCTGCACGACGTGATCATGACCATCGGGTTTTTTGTGATCACAGGCATCGAGTTCAACCTGTCGTCCATCGCTGCGATCCTGACGATCGTCGGCTATTCGCTCAATGATACCGTGGTCGTCTATGACCGTGTTCGCGAGAACTTGAGGCGGTTCCGCAAGATGGCGCTGCCGCAATTGCTCGACAAGTCGATGAACGACACGCTGTCACGGACCGTGATGACGTCCTTGACGACGCTGGCGGCGCTCTTGGCGTTGTTCTTCTTCGGCGGAGAGGTCATCCGCTCCTTCACCGCGGCGATGATCTTCGGCGTCGTGGTCGGCACTTATTCGTCGATCTTCGTCGCCGCGCCGCTGCTGATGCTGTTCAACCTGCGGTCGGGCGGCAAGGTGGCGGGACAGGAAGAAGAGGAGGCGGGCGACAGCCAGTCGCTCGCGACCTGAGCGCTTGAGTGGCGGCATCGAAATCCGCGAGGCGCACTATCCCGGCCGGGCGCCGATCGAGGCCTACGGGAATGGCGGCTTCCGTTTCGCCGAGATGTCGCATCGCGGAGACCTGCTCTGCCTGCCGTCGGGCATCTATGGCTGGAAACCTCGGGATTCGGGCGTTCTCGATCCTTCCGATTTCGCGCGACCGATCATCGAAGCCGAAGAGATCGGCATCCTGCTGGTCGGGACCGGTATGGATCTCAGGCCGCTCGGGCGATCGCTGCGCGACGCGCTCAACGCGGCCGGTATCCGCTTCGACGTGATGAGTACGGGTGCCGCGGTCAGGACTTTCAACGTCCTGCTGGCGGAAGAGCGGGCTGTCGCTGCGGCGCTGCTTGCCGTGGAATAGGCGGCTTGGCTTCCCCTTCCAACACCGCAACCTTTCTCGCCGACGGGCTGCGCGCAGCCGATCCGGATCGCTATCTTTCCGTCCTCTACGCGCCGGCCGACCGGCGTGCCGCACTCATGGCGCTCTATGGCTTCAACGCGGAGATCGCGCGCGTGCGTGATCTGGTCCGCGAGCCGATGGCGGGCGAAATCCGGCTGCAATGGTGGCGCGAGGCCTTTTCGGGCGAAAGGCGGCAAGAGGCTATGGCCAATCCGCTAGCCGCAGCCCTGATCAATGCGCTCGACCGGTACGGGCTGCCGCGCGCGGCCCTGGAGCGCTATCTCCGGGCACGGCTGTTCGATCTCTATGACGAGGAATTCCCCGACCGCAACACGCTGGAAGGCTATAGCGGCGAGACGGCGGGTACCCTCATTCAGCTTGCGTCGATGGTTCTAGACCGGGAAGCCGCCGGGTCGGCGGGCGAGGCGGCAGGCCACGCCGCCTGCGCCCAGGCGATCGCCGGGATGTTGCGTTCGCTCCCGGTCCATCGTGCGCGCGGCCAGTGCTATGTCCCGGCCGATGTCCTCAAGGCGTCGGGAACGGACCGGGAAAGTTTCATGGCCGGAAATGACAAGGCGAAGGCCGATATCGTCATTTCCGCGATGCTTGCGATTGCCCGCGACCATCTCGGCCGTTTCCGTGGCTTGGCCGGGAAACTCCCCAAAGCGCTTCTGCCCGCCTATCTTCCGCTGGCGCCGGTGGGCGTCTATCTGGATCGCCTCGAAAAGGAAGGCGGCGGCGCGCTGGAGCATGTCGTCGACATCACGCCGGTACGGCGCAACTGGCTCGTGATGTGGCGCGCCGTCAGGGGATTCTGAACCTCTCCGATTACTTTGACGTCCACGTCATATTTTGCCAAGAATGGACCATGGAACACCCGGGAGCACGGGTGGGCGCAGCGGATTGTCTTCATGAGTCTGCCAATTCTTCTCATCATGGTTGTCGCGGGTGTCTCCATGGTCGGTTTTGCCGTGCATCTGAGCGGCGGCAGCCGCGATGCGGCACTGGCCAGCGCGGACGCGGCCAAGGCGCGTTTTGCCGAGGATTTTCCTGACGACCGGGTGGAGCAGGTCTTCATGGCGGCCAAGGGCGAGGGCGCCATCCTGCGACTTTCGGACGGGGCTGTAGGGATCGTGCACAATTTCGGCGACCGATTCGTCACGCGGCGTCTGGCGGCCGGAAGCGCGATCGACGTGCGAGATGACGGACCGCAGGGCTTTGCCCTGTTGCTGCATGAACATGCCTGGCCGCAGGTGCGCTTCCGTTTCGATGATGAGGGCGCAATGCGGCAGGCGCTGGCGGCATTCGGCGCCGCGAGCGGCAAGCTTGAAAGGGCAGGGTGATGGACACCTACAGTTTTCCGCCGGTGACGCAACTGGCCATCCCCTTCTTCATTGGCGCGATCCTGCTTGAATTGTGGCTGGTGAGAACGCGGAAGGCCGCCGGCGAGTTCGAAACGCGGGATACGCTGACCAGCCTTGCGATGGGTGTCGGCAATGTCGCGGCCGGCCTCATCCTTGGGTTCATCTCGCTGGCCGTCCTGATGTGGGTCTGGCAGTACCGGCTGGTCGACCTCGGCGCGAGCTGGTGGGTGTTGGCCGGCGCGTTCCTGATCGACGACCTGCGCTATTACTGGTACCACCGCATCGCGCACCGGGTGCGCTGGGTATGGGCCGAGCATGTCAACCACCATTCCAGCCAGCATTACAACCTGTCGACTGCGCTCAGGCAGAGCTGGACCGGGCACCTGACGGGCATGGTGATCCTGCAGACGCCGCTGGTCCTGCTTGGCGTACACCCCGCCGTCATCGCCTTCGTTTTCGCCTTCAACCTGCTGTGGCAGTTCTGGATCCACACCGAGACCATCGGCAGGATGTGGCCGTGGTTAGAGGCTGTGTTCAACACGCCGTCGCACCATCGGGTGCACCACGCCACCAATCCGCGCTACCTCGATGCCAATTATGCCGGCACGCTGATCATATGGGACCGGATGTTCGGTACCTTCGTGGAAGAGCTGGAGGAAGACCGGCCGCGCTACGGCATCGTCAAGAACATCGCCACGTTCAATCCGGTGAAGGTCGCCTTCCACGAATGGATCGCGATGTTTGGCGACGCGTTTGCCACGCCCGGCCTGACAATTCGCCAGCGTCTCGGCTACCTGTTCATGCCGCCGGGCTGGAGTCACGACGGCAGCCGCAAGGGCTCGAAAGAGCTCAAGGCCGACTATGTCCGCCGCAATCCGACCGAAGCCGGCAAGCCGGGGTTGCCGGCGGCTGAAATGGTGGCTGGGCAGTAGTCAGGCTTCTTTGGCCAGATCCGCGAACTCCGCCTCCTGCTTCGCCATTTTTGCCTGGATGGCCTTCATCAGGTCTTCGGCGCGCAGCATGCCGGCGTTCCACGTCGCGATGTAGTCGAGACCATCGGCGACCGAATGATCGCGGGCATAGGCGAGGTTGCGCTTGATTCCGGCGATGGCGAGCGGCGAGCGTCTGGCGATGGAACCGGCGAACTCGAAGGCGGCATCCATGAGTTTTTCGCGGTCTTCCTGCACTTGCGAGACGAGCCCCGTCGCTTTCGCTTCCGCCGCGTCGAAACGCCGGCCGGAATAGGCGAACTCGGCGGCAATCGCCGGTGAGATCAGTTTGGGCAGGCGCTGGAGCGTGCCGACATCGGCGGCCATGCCGATATTGATCTCCTCGATGGCGAAATAGGCATCGGCCGATGCAAGGCGGATGTCACAGGCGGTGATCAGGTCGATGCCGCCGCCAACGCAGGCGCCGTGGATGGCGGCAATGACGGGAAAGCGCGCGCGCTCGATGGCGTTGAACGAGTTCTGAAGCTTCAGTATCAGGTCGCGCATGGCGAAGGCCGCGCGGCCCGGTTCGCCGTTGAACAGCTTGGCAATGCCGTTGAAGGCGGCGAGATCCATCCCGGCGGTAAAGTGTTTTCCTTCCCCCGTGAGCACCGCGCAGCGCACGGTTTCGTCGCGCAAAAGCGCATCGAGGATGCGCGGCAGGTCGTCCCAGAAATCGGGCGACATCGCGTTGGCCTTGTCCGGCCGGTTCATGGCGATGTTCGCTACCGCGCCGTCACGCGAAACGGCAAAGAACGTGCTTTCGAAATCCGACATGGAGCCCTCCGGTTTGGAGAGCACTATTCCGCCGCGGCGGTCGCTTGCGCAAGTCCCAGCCAGGCTTTTGCGTCATTGAGCGCGCGCGCGGTCACGGCCTTCTTTTTGGCGATCGCCTTTTCCTTGCCGCGGAAGCGGCGGCCTTCCGGCTTGACGATCGCGCCGGGTTCGAGCGGCGGGAACAATCCGAAATTGACGTTCATCGGCTGGAAGGATCGTTTGCCCGGTTCCTCGTCGGTGACGATATGGCCGCCGGTAATGTGGCCGAGAAGCGCACCGAAGGCAGTCGTTGCCGGCGGCAGGGAAGGTGCGAGACCCAGGCGCTCGGCGGCCGCGAACCGTCCGGCGAGCAGGCCGATCGCCGCCGATTCCACGTAGCCCTCGCAGCCGGTGATCTGGCCGGCGAATCGCAGGCCGGGTCGCGACTTGAGCTGAAGCGAGAAATCGAGCAGGACGGGCGAGTTGATGTAGGTGTTGCGGTGCAGGCCGCCCAGGCGGGCGAAGTCCGCGTTTTCCAGACCTGGGATGGTGCGGAAGATGCGCACCTGTTCGGCGTATTTCAGCTTCGTCTGGAAGCCGACCATGTTGTAGAGCGTGCCGAGCGCATTGTCCTGGCGAAGCTGGACCACCGCATATGGCTTTTCGTCCGGCTTGTGCGCATTGGTCAGCCCCATCGGTTTCATTGGACCGTGGCGAAGCGTCTCGATCCCGCGCGCGGCCATGATCTCGATCGGCAGGCAGCCATCGAAATAGGGCGTGCCCTCCCATTCGCGGAATTCGGTCTTCTCGCCATCCAGGAGCGCGGCGACGAACGATTCGTACTGCTCCCGGTTCATCGGGCAGTTGATGTAATCCTTGCCGGTACCGCCGGGTCCCACCTTGTCGTAGCGCGACTGGAACCAGCAGGTATCGAGGTCGATGGTGTCGAAATGGATGATCGGCGCGATGGCATCGAAAAAGGCGAGGGACGTCTCGCCGGTCTCCGCCGCAATGGCCGCGGCAAGGGACGGTGCCGTCAGCGGTCCCGTAGCGATGATAACCTGATCCCAGTCGGCCGGCGGAAGGCCCTCCATTTCCTCTCGAACGATCGTCACGAGGGGATGGGCTTGAAGTTTCTCGGTTACGGAGGCGGAAAATCCGTCGCGGTCGACGGCCAGCGCGCCTCCCGCCGGCACTTGGTGCGCATCACCGCTCGCTATGATCAGCGAATTCGCCAGCCGCATCTCCGCGTGCAGAAGGCCGACGGCATTGGCTTCGGCATCGTCGGACCGAAATGAATTGGAACAGACGAGTTCGGCAAGGCTGTCCGTTTTATGCGCGTCCGTACCGCGTACGCCGCGCATTTCGTGAAGGAAAACGGGAACGCCGGCTTGCGCTGCCTGCCAAGCGGCTTCGGAGCCCGCCAGCCCGCCTCCGACGATATGTATTGGTTTGATTGTCATGCGCAGCCAAATAGGCTCAAAGCGGGACCGGATCAATCGATCTGTGTACAACCTGCCACAATGTCGTGAAAAGTTACCGCGACCAGGCCCGGTTGCATAATCAATAGTTGTGGATCGCGCTTCCCGTTAATAGCGTCCTCGCCCATGAGATCGTCGCTCCGCCAACTTGCCGTCATTCCGGTTGCCATCTTCGGGCTGTCCGGCTGCTTGTCGGAATCGAGCAACTACACCGCGTCTCTTTCCGCTCCGCCAACCGAAACCGTGGTTGCCTGCCATGGCTTCAACTGCCGGATGCGAACCAAGGTCGCCTTCACGATCGGGGATGTCGCCAATCTGACTTCCATCATGGAAAAGGGCGCGGCATCGCCCGATGCCGAGCGCGCCGCGGTCTCCAAAGCGGTCCAGTATTTCGAGGAGCGCGCGGCAAAGGCGATCGGCGTTCGCGACGAGGGCAAGTCGGATATCACTGAGTCCGGTCGCCGCGGGCAGATGGATTGCATCGATGAGTCGACCAATACGCGCTCTCTGCTCGTCTATCTCGATAGTCACAAGCTCGTGCGTCATCACAAGGTTCTGCGCAACGTCTCTCGCGGCATGCTCGTCGATGGCCGTTACCCGCATTCAACCGCCGTGTTGCGCGATCCGGCCGGCCAGAAATGGGCTGTAGACAGCTGGTACGAGCCGTCCGGCGGCGCGCCCGACATCATGCCGCTCGAAGCATGGCTCAAGCGCGGCGTCATGGGGCAGCGCTGAAACCGCCGGTCGATACCTGAAATTTCGGAATTCGTTTTCCGGCCGTCGCCGCTGCGGCGACTTCAGTGTGCACGCAAATAAAAAACACCCGCCGGGGGAGGAGGTCCGGCGGGTGTCTTTATGGCACGGTTCGCAATTGGGAGGAGGAGTATGCGAACCGTTATCCGTCAGGGTCTGGGAGGAGGAGGGACCCTGGCGAAATCCCTTAGTATGACATTCAGAGCGCCTTGCGGGCGACAAAGGGAATGTCGTAGCGGCTGATGCCCAGATCGTTCAGTTCACGGTTGGACAAGCGGCTAAGCTCGTTGACCGTCTCACGATAGCGCCGCCAGTTGCGGTAGTTGCGAACAATACCCATTTTCATGGCCTTTCCGAGTTCTCTCGAAATCTGTTTGGTCGTCCCGTCCGACCGTTGATGTGAATATAGGGAGGCTCTTTCGGAATTTGGAGTGCAAATGTTGCATAGCAGCAATGCGTATTGTGCATCGCACAATGAGAATTTCCTTGCGGACGTTACGTCAACTGATGCAATGGCTTAGCGGGAATGTGAAGCGAATGGCACCGGCATCGACATCTGAGCAAAGCTGAAACGCGGCACTTCCACGCCGCCAGGCGGCGAAAACCCGGGCCGAAAAACCAAAAAAGGCCGGATTTACGGGTATTTTTCCTTTGATCGCACTGGCCTCGGTGATATAGAACCGGCGCTTCGGAGGGCAGTGACGCCTCACCGGGCGGGTGTGGCGGAACTGGTAGACGCACTGGATTTAGGTTCCAGCGCCGAGAGGCGTGGAGGTTCGAGTCCTCTCACCCGCACCAGCCGACCCAGGCACAAGAGATTCCAGGCGGGGTCGCGGCCATGCCGCAGGTTCAGCCGATATTTGCAGGAACAAAGGTTTGACGATGCAGGTAACCGAAACGCTCAACGAAGGGCTGAAGCGCGAAATCAAGGTCGTGGTGCCCGCCGGCGATATGGAAGGCCGGTTGATGGACCGGCTGAACGACGCGAAGTCCAAGGCCCAGATCAAGGGCTTCCGGCCCGGCAAGGTGCCGATTTCGCATCTGCGCAAGATGTACGGCAAGTCGCTGATGGCTGAGGTCGTCAACGACATCCTGTCGAACTCGACCCGCGAAGTCCTGGCCGAACGAGGCGAGAAGGCGGCGATGCAGCCTGAAGTCTCGATGACGGAAGACGAGAAGGAAGCCGAGAAGATCCTGGACGGCAAGGCCGACTTCGAATTCTCGATTTCCTACCAGATCATCCCGAATATAGAGATCACGGACGCGTCGACGATTTCGATCACCCGGCCCGTGGTCGAGATTTCCGACGAGGAAGTCGAGGAGCAGGTTCGCCAGATCGCCGAGTCCGCTCGCAGCTACGAGACGAAGGACGGCAAGGCCGCCGAGGGAGACCGCGTGACGCTGGATTACACTGGCAAGATCGACGGCGAACCGTTCGAGGGCGGATCCGACACCGACGCCAATCTGGTCATTGGTTCGAACCGCTTCATCCCGGGTTTCGAGGAGCAGCTTGTCGGCTCCAAGGCCGGCGACGAAAAGACGATCAACGTCACGTTCCCGACCGACTATCCCGTCGAGGCGCTCGCGGGCAAGGATGCGGCTTTCGACATCAAGGTCAAGGAAGTCGCCGCACCGGGCGCGCTCGAGATCAATGACGATCTCGCCAAGCAGCTCGGCCTGGAAAGCGCGGACCGTCTGCGCCAGGTGGTTCGAGAGCAGATCGAGGGCCAATTCGGACAGTTGACCCGGCAGAAGATCAAGCGTGAACTGCTCGATCAGCTGGACGAAGCCTACAAGTTCGAGGCGCCCTCCAATCTCGTCGAGGCCGAATTCGAGAACATCTGGCGCCAGGTCGTAAAGGACCTGGAAGAAGCCGGTCACACGTTTGAAGACGAGGATACGACCGAGGAAGAGGCGCGCGCCGAATATCAGCGGCTCGCCGAGCGTCGCGTGCGCCTCGGCCTGGTCCTGTCCGAAATCGGCGAGAAGGCCAACGTCCAGATCACCGACGAGGAGATGCAGCGCGCCATCTACGACCAGGTGCGCAAGTATCCCGGCCAGGAACAGGCGATCTACGACTACCTGCGCCAGACGCCGGACGCGATCCAGTCGATCCGCGCCCCGTTGTTCGAGGAGAAGGTGGTCGATCACCTGATGACGCTGGCCAACGTCACCGACAAGACGGTGACCAGGGAAGAGTTGATGGCTGACGACGAGGCCGAGGCTCCGGCCAAGGAAGCCAAGGCCTCCAAGGCCAAGGCTGCGCCGAAGAAGAAGGCCGAACCCGCGGCGGACGCCGAGGAGAAGCCGGCCGCCAGGAAGACCGCACCGAAAAAGGCTGCGGCCAAGAAGGCGAAAGACGCCGAGTAAGTTCGTCGAAATACGCGATTGCGAGGAAGGCCGCCCCCACAGGACGGCCTTCTTTTTTGCGGGTTCGTGGTGCCGGGGTTTTGGAAAAAACTCCGGTTCGGGCATTTTTTGGTGGCGGAATCAGCCGCGCCACGCTAACGGTTCTCTCCCATGGCGCGATATGTATTCATCACCGGCGGCGTGGTTTCCTCACTCGGCAAAGGCATTGCGGCGGCGGCCCTGGGCGCGTTGTTGCAGGCGCGCGGTTATCGCGTCCGGATCAGGAAACTCGACCCCTATCTCAACGTTGATCCGGGCACGATGTCGCCCTATCAGCATGGCGAAGTGTTCGTCACCGACGACGGGGCGGAGACCGATCTCGATCTCGGCCACTACGAGCGGTTTACCGGGCGTTCTGCCAACAAGCAGGACAACATCACCACCGGGCGCATCTACAAGAACATCATCGACAAGGAACGCCACGGCGACTACCTGGGCGCAACCGTCCAGGTGATCCCGCATGTCACCAACGAAATCAAGGACTTCGTCCTCGATGGCAACGACGACTACGACTTTGTCCTGTGCGAGATCGGCGGCACTGTGGGCGATATCGAGGCGATGCCCTTCCTGGAGGCGATCCGCCAGCTCGGCAATGACCTGCCGCGTGGACAGGCGGTCTACATCCACCTGACGCTGATGCCGTGGATCCCGGCCGCGGGCGAACTGAAGACCAAGCCCACGCAGCACTCGGTCAAGGAGCTGCGCTCCATCGGCATCGCGCCCGACATCCTGCTGGTGCGCGCCGACCGCAAGATTCCGGCCGAAGAACGGCGCAAGCTCTCGCTGTTCTGCAACGTCCGCGAATCTGCTGTCATCCAGGCGCTCGACGTCGCCAACATCTATGACGTGCCGAGCGCCTATCATGCCGAAGGGCTCGATAGCGAGGTCCTCGCGGCCTTTGGCATCGATCCGGCGCCGAAGCCGCGGATGGAACGCTGGGAAGAGGTCTCGCACCGCATCCACAATCCCGAGGGCGAGGTGACCATTGCCGTTGTCGGGAAATATACCGGGTTGAAGGACGCCTACAAATCGCTGAACGAGGCGCTGGCCCACGGCGGCATCGCCAATCGCGTGCGCGTCAAGCTGGAATGGATCGAGTCGGAAATCTTCGAAGAGGAAGATCCGGCGCCCTGGTTGGAGAAGGTCCACGGCATTCTGGTGCCCGGCGGCTTCGGCGAGCGCGGGGCCGAGGGCAAGATCCTTGCCGCCAAATTCGCCCGCGAACGCAAGGTTCCCTATTTCGGCATCTGTTTCGGCATGCAGATGGCCTGCATCGAGGCAGCGCGGTCGCTGGCCGGGATCGAAAAGGCATCGTCGACCGAATTCGGGCCGACAAAAGAGCCTGTCGTCGGCCTGATGACCGAATGGCTGAAGGGTAACATGCTGGAGAAGCGCCAGGCGGCCGGAGATCTCGGCGGCACGATGCGCCTCGGGGCCTATGACGCCGTGCTCGCGGAAGGGTCCAAGATCGCCGAAATCTACGGCACGACGGAAATCTCCGAGCGTCATCGCCATCGCTACGAGGTCAATATCGATTACAAGGAGCGGCTCGAAGCCTGCGGATTGCAATTCGCCGGCATGTCGCCCGACGGCGTGCTGCCGGAAACGATCGAGTATTCCGACCATCCCTGGTTCATCGGGGTGCAGTACCATCCGGAGTTGAAATCCCGGCCCTTTGAACCGCACCCGCTGTTCGCGAGCTTTATCGAGGCCGCAGTCGAGCAGAGTCGGATGGTCTGATACTGTTTTGCAGGGCCGGCCCGGGGCGGGAAAGGGCAATAGTACGCCGGGGCCGCCTGACCGGGCTTTCGCCGATCGCGACGGCCCGCCCGAACGGTGCTGTCGCTTCCTCCGGGTGGTCACCGGTCCGAGGTTCCCGTAGTTCCAGGTAGTCTTGCCGCACGGATTTATGTTCATCCTCCGCTGCGGGTGGAATACCGTGCCCGGGCGTCGCGGCGCGAAAAAATGGACGGCGGCTTCCAAATCACGCGGCGTTGCGCTTACATGCTCCAAGGATGGCGCGCACTTGATGAGGAATGGAAAATGGATCTGATCGGTATCGGCCTTCTCGTGGCCATCGGCCTCTACGTCGTTTATGCCTATAACGGGCTCGTCAGGGCACGCCAGATGGTCCGCGAGGCATGGTCAGGCATCGATGTTCAGCTGAAGCGGCGCGCCGACCTCATCCCCAACCTGGTCAGCACGGTGAAGGGCTACGCCAAGCACGAGGCGGATACGCTGGAAAACGTGACCGAGATGCGCGCCCGCGCCCAGGCCGTGCCCGCCGGCGACGTGGCGGGCAGGGCGGTGGCCGAGAACATGCTGTCCCAGGCGCTCGGGCGCCTCATCGCCGTTGCCGAATCCTATCCCGATCTCAAGGCGAATGAGAATTTCGTCGAGTTGCAGAAATCGTTGCAGACAACCGAGGGCGAAATCCAGATGGCCAGGCGCTACTACAACGGCGCGGCCCGCGATCTCAACGTTCGGATCGAGAGCTTCCCCTCCAATCTCGTCGCCAACACGTTCAAGTTCACGCAGCAGGATTATTTCGAGATCGAGGACGCGGGCGACCGGGCCGTCCCGAAGGTCGATTTCAACGCCTGATTTGCGGGTCATTTTGAGGAGTTGGGCGATGCGGCATCGTGCAATGGCAGTGCTGTTTATTGCGTTGGTGCTGTTGGCGGCGCTCGTGCCGGCAAGGGCCGCCGAAGTCATCCACGGTTTTCATTCCGCAATCGAGATCGCCGGCGATGGCGAGCTGACGGTCACGGAAACCATCGCCGTGCGCGCCGAGGGGCGAGAGATCAGGCGCGGAATCTATCGCGATTTCCCGCTGATTGTCGAGGACGCGGACGGCCGCCGTCATGAGGTCGGATTCGACGTCACCGACGTGCGGCGCGACGGAAGGCCGGAGAATTACCGGATCGAGAAAGGCAGCGGCATTGCGCGGGTCTATATCGGCGACGCCGATGTTTTTCTTTCGCCGGGTGACTACACCTATCAACTGACATACCGCACCGACCGCCAGATCCGCTACTTCGACGACCACGACGAGCTGTTCTGGAACGTCACCGGCAATGCCTGGATTTTCCCTATTCAAAGCGCGAGCGCGGAAATCACACTGCCGGCGGGCGCCGCGATCGGCGATACCGTTTATTTCACGGGCTATTTCGGAGCTAGGGACAAGAACGCCTATGCCGAATTGTCCGCGGACCGGAACACGGCGCGCTTCGCCACCACCGCGCCGCTTGCCGCCAATGAGGGCCTGACCGTCGGTGTGTCCTTTGCCAAGGGTATCATCGCCGCGCCCGACCAGAGCCAGTTGACGCGCTGGTGGCTGCGCGACAATCTCGGCGCTCTGATCGCCGCCTTCGGTGTTGTCGCCGTCTTCGCCTATTACCTGTGGGCATGGCGGAGGGTTGGCCGCGATCCGCCGCGCGGCGTGGTCGTTCCGCGCTGGGATGCGCCGGACGGAATCTCGCCTGCGCTGACCAATTATATCGATCGCAAGGGCTTTTCCGGCCAGGGCTGGGAGGCAATCTCGGCTGCGCTGATCAATCTCGCGGTCAAGGGTTTCGTGAAACTCGAAGACCTAGCCGGCGACGTGACGATCGTTGCAACCGGAAAACAGGGTATCGAATCCCTTCCGACCGGCGAAAAGTCCCTGATGACGAAAATTGCTTCGCGCGAGAATGGACTGAAGATCTCGAAGTCCAACGGCAGCACGGTCAGTTCCATGCACTCCGGCTTCACAACGGCCATGGAAAGAGAGCATCGAAACGCGTTTTTCCGTCGAAATACCGGCTATGTGGTCGGCGGCGTCGCGCTTTCAGTGATTTGCCTGGCGCTGATCCTGGTCGTCGGACAGCCGGCGGGGGAGGCCCTGGCCGCCATCATTCCGCTCGTCTTCGTCTCGATCTTCGGCACGGTCGTGGCCGGGATATTCGGCAGGCAGCGGGCGAGGGGGCTGGCGGGCAAGATCCAGGCGGTCTTCTTCGTCGCGGTCGCAAGCTTCGTCCTGTTCTCTTCCGGTGGGGCCGTGCTCGCCGCGATCCTGTCCGATGCGGACCCCGTCCTCGTCGTCTCGGTCATCGGCCTGTTCGTACTCAATGCGCTGTTCTATTTCCTGCTCGGTGCTCCGACGCCGATCGGAGCCAGGATGATGGACGGTATCGACGGGCTGAAAACCTATATCCGGCTGGCCGAAAAGGACCGTATGAACCTTGCCGGCGTACCGGCCATGTCGCCGCAGCATTTCGAGACGGTACTGCCTTATGCCGTGGCGCTCGGACTTGAAAATCCGTGGACAAAGGCGTTCGAGGCATGGCTCGCAGCGGCCGCCGTCGCCGGAGCGGCCGCTGCGGCCTACAGCCCGTCCTGGTACTATGGTCGCTCCTTCGATCCAGGCGATTTCAGCCGGTCGATCAGCGGTATCACCTCCGGTCTCGCCGACAGCCTCGCCGCCTCGATGCCGGCGCCGAAATCGTCATCGTCGGGATTTTCCGGCGGCGGGTCGTCCGGAGGAGGTGGCGGCGGTGGCGGTGGTGGCGGGTGGTAGGATTTGCCGGCACGGCTCCACAGGACCGGCTTTTCCATCCGTTGAACCACCTTGGCCTGCGTTGTAGTGTCCAAAGTGAATCGCCACACCAACGCAATGCCGGGTTGGGGCAGCCTTGGGAGCGACAGGGGAATGGATTGCGCGGATTTCTGGATGGCATGAACCGGCGTGTCCTGGCGACGGTGACGTTGCTCGCAGCCCTGACCATGCTGGCAACCGGCTGCCAGAGCGTCGACGTCGCCCATTTCGCGCCGTTGTCGAGCAAGTATTCCGCCCTGGTGGTCAATGCGGATACCGGTATGGTCGTTCATGAAGCCAGCGCCGATGCTGTGCGATATCCGGCCTCGCTCACCAAGATGATGACGCTCTACATGCTGTTCGAGGCGATCGAGAGCGGGCGGGTTACCCTGGAGACGCAAATCCCGGTTTCAGGCAATGCATCCCGCCAACCGCCCTCCAAGATCGGGATCAAGGCCGGCCAGTCGATTTCGGTCGATACGGCGATCCGGGCACTGGCGGTCAAGTCGGCCAATGACGTGGCCTATGCCGTCGGCGAATATCTCGCCGGTTCCGAAAGCGCTTTCGCATCCCTGATGACGGCCAGGGCGCGGGAAATCGGCCTGACCCGCACGCAGTTTCGCAATGCGTCCGGCCTGCCCGATCCCGACCAGTACACGACGGCGCGCGACATGGCGCGGCTCGGCATCCTGTTGCGCAAGCGCTTTCCCGCCTACTACCCCTACTTTTCGCTGAAATCCTTCACCTATGGCGGGCGGGAAATCCGCGGCCACAACAAGTTGCTGGCCGAGCGCGGTGTCGACGGCATCAAGACGGGTTACATTCGCGCGTCGGGATACAACGTCGTCACGTCGGTCAACCGCTACAGCAAGCATTATGTGGTCGTGGTTATGGGGGGTGATAGCGGTCGCGAGCGGGACTTGCGGGTGCGCGAACTCATCGCCGCGCACGCGCGCTGAAAGTGACGCGCGCAACGCGCGTTTCACAGGCGTTGGCGGCGCAATTATTCCTTGGCGGAATTGCCTGTTCGCGCGGGACTTTTTCCTGTTGACCCTGGGCCTTGCGATTTCTATGTTCCGCGCACTTTCCGGGGAGCGTCGCTCCCGGTCGGGAGCGCGTAGCTCAGCTGGTAGAGCAACTGACTTTTAATCAGTAGGTCCAGGGTTCGAGCCCCTGCGCGCTCACCAAAAAATTCAACAAAAACAATAACTTAGAGACAGTAGGCAGCTTACGTTTCAATTGACGCGGCTATTGGGTTCAGTATGGGTTCCGATTTCACGTCTTGCCTGCATGTGTCGTGAGAGCGACTGTGTACGTAGACACAATTCGCTTTGGTAGTTATCCTCTGACTCGGGGCCGTGGGGAGATTTAATTTGATAGATGAAACAGATATCACGGCATCGAACACTTATGTCGAAAAAGAGCTAGCCTCTCGTCTCCTGAGGCTCGGAGATACAGTTGATGCAGACATACTGACTGCGATCCTTCCGATTTTTCAGCCCTTGGACGACCTGCTCCGCGATGCAGTGGAAGCCATTCCGGACAAACGGAAATCTGTTTTCGTAGTGCTAGAAACCTCTGGTGGCTCGATCGAAACTGCTGAACGGATCGGTGATCTACTTCATTACCATTACCCTGCTGGAGTGAATTTTATCATTCCAAATTTCGCGATGTCGGCGGGAACAGTGCTAGTGATGTGCGGGGATAGAATCCTGATGGACTACTACTCTGTTCTTGGGCCGATCGACCCGCAGGTGCAAAGCGGCGGAGGCCGCGGCCGATGGATTCCTGCTCTTGGATACCTCGACAAATTCGAGGAACTTGTTGCGAAGTCAAACGATGGAACGCTGTCCGCCGCCGAACTGGCATTTATGATCGAAAAATTCGACCCAGCGGAACTCGACTACTTCGAGAAGGCGAGAGATCTTTCGATCGACCTGCTCAAGAAATGGCTTGTCGCTTACAAATTCAAAAACTGGACGGTCACGAGAACGAACGGAAAGACCGTTACTGCGAAAATGAAGACCGATCGGGCTGCTCAGATTGCACGCAAGCTGAATGAAACTAAGCGTTGGAAAACGCATTCTAGGGGTATCTCGAAGGACGTGCTTGTGAACGACGTCAACCTGATCGTCGATGATTTCGGCGCAGACCAAAATCTTAACGATGCCATTCGATCCTACTATCGACTGCTCCAGGATTATATGATTAAGAGGGGCGTCGAGGTCGCGATTCACACTCGGTCCGACCTGAGATTGATGTAACGGGAGGCGAAATTGGCTAACGACGTTGTCGCGAAGTTCCTAGCATCAAATCCCAAAGCCAAGCGCGACGAAAAAGTCCTTCGCGATGGTCTGGCTGCGGTTGAAACGTTGCGGGTAATGGGAATTCATCCGCGCGAGTACAAGCTCAAGTCCCCATTTCAACGTTCAGGGAAGCCTTCACCTAAGCAGGCTAGGTACCGGGCGGTCACAGAATAGGGCGTGTGGCTTTATTCGCCATGCAAATCGGCCGTCAACCGCCCCAACTTGGGTTGCTGACTTCGTCGGCTCTTCACCGGACAATCGACAGGCATCAACATAGGAGCCTGTCATGGACATTCGCCACGTCACTGAACTTCGCAACCGCCTGGAAACGCTGGATGGCGCGCTTATACGCGCAGAGCGCATCGGCGACATGCAGCTGTTTGATTCGGCCTTCGCCGGCTGCGAAGCCGTCATAGACGAGATTGCGAGCTTGCCCATTTCGGGTAACCCGATGATGCTCGATCTGAAGGCGCGGGCGGCGCTTTGGTGCGCGGATGATCTTGAGGATCTGCTGAACGCGGACACGCGCGACGTGAGGCTGGCCGCCCAGGTGGTCGCCGGCCTACTCGAGCGACCATCGGTCGACATGGTGTGATCGCGGAACTTGACGGCCGGCCGACCCGATAGGGCCGCCGGCGTCAATCCTCCAGAAAAAATCGGACGGTGTTCTCGCCGCAGCCGCGGCATCGAACCTGCGCTTCGATCTCCGCCAAGCTGGCGTAGGCATTGCTGGCGAGCTGCGTCTTCGTCACTCGGCCGGTGCGGTGGCAGGCGATGCATTCGGTCTCGAGCACAGCATCATTGGGAAGCTCGAAAACGCAGGTCTGCGGTGAGAGGGACATGGGAACCTCCGGGTAGTTTGCGCGCCGTGGCGAGGAAAGGAAACTCGTCGGGCAGCGCGCGGCCTGGTCGGGCATGCGATAGACCAGGCGCCCGATGGTGGTGGCGGCCGGATTCCGGCCGGCCGCCAGAATCGCAACGGTGCGGGACGCCAATCCATGAACCGCCGCGAATTCTTCAGGCGCTTCAGGCGCCGGGATTGTGGTAGGCCGCTCGCCAATCGAGCAGCGCACACCCGAAGTGCAGATGACAACGGAAGCGCGATCCGAGAACCTCCCAAGCCTCGGTCCGCTCGACCTGGGGGCCGGGGTATCCATCGAGGTAGGCGTGGGTGAGGACCGGTCTGCTCGAGGGCGATCCGAAGAGGAACCAGCCTGTTCCGTCGAGGTGATCTTCAACCGCCACCTTCAGTTTTTTCGAGAAGACGTTGACGTCGTCGACCGTCGCCGCCTGGATGTCTGAAATGATCTGTTCGGCCGTGGTCTCGAGCTCGGGACCGACCAGCAGCACTTCCGGAACGACGCCACTGGTTCGATCGCCTTCGACAGATTTCTGCTGTCGCATCGCCTGCCTGGCACCGCTGAGGGCGGCGATCGAAAGGGCTGCTGCCGATCCCAGGTTGTTGCGAGAGGCGTGGAAGGCGGGCGTTCCGTCGTCCATGGCGAGTGTTCCGGCCGCATGGCCGGACAAGACCTCGTAGAACTTGTCGCCTTCGGTCTCGGCGGCCGCATCGGCGAAACCCTCGACCAGGTCAGCGAATGCGCCGAGATCGTCGTTGACCAGCAGGTGAAAGCTCAGATCGATCGCCCTCGCGTAGCTGGCGATCTGGAGCGCATCGCGTTCCTCGGAGAGCGCACCGTGCGTGATCTCGCCGTTCTCGCCGAGGGGAAGCAGCTTGGGGTTTTCGCCGCGTCGCAGTAGCGACATTTTCCTGAAGTCCTTCGCCGTCCGCTCGCGGCTGAGGGCCTTCAAAACAGACGCCTGCGAGGTGAATCTTTCGAGCAAGGTCTTGCGGATCGAATTCTCGAGTAGCATCGGGAAGTCGCCGGTCGAGAGCGCTCGGCTCTGGAGCCAGGGCGTCGGCCGGCCAGTCATCGCCTGGGCGATCGACGTGTCAGTGAGCGATCGGGCATCAATGCCGCTCGCCTCGAAGAAAGCTCGACCGATCTCCAGCGGCGATCGAGACCGCAACGGATTTTCTGCCATCGCCGGCGTACCGCCGAGATGCGCGATCAGCGCATCCTCGACCTGGTCATTGAGGTTCGATCGACCGGAGAGCGGCAGGGCGCCGGCGTGGTTCGTGCGGATTTCTTCGTCTTCGGACTCGAGGTGGTCGAGAAGGGCTTTGCGGAAATCATCGTAGCTTTGTCCATTGCGGAGAGCGGAACGCACGAAGGTCGACGATTCATCGTGTCCGAAGCGCTTGCCGAGGGCGAGAATATCCTGGTCGACATTCGCGCGGTCCAGATGGCGGCGCTGCTGGTCGTCTTCGAGCGCGCGACGGGCTTCCGTCAGCGGTGTCTGGCGGGTTGAATTGGAGGCAGGCATGGGAGGTTCCTTTTTGGTTGCGGCGCGGGATGTGGCGCCGGCGTCTGCTGGGACGGGGACGGCGGAGAGCTCATAGGGTTCCCACTTCACGGCCTTCCGGACGGGGATCTCGTCGTCGCTTTCGGTGTAGGAATGGATCTTGTAGCCAACCGACACGGGGAACGGCATCCCGTCGGCGAGGTCGGCCAGGAGCTCAGCGGCTCGGGCTTTCGATAACTGGACTGTTGCCATTGCCCGTCCGGCCTCGACCCTGAACGACCCGGCCAGGACAACCCCAAGCCGGCCTTTCATCGACCATCCGTCATGGGAGTCGAGAAGGGACATGGATCCGGTGTTCAGCCGATCGGCGATGATTGAATCCTTTGTGATCACCAGGACCTCATCGAATGGGCCGTTGTAGTCGCGGCGGCGAACCGGCGCTTCGGTCGCGAAAACCACTTCGACCGTGCGCTTTTCCGGATTGAAGCTGTCGAGGCGGAGATCGGCGGAGCGTGTAGTCAGCTCAGTGTTTGGCATCGTGCTGAGCTTCCATTGGAATCGAATACTCGGACAGAAAGAGTCGACCCTTGTCCCTAGCCGCCGCGGCAGATTGGAGAGCGCTTCCGAGGCGGCGCATCTCATCGGAGGTGAGGGTGAAGATGTGAGCGGTGCCGTTCCAGACGGCGACGAGTTGCGATTCCTGGGTGATGAGAAGTTTGCCGTTCAGATCGTCCAGGTTCACCGGTTCAGCTGGACCGAATTCGGTTTCACGCGGATCAGGCATGGCCTTTCGGCTCCTGCCGGTAAGCGGCCATCAGTGCGAAAGCGCCGCGCATCATGTCGCTGAGATTGATGATCACGCATCCCGGGTTTGCCTCGATGAAGTCGAGTGCGGCTTCGGGATTGTTGGTCGCGAGAACCTCGAAACGCCCCATGGGGTCGGGCTGAAGAGCTGACATCAGTCGCCAGATCTTGCCCTGGGCACTGTCGGCTATAGCGTCGGCGAAATGCTGTTCCGCTGCTGTGGCGATGTCGATGGACGCCGCTTGGCTCAACCCGCGTTCATTCAATCGAAGCGCAAGGTGGATCACGATGATATCCTTGGCAGTCCAGCGCCGGGCCTTGCCGGCACCAGCTGACCGCGTGACCGGGAGCTTGTGCGAAAGGTCGATCAACGAGGCCCGGGCGATACTCAGCCCGGCCTCAACTTCACGGCTCGAAAACGTCTGATCAATCTTCACTGTTCAACCTGTCGAGTATTCGGTAGGTTTCTCAGGATGCATTTTTGAACAGAAAAGGCAAGACCCATGACCGTCGGCGCGAAAGAAGCCCGCCTCACACTCAAGCTCCTGGACCGGGTGTCCGGTCCAGCGAAGACAATCTCGGCCGCACTACGCGGCCTGAACGCGGTGACGCAGCGGTTCTCATCGATGACCATGGCGCCGGCGCGAATGATCGCCGGTCTCGGGCGGAACATGCGGAGTTCGGCCTATGCGGCCTCGGGCATCACCGCTCCATTGACGATCGCCGGGGCAGCGGCCGCCCGAGCGGTCTTCGAATACGAGAAGGCCGGCAACAAGATGCGAGCCTTCGGCCTGTTGACCGATCAACAGCGGGAGAAGCTCGAGGCCTATGCTCAGACGCTCAACAAGGATTTCCCGTTCACAAATCGGGATATCATCCGGGCCGCTCAGGAGTTGTTCCGGGCCGGCCTGACATACGAGCAGGCAATGGGCGCGCTTCGCGGCTCGCTGAACCTGGCACTGGCCGGCGACATCGACATCAAGGAAGCGACGGACATCGCGACGAACGTGATGACGGCGATGAAACTGCCAATGCGCACATTCGACCAGGTGCAAGATTCACTGCTCCGAGTGAATGACGCGCTGGCCTACGCTGCGACGAATTCCAACACCGACGTCAAGCTGATGGGTGACACGTTCCGGTATGTCGCGCCTCTTGCGGCAGCGGCGGGCATGGAACTCGAGCAGGTCGCCGCGGTGTCCATGGAACTCGCAAAGGCGGGCATCAAGGGCAGCGAGGCGGGCGTGGCGTTGCGATCGGCACTGGTTCGCATGGCAAAGCCGACCAAGCCGATGCTTGCGGCCTTCGAGCGGCTCGGGATCAACATGAGGGATTTCGTCAAGTACCGGAAGGAATTGGACGTGGGGGGCGTCATCGGTTCCCTCCGGGCCTCGGGTTTCGTGGTCGATGACTTTGCTCCGGACCTCGAGGCGATCCTGAAGGACAAGGCCCTCCAGGCCGCGCCGGCCCGCATGATCGCGGAACTCACCGACACGATCGTGAAGGGCATCGGTGACGAGGCTATCCGCGAGGAAGTGGCGGGCGTGATCGCAGACGCGGTGACAGCCGGCGCGCAACAGGTGGATCTCTTCAAGCTGCTCGCCACATTGCGCGACAAGAACGCGACACTCACCGATATCGCCCAGATATTCGATGTCCGCATGGGGTCGCGCCTGGCAGCGATACTTTCGGCCGATCTCGACGAGGCGACCGACAAGCTGAAGCGCGAGTATGCTGGCTATGGCGGCAAAGTCGCCGGCTACATGGTCGACGGGGTTGTCGGATCGACCTATCGCGTCAAGGCAGCATTGGAGAATTTCGCGATCCGGCTAGCCGAAAGCGGCGTCATGGACGCGGTGGCAAGTGCATTCGAACGGATCAGCAACGCGGTTGGCCGTCTCGCAAAGGCCGATCCTC
>JAIOIW010000109.1 GCA_019912385.1 Notoacmeibacter sp. | reverse complement strand
AGGAATGACCGGCACGCCAAGAGACCCGCGATTCACCGATCCCGCGCCACGCATCAATGGCACGGCGCGGTTGAAGGGATGCAGGATCGGGCGCTATTGCGAAATCGGCGAACGAGTCATCCTGCGCGACGTGACCGTCGGCGATTTCAGCTATTTCGAGCGCCACGGCGAGGCGATTTATACCGATATCGGTCGTTTTTGCTCGATTGCCGCCAATGTGCGGATCAATGCACTGGAACATCCGCTCGAGCGGCCGACCACGCACAAGATCAGCTACCGGCCGAACGAATATTTCCGCTATCTCGGCGTCGATCAGAACTTTCGAGAGAAGCGGATGCAAAAGCGCGTCACCATAGGGCACGACGTGTGGATCGGTCATGGCGCGGTGATCATCCCGGGCATTACGCTGGGCCACGGCTCGGTCGTCGGTGCCAACGCGGTCGTCACGCACAACGTCGAACCCTACGCGATCGTGACGGGCGTGCCCGCCCGCCAAATGCGGCAGCGTTTCGATGACACCACGGTCACCCGTCTGCTTGACCTCGCCTGGTGGGACTGGAGCGACGAACGCCTGTTCGAAGCCGTGGCAGACATGCAAGAGATAGCTATCGACGCATTTCTAGACAAATGGGAGAATTTCGAAAGCCGTTGATTCCGGTCAATGCCTGGCTGGCATGCCCGGGACAATCTGACGAAAAACTGCCTTTGAATTTGATGGTGGCGCAGCCGGGCAGGAGGGAGGGGACATTGAAACAGAACGACGAAGCCGAACCCATTGTACAGCAATCCGCCAACAGGCTCCCGGAGGTCAGGGCGCTGAGCGTTTCCGACCTGACGGGTTGTCTGAGGAAAGGATTTGCCGATTTCGCATCCGAACCATTGTTCGGGCTGGTATTCGGCTGCGTGTTCGCGCTGGCCGGAATTGCCATCGTGCTGTCGGTCACGGCTTGGCAATTGCCATGGATGATCTACCCGTTCGCGATCGGCTTCCCGCTGGTCGGTCCATTTGCCGCCGTCGGACTCTACGAGGTGAGCCGAAGGATCGATCAGGAAAAGCCGATCACCTGGGCCGGCATCCTGTCGGTGGTCTGGGCGCAGCGGCGGCGGGAGCTCGCCTGGATGGCCTTCGTTATGCTGTTCGTGTTCTGGATCTGGATGTACCAGGTTCGCCTGCTGATCGCGATCATGCTGGGCCGCATGTCGTTTTCCACGCTCGACAAATTCATCACGATCGTCTTCACGACCCCGGAAGGCTGGATGTTCCTCGCGGTCGGCCATGTCGTGGGAGCCATCCTTGCGCTGGCGCTGTTTTCCATCACGGTGATTTCCACCCCGCTGCTGCTGGAGCGCGAGATCGACATCGTCTCGGCGATGATCACGTCGGTCAAGGCGGTGCTGGCAAGCCCGGTTCCCATGCTCGGCTGGGGTGTTTTCGTGACCCTGGCGATGATCATCGGCTCGGCACCGATGTTTCTCGGGGTCATCTTCGTATTACCGATCCTCGGCCACGCCACATGGCATATCTATCGTGCGGCGGTCGTGCGGGCGGCGACGGATTGACGTTACAGAAGTTTCACTTGTGCTTCGGGAATCGGGGGATAAGGATCGAAACGACATCAATCCTCAAGAAGAGAGAGCAAATGGCTGGAAGAACGCCACAAACATATTCCAGTATGCAGATCGTGCTTCACTGGATCGTCGCTTTCATGGTCCTGTTCCAGATCGTCGTGCATGAGAACATGGTTTCGGCTTGGCGCGCCCATGTACGTGGTCAGGAAATCGCGGCCTCGGATCAGTTCCTGACCTCTATCCACGTCTGGGGCGGCGTGGCGATCGGCGTGTTCGCGGCGTGGCGTCTGTGGTTGCGTTTTTCAAAGGGTGTGCCGGCCACGCCGGAAAGCGAATCGCCACTGTTTCGTCTCGCAGCCTCGGCGACCCATATTCTCTTATACGTCCTGATGATCGGCATGCCGTTGACAGGCATTGCCGCGTGGTTCTTCGGCTACCGCGACATGGCCGAGCTTCACGAGATCGCGCGCATTCCGCTGATCGCGCTGGTGGTCGTTCACGTCGCTGGTGCGCTGGCGCAGAAGTATTGGTTCAAGAGCGATGTCATGGACCGCATGATCAAGATGCGTTGACGTGAGGCGTGCGCCGTAGCAGGCTCATGGCGGCGCGGCAGCAACCAGCAAAGAAGCGAGGCACGGCCGATGGCATGGTCCTTCCCGATAGCGCGCCTGTTCGGCTCGGAAATCCGCATCCACATCACCTTCTTCCTGCTGTTGTTGTGGATCGGGATCGCCGGCTATGCGCAGGGCGGGGCGGCCGCGGCGGTGTCCAGCATCATATTCATCATCGCCATCTTTGCCTGTGTCGTCGCCCATGAATTCGGGCATGTGCTGGTCGCCCGGCGGTTCGGTTACAAGACGCCCGACATCACGTTGCTGCCGATCGGCGGCATGGCACGGCTGGAAGCGATGCCGGAAGAGCCGCGCCAGGAGATTCTGGTGGCGCTGGCCGGCCCGGCGGTGAATATCGTCATTGCCGGCATCCTTGTCGTTTTCCTGGGCGCGCGGCCGGATACCCAGGCCCTGGGGGCGCTCGCGGACCCCGAGGTCTCATTTCTCGCCCGGCTCGCCTCGGTCAACCTGTTCCTGGCGATCTTCAACCTGATTCCGGCCTTTCCCATGGATGGCGGCCGGGTGTTGCGCGCGACGCTCGCGGTCTTTTATCCGCGCGCACGCGCCACATCCATCGCCGCCACGGCCGGTCAGGGCGTGGCGATCATGTTCGGCTTTCTCGGCCTGCTTTCGGGCAATGTGCTGCTCGTCTTCATCGCCATCTTCATCTACATGGCCGCGGCCGGGGAAAGCGCGCAGGTGTCGATGACGGAGGTCGCGCGCGGCATTAGTGTGCGTGAAGGCATGATTACCGTTTTCGAGAGCCTGGGCCC
>JAIOIW010000006.1 GCA_019912385.1 Notoacmeibacter sp. | reverse complement strand
AGCCGCAAGTGCCCGATCCTGCCTCTCGCACCTGGCGCAGCGGCGCGCGCCAGGTGGACCGTGCAATCGACTGGGCGCGCGACGACACGGCGACGGTGGTCCGCAAAATCGCATCGGCCGACGGCATGCCGGGCGTGCGTGACGAACTGTTCAGCCGGCCGCTGTTCCTGTTCGATTCGCGCCCTGCCGAGGGGCTGGAAGGCGCGCCGGGAACGGTCGTTGCCCGCTCGGGACCGGCAATCGCGCGCGCGACCCGCGACGGCGCCGTCTGGATCGGTCACCTGCGCGAGGCGCGTGAGCGTGCGATCAAGCTGCCGGCAACCATGGTCCTGTCGGGCGAGGTAGCCGGCCTGCCGGAAACCGATGGCTACCGCGACATCCGGTACGAGGAAGAGGGCGGTGCGGGCTTCCTGCATTTCGCCTTCTACAATGGCGCAATGGGCACCGAGGCCTGCCAGCGACTGTTCACGGCACTGCGGGACGCGCTCGCGCGGCCGACTCGGGTGCTGGTGTTGTGCGGTGGTCCCGACCATTGGTCGAACGGCCTCAATCTCAACCTGATCGAGGCCGCGAGAAGCCCGGCGGACGAATCCTGGCGCAATATCAACGCGATGGACGATCTTGCTGAATCGATCATAGAGGCGACGGACAAGATTGTCGTCAGCGCTGTCGGCGGCAATGCCGGCGCCGGCGGCGTGTTCCTGGCGCGCGCCGCCGACGAGGTGTGGCTGCGCGCCGGCGCGGTCCTCAATCCCCACTACAAGGACATGGGCAATCTCTACGGCTCGGAATTCTGGACCTACCTGCTGCCGCGCCATGCCGGTGCGCAGAACGCGCGGCGCGTTGCAGAAGCCAGGCTGCCGATGGGTTCGGCAGAGGCGCTACGCCTCGGCTTGGCGGACCGGGTAATCGCCGCGCCAGACCCCGGTTTCGCTGCCGAGATCCGCCAGATGGCAATGGCGCTTGCGCGATCGCCGGATCTCGCCGCACGGCTGGAAAGCAAGGCGGCCATCCGCCGCGCCGACGAGGCGGAAAAGCCGCTGGCTGCGTATCGCACGGAAGAACTTGCCGCCATGCGGCGCAATTTCTACGGCTTCGATCCGAGCTATCATGTCGCGCGTTTCAATTTCGTCCACAAGGTTGTCAAGTCGCGTACGCCCCTGACGATCGCGCGGCACCGCGGGGCGGGAAAACCGGTGAACATGCAGAGGAGGGCTGCATCATGAGCGAACTTCCCACCATTCTGGTGGTCGATGACGAAATCCGTTCGCTGGAATCGCTGGAGCGCATCCTGTGCCTGGATTTCGATGTCAGGACAGCGGCGAATGTCGATGCCGCCGAGGCCATCCTCCAGAACGAATGGGTCCAGGTGATCCTGTGCGATCAGCGCATGCCCGATGTCAGCGGCGTCGAGTTCCTGAAGTCGGTGCGCCAGCGCTGGCCCGATGTCGTGCGCATGATCATCTCCGGCTACACCGATGCCCATGACATTATCGACGGCGTCAACGAGGCGGGCATCTTCCAGTACATCACCAAGCCATGGCATCCCGACACCCTGATCCTGACGCTCAAGAACGCCTGCCGGCTCTACGAGTTGCAGCGCGAAAACGAGCTGCTGGCGATCGAACTGAAGATGTCGCCGTCGAATGCCAGCAAGGTGGTGAACGACCGGCGCAAGTCGCTGCGCAAGGAGTATGATTTCGACGACGGCATCGTCCGCTCCAGGGACAGCCCGATGAACGAAATATGCGCGATGCTGCGGCAGGTGGCGCCCTATGACGTGCCGGTGCTCCTGTTCGGTTCGTCGGGCACGGGCAAGGAACTCGCCGCCCGCGCCCTGCACTACGGATCGCTGCGCTGGAACAAGGCTTTCGTCGTCGAGAATTGCGGCGCCTTGCCCGACCAGTTGCTTGAAAGCGAACTGTTCGGCCACAAGCGCGGCGCGTTTACCGGCGCGGTGGAAGATCATGTCGGCCTGTTCGAGCGGGCGAATGGAGGAACGGTGTTTCTCGACGAGATCGGCGAGGTTTCGCCGGCGTTCCAGGTCAAGCTGCTGCGCGTGCTGCAGGAGGGCGAGATCCGCCCGGTCGGTAACACGAAGACCCGCAAGGTCGACGTGCGAGTGATCGCCGCAACCAACAAGGACCTCGAGCAGGAGGTGCGCGCCGGCCGTTTTCGCGCTGACCTCTATTACCGGCTTGCCGGCATGGTGATCCGCATGGTCGACCTGAAGGATCGCCGCGACGACATCCCGGCCCTCACCCATGCGCTGCTGGCGCGTTCGATGGACCGCCTGGGCAAGCGGGTTCCCGGATTTTCCAGGGAGGCGCTTTCCTGCATGCAGAACTACGCGTGGCCCGGCAATGTCCGCGAGTTGCAGAACGAGATCCAGCAGATGCTGGTCATGGGTGAGGAAGGCGTCGAGCTTGGCGCCGACCGGCTTTCCCGTCATATTCTCCTGGCACAGTCCGATGACGGCGACGAGGTCGAGCTCGGCGACATCGCCGGTGCCGACGGGACATTGAAGGACAGGATCGAGATGCTGGAGGCCCGCATCATCCAGGAAACGCTGATCCGCCACCGGTGGAACAAGTCCAGGGCGGCGCGTGAACTTGGCCTGTCGCGGGTCGGCCTGCGCGGAAAGCTCGAGCGCTACGGGCTGGAAATGGTCAAGCCGATGCCCGCGCGCCGGGCCGCCGGTGCGGCTTAGAGCGTCCCATGGCTGGATTGAATCAATTCTGTTTCTCGTCCGGGGAGGCGGTCCACAAGGAGAGACGCGCAGCGCGCAGTCGTTCTACGGGCGAGCGGCTCGACGCAGCGGGCGTCCGCCGGGCGGAGACCCGAATGGCTGGGCGGGTTTGGACCAACTCCAGTGGGTTTCGGTTCGGCCGTATTGAAATACGGCCTTCGCCAAATCCCTCGACTTTGAACCAGACCTGCTCCGGCAGAATGGTTCAATCCAACCATGACACACTCTAGGAGAGGACCGGTGGCCCACCTCATGACACGACCCCCGTCATCGGTTGCGCTGAGCAGGCGCGGCGGCGTGGCCGTTGCCGACGGCACCGACGAAATGTGGATCGACGTCATCCGCAAGATGGACGAGGTCTATGCGGAACTGGTCGAATCGCAAGCCGAGCTTGAACTGAAGAACACCCGCCTGGAGGAAGCCTATGCCTTCATCGGCTCGGTGCTTGAATCGATGGCGGATGTGGTGATCGTCTGCGACGGGGCCGGGATCATCCAGCAGGTCAATGGGACCCTCGAGGACATCACGGGCCGCACCGGCGATGAACTGCGTGGCGCGGCGCTCTCCTCAATCTTCCAGCCCGCCAGCCAGGCTGTGGTCTCCGGCTTCATGAACCGCCTGCGTGCCGGCGAGACCATATCCCAGTGCGAGGTTTCGGTCGCCGCGCATACCGACGAACTGTCCGCGATTTCGGTCAACTGCTCGCCCCGGACGGGCCAGGGCGGCAGGATCGACGGCATGGTCATCGTGGGTCGCCCGATCGGCGAACTGCAACGCGCCTACCGACAGCTCAATGATGCCCACCGTCAATTGTCGCAGACGCAGCAACAGCTGCTGATCTCCGAAAAGATGGCGGCGCTTGGCCGGCTGGTTGCGGGCGTCGCGCACGAACTGAACAACCCGATCAGCTTCGTCTACGGCAACATGTACGCGCTCAAGCGCTACGGCGCGACGATCGTGGAATACCTGAAAAGCTGCGAGAAGCGGCTGAGCCTCGAGGAGATGCAGGCGCTGCGCGCGGAACTGAAGATCGACCGGCTGCTCGCCGATATCGAACCCCTGGTCAACGGGACGCTGGAGGGGGTCGAGCGGGTCAGCGACATCGTCCAGGATCTGCGCCGCTTTTCCAGCAACCAGCAGGAGTCGGAAGAGCAGTTCAATGCCGTGCGGCTGATCCGCACTGCCGCCGACTGGGTGATCAAGACGCAACGGGTCAAGCCGAACGTCCGTTTCGAAATGCCGGATCGCCTGGAAGTGAGGGGGCGAAAAGGCCAGCTCCATCAGATCATCGTCAACCTCGTGCAGAATGCCGCCGACGCGCTGGCCAGCCGGCCCGACGGCGAAATCGTCGTGTCCTGCGCCAGGCAGGGCAGGGACGTCGTCATCAAGGTGGCGGACAACGCAACCGGGATCCCGGCCGCCCATATCGACAAGATCTTCGAGCCGTTCTTCACGACCAAACCGATCGGCACGGGAACCGGCCTCGGTCTCTATGTCAGCTATTCCATGGCGATGAAGCAGGGCGGCGACCTGACCGCGGCGAACCGGCCGGAAGGCGGTGCCGAATTCACCTTGCGGATACCGGAAGGGATTTCGAACGATGACGGCCGCTAGACCGGCAAAGCGCAAGCGCGCCACGCTGCTGTGGCTGCAATCGGGCGGTTGCGGCGGCTGTTCGCTGTCGCTGCTCGGCGCCGAAGGTCCCGACCTCTATGCGGCGTTCGATGCCGCCGGTATCGACGTCCTCTGGCATCCTTCGATCAGCGCCGGCAGCAGCGCCGACTATATCCGTCTGCTCGAACGCATTCGTGACGGCGAACAGCCGCTCGACTTTCTGTGCCTTGAAGGCGCGGTCATGCGCGGACCCGAAGGCACCGGGCGCTTTCACATGATGGCGGGAACCGGCCGCCCCGTGATGGACTGGATCGACGCGCTGGCGAAAAGGGCGGCAACCGTGGTCGCGGTGGGCAGTTGCGCGGCTTTCGGCGGAATTACCGCGGCAGGCAGCAACGAGGTGGACGCCTGCGGCCTCTCCTATGAAGGCCGCAAGGGCGGCGGACTGCTCGGCCGCGATTTCCGTTCGGGCAATGGCCTGCCGGTCGTCAACATCGCAGGCTGTCCGATTCACCCCGATTGGTTCACCGAGACGCTGCACCAGATCGCGAAGGGGCATTTCTCGCGCGCCGATCTCGACGAGTTCGAACGCCCGATCGCCTACACGCAGCACCTTGTCCACCACGGCTGCGGCCGCAACGAATTCTATGAATTCAAGGCCAGCGCCGAACGGCTGTGCGATCTCGGCTGCATGATGGAGAATCTGGGCTGCAAGGGTACCCAGGCGCGTGCCGACTGCAACCTGCGCCCCTGGAACGGCAACGGTTCCTGCCTCGACGGCAATTATCCCTGTATCAACTGCACCGCTCCGGAATTCGAGAATCCCGGCCATCCTTTCACGACGACGCCGAAGGTTTCCGGTATCCCCGTCGGCCTGCCGACCGACATGCCGAAGGCGTGGTTCGTGGCGCTGGCATCGCTGTCGAAGGCGGCGACGCCGTCGCGGTTGCGGCAGAATGCGGTGGCCGACCGGGTCACCCATCCGCCGACCGAAAAGCCGGGCAGGAAGCCATGACCCGCCTGATCGTAGGGCCGTTCAACCGGGTCGAGGGCGATCTGGAGGTGAAGCTCGACATCGGCGAAGGCGTGGTCAGGCGCGCCGAGGTCGTCTCGCCGCTCTATCGCGGCTTCGAACGCATCCTCCACGGCAAGGTGCCGGCCGATGCGCTGGTCTATGCGCCGCGCATCTGCGGGATATGCTCGGTATCGCAGTCCGTGGCCGCGGCGAAGGCGCTGTCGGCGGCGTCCGGAATAGCGGTTCCCGAAAACGGCGCGCTCGCCGTCAACCTGATCCATGCGACCGAAAACGTCGCCGACCACCTGACTCATTTCTATCTCTTCTTCATGCCGGATTTCGCCCGTGAGGCCTATCGCGGTGAGACCTGGTACGACGACGCCGCCGCCCGCTTTGCGGCGATGACCGGCACCGCCGCCCGCGAGTTGCTGCCGGCCCGCAGCCAGTTCATGCACCTGATGGGTATCCTCGCGGGAAAATGGCCGCATACGCTGACGATCCAGCCCGGAGGCTCGACACGTGCCGTCGTCCCTTCCGAGCTTGCGCGCATTTCATCCGTGCTTTCGGCGTTCCGCAACTTCCTCGAACGAACGCTGTTCGGCGACGAACTCGAACGGATCGTCGCGCTTGAAAATGCCGGGGAATTGCAGGCCTGGGCGGACGAGAAGCCCGCAGCAAGCAGCGATTTCCGCCGGTTCCTGGCCATCTCGCAGGCGCTGGCGCTGGAGCATCTCGGTCCGTCGCAGGACCGGTACATGAGCTACGGCGCCTATGGTGCCGGCGCTGGCGCCCTGTTCAAGACGGGGACCTGTGTCGAGGGCAGGAAGACAGCGCTGGACATCGGCGCGGTGAGCGAGGACACCAGCCATGCCTGGTATGCCGGCGGCAGGGCAGCGTTGCCGCCGTTCGATGGCGAGACACGGCCCGACGCGTCGCGCGAGGATGCCTACAGCTGGTGCAAGGCGCCGCGCCTCGCCGGCGTGGCGATGGAAGTTGGCGCGCTTGCCCGCCAGCTTGTCGACGGGCATCCGCTCATCCGCGATCTCCACGCCAAGAGCGGCGGCAACGTGCACACCCGCGTGGTCGCTCGCCTGCTGGAAATCGCCCGCGTCGTCATCGCCATGGAGCAATGGACCGATGCGATCGTCGCCGGCGAACGGTTCATCGAGCACGGGAAGATGCCGGACCAGGCGATGGGGATCGGCCTGACCGAAGCGGCGCGCGGCTCGCTTGGCCACTGGTTGCGGATCGAAAACGGCAGGATCGCCAATTACCAGATCATCGCGCCAACCACGTGGAACTTTTCGCCGCGCGACGCTTCCGGCGCGCCGGGGCCCCTCGAACAGGCGCTGGAGGGCGCGCCGGTGCGCGCGGGCGAGACCGAGCCGGTTTCGGTCCAGCATATCGTACGCTCGTTCGATCCCTGCCTCGTTTGCACGGTGCACTGACGCCATGGTGGACACTGCCGTCAGGCCGATTGGCTGGCGCATCCGCGTCAGGGGACTGGTGCAGGGCGTCGGTTTCCGCCCGCATGTCTGGCGCCTTGCCCATGAGGAAGGGCTCATTGGGCAGGTCGTCAATGACGGGGCGGGTGTGGAGATCGAAGCTTGGGGAGACGGTGCGGCGCTCGCGCGCTTCCGCCGACGTTTGAAAGACGAAGCGCCTCCGCTGGCGCGTGTCGGCGAAGTCAGGCATGAGTCCTTGCCGGGAACCCCGTTGTCGGATGGTTTCGTCATCGCCGAGAGCGCTGGAGGCGCCATCACGACAGGCGTGGTTCCGGACGCCGCGACCTGTCCGCAATGCCTGGCCGACATCGCCGATCCGGACAACCGCCGCGCGGGCTATGCCTTCACCAACTGTACCCATTGCGGACCGCGGCTCTCCATCGTCCGTTCGATCCCCTACGACCGCGCCCGCACCTCGATGAGCGTCTTCCCCATGTGCGCGGAATGCGCGGCGGAATACCGCGATCCGGCGGACCGCCGCTTCCATGCCCAGCCCAACGCCTGTCCGGTTTGCGGCCCGCGCAACTGGCTCGAGGGCGCGGACGGCGAGATACCGTGCAGCGACGTGATCGGCCAGGCCGCCCGATTGCTGCTCGACGGGAACATTCTCGCCATCAAGGGGATCGGCGGGTTTCATCTCGCCTGCGATGCCACCAGCGATGCGGCGGTCGACCGGTTGCGCGCGCGCAAGCGCCGCTATACGAAACCGCTGGCGGTGATGATGCGGGATTTCGGCCAGGCACGGGAATTCTGCGCAATCGATAGCAGGGAGGCGGAACTCCTGGGTTCGAAGATTGCGCCGATCGTCCTGCTGGAAAGGGCGGGCGGCATGCTGGCGGCCGGGCTTGCGCCGGGTCATGACCGCCTCGGCATCATGTTGCCCTACACGCCGCTGCACCACCTCCTGCTTCGCCGCGCAGGCGTGCCCCTCGTCATGACATCGGGCAACATGTCGGACGAACCGCAGGTTACCGGCAATGACGAGGCGCGCGAAAAACTGGCCGGCATCGCCGATTTCCGGCTTTCACATGATCGCGACATCGCCAACCGGCTCGACGATTCCGTCATGCGCGTCGACGCGCCGGGCCCGCAGATCATCCGCCGCGCACGCGGTCTTGCGCCCGAGCCGCTGCGCCTCGCAGAGGCGTTCGGAAAAAGCCCACGCATTCTCGCCATGGGCGGCGAGTTGAAGGCGGCCTTTTGCCTGCTGGCTGACGGGCAGGCGACGCTGTCCCAGCATATGGGTGACCTGGAGGAGGCGGCGACCCACGGCGACTATCGACGCAACCTCGACCTTTATGCCCGCATTTTCGGTTTTGCCCCGGAGGTTATCGCCGTCGACTGCCATCCCGACTATCTTTCGACCCAATGGGGCAGGCAGCGCGCGGGCATTGGCGAAATAACCGTCGTCGCCGTGCAGCATCACCACGCCCATCTCGCAAGCTGCCTGGCCGAGAACGCGGTGGCGCCGGACGATGACGCGACGCTCGGCGTCATCCTTGACGGTCTCGGATTGGGAACCGACGGCTCGATCTGGGGCGGTGAGTTCCTGGTGGGCGGGTATCGCGGATTTGAACGGGCAGGGCATTTCCTGCCGGTCGCGCTGCCCGGTGGCGCGCAGGCGATGCGCGAACCGTGGCGCAATACCGTCGCTCACCTGGTCGCCGCGTTCGGCGAGGAGTGGCAGGCAAGGATTGCCGCCACGCCGCTCGCAACCGCACTTGAGGACAAGCCGGTTCGCATGGTGATCCGAATGCTGGATCAGCGGCTGAACGCCCCCCTGTCATCCTCCGCGGGGCGGCTGTTCGATGCCGTTGCCGCCGCGCTTGGTATCTGTACCGGCCGCCAGCACTATGAGGGGCAGGCGGCCATGGAACTGGAGACGCTCGCAAGGCCGCATCTTGCGCGCGCAGGGGCCTATCCGGCCGCGATTGCAGATGCGGACAGCGCCGCGGTGCTGTCCTGGCAGCCACTTTGGGACGCCTTGCTGTCCGATCTAGCCGGCGCGACCGATCGTGGCGTCATCGCCGCACGTTTCCACAATGGCCTGGCCGGTTCCGTCGCCGCGATGGCCGAGGCATGCGCGAACCGCCATTCGGTCTCGAGGATCGCGCTCAGCGGCGGTGTCATGCAGAACCGCATCCTGCTCGAAGGGTTGCATGGCGCACTGACCGCGCGCGGCTTCGACGTCCTCATCCAGACCCAGGCGCCCGCTAATGACGGCGGTTTGGCCTTGGGCCAGGCCGCCATTGCGGCGGCGCAATCCATGTCGGGTCTGTAACGGCAAGCCCGCGCGGCGGGTCACGAACGATCGCGACTGGCGGCAAGCAGGCAGCCGGCAATCGAGGTTGCTCGTTGTTTCGACGCCACCCGGCGTTTTGACTATGTTCGCGACATTCCGTAAAGCTTCGCGCAACCGGGCGGCCGGAAAATGCCCAAGGCTGCAAAAATGTATATCAATACATTGAAAAACAAAGAAAAAATCTTCGCCATCGCGCCCATGATGGACTGGACGGATCGTCATTGCCGGTTCTTTCACCGGCAACTGACGAGGCGTGCGCTGCTTTACACGGAGATGGTGGTTGCCGATGCCGTGATCCACGGCGATCGCGAGCGCCTGCTTGGCTTCCATCCGGTCGAGCATCCGCTGGCGCTGCAGCTCGGCGGCTCCGATCCCGCGAAATTGGCCGAAGCTGCGCGGATCGCGGAGGATTTCGGCCATGACGAGATCAATCTCAATGTCGGCTGCCCGTCGGACCGGGTGCAGTCCGGCACGTTTGGCGCCTGCCTGATGAAGACGCCTGAAATCGTCGCCGAATGCGTCGCCGCCATGAAGCGGGCCGTCTCGGTGCCCGTGACCGTCAAGTGCCGCATCGGCGTGGACGAGCAGGATCCCGAAACCGCATTGTCGATCCTTGCCGCGCAGGTGCGCGAGGCGGGTGGCGACGCGCTGTGGGTGCACGCGCGCAAGGCCTGGCTTGAAGGGCTCAGCCCGAAGGAGAACCGCGACGTGCCGCCCCTCGACTACGACCGGGTCTACCGGTTGAAGGCGGATTATCCGTACTGGTTCGTGGGTATCAATGGCGGCATTGCCTCGCTCGCCGAAGCGCGCGCCCATCTTGAGCGTGTCGACGGCGTGATGCTTGGCCGCGCCGCCTACCATGAACCCGCCCTGCTGGCCGGTGTCGACGCGATGCTGGAAGGCGGGGAGGGCAATGTTGCCCCCGATTTCGCGGCCATCATGGAGGCGATGAAGGAGCATGCCCGCGCGCACATTGCTGCCGGCGGACGGCTGGCGCATGTCACGCGCCACATGACCGGCCTTTTCCACGGCATGACTGGCGCCAGGCGCTGGCGTCAGATCCTGTCGATGCAAGCCACGGCACCCGGCGCCGGGCCTGAAGTGCTGGACCGGGCATTCGCCGCGGTCAGTGGCCGGCTGGCAGCCTGACAGGCGGCAGCCCGAGTTCTGCACCCCGATTTGTGCCGCGACGGCGATCCGCTGGAAGCGGCGATTTACAAGCGCCGCGCAAGCGGATAGCCAGAGGCGCATCAAATCTGCGAGGGGTCGAAATGCCGGGGATTGATCTGCCTTTGAACGAAATCCTGGCCTTTGCGGCGGCAGCCATTGCGGTTGGCGCCGTGGCGGGCGTACTTGCCGGTGTCTTCGGGATCGGCGGCGGCGCCGTGATGGTGCCGGTGTTTTACCAGGCGCTCGGTGTCGTGGGCATCGACGAGAGCGTGCGCATGCACGTGGCCGTTGGTTCGTCGCTTGCGATCATCGTGCCGACCTCGATCCGCTCCTTGATGGCGCACAAGAAGCGCGGCGCAGTCGACATGGAGCTTCTGAAGAGCCTGATGCTCTCCGTTCCCGCCGGCGTGATCCTCGCCTCGCTGGTCGCCGCCTACATCTCCTCGGCGGGATTGCGCATCGTGTTTGCCTGCATCTCCATCGTGGTCGGTCTCAGGTTGTTGTTCAATCGCGAGAGCTGGCGCATCGGCAACGACATTCCGGGCAATCCCTGGCGCTCCATGTTTGGCGTTGTCCTCGGTTTCTTTTCAACGCTGATGGGTATCGGCGGCGGCATCCTCAACAATACCTTCATGACCCTGTTCGGGCGCCCGATCCACCAGGCGGTGGCGACGTCGGCGGGAGTCGGCGTGCTGATCTCTGTTCCCGGCGTGATCGGTTACGTCTGGGCTGGCTGGGGCGATCCGTTTCTGCCGGTGGGGTCGACCGGTTTCGTCAACTGGATCGCCTTCGCCACGATCATTCCCGTGACGATGGTCGCCGCGCCGGTCGGCGCATCGATTGCGCATGCGCTCAAGAAGCGGCACCTGGAGATCGGATTCGGCCTGTTCATGCTTTTCGTGGCTGCACGCTTCTTCTACAGCCTGTGGTAACCGGTCCGATTACGGCGCCGTGCGTCTTTCAGGACCTACAAAAGGACGCTGTAAGTTATTTTATCTGCACATCGTGCTTTCCGAAAACCGATTTCGGTTTTCGAGCCGATACGCTCAGTCGCGCAGGATCAGGCGGCTGCCACGGATGTCGAGACCGGACAGCGAGCCCGGCAAATCCTGTGATGCGATGTCGGACTTCACCGCGAGGTAGGCGGCGAGCCTGCCTGGAGCGGGATGACTTTTTCTTGATTCGTCATCGCGAGTTGCGCTTTGCTGCCGTTATGCAGTTCAAGGAGAACGGCGTCGAGGTTTTGCATTCCGCTCTATTTGCCGGAACCGCCGCCGCCACCGGATCCTCCGCTGCCACCGGATCCTCCGCCGCCACCGGAACCGCCGCTACCACCGGATCCTCCGCTGCCACCGGAGCCGCCACTGCCGCCGGAGCCGCCGCTACCGCCACCGTTGCCGCCGCCGTTGCCACCGCCGTTGCCGCCATTGGTCCCACCGTTGCCGCCGCCGTTGGTCCCGCCGCCACCGCCATTGGTGCCGTCCGGTCCGTCACCGCCGAGCGCGACCGACTTGATCTGCGCCGTCGTCAATGGCGGACACATCTCGAGTTCTTCGCGCGTGAGCAGGACAGTGCGATTGATGGCAATGCAGCACAATTCGTAATTGGCCTCGGTGAGGGGCCGGCACTGATCGGCCGTCAGGAACGGCCGGAGGCTTTGTTGCCCCGAAGCGGGAACGGGCAGGCCGAGCACTATTGTGAGTGCGGAGCCCGCCATTACAATGCGGGTTATTGTTCTGAGGCGACTGGTGAACATGACTACCTCCCATGGCATCTGGCAAAAAACCGGTGCCGTTCAAGCCTTTTGAACAGCGTTAACGAATTTTTAATATGCCAGCATTGTGGATTACGGGGAATTTGATTCGGTAACTCTTGCTTAAACAATTGGTACTAGTCATTAAGATTGGCATCGGAGGCTCGCTTATGAAACAGCTGACAGCCGCCTTGATCGTCGCACTGGGGCTTGCGGGTTGCAGTCAGACATCGTCGATCACAACGACAGCATCCATTGGTACAGCCGAAAAGCCGCTACCTGTTGGAAGTAAGATGGAATTGCGGGGATTCGCATTTCCACCGCCGGCATTTCGTGAGTTCTGTGCGCGCGAGCCAGGTTTGTGCAGCACCAGTGGCGCGACCAAGGTCGTAAAACTGACACCCCAGCGCTTGGCGGAACTCAAGGCTGTCAACTTTGCCGTCAATCGCCGGATCCAGGAGCAAAGCGATCTGGCGTCCACCGGCAAGAAGGACGACTGGCGCCTGCCGAAGAATATCGGCGATTGCGAGGATTTCGCCATCCTGAAAAAACACGAACTGATGCGAAAGGGCTGGCCGGCCTCTGCACTGTTGCTCACGGTTGCGACATGGGGATCGACCGGTCATGCCGTGCTCACCGCAAGGACCGACAAGGGCGATTTCGTACTCGATAATTTGACCAATTCGGTCAAGGATTGGTCGAATACCCCCTATCGCTATTTCGCGCGGCAATCACAGACGGGTCAGGGAAAGTGGGAGAGGATCGGGTCGGGCCAGAGCGTTCTCGTAACCGGCTGACGCCGGAGCCGGCGGCGAAGCGGGCGGGGAGTGCCTTTCCGGCCCGACGTAAGAGAGTCGCCGGTTCGATATGATCAGGTCGGAAACTCGTATTTTCGTGTAATATCCCATATCTTCTTGTTTATTGAAACCAGAGAAGATATACTTTCTTTTATTTTTTCGATCTCATTATCGTCAAGACTTTCTATTTTCCCGTATTTGATTTCATCCTTGCTTTCAAAAATACGCATCAATTGCGTAATACCCTTTCCGCTTTCGGGGTCGAATGAATAAATACAATGATTGTATTTGTTCCTCAGCTTCGATTGGGTCGACAGTTCCCTCGTGACGTCGAGGATTTCGGATCGCTGGCGGGATTGTATCTTCTGCATCTTGGCCAGTCGCTCGACCAGGTCGATCCTCGCCCTGGGCGTGTTCAGGGTCAGGAATATTACGATAGCTGTTTCCTTGTCGACACCGGCAAGGCCGGCAATCAGATAGATGAGCAGGCTCTCGGTATTCGTCCAGGTATAGTTCAGTTGGCCGACCAGAAGGAGTATCTCCTGAAGCTTCGGCATCGGGATCAGTCGGTGCTGGAGGAATCGTTCAAGCTCGCGGGGTCGTCCGGCCCGTTGTCGCCGGTCAAAGCCGCGTCGTCCGCCCTCTGGTTCGTGTGTGTGTAATAAAGTGCCGCAGCTTCGGTCCTGTTGTGGACCCCAAGCTTGTGGATGATGTTGTGAAGGTGAATCTTCACCGTGTGCTCCGACAAGCCGAGATCCGCGGCGATGATCTTGTTCTGGTTTCCTTGCGCCACCTTGGCAAGGATCTCCACCTCCCGCTCGGTGAGATTGTTCATTGTCAGACTCCCGCCGCCGTCTCGGCGCGTGGAAACAGCCGAACTGGCCGTCTCCCGACCTCCGGTCGGGCTATGTTCCCGATCCCCGATCCGGCTGTGATATCGAGCGTGGAATAGTCCGGGAGGAAAATATTCGCCCCCTTTCAGCATAATTCGCAGGATCGACAGCCATACATCAAGATTCACATCCATGGGCAATATACCACGGATTGCGCGGGTCTCTATGAAATGAGCGAATTCGGCCCCGTCCAGGTCGCGGCGGAACCCCGCCATGATTGCATTCAAGGCCAACGGATATTTCTGCGCCAGCACCCCGCGGAACTCGATGAATTCATTGATGAGTTGCTGGTCGATGAGAATCAGGTGGACATCGTTTTCGCGTCCCTCGCACGCCGACTGGAAATCGTGCACGCATTCGACGGACAGCCAAAGGAATTCGCTTTCCACGGCATTTATCAGCGCATTGGAAACAGTGCCGGGTGGCGAGATGACGAGGAGTTTGCGGTGGTGGAATCCTGCCGCGCCACTGGTAAACGATACCTGGACGCCATTGCTTCGCGGTATGCTACGCCGATCCGGACTCATGATCATACCCCCACACGATATCAAACTCTGCTCAGACGCAGGGAATGCAACTCATATCCACTAATTAACTAATCATAAACCTTTACTTGCAAACGGGGAATAGCTCTTAAGAGCTATGCCAAGCATCGAGCGCATTTGAAAAAAAGTCATATCGAAATAAAGCCAAATAGCGACAAATAAAAACCTCGATATAAGGAATCATAACATTATCAAAATCTAATTAACGTATGTGATGTGTGCGATAACTATTCACCACGCGGAGCGAACCCGCGGAATTAGCGGAATTAGTCGGAAGAAAAAGCTCACCTGGTTGATCTAAATCGAACTGTTATCTTATAGCGGCTCGCGCATAGGGACAGACTGCGCTCTCCATCGGGAAGCGGAAACAGGCGAAGCAGTGCCGGCCTAGTATCGCGTAGAGTGCCCAGGCCCTGCCGCCAGCCGCTCCCGGAACAGCCAGGGAGGGTAGCATTACGGACATCTCGTATCCATCAGGCGTCTAATCGCGTCGATGCGCGCCTAAGCGCCGAAAATCGAGCCTCAATTTCAAACGCCAACACAGTAAAGACCCCAAGGAGATGAATGGCGGTCAAGCTGTCGCGGCCTCCCCGAGAGGACAAGACAATGCCAAACAATTTCTTCATTTTCGACGATCTCAACATCGGCGACCCTGACCAGGCGCAGAAGCAAAAGCAGAAGCAGAAGGAAGAGCAGAAGCAGCATCAGGGCCAAGGTCAACACCAGGGTCAGCATCAGGATAGCGACAATACCAATACGAACACCAACACCTCCGCGGCTCTCGGCGCCGGTCTCGGCGTGGGTGCGGGCATTGGGGTGGGTGCCGGTATTGGCGACGCCGATGCGAACAGCGATGCCCACAGTTCGTCCTTCAGCGCCGGGAAGAACCTCAACCTGAACGGCAATGGCAATGGCAACCTGAACGGCAATGGCAATCACAACGGAAACGGAAACCTCAACGGTAACGGTAACCTCAACCTCAATGGCAACGGTAACCTCAACCACAACGGGAACCACAATTCCAATTCCAATGCGAATACCAATGCCAATTCGAATGCCAACTCGAATGCCAATACCAACACCAATACGAGCACGACCGACGTTGATGTTGACGTCGCCGTGAGCGTCAATCTCGATGGCTACATGCCCGACGATAACGACTTCGCCGATATCGACATGAAGGGCCACAACTCCATCGAAGGCATGTTCAACGTCAACTTCGAGGACATCCTTGAAGAATCGCTGAACGGCAAGGGCAACGACGTCGGCAACGTCATCAGCCAGATCGCCAACATGTCTGACGATGACATGCTGCATGAAGCCGAAGTCGAGAACGATGCCGAGTTCAAGCAGAAGTTCGACGTCGATGGCGGCCATGCCAAGGCCGATGACGGTATCGACGCCGGCGGAACCGGTGGCGAAGGCGGCTCGAAAGCCAAGGCCAATGGCGGCGAAGGCGACGACGGCGGTGATGCCGATGGCGGCAAGGGCGACGGCGGCAAGGGTGATGGCGGTCTCGCGATCAGCCTGGCGGTCGGCGGCGAAGGCGACGGCGGCAAGGCCGACGGCGGCAAGGGCGATGGCGGCAAGGCCGACTCCGGCAAGGCCGACGGCGGCAAGGGCGACGGCGGCAAGGCTGGCGACGGTGCCGCAGGCGTTGGTGTCGGGCTGGGCCTCGGCCTCGGTCTGGGCGTCGGTGCTGCGCTCGCCGGCGACGGTGACGACGGTGGCGATAACAAGGCCGGTAGTGGCGGCGATGGCGGCAACGGCGGCGATTCCGAAGGCGGCAACGCCAAGGATGCCGGCGACGGCGGCGATGCCGAAGGCGGCGATGGTGTCGACGCCAAGATCGCCAAGATCCCGGTTCTGAACTTCGGCGGAGATGCCGATGACGCCGGCGACGGCGGCAAGAATACCGCTGGCGATGCTGGTAACACCGGCGGCGGCGGCGGCGGTGGCGGCGGCGGCGGAGCCAAGGATGCCGGAGACGGCGGCGACGGCGGCAACGCTCTTGGTGCCGGCCTCGGAGCTGGTGCCGGAGCGGGCGCCGGATTTGGCGCTGGCGGTGACGGTGGCGACGGCGGCAAGGGCATCGGTGGTGATGCCACCAGCGGCAAGGCCATCGGCGGCGACGGCGAAGGCGGTCATGCTTTCGCTGGCGGAGGTGACGGCGGTTCGGCGCTGAGCGGCGCCTGGGCCGACGGTACCGGCGGCAATGGCCTCGGCGGCTGGGCGATCGGTGGTGACGGCGGTGACGGCGGTGCCGGTGGCTGGGCCATCAATGGTGACGGCGGAGCCGGTGGCAATGGCGGCACCTGGGGCTCCAACAACGGTGATGACGGCTATGTCTATGGCCAGAGCACCGCGACCGCTGATGCGATCGTCAACACGAGCGCCTTCAACCAGGAAATCGTGATGGGTGCAAACCTGCAGCAGAACGCGATCGACATGACCGTGGTTGGCGGCAACCTGTCCAGCAGTTTTGTTGGAGAAGACGCGCAGGACGACGCCACGATGTAAGGCGCGTCAACCGGCGCCGCCACACGCGGCGTCGTTTCGAGAAAGGATCGCGCGGGTCTCCCGCGCGATCCGCACGGCAGGAAAGGGTCGGGGCGCACCTAGGACTGATACCATTGGGAGAAGTTTGTCGTGCAAATGGACCGAGTCACAGAAGCAATCGCTCATTTCATCGGATTGTTCGAAGTCAACAATGAAGAGGCGCGTCAGCGCGAAGCATACGACCGGTTCAGTGCCGAAAAGAAACTGGCGCCCGATATTGCCGACCTTCCGGGCACGTCCCTGGCATTTTCCACGCCATACGATTTCGCCGGATACACTCCGGGTTTCCTCTATCGCGACGTTTCGCCGAACTGGGTGCTCTACCAACCCTGGTCATTCGTCGATTTCGATCCGCCCCTGATCCCCGGCCAGAACTTCGAACAACTGGCCAAGCCCATCATGCCCGTGCCGCAGTTCGCGCTTGGCACCGCTTACCGGATCGTGCTGCCGACAGTCGAAACGATCGGTTCGGTTGCCAGCTACGTCAGCCAGGGTATCAAGCTGTCCGACAACGACTATTTCGGCGTTGGCGGTCATAGCCTTTTGTTTGATCCGGGCGCGGTCGATGATTCCAACATCATCAACCTGGCCGGCCAGGCCGCCATCCTCTCGCCGATCGACGATTTCGAGATGGCAGGCTCGGCAGAGGGCCTCATCGACTTCGTGGCGACGGCATCGACGCAACTGGCGGACTTTTCGGAAGACGGCCACGGAGATGCCGACGTCTCCGTCCACAAGGGGTCTTCGCTCCAGGGCAGCTATGTCAACGGCGAGAAGGTCGACGAGGCTCCCAAGCTTGAGGACTACCACAAGTTCGCGCAAGTCGCCGAAGAAGAAGCCGAGCACGAAGATACGCATTCGGCTTCCGGCTCCCATGTCGGCTTCGTGCAGGACAACTCCGGTTTTCAGGCATCGGTGACGCTGGAAACCGGCGGCAACACGCTGGTCAACAACGTGCTGCTGAAGAATATGTGGACGGCTGGTTCCGTAATGGCCGTTGTCGGAAAGTATATCGAACTCAATGCGGTTATCCAGATCAATGCCTGGTGCGACACCGATGCCATATCGTCAATGATCGGCGGATGGCAGAATGCTTCCGGGCCGACCGAAGCATTCAACATAGCTATATTCGAGCGCACCGACCCAGCCGAGGACGATGAAGATGGGGATGCCGGCGGTTTTCCGTTGGACTGGGTCGTCAAGGAGATCGACGGCGACCTGATGATCGTAAACTGGCTCCAGCAGTTCACCTTCATGAAGGACAATGACATCGGCATCCTGTCGTCCTCCGGCGTGACCACTTCGGTCTATTCGGGCGGCAACATGGCCTACAACGACATATCGATCCAGGAGATCGGTTTCGGATACGACCTGATAATCGTCGGCGGGAGCGTATACGACGCGAACATCATCCACCAGTTGAACATCCTGTGCGACAACGACCTTATTGGAGCCTTGGCCGGGTTCGAAATGACGGGCGAAGGGTCGGTTCAGACTTCCGGCAACCTGTTGTGGAACCAGGCCTACATCTACAATGTCGGTGGCGCCGACCGCTTCGAGTCCTTGCCCGATCACTTCCGTGAGGCGGCGGAGAAACTCTCAGAGGGCGATACCGCAGCCAGCGCGGCCATGCTCAAGGATCCCATGTTTGCCGGAATTGGCGCTTTGAAGGTCCTCTACATCAAGGGCGACCTGATCAACGTCCAATACAGCAAGCAGACGAATATCCTGGGCGACAGCGACCAGATCGCTCTCGCCATGCATGAAACCGATCCGTTCTCAAACGCCGATTGGACGATCTCCACCGGTGCGAATGTGCTCGTCAACAACACCGGCATCCTCGACGTGGATTCGCTGGGCAAGACCTATGTCGGCGAGGGGCATTACTCAAACGACATCCTGATTCAAGCCGACATCATTTCGACAGATCCCGAATTCGGCGGACAGAATCCCGACAAGCTCGTCAACGAGGCCGTGGCATTTCTTGACGATGACATGCTGGGGGACGGTGACGACACCTCGCTATCGTCCGCCGGATTGAGCGATTTCGAGGGCCCGCAGGATGACGGGCTGCAATCCATTCTCGCCTGAAGGCAGGGGGACAACGATGACCGACGACCGCGACGGTTCATTCGATCACGTCGACCAAGAAGCAGCGGATGTCGAGGCTGATGGCGGCCGGACTCCATCCAGGAAACCGTCGCCAAAGTCGGAGACGCTTTCGAAGGCCCTTCAGTCAGAATCGGACGCGATAGATCAGATGCTCGAGAAGATGGACCGGACGATCGCCTCCATGCGCGCGACGCCGGGGGCCGGGGCCAAGGCGGAGGCGCAGAAGCAGGAAACCGCGGAAGAAAAACCCGCGCCCGTCTCCGGATCCGAAGCCGCCGGTCCCACAACCCGGAATACAAGGAAGGGCGGTTCGCCGGTCGATAACAACGCACAGGCACGCCAAGCCGAGCCGGAAAACGAAGCGCCGGGATCGAGGCGCGAGGAAAATCCGGGCGCCGAGGGCATGGTCACGATCGACGGCGATAGCGGGCCGGTCAAGACGAGCGAGCGCCCATCGGACAAGATGGCCGCGGCGGGCGGCGGCAAGGGCCGGGGAAATGACGGCGACGGCGTGTTCCACAAACGGCTCGGCCCCGTCGACTTCTCGGCCAGCCTGAAAGCCGGGTTGCGGGCGGTCCGCATGAATATGATCGCCGTCATGGTATTCACGGTCGCCAGCAATGCGCTCGTGCTGGCGATACCGGTCTATCTCTTCCAGATATCCGATCGCATTCTGACAAGCCGGTCAATCGACACGCTGGTGATGCTGACGATCGTGATCGTTGGTGCCGTCATTGCTCAGGCGATGTTCGATGCCATCCGCCGCTTCATCCTCATGCGCACCGCCGTCGAAGTGGCGGCGCAACTGGGGTCCCCGATCCTCAGTGCGGCGGCGCGTGCCTCGCTGAACGGCAACGGGCGCGAATATCAGGCCCTCGGCGATCTTCAACAGGTCCGCTCCTTCCTGGTTTCGCGGACCTTGCTGTCGTTTCTTGATGCCCCGATCACTCCGATCTTCCTGTTGGCAGTGTTTCTCATCCACCCGCACCTGGGATACATCGTCGTTCTGGCCGCGCTGCTGCTGCTGGCCATAACGCTGATCAACCAGCGGGCGACCGTTGGACCGTTTGGCGATGCAAACACGTCCCAGGTCAAGGCGAACCTTCACCTGGAGTCGATGTCGCGGAATTCCCAGATCATCAACGCGCTCGCGATGATTCCGGAAGCAGTGCAGATCTGGGGCAAGGACACCGCGGGCTCGCTGAAGGCCCAGGTCATCGCCCAGGACAGGAACATAGCGTTTACAGCGCTGTCGAAGGGCGCACGGCTGCTCACCCAGGTCTCGATGCTGGGCTGGGGCGCCTTCCTGGCGATCGAAGGCGAGATCACGGGTGGCATGGTGATCGCCGCGTCGATCATCGCCGGCCGCGCGCTCACGCCGATCGAAGGCGCGATCGAGGGCTGGAACCAGTACAGCCAGTCACGCGCCGCCTATGCCCGGATTGCAACCCTGCTGCGGTCTTCGCCGCTCAACTTCGAACGCCTCAATCTGCCGCGCCCGGAGGGCCGCCTTGACGTCGAGAGACTGCTGTACGTTCCGCAGGGGACCAAACGCGTTGTCCTGAACGGGATTTCCTTTTCGCTTACGCCCGGCGATTCGCTCGCCATCATCGGCAACTCGGGTGCGGGCAAGACGACGCTGGGCAAGATGCTCGTGGGTTCGATACTGCCGACCTCGGGCAATGTGCGGCTCGATCTCATGGATCTGCGCAATTGGGACCAGCGTCAGTTCGGCGAGAATATCGGATACCTGCCACAGGATGTTCAACTCTTTCCCGGCACCATCAAGGCCAACATCGCGCGCATGCGTGAGGACATCACCGACGAGCAGATATACGAGGCGGCAGTCCTCGCCGACGTCCACGAGATGATTGCAACATTGCCGCACGGCTATGAAACGGTCGTGGCGGCGGACGGCTCGCCGCTTTCCGGCGGGCAGAAACAGCGGATCGCACTGGCGAGGGCGTTTTTCGGCAATCCCAGGATGGTCATCCTGGACGAGCCGAACTCGAACCTAGACAATGCCGGCGACACGGCGCTCGTGCGGGCGCTCAAGCACGCCAAGGAGCACAAGATCACCGTCGCCACGATCACCCAGCGTCCGTCATTGCTCAACAGCGTCGACAAGATACTGCTGCTCGTCAACGGCACGGTCGCGTTGTTCGGGATGAGAAACGATGTTCTCAAGGCCCTGGCGGACCGCGGCGTAAGCATCGACTCCGGCTCCTTCGGGCACCAGCAGATACAGCAGGGTGGCGCAGCATGACCGACATAGTAAAAGTGCACGATATAGAATGGTTTTCCGACGTACCACGGTCGATCTGGAAACAGACATCGATCGGCCTCGCGTTGTTGGGTCTCACTTTCGGAGGGTTCGGCACCTGGGCCGCCACCGCGCCGCTGGCCGCCGCTGTAATTTCGCAGGGGAGTTTTGTCGCGACCGGGCAAAACAAGATCGTGCAGCACTTCGAGGGCGGCATCATCAAGGAAATCATGGTGAAGGAGGGCGATCAGGTGGAGATCGGCCAACCCCTGATCCGCCTCGACGAGACGGCTGCGCTTGCCCGCGAAAGACAATTGTTCCTGCGGCGTGTCAGGCTCGAAGCAATCGCCGCGCGCCTCACAAGTCAGGTCGACGGCACCGATACGATCGCGTTGCCCGAAATCGTGGTGGAAAACCGGGGAGACCCTGATGTCCTTTCCATACTGGAAGGTCAGCAATTGAATTTCCAGGCCTGGCGGGCAAAGAAGAAGAACGAAGTCATCCTCCTCGAACAGAATATCGAGGCGCTTCGGTATCGCGCCGAGGGATACGGCAAGCAGCACGAGTCGACGATACTGCAGCTGAAGCTGCTTCGCGAGGAACTGGAAGGCAAGAACGTCCTCTTCAAGAAGGGCCTGATCCGCAAGCCTGAAATCAACGCGATAGAGCGCGCGATCGCGGAAGCGACAGGGCAGGTTGGGCGCATTTCCGCCGAGATTTCGGAAACCTTGACCCAGATCGCCAAGGGCGAACAGCAGATAAGCCAGGTCGAAGATGCTTACCGCGAGAACGCATTGGAGGATTTGCAGAGCATCCAGGGGGAACTGGATGCAGTGCGCGAGCAATCGCGCGAAGCCCAGAATATCCTGCAGCGCGTGATCATAAGCGCGCCCGTGGCGGGAACCGTGGTGCGCCTGTATTATCATACGCCCGGAGGCGTGATTGAGAGCGGCAAGGGTATCGTCGAAATCCTCCCCGCTGACGTGCCCCTGATCATCGAGGCGCAAGTTGCGAGAACGGACATCGACAGCGTGAAGCGCGGGCAGAAGGCGTCGATTCGCCTGACCGCGCTCAACAGGCGTACGACCCCGGTACTCGAAGGCGAAGTCGAGTACGTGTCTGCCGATGCGTTGCCGTCCAGCGAGACAGGGCAGCGCCATGACGTCTACATGACCCGTATTTATCTGCCGCCGTCGGAGATTGCACGGGTGAGGGGCTTTTCACCGACGCCCGGGATGCCGGCAGAGGTGCTGATTCAAACTGCCGAGCGGACTTTTTTCAGTTACCTGACAAGGCCGATCACAGACAGCATGTCCCGCGCATTTTCCGAACGCTGACCGGTTCAGCTGGCTTGTTTCATTCGCATCGATCCGGTTTGGTTCGGTACATCCGGATTTCATCGCCAGGGGCGATCGATTTGCGCCCGGCGATGCATATAACCGGAGGATAATTTGTGCAGTCCACGACACTCGGGTGGCGATGTCGAAACGCCCTTGCCATCCGTCGCCAATAGCCCTCGCAAGCGGGACCCGCCAGGGAAGCATCCCAGCGTAATGTAGACAATCAGCTGTATTGGGGCTGGGACCGAAAGTAGGCGATTTGCATTCCCTTCGCCGCATGCCCGGTGCCAACTCCTTTGGTCGCCGGGTTGCGGGAGTTGGCACCGGATTGCGGTGTCTTTGGGGACGGGGATGGGGAAACACCGCTAATTGAATATTCTCCAGTATAACGATGGCGCAAGCCAGCCTATCATTTATGTTGACGGCCTATCATTCGGACTAGCTCCTATTGGTCATTTTAATATTCAGGAGTTGACGTATTTTTGGACAGCGCTCCACCGACAAGGATTTGCCGCGAAGGCTGTTGCTTGGTCGAAGCGGTCAAGGCCAGAAAATGAACCATGACGATTCGAGGGGAGTTGCCTTCGAGGGGAGTCGCCAATGATATCCGAAAAGGCTTACCCGGATCACGGCGCCCCGGTGATGGGCGTGAAGCAATTTTTTCAGTTGATTATGTGGATAAGTCGTGAAAACAAGTTCCACAACTGCAAGAAATCGGCTTGTATCTGTAGTGTCGTAAGTAATTCAAGGGGCATGCGCAATGCATATGATCGAGCAGGGCAGCCGCTATCTGGAGCGTTATTCCGAATGCCGCGATGCCATGGAGTATCCGGTTCAGATCATCATTGATCAAGCGATTGCCGGCGGATGGACGCACCACGAAGTATCGACAGCCCTCATCAATCTCGCGGTTGATCTCTTCCCCGACTATTCGATGCCTCCCTATGTGCGACAGATAGATCTGGCGCCGCACTGATCTGCGATCAACCCAAGACGATGTGGCCGGAAGAAACCTGCGGCCACGCAGGGGCTCATTCGTTGGATCGTCGGTCCGGCGGCGCAATTCCGGTAGCACGGGTCCTGAGTTCG
>JAIOIW010000108.1 GCA_019912385.1 Notoacmeibacter sp. | reverse complement strand
GTTTCGTCGCGCCGGAAATCAACGTGGCTGAGCCGCCGGACCGTTCGCACGCGTCGATGATGGCATCTATGAGCTTGGCGGTTCGTGGTGTCGCCATTGCTTCCGTCCGTCGGCCGCGTCGGCGTCCGAAACCGGCCTACGGCTCCTTCGCCTTGGGCCCGCGGGCGGCGCGCTTGCGCGCGCGCGCTCGCGTCTTGCCCCCATCTCTTGGGAGCGGGGGTTCTCCGTTTCCGTTCCAACAAGCCGAGGGATGGAAGACCTTATAGAACGCATCGTTCGAAGCCTTTTTCCCTGACTTCGAATCGACGTCGGGAGGTCTCTTGAATCGGCCCACGGCTCCCTTCAAATAATCCTCGCGCAATTCCGCGCACAACCAACGTCGGCCGAGTCTCTCCGCAACCTCTCCGGTCACGCAGCTTCCCGCGAAGGGATCGACGACGAGATCCCTTGGATCGGTCAACATCCGGATGAAGAACTCCGGCAGCTCCGCCGGGAACCGAGCGGGATGGGGCTTGATGCCCTGCTCCTTGCAATAGCGCTGGTAGTACGAATTGCTCTCGGTGTGAGCGACCGCGATGAGGTTCGGCGGGATGGCCGCGCCGTTGTTGACCGCGAACTTGTCGCTGATATCGTGTCCGCTCGGTCGCAGCTTTGCGCGATAGCCGTTCTTGAGAAGCCCCCGCATCGCATCGCTGTAAGGCGCGAGGACGCGGCGGTTGCTCGCCTTCGGCCACGGCGTGGGAGACAGCCACCACACGCAGTTGATCGCATCCTTCACGCGGATGCGACGAACGGTGACCCACTCCGCCGGCGTCGGGAGCTTGGCCGGGTTCCACCAAAACAATTCCTGGGCGAGATGGAACTTGCACTCCCGGCAGAGCATAAGCAGGAGTTCAAAGTGGTAAAGGCTTCGCGTCGGCTGCCCGGGAATCCAGGCGCCGCCGATGTCGATCACTAGGGAGCCGCTTGGCTTGAGAATGCGATGGAATAGCTTGCCGAAAGACCTAAACCACTCGACGTACTCGCTCGAATCGACGTTTCCGTAGTCCTTTTTCCGAACGAGCCCGAACGGCGGACTGGTCACGATCAAGTCCACGGAACGCGGCGTGAGTCGTTCCGTGAGCGTGCAAAGCGAGTCCCCTAGGTAGACGCGCCCGAGTTTCGTCTCATGATACAGGGTGCTGTTCGTGATCTCTTCGCTTGCCGGCATCCGATTCCGCTTTGTCCGCCCTGGGCCACCGCCATCGACGCCGACTCTATACGCGGGAGCCGCCAAAGGCCAGCGCGGACGCCGTCCTCACACCCTCACCGGCAGCTCGATCGTGAAGATCGTGCCCCGGGGCTCGGCGGCGCGGACGCGGATGTAGCCGGAGTGGTCGCTGACGATCTGCTTGACGATGGCGAGGCCGAGCCCCGTGCCGCCCTCCTTCGTCGAGAAGTAGGGCTCGAAGAGCCGCCCCATCGCCTCCGGCGGGATCGGCGCGCCGTCGTTGGCGACCTCCACCCGGGCGAGCTCCAGGAGCCCGTTGTAGGCGCTCGTCACCCGCACCGCGCCCCGGCCCGGGATCGCGTCGAGGGCGTTGTCCAGGATGTTCGTGAACACGCGCCGCATCTGCTCGGCGTCCAGGTTGAACACGGGGATCTTGTCGTCGAGCTCCAGCGTGAAGGCGATGCGCGGATGGGCGTCGGCGAAGAGCCGCGCCGTCTCGCGCAGGATGCGGTTCAGGTCGTTGGGCTGCGGGTTCGTCGCCGGCAGCCGCGCGAAGGTCGAGAACTCGCTGACGAGGACCTTCAAGTCCCCCACCTGCTTGACGATCGTGTCGATGCACTCGTCGAACACCGCGCGGTCCTCGCCCAGCCGCGAGCCGTACTTGCGCCGCAGGCGCTGGGCCGAGAGCTGGATCGGCGTCAGCGGGTTCTTGATCTCGTGGGCGATCCGGCGCGCGACGTCGGCCCAGGCGGACGAGCGCTGGGCCTGAACGAGATCGGTGATATCGTCGATGGTAACGACATAGGACCGGCCATCGGCCCTTGTATCCTCGATCGTGATCTGGACGTTGAACGTGCGTTCCTCCCTGCCCCGATAGAAGGCCACCTGCTCGCGATAGACCGGGCGGCCCGAATTGCGGCCGACTTCGAACACGCGGCCGACATGGGGCAGGACGGCAGAAAGCTTCTTGCCCAGCACCGCGTCGGAGGAAATGTCCAGCATGGTCTCCGCCGACCGGTTGACGATCGAGATCCTGCCCTCGAAATCGACCCCGATGACGCCGGCCGTCACACCGGAAAGAACCGCCTCGCTGAAGCGACGCCGTTCGTCGATCTGGTCCTTTGCCTGGAGTATCTCGTTGCGCTGGCTCTTGAGCTGGAAAAGCATCTTGTTGAAGGTATCGCCGAGCGAAGCGACGTCGCCGTCCGATGTACGGACGGGAACCGTCACGTCGAGATTGCCGGTCGAGACCTCGTCCGCCGCGCCGATCAGTTGCCGGATCGGCCTTACGAGGCGGTCCGCAACCGCGATGCCGGTCCAGATCGCCGACAGCACCACGACCAGCGTCACGCCCAGATAGATCAGCGCGAAAGCGATCTGCGTGGTTGTGCGGTTGGCCTCGAGCCCCGTGTATTCGTCGACATTGGCCTGGACGATCTGACGTGCCTTGATGACCTCCGGATCGACCAGGCGGATGGTATAGAGGTACAGCCCGTCGGTGTCGCGCAGCTTGATGATCGATCCGACGATGTTGCGCGTGCGCGGTTCGATGAGCACCGGCTTGCCGTCGCCAGCCTGGTCGACCGCCTCTTGCGGCGGCACCGGCATTTCGAATGGCGCACTCGTGGTGGCCCGCATGATGAACTTGCCGCTGGCATCGATCAGCGCAGCATGCGCAAGGGCACGGCCATTGGCCTGAACATCGAGAAGTTGCTGGTAACCGCTGCGGTCGAGAACGAATAGCATCCGGTTCTGGTCGAGATCGCTGGCCATGGACAGCGTCGTGCCCTGCAGGCTTCCCGCGTTTTCGCGCACATAGGCTTCGGCGATCGACAACGATGAATTGACAATCGATTTGGTCCGGATCTCGAACCAGCGGTCCAGGCCGATATTCAAAGTAATAGAGGCGATGACGGCAACGAGGATCGCGGGAACCGCTGCAACAAGGGAAAACAGCAGCACAATGCGCACGTGCAACCGTGATGCGGCCTTGCCGCGCCGCCGCGCCATGAGGATCCGATGTGCCTCTCGCGCGATCAGCACGATCAGCAGCGCGATGAAAAGGACGTTGACGGCGATGAGGACCAGCGTCGTCTGTTCGTCCGGGCGAATGGCCGTAAGCCCGGTCAGGACAACAAAGGAGATTACGGAAACCGCAAGCGCTCCGAGGATCGCCAGGATTCCCGGCAGCGCCAGCAGTTTGCGCCCGTCGGCCTGCATTCGGCCGTCCGCCGTCGTTTCGGAGAACTCTCGTCCGCTTACCGCGCTCATCTTACCCCTGGTCCGATCATCGCGTGGCCAATATGCAACGCGATGTGGCGATTCCGCAACATTTAGAATACGCAGGTCTCTCGCTATAGGCCGCTGATGACGGAAATGAGGCGTTGGACACGCCATCCACCGGTATGCGGCGGCGCTTCTGCAAGGCCGACGACGCAGCGCTCCGGCGGGGTTGAAGCAACCGCGGAATCCTGTGAAGTTGCCGTCCGCTTGTTTCGAGAAGGAATCGCCGCATGAAGACCCGCGCTGCCGTCGCCGTTGCCGCAGGAAGACCCCTGGAAATCATGGAAGTGGACCTGGAGGGCCCGCGCGCCGGCGAGGTGCTCGTCGAGATCAAGGCGACCGGCATCTGCCACACCGATGAGTTCACGCTGTCGGGCGCCGATCCGGAAGGATTGTTTCCGGCGATTCTCGGCCATGAAGGCGCTGGCGTCGTGGTCGATGTCGGTCCCGGCGTCACCTCGGTAAAAAAGGGAGACCATGTCATCCCGCTTTACACGCCGGAATGCCGCCAATGCCCTTCCTGCCTGTCGCGCAAGACCAATCTGTGCACCGCCATCCGCAGCACGCAGGGCCAGGGCCTGATGCCCGACGGCACGTCGCGCTTCTCCATCGGCGGCGAAAAACTCCACCATTACATGGGATGCTCGACCTTCTCCAACTTCACCGTGCTGCCGGAGATCGCGGTCGCCAGGGTCCATCCGGAAGCCCCCTTCGACAAGATCTGCTACATCGGCTGCGGCGTGACCACCGGCATCGGCGCCGTCATCAACACGGCAAAGGTCGAGATCGGCGCGACGGCGGCGGTCTTCGGCCTCGGCGGCATCGGCCTCAATGTCATCCAGGGCCTGCGCCTGGCCGGCGCCGACATGATCATCGGCGTCGATGTCAACAACGCGAAGAAGGAGTGGGGCGAGAAATTCGGCATGACCCATTTCGTCAATCCGACGGAGTGCGACGACGTCGTCGTCGAGATCGTCAATATGACCAAGCGCGGCGCCGACACGATCGGCGGCGCAGACTATACCTTCGATTGCACGGGCAACGTGAAAGTGATGCGCCAGGCACTCGAATGCGCCCATCGCGGCTGGGGCGAGTCGATCGTCATCGGCGTGGCGGGCGCGGGACAGGAGATTTCCACCCGTCCGTTCCAGCTTGTTACCGGACGCACATGGAAGGGCACGGCCTTTGGCGGCGCCAGGGGCCGCACCGACGTGCCGAAGATCGTCGACTGGTACATGGAGGGCAAGATCAACATCGACGACCTGATCACCCACGTCATGCCGCTGGAGCGCATCAACGAGGCCTTCGACCTGATGCACGAGGGCAAGTCGATCCGCTCGGTCGTCACGTTCTGAGCATGACGCTGACCACCGTCTCGCAGAATCAGTGCTTCGGCGGCGTGCAGGGCGTCTACAGCCACGCCTCGCCCGAGACCGGCTGCACGATGCGCTTCGGCCTGTTCCTGCCGCCGCAGGCGAAGGAGGGCCTGGTGCCGGTGCTGTACTGGCTGTCGGGACTCACCTGCACCGAGGAGAACTTCATCGTCAAGGCGGGGGCGCAGCGCGTGGCGGCGGAACTCGGCATCGCCATCGTCGCGCCGGACACCAGCCCGCGCGGCGACGACGTGCCCGACGACGCGGCGAGCTACGACTTCGGCAAGGGCGCCGGCTTCTACGTCGACGCCACGCAGGAACCCTGGCGCAAGCACTTCCGGATGTATTCCTACCTGGCGGAGGAATTGCCCTGGCTGGTCGCCTCGAACTTCCCCGTCGATCCGGCGCGGGCCGGCATCTTCGGCCACTCCATGGGCGGCCACGGCGCGCTGGTGCTGGCGCTGCGCAATCCACAGCGCTTCAAGTCGGTGTCGGCCTTCGCGCCGATTTCGTCGCCGATGCGCTGCCCCTGGGGCGAGAAGGCGCTCGCCGGCTATCTCGGCGAGGACCGCGACGCCTGGCGCCAGTACGACGCCACCGCCCTGATCGAGTCACGCGGCTGGAAGTGGCCGCCGCTGCTGGTCGACCAGGGCACGAAAGACCAGTTCCTCGA
>JAIOIW010000107.1 GCA_019912385.1 Notoacmeibacter sp. | reverse complement strand
CTCTGAGGGGGGCAAAGCAGTGCGCGTGAGATAGCCACGGTGCGCATCGACGCACAACATCGCTCGGCCGGACGCGGACAGCCGCTTGACAGAACGCTCCGCCAAGGCAATCTAGGCGGCGCGCGGGTGTAGTTCAGTGGTAGAACGCAAGCTTCCCAAGCTTGATGTCGTGGGTTCGATCCCCATCGCCCGCTCCATTACTCTGGTGAATTGATTTGTTGTCGGCCGCCATGGAGTCTGGCCGGTGGCGGGCGCAGTGGATATGGTTGCCTGAGCGACGCCCCTAAAAGCATCCTTTGCAACGACACGAGCCGGTATCGATTACGCATGACCCAATTAGGTATTGATCTTGGAACTTCGGGCGTCAAGGCGTTGCTGATCGACGACAATCAACGCATTCTTGCCGCAAAGACCGCCCCGCTCGGGGTTTCGAGGCTCCATCAGGGCTGGTCGGAGCAGACGCCCGCCGACTGGGTCGATGCCGTGTCGGATGCTGTTGGCCGCATCGCTGCGGAGCACCCCGCGGAAATGTCCGCTGTCCGCGGTATCGGCCTGTCGGGCCAGATGCATGGCGCCACCCTGCTCGACAAGGCAGATCGGGTCCTGCGCCCGGCGATTCTCTGGAATGATACGCGCTGTGGCGCGGAAGCGACGGTTCTCGACGCCGATCCCCTGTTCCGGTCGGTGTCGGGAAATATCGTGTTTCCCGGTTTTACGGCGCCGAAACTCGTTTGGATCAGGAACCACGAACCGGACATTTTCGGCCGTGTGTCCAAGGTCCTTTTGCCGAAGGACTATCTTCGCCTTTGGCTGACCGGCGAGCATGTCTCCGACATGTCGGATTCGGCGGGCACCGGATGGCTCGACACAGGTGCGCGCAAATGGTCGCGGCCGCTGCTTTCAGCCTGTGGCATGACCGAGGACCAGATGCCGCGGCTGGTGGAGGGAACCGAGGTGTCGGGGACTTTGCGCAGGGATTTGGCGCAGGAATGGGGCATGGGGCCAGGCGTCGTCGTCGCCGGCGGCGGGGGAGACAATGCGGCGTCCGCGATCGGCATGGGCACGGTGAAATCCGGCTCTGCTTTCGTTTCGTTGGGAACGTCCGGCGTCCTGTTTGCCGCCAACGACAGCTACAAGCCCAATCCGGCTAGCGCGGTTCACGCCTTCTGCCATGCCCTTCCAGACACGTGGCACCAGATGGGCGTCATGCTGTCGGCCACCGATTCCCTGAACTGGTTCGCAAACCTCACGGGTACCGCCGCCGCAAAACTCGCCTCGGATTTGGGCAACGAGTTGCGCAGGCCATCCCCGGTGACCTTCCTTCCCTATATTTCCGGAGAGCGGACCCCCCACAACAGCGCATCGGTTCGAGGATTGTTTGCCGGGCTAGGCCATGAGAGTGGCCGGACGGAACTGACCCAGGCCCTGTTCGAGGGCGTCGCCTTCGCCTTCAGGGATATGTTTGCCGCGATCAGGACGACGGGAACAACGATCGAGAGGGCGACGGCCATAGGCGGCGGGTCGCGATCGGTCTATTGGCTCAAGGCTATCGCCACCGCGCTTGGCATCCCGATCGACGTGCCTGAAGAGGGCGACTACGGTGCGGCTTTCGGCGCAGCCCGTCTCGCCCTGATCGCAGCCGACGGATGCATACCGGCCGATGTCTGCTCGTCGCCGCCTGTCGCGCTGACAATTGATCCCGTCGAGTCGCTTTTACCGGCCTACGAGGAGGCCTACGAGCGCTTTCGAGCCTTATACCCCGCCGCGTGAAACCCGGGACACCTGCCCGGTAAACTGCTCTGACGCGCGTTACCGCGCGGGATTGAGCGCGTATCCCGGCCCAATGGTCAGCGGTTTCTCGGCGATCATCTTGTCGCTGATCTGGCTCTTGAATCGCAGCGTCTTGCGCCAGAGTTCCTGCTCGCCCTGGCGATCCAGAATCCGGACGGCAACCCGATAGCTATGGCCGGCCTGAACACCGCGTATGCCCGGTGAGCGCAGCGCGTAACGGTCGGTTTCGGTGCCGACACGCTGGCGCACCACATGCGACGGCCCACCTTGCGGGTCCTCGAACGCAGCTTCAATGATCGAGCCGGTCTCCAGTGGTCGGGCGACCTGCGCGGTAAATCCGTAGAAGACTTCGGATAATCGGTAGTTGTACACGAACCCGCCGCCGGCGATCTTGAGATAAGGCATGTCGTCGACACTGGGCCGAAATGCCCAGGCTATGGCGAACAGCGCGACGAGTGCCGACACGGTCAGGCTCATTGCGGCACCGAAGGAAAATGTCTTCTGCCCGGTCATCCCGCTGCGATTCCTTTGCGAAATGGATCAAAGCGGCTCGCTACGATGCATGGATATTAGCAGATGCCCTTGAATACGTCAGGCTCAATCCGTATCTCAGACCGATCGTCCCAAAGGCAGTAGGATGTGCAGATGGCCAACGGAATAACGCGATTTCTGGGCGATTCGCCCGGGCGGGTGGCGATCAAGCTGATCGTCGTTTCCTTCGTCGTCGGCATCGTGCTGACCGCAATGAACTGGACGCCGCTCGATTTCCTGTATCGCATATGGGACATGCTGGTTTCCCTGTGGAACATGGGTTTCGAGGCGATTGAGCGGTTCTTCAATTACTTCCTGATGGGCGCGATTATTGTTATCCCCGCCTTCGTCCTGCTGCGGATCCTGAATTTCCGCCGGACCTAGTCCGGCGGCTCTTGCGAACAGGCTTGTGTCGGGGTGTGCTTCCCGCCACAAAAGGATGCGCCCGCATCTTTTTCGCCAGGATGCGTCCGAGGGATTGTGAACCGTGAGCAATGCGGTATTGGAAGGATCGAACGGACGCGCATTTGCCGTCACCAACAGGATGGTGTTGTCGGTCGCCATACCGATGACACTTGCATATCTGACTACGCCGCTGTTGGGCGTCGTCGATACGGCTGTCGTCGGCCGGCTCGGCGATCCGGCTCTGATCGGCGGCCTTGCGGCCGGCGCGATCGTCTTCGACGTGGTTTTCTCCACGATGAATTTCCTTCGATCGGGAACGACCGGTCTGGTCGCCCAGGCCAATGGCCGCGGCGATATCCTGGAGGAGAAGGCGGCGTTCTGGCGCGCGATGATCATCGCCTGCGCCCTTGGCGTTCTCATTCTCATCCTGGGGCATCCGATCGCGGCCGCCGGAAGGTGGTTCATGGATGCAGAAATCCGTGTTACCGAGGCCATGACCGCCTACATCCTCATCAGGGTGCTGTCCGCTCCCCTGTCGCTCGGCAACTATGTCGTGCTCGGTTATGTTCTCGGCCGGGGCGAAGGACTAACCGGCCTCGCCTTCCAGCTTGTCCTCAATGGTTCAAATATCGTCTTGTCGGTTTGGCTGGGCTTGGGACTGGGCTGGGGACTCGAGGGCGTAGCCTGGGGAACGGTCCTTGGCGAGGCCGTGGCATTTGTCGCGGGAATGATCTTCCTGCTGTTCCGGTTTCGGCGACTGCCGGGCATTTCCATGACGCGCATCTTCGACATGGCGGCGATGGCGCGCGTGCTCGATGTCAGCCGCGACATCATGATCCGCTCGTTCTCGCTTCTGGCAGCCTTCGCGCTCTTCACCCGCACGGGCGCTCAACTGGGAACACTGTTGCTCGCTGCCAATGCGATCCTGCTCAACTTCTTCATGGTCGCCGGGTTCTTTCTCGATGGTTTTGCCACGGCGGCCGAGCAACTCGCCGGCAGGGCGCTTGGCGCCCGCCACGAGCCCGCCTTCAGGCGTACCGTCAGGCTCACGCTCATCTGGGGTTTTGCACTTTCCGGTGGGCTTGCCGGCCTCTTCCTCATGTTCGGCGATCATCTCATCGCGCTGATGACCACGGCCTCCGGAGTCAGGGCTGAAGCCGGCAGGTATCTCTGGATGGCGGCGCTCTGTGCCGTAACCGGCGTTCTCGCGTTTCAGATGGACGGAGTATTCATTGGCGCGACCTGGTCGCGCGATATGCGCAACATGATGCTGCTGTCGCTGGCGGCCTTTGTCGCGGCACTCTGGCTGTTGGTTCCAGGCCTCGGCAATCACGGGCTGTGGCTGGCACTTCATGTCTTTCTGGTCGTTCGCGGAGTAAGCCTGCTACTGGTCCTCCCGCTCCGCGCACGAACAGCCTTCGCCGCCTGACCGCTTTCAGATTTCCTGTCCGGCCCAGCGTTCCGCATTCCGGTCGCGCAATTCGCGCACCGAACGAGCCCCCTCGGAATCGAGAAGCGCCGGCAGTCTGCGGATGATACGTCCGGGCAACAAGGGACCTTCATAGATCATGCACGAATAGAGCTGAACGAGGTCGGCGCCTGCGCGGATTTTCTCGAGCATGGTCTCTGCCGACTCGACGCCGCCGACGCCGATGATCGGCAGGCCCGGGCCGACTCTCTTTCGGAACTTCGCCAGCACACGCGTGGATCTGGCGAAAAGCGGCCGCCCCGACAGGCCGCCGGATTCCGTGGCCGTCCGGCTGTCGCTTAATCCTTCGCGCGACAGGGTCGTGTTGGAGACGATCAACCCATCGGCTTTCAGGTCGAGAACCGCCGCTGCGATATCGCCTATTTCCGCCTCGGTGAGGTCCGGAGCGACTTTCAGAAAAACCGGCACATGGCGTTCGCCTGCTGCCGTATCGCGTGCTTCGATGACACGGCTCAGCAGGTCACGCAGGCTGTCGCGGTCTTGCAAGGCCCGCAGACCGGGCGTGTTCGGCGACGAAATATTGATCGTCAGATAGGATGCGATTGATGCAAAGGCGTGTACGCCCGCGACGTAATCGGCGATCCGGTCGGCGCTGTCCTTGTTGGCGCCGATATTGACGCCGACGATCCCCGATCTGCCGGCGCGGGCCTTTAGCCGCCGCAGGCAGGCTTCGTGACCTTCATTGTTGAAACCGAGCCGGTTGATGACGCCGCGATCGGCAGGCAGGCGGAAGATCCGGGGCCGCGGATTTCCCGGCTGCGGCTTCGGCGTGACCGTGCCGACTTCCACGAATCCGAATCCGAGCCGCAGCAGGGCGTCCGGCACCTCGGCATTCTTGTCGTATCCTGCCGCTATGCCGAGCGGATTCGGGAAACGCAGTCCGGCCACATCGACCGCGAGACGCGGGTCGGCCGGGCAGGACAGGGCCGGGGTCAGTCCCGTCTTGAGTGCCGCGATAGAAAGCGCGTGTGCGGTTTCGGCATCGAAACCGAACAGGACCTTCATACCGAGCTTTTCGATCACCTTCCTCATGGCAATTCATCCGGAAAGACATGCCGCCCGTCATCGCCGAGAGGCAGCGCCACGCTCCAGAGCACGGCGGCCATGTCCAGCGGCGCGTAGAGATGGGGAAACAGCGCGCCGCCGCGGGAAGGTTCGTATTTGAGCGCTGCACCGAGCGTCTCGCCATCGATGGCGGCAAGGACAAGATATTCCTGTCCCGTGAAATGACGCGCAGCGGTTTCGCGCACCTGTGCCCCGGTGGAAAAGTGAATGAAGCCGTCGGCAAGATCGACCGGAGCGCCGTCGAACCGGCCACTCTCCTCGGCCTTTTCCCAAAGAGGTCGCGGAGCGATCTTGTAAATGATGTGTGCCATGGCGGTCGCTATAGTGGGAATTGCGCACGGTTGAAAGGATCGATGTTTGAAAACACCAGGTTGGCAGGATTCGCTGACTTGGCGGAATTGGCGGTTTGTCGATTGATGTTCCGCCATGTAACCACAATTCAGGCGCAATTGATGCGTCACGTGTGGCAAATCAGGGAGAAAGCGATGCGAAACGCAATGGCGCTCGGCGCATCTGTCGTGCTCTTGGCAGCTGTTCCCGCATTCGCGCAGGACGCGCGATTTCAGATGGAACAAACGGACTTCGGCATAGTCCGCCTCGACCGGCAGACCGGAGAGCTTTCGACCTGCCGCGACGAGGCCGGAAAGCTTGTCTGCAAGCCGGTAGCCAGCGCCGGGACGGCCAATCAGGGTGATATCGAGACCCTTCGACAACGTATCGCCGAGCTGGAAAAGCGCGTCGCCGCACTCGAGGCCGGCATGATCGCACCAGGGACGGAGGGCCTTCCCAGCGACGAGGAGTTTGAACGATCGCTCGGCTTCATGGAGCGGTTTTTTCGCCGCTTCATGGGGATCATCCGCGAGTTCGAGGGCGAGGAAACCAGGCCTGGTCAACCGGATCGCACGTGAAACGCGGCTTCAACCCTGCGATGCTGTGGCCGGGGCCGATAGCCGATCGCGGATCTCCGCAGGCAGTGCCACCGATTTCCGCGTCTTGAGGTCAAGCACGAGAGCCACAACCTCGCCGGTCGCCAGAGCGGCACCGTCCTTGGCGCGCACCAGTTCGTGGTAGAGGCGCAGCAGCTTCTCCCCGGTTGTTTCCAGGCGCGAATAGAGAATCACGGCATCGCCGGCGCGGGCCGCCGCGTGATGGCTGATCTTCAATTCGACAGCTACCCTCCCGAATCCGTTTTCGAACAGCCATCGGGTTCCGATACCGGCGTGATCCCAGGCATGGGGCGCACCGTCGGTGAAACGCGATATGTAGAATTGCTGAAGCATCTCGCCGTTCGCGCTGCACTCGCCCGGTTGCACGATGCACCGGTGCGCCACCAGGCCGCCCAGTTGCAGAACGGCGTCTCCGCTTCTCGGGACATGCGGTTCCGCCACAAGGCTCCGTGGCAGTGCTTGGAAAATGCTATCCTCACTTACCCTGACATCGCCGCTTCCACCCGTAGAAGGGCCATCGATTGCAGTCGCGCTGAGCTCGCCGCTCGAATTCTCCTTCATCAAATGGACAGTCCAGCCAGCGAATGCCCCGTTGTCGATGACGCTCGATTCGATAGTCATGGACCGTGCGGCGGCGAGTTCCGCGTGGAAACGGACATGCCGAACGCGCGGAAGGGCACCGGATGTATCGCCATCGCCCGCGAAAAGACGAAAGAAACGCGCCGCCTCATCGAACCGTTTCAGATAGAACTGAACATTCATGTGCGCGTTCTCGTCGCATTCCCAGGTGTTGACGAAGGAACGGTGGGTTTCGATGAAATTTTGGTTCATGAGATCTCTGTCGCAAGCGCAAATGCGCGGGTTCGGGATGGACGAAAGGCTTCAGGAATAGTCCTGGTGATTGCCCCGCGGTATGCCGTGGGACATGTATGCGGCCCGGGCCATGCCGGAGGACGGGTGGCGCGGCGCGCTTGTGAAAAGTGAGCCGGCGACACAGCCCAAACCCGAAACCGCCATTCCGGCCATTACGATGGTTGTGACATCGGCCTTCTCGACCAGTTCGAGAAACTCCGGCAATGCGCCGATTCCCTGCGCGGGAACAATGCCTGCACCCCAGATCTTGATGACCATTCCGAACGCGGTGCAGGCGAAACCCGATACCATGCCTGCCACCGCCCCGGCGCCGGTCATCCGGTTCCAGAATATCGAGAGCTGCAGCGCTGGAAAGAATGCGGCCGCGCACAGCCCGGCAATCCAGACGATCATGTTCAAGCTTGTCTGGGGATAGGTATATGCGACATGGCCGGCCACAGCGCAGACGATGACGACGCCTGCGCGGGCAACAGCCAGGCGTGCCCCGGGCGGTGCGGCGGGAGCCAGCAGGCCGCGGAAGAGATCCTGGGAAACGGTCACCGCGATGGTCTGGATCAGCGCGATGGCAGTGGAAGCAGCCGCCAGCAGGATCGCCAGCGAGAAGACACCGCCGAACAAGACGGGCAGGTCGTCGCGCGCTGTCATGGTCAACGGCACGATTGCCGCGTTGATGGCGATGTCTGCGTCTTCCAGTCGATGGCTGGCGCTGCCACAGGCCGCAACAACGTTTTCGACGCTGCTTGCTGACTTGCCGCAGATCGAAAATAACGGTCCGAAGGGCGATTGGGCCGGCGAGAACACCCACTCGCTGAATCTTCCGATTTCTCCGGCGGTCAAACCCACGAGCGAATTGGTCGCGAGTATCTGGGCAAAAGCGGTATGAAAGGGCACGGCAAGGAGAGGAACCAGCACCAGCAGGATGGCGCGATAGGCGGTTCCTCTCGCTGCACGCGGTTCCGGAACCGTCGAAAACAGGCCAAGCAGATGGGGCAGGCTTGAAACGGCCGCAATGCAAAGAAAGGCGGTGACTGAAACACTGAACCAGCCCGTGCGGGGAACCGGCGGAATATCGCCTCCACTGAACAATGGCGCTCCGGCACTGGTCTGTGCAGGAACGAAATGCGCAGAATCGATGGCCGAAAACGTCTCGATGGCCGATTGTGCACCGGAATTGAAAAGGAAAAACGCCAGTGGCGCAACGAAACCCGCCAATGCGATCAGGTAGATGAGGGATTCCGCGCGGCTGGCGCCGAGCATACCGCCGAGCCAGACCGAAAATCCCACCGGGATCACGATGACGATGATCGCCGTAAACGGACCGACAGGCAGGAGTTGCTCGACGAAGAAGGCCATGATCGTGAATTGCGAAACCAGAAGGGCGGAACAGAGGCCGATGGACAACAGCGCGGCTACGATCTGGGCCGTTCTGCTGGCGAACCGGATACGCATGAAGTCGCCGAGCGCGTAAGCGCCGGTGGCATTGAAAGCCGGGCCCACCGTCACGCCCAGGACCAGCAATCCGAGCAGACTGGCGCCGGCGAAGGCGAGGGCTGCCTGGGTATCGAGTCCGAAATACCCGGGCAATGCAAGCAGGACTGATCCCGACATCCATACGGAGGCGATCGCAATGGCACTGATACCGGGTTGCATCGTACGACCGGTCGCAAAGTAGCGGGCGGGTTGCATCGTACCGCTCGACAGGCCGATGCCGACCACGGCTGCGCCCAAGAAAGTCACGAGCAGCGTTTTTATGATCGAGATTGGTACGCCTACGCGCTCCAAAATGACGCAGACGGCGACAAGCAGGGCGAACAGAACCGTCAGCGGGCCAACGTGGGAGTAGGTCGTGGTCTTGAATCGCCCAAGCGGATTTCGCACGTTACCCTCGAATTTCTCGCCATGCGCCACTGGCGGCTGCTTTTCTGGATTGCACCGCGCCCTCAAGTCCAACAGAGCGAAGCAGACAAAATACGATATTTGAGATGGTGCGCCTTCGGAGTCAAACGTTGCGCGTCATATGATAGTCTCAGTGGCAGGGAAAACTTCAACTTGAAATGATCGGGCAATACGGCATATTTTTTTAGCAAGCGCCAAGGGAAAGCGCACCGGCATCTTTGCCGGATGGGGAGGGTTTTTTGGCGGCGGGATTGAGATTTCTGGTAGCGGACGATCACCCGCTATTTCGCGGGGCGCTCAGACAGGCCCTTACGGGCGTGGGCGACAATCCGGAAATACTGGAAGCTGGTGATTTCGAGAGTGCCAAGAAAGTAGCTGCGCTCAATGACGATCTAGATCTTGTCCTGCTTGACCTGGCGATGCCGGGCGCCAGCGGATTGTCGGCTCTTGTCGGCATGCGCGGTCTGCAGTCGGCAGTACCCGTGATCGTCGTTTCGGCCAGCGACGACGCGGAGACGATACGCCGTTCGCTCGACCTTGGGGCTTCCGGTTTCATATCGAAGTCTTCCAGCATGGAAGAAATCCGCAACGCCGTGGAAGCTGTTCTTGCCGGAGAAATATGGACGCCTGCGAGCGTCGAGCTCGGCGTCGAGCAGGATCCGGAGATTTCCGATTTGATCGCCCGCCTGCAAACCCTGACGCCACAACAGACGCGCGTGCTCAGCATGCTGGCCGAAGGGTTGTTGAACAAGCAGATCGCCTATGAGCTCAATGTCTCGGAGGCGACGATCAAGGCCCATGTATCGGCGGTATTGCAGAAGCTGGGTGTCGACAGCCGGACGCAGGCCGTCATCCGCCTGTCGCGTATCGGCACCGATCCGCTCGGCATTTCCGGTTAGGTCGGTCCCGGGCGCTATTCGGCAGCAGAAAGCACCTTGCGGTGACGGGTCAGCACGGCGCGCAGGGCCGCGGGCTTGACCGGCTTGTTGATGATCGGGATCTGCAGATACTCCGCCTTCCCCTTGACTTCCGCCGAGCGGTCGGCCGTAAGCAGTATTGAAGGAATGTCGCTTTTATAGTGGCTGCGAAGCGCTTCGATCGCGTCGAAACCGTTTTCGCCATCAAGATGATAGTCGGCGAGAATGATGTCGGGCCGGCTGGTGTTCAAAGCCCCGCTCGTATGGATTTCGCCGGACTTGCCGATCGTATGAACGCGGCATTGCCAGCTTTCCAGCAGCAATCGCATTCCGTCCAGGATGCGCGAATCGTTGTCGATGCAAAGAACGTTCAGGCCAGCCAGGGCAACGGCTGGCCGCATGTTCAGGGCCTCTGCCGAGCTGATGCGTGTCGCCGGTTGACTCGACTGCGGCAGGATGACGGAAAACTGGGTTCCCTTTCCCGGTTCCGACTGCATGCGGATTTCGAGCCTGAGAACACGCGCGATACGATCGACGATCGAAAGGCCGAGCCCTAGGCCGTCGGCTTCCCGCGCACCCTCGTCGAGGCGTGTGAATTCGCCGAAAACCGCATTCAGCTTACTTTCGGGAATCCCGATGCCGGTGTCAATGATCTGCAATTCGCAAAGATCGCCACGCCTGCGGATACCGACGAGAACGGTTCCGCCCCGCGTATATTTGATGGCATTCGACACCAGGTTTTGGACAAGTCTGCGAAACAGGTTGCGATCGGTTTCGACGTGAACCGATGACGGGACAATCCGCAAATCCAGGTGTTTGCCCTGGGCCAGCAGCTGGAAATCCGTACCGATCTGCTTCAGCAGTTCGCCAAGATTGAACACCGTGGCATTCGGTTTCAAGGCGCCGGTATCAAGTCGGGAAATGTCGAGTACGGCACTGAGGATGGTCTCCACCGAATCGAGCGACGAGTCGATATTGGTGGCTGCCTGCCGCACGTCACCCTGTCGCGATTTCTCCAGTAATGCCGAGCAATACAGGCGCGCGGCATTGAGCGGTTGCAGAATGTCGTGGCCGGCGCCTGCCAGGAAGCGTGTCTTTCCCAGATTGGCTTCCTCGGCCAGTTGCTGGGCCTGCGCGAGCTCTCCGTTGACGCGGACGAGTTCCGCAGTTCGTTCGCTGACCCTTTGCTCCAGGTTCTCGTTTGCGCGCTTGAGCGCAAGGTCGGCCTGGACGCGCGCGGTGATATCGGCATAGGTGGCGACAACGCCGCCATCGGGCATCGGGTTGGAGCGCATCTCGATGATCCGGCCGCTGCGTTTGAGTTCAAGCTGCCAGGTCCTGTGATAGCTTGCCATCCGGTCGAGTATCCTCTGTTCCTCCTCAGGCACGATTTCGCCGAGATCGACGAGATGGTCGATGATCTTCGACAACGGGATTCCGACCTGGCCGAGGTGATCCGGCAGATCGAACAACTCCCTGAATTGTCTGTTCCAGCAGGTCAATCCGAAATCCCTGTCGAAGACAGTGATCCCCTCTTCCATTTGGTCGAGCGCGATCTGCAGAAGATCGCGGTTTTGCTGCAAGGCGTCGCTGGCGTCGTCGAGCAGACGGTAGGCATCGCGTGAGCTCGGGTCCACGCGCTGGAACAGAAGCGAGAGAATGAGGCGTGCAGAAGATGAGCCGACAGCGCTGGCGAGCAATTGTTCGAAGAACCGGATCGCCTTTGCGTCGGCGATATCCGAACCGTTGTAGCGTTTGCCTTCCGTCTCCTCGAAAGTCTGGAAGGAGCGCTCGGTGCGTTCGGTTCCCAGATAACGGGAAATCGTGTCCTTCAGCGCGTTGATCGTGACTGTCGTGCGAAACCGCCGGAGGCTCGGGATCGGAGCGGTGTCGCGTGGGACAAAGATCGAGGCCTGGATGCGTTCGCGCGGATTGGCCACCCGCGAAAGCGATCCGAACACGTAGAAGAACGTGTTGACCGCCAGGCTCCACAAGACGCCGTGGTTCAGGGGTTCCGCATCGAATCCGAAAAGCGCCTGGGGCATGAGGGACTTGATCCCGAACAGTCCGTTGGCAATGAATGCCGTGTCGGATGGCGCCACCGATGGCAGGAGGAGTGTGTAGGCCCAGACGACGAAGCCCGCGACCATCCCCAGCACCGCGCCGCGCGCATTGCCGGCGCGCCAGATCAGCCCACCCAGGAAGGCCGGCGCAAACTGTGCGATGGCAGCGAAGGAAAGCAGCCCGATCGATGCCAGGCGAATGTTGTTCGCGATTTCGCGGTAGTAGAGGAAAGCCGCGATCAGCACCAGGAAGATGGCCGCACGACGGATGCGCAGTATGATTTTCGACCAGTCTTCCCGCTCGGTCGCGTGTTGCAGTAGCAGCCGGCGCAGGATGATCGGCATGACCAGATCATTGGAAATCATGATCGACAGCGCGACGCTTGCGACAATCACCATGGCGGTTGCCGCCGAAAGGCCGCCGATCAGCGCGATCAGGGCAAGCGTGGTGTTCCCCTGCAGCAGCGGGATAGCCACGACATAGAGGTCGGTGCTGGTCTGATCGCCGACTACGGTCAGGCCCGCAAAGGCGATCGGCAGTACGAACAGGTTGATGAGGGCAAGGTAAAGCGGGAGCATCCAGCTTGCCTTGGCAACTTCGGATTCCGACCGGTTCTCGACGATCCCGACATAAAATTGTCGCGGCAGCATCAGGATCGCCAGTCCGCTCAACACCGTCAGGACAAGCCAGGTCGTCGGTGCGGTCGTGTATTGCATCGCCGACTGGACGCGCTCGTTGGCACTGATGGCATCGAACAGGATCAGCGGATTGTCGAAGGTGAGGAACGTAATGGCCATGCCGAGAAACAGGAACGTGGCAAGCTTGACTGCCGATTCCACGGCGACGGCGAGGACAAGTCCGTCCTGATGTTCGGTTGCATCGGTATGGCGCGTGCCGAACAGCACGGCAAACACTGCCAGCAGAACCGCGACGATCAACGCGATATCCCCGAATATGGCCGGTGCGCTCGACGTATGGGGATTGACGTGTGTCACCATCAGCTCGATCGATCCGGAGATCGCCTTGAGCTGCAATGCGATGTAGGGAACGGTTCCCACCGTCGCGATTATGGTTGCCACCGAGGCGACGGTGAAGTCCTTGCCGTATCGCGCGGCCAGGAAGTCGGCGATCGACGTGATCTTTTCGGCTTTCGAGAGCCTTATGATGCGGCGGATCAGGCGATGCCCGAACATGAACATCAGCGCCGGTCCGACATAGATGGCGAGGAACTCGATCCCGCGCTCGGTCGCCAGGCCAACCGATCCGAAGAAGGTCCAGGAGGTGCAATAGACCGCCAGGCTGAGTGAGTAGATCATCGGCCGCGGTTGTTCGCCCGCCCGCGCCTTGCCCCGCCTGTCGCCGATGCTCGCGATGGCGAACAGCAACGTCACATAGGCAAGCGCCACGATGATGATGAGCCATCCGCTCAAGGTGTGAGTGCTCCTCCACGTCAGATCAGCGAATGCCGCGACGGGTCAATGTGCCGTGGTCTGGATTTCAATGCAATTGCAACAATGTCTTAGAGATACGCGTTCGGCGGGAGGGGATCGGGTGCGGCATCCATATTTCCGATTCAATATTCCGCCGGATTTGCTATCAGGAATTCACGGAATCCGGGAAATCCGGGCCGGCAAAACCATCGATTGAAGGAGAGGACCCATGATGAAAGAGTTCAGGGAATTCATTGCAAGGGGCAATGTAATGGATTTGGCCGTTGGCGTGATCATCGGTGGCGCATTCGGCCTGATTGTCAAATCGCTTGTCGATGACGTGATCATGCCGATCGCAGGGCTTGTCTTGGGCGGGCTCGATTTCTCCAACTATTTCATTCCGCTTGCTTCCGGGATAACTGCCACCACGCTGGCGGAAGCAAGGGAGCAGGGTGCCGTGCTCGCTTACGGTAGTTTCATCACTGTGGTCATCAACTTCCTGATCCTTGCCTACATCATTTTTTTGATGGTGCGCATGGTCAACAACATCCGCCGCAGGGAAGAAGCGAAACCCGCGGCTCTGGCCGCCCCTCCGGCCGATATCCAGCTGCTGACCGAAATTCGCGACGCTCTCGTCAAAACGAAGAAGTAACACCTGCCGGGATATCGAGAGCTCCGGACGGCGCGGCCGGAGCTCTTTTTATGGAAGCAGGCACGGAGAACAGATCATGTCTTTGATGGACGACTTGCGCGCCGAGGCACGGGCAGCGCCGGAAAGCGGGATCATCGCCATCCGCAAGCATGGCCAGAACCGCTCCGGCCTCATCCCGTTGTGGGTTGGCGAAAGCGACCTGCCGACACCGGATTTCATTTCGCGCGCTGCCGCGCAGGCCCTTCTCGCAGGCGAAACATTCTACACCGCGCAGGCCGGGATCAGCGAGTTGCGCGAGGCGCTCGCTCGTTATACCGAGCGCCATTTCGCGCAGCCGAGCCGGCCCGGGGAATTCGTCGTGACCGGATCGGGCATGCAGGCGATCCAGATGGCGATCAATGCCATCGCAGGCGCCGGAGACGAGGTCATCTACCTGGCGCCTTCTTGGCCGAATATCGTCGCGGCTCTGGGAATTGCGGGGATAAGACCGCGTGGCGTCGATCTCACCTACTCAACCGGCGCATGGGAACTTGATCTCGACAAGCTCTCCTCGGCGATCACGCCGTCTACGCGCGCGATGTTCCTGAACTCGCCATCCAATCCCACGGGCTGGGCCGCCGATGCCGCGACGCTGCGTTCCGTCCTTGATCTCGCCCGAAGGCATGGTCTGTGGATCATCGCCGACGAAATCTATTCCCTGTTTTACTATGCCGGCAAACGGGCACCCTCGTTCATGGATATCATGGATCCCGAAGACCGGATCATCTTCGTCAACACATTCTCCAAGAACTGGGCGATGACGGGCTGGCGCATCGGCTGGGTCAGGATTCACCCCGATATCGCGGGCGTATTCGAGAACCTTGTCCAGTATTCGACATCAGGGGTCGCGCAGTTCATGCAGCGCGGTGCCGTTGCCGCTCTCAATGAAGGCGATCCGTTCATCGCGGAGCAGGTCGACCGATGCAACTCGGCGCGTGACATGTTCTGCGCGAGACTCATGGAAACCGGAAGGGTCGAACTCGCGGTTCCTCAAGGCGCTTTCTACCTGTTCTTTTCCATTGACGGGGTCGACGATTCCCTGAAAGCCGCCTGCAGGATCGTCGACGACACGGCGGTCGGCCTTGCACCGGGCATGGCCTTCGGATCCACGTTTTCCTCCAGCTTTCGCGTCTGCTTCAACCGGCGGCGCGACCACCTGGAGACCTCGGCCACCCGGCTGGCCGAATGGATCGCCGCGCTTTGAAGATCCAGCGCGGGGAGCCGCAGCTCGCAGGGTTAACGAAGGTTTGCCGCGACGTGTAAGATCCGTGGCTTCAAATATCCGAAGAATCAAGGCGACAGCGCTATCGTGACTGCACTGGAGCGGCGGGTGCCCGTATCGGGGATGCGCAGTAAACGGCCAGTTGCGGGAGTCGTGTTCATGGCGGTCTTGGTCACGGGCGGAGCCGGTTATATCGGCAGCCATATGGTCTGGAACCTGATCGATGCCGGCGAGGATGTCGTGGTCCTCGACCGCCTGTCGACCGGGTTTGCATGGGCCGTGGCGCCAGAGGCGAAGCTGGTCGTCGGCGATGTCGGCGACCGGCCGCTGGTTCGCGAGGTGATCCGTGAGAATGGTGTCGACGCGATCATCCACTTTGCCGGCTCGATCATCGTTCCCGAATCGATTGCCGATCCGCTCGCCTATTATGAGAACAATACCTGCCGATCCCGCAATCTGATCGAGGTCGCCATCACCGAAAACGTGCGGAATTTCATCTTCTCCTCGACCGCGGCGGTTTACGGCGAAAGCGGCGGGCAGCCGATCGCGGAGGAATTCAAGCTGTCGCCTGCAACGCCCTACGGCCAATCGAAGCTGATGGTCGAGCAGATGCTGCGCGATGTCGCCGGCGCGCATGATTTCCGCTTCACGGCGCTGCGCTATTTCAATGTCGCGGGCGCCGATCCGGCCGGACGTACCGGCCAGTCCACGCCGGGGACGACCCATCTCATCAAGGCGGCCTGCGAGGCCGCGACAGGCGAGCGGCGCGCGCTCACGGTGTTTGGTTCAGACTACCCGACGCCGGACGGGACCTGCGTTCGCGATTTCATCCATGTCACCGATCTCGTTACCGCTCATGCCCAGGCCCTCGTCCGGCTTCGGGCGGGCGGAAAAAGCCTGATCGCCAATTGCGGCTACGGGCACGGTTATTCGGTTCTGGAAGTGATCGACGCCGTGCGCCGGGCAAGCGGCGCTGATCTCGACGTCATGATGGGCGCGCGCAGGCCCGGCGACCTTCCCGCCGTTATCGCGGATTCCTCGCTGGCCCGAAGGGAACTGGACTGGACGCCGCAGTTCGATGATCTCGACGCGATTGTCGCGCACGCCTTGAACTGGTCGAAGCGCTTGCGGGTCAAGAACGGTTTTTCCGGTCTGGAAACACCCGATCCCGATCACTGGTCCCATATCCTGCCGAAGATTCCGGCGGCCGAATGAGAGCGTTCCCGGTTTTCGGCAGGGCTACAGGTCGATTTCGATCATCCCGTTTGGTTCTGCCGTGCGCGACCGGCACAGGATGAGCGACGTCTCGCGTTGCTTCTTCGATAGCACGAAGTCGCGATGATCGACCGCGCCGGAAACGAGCCCGCACTGGCAAACGCCGCACAGCCCGTCGGAGCATTTAACGTCGATCGGGATCCCGTTTTCGCTCAGCACGTCGGTTACCGTCTTGTCTGCCGGCACATGGAACTCCAAACCCGAACGCGCCAGTCTGAGCGTGAAGGGGTGGTTCACGTATTCGGGCAGTTCCGGGACCGAGAAATATTCCAGATGCCGCGCCTCCTCCGGAAAGCCCTGCCGTTCGGCCGCCTCGATTACCGCGTTCATGTAGCGGTCGGGCCCGCAAGCATAGACATGCCAGCCGTCGCGGTAGCCCTTGAGGACGGTGTCGAGATTGGCGCGCGTGCCCTCGGCAGTCAGGTGCAGGCGCACGTGATCCCTCCAGGAAAATGTGTCGAGGTCGTCGAGATAGCCGGCGCTCTTGCGCGACCGGGCCGAGTAGTGCAGTTCGAAATCGGCGCCACCCGCATGCAGGCGGTGCGCCATGGCGATCATCGGCGTAACGCCGATGCCACCGCCCATCAGGAAGGTCTTTGTGGCCGTCTCGTCGAGCGGGAAATGGTTGATCGGCCTGGAAATGAAAACCTTGCGGCCTTGGTTGAAAATGCGGTGCAGCAGTCTCGATCCCCCGCGCCCCTCTTCCTCGCGCAGGACGCCGATCTGGTACTTGTTGCGGTCGGCCGGATCGCCCGACATCGAATACTGGCGCAGGTACTCCGGCGCAACGACGACATCGAGATGCGCGCCGGCCTCCCACGCCGGCAGGTCGCTGCCGTCGAGCGCCCGGAACTCGTATTTGGCGACATCCGCCGTCATCTTCTCGACCTTGGAGACGACGATCTGGATGACCGGGCTTTCGCGATCGTTCACATAGACATGCGCCAAGCCCTCGGTGTTTCCGCGGGCTAGCCTGTCCTGGTATTCGCGTGACGTGACAAGTCCCTGATAGGCTTCGATGCCTTTTTCCCGGTCCATGGGAAACGGATAGGGCCAGGGGTGCGGAGCGAGGTTGGCCGGGTACACGGCGAGCGTCTGGTCTTCATATCTGAGGGTCAGGTCCTTCTGGAGGTCGCGCGCATTGACCGGGTGGGTCGTTGGACGGTATCCGCCGTCGGTCCCGATCTCGAGATCCCACCACCATTTCTTGACCGGGTTCAGTCCACCGTTTCCTACCGCGTCGTCGAGTTTTGCCAGCCATGGCGCTGCGGCTGGCACGTGCATCGCAGCCCACCGGAACGGCCCTTCGCCGAACAGGCCCTCCAGGTTCCAGGGGCAGGTCTTCATGCAGCGCCCGCACATCGCGCCGCCCTGGGTGGTGATTCGGTAGGTGGCGCATTTCTGACTGTCGGATTTCCAGATCTCGTAGCCGTTGAACATCAGTTTCGGCCCTGCGGTGATCGCGCCGGACGGGCATTCGCGTGCGCACTTGTTGCAGGAATCGCAAAAGGCCTGGAGGCCGAAATCGATCGGCTTGTCGTGGGTGACCGGCATGTCGGTCGTCACAACCCCGGATTTCAATCGCGGGCCGAGAAAGGGATTGAGGATGACCTCCCCGATGCGGCTGACCTCGCCAAGGCCGGACAGAAGCAGCAGCGGTGGCTGCAACACCTCGCCGTCGAGAACGGTATGCGCTTTCGCCCTGTAGCCGAGATTGCGGATGTGTTTGGCGATCACGCCGCCTAGCAGTGAAAATCGCAAATATGCCCGCATCGATTGCGCTACCGATATCCAGTCGTCGCCCGACGCCCCTTCCATCGTCTCATAACCCTGATCGATGATCATCGAGACGGCTTGGTCATGCGGTGGTTCGATTGGCTCGCCTGCGGCATCGTGGCTGTACCATGTCCAGACCGGGCAGCGCGAAAGCCCGACCGCATCGGCGCCGAGGAAGTAGGACGCCGCCTTGATTCTCTCGGAGTTGCGCTGCGCCTCGCGGGCGGTCGCCGACACGTCAGGCGCCGGCTCACCATCCTGAAGCAGCACGAAGGCACCGAGTACGCGGCGCTGCGCCATCGACGGCGCGGCCTTGCGTGCGTAATGGCCGCCCTTCGCGCCTTCCTGGGTGGCATTTCCCATGTCGCCGAATTGCGCTCGGGCGAACATGTCTGTGCGCTTGGGAATGCGCGGGACGCGTTCCTCGTCGATGAAGGTGGTCGGTTCGTCCACCCGCTTCAGCTTCTCGAACGGGTGGGCGCCGTCGACGTAGCGCCGGCGCGCAAACGGTTCGCGGTCGAACGCGTTCTTGGCAAAGCCCTTGCCCAGCCACCATGCCGGTCCCTTGGCGCGCCATGTCTGCTGTTCGGCAAGCGGCGCAAGCGGAAAATCGGTCGCAAGTTCGAAATCGGTCGTGACGGCGGCCACGCCGAAACGCGTGCCGACATAGGGATTGACCAGCTTGCCGCTTTCAAAACACGCAAGACCCGAAGCTACCGTGACGCGATTGAGGTCGACGTCGGAAGACGTGCCGGTGTGCGCCCGCGCATTGAAACCGAGCAGGCGGATATAATTGGCAATCACCACCGCGGTTTCCGAAGCGCGAAGGCAGGCGCGATGCGCTTGGGCATCCAGAATCCAGTCGGTACCGGTTTCGGCCGGATCGGGGTCGCGCGAAAATTCGTTCAGGAAGACGATCGCATGGGTGTGCCCATCGATCATGGCGGGCGGTGCTTCCATCGATTCCTTGAGATCGGCCATGATCAGGTCAATGCCCGAAGCGAGCGTCTTCGTCTGCCGTGTCAGCAAGTCGCCTGCCAGACGATCGATGTCCGGATTGCGCAGAGATTCGCCGAGAAGCATCTCACCGGTCAGGGCGCAGATGCCGATTATCGAAGAATCGTTGAAATAGCCGAAAGCCTTGAGATGATTGGCCCGTTCGAGCGGATCGGAGGGGCACTCGGCGCGCACCTTGTTGACAAGCCCGTCGCGGATCGCGTCGAGCATTGCCTGGAACTCGCCCATGGCGTTGACGATCGACCGCGGGCGATCCGGCCTGTCGAAGGAAAGAGGAGCCATGGGCGCCACGCTCGCCAGGTCGGGTGGCGACAAACGCCGGGCCAACCGCTCCAAAGGAAAAGGTCCCAGGTGGACAGGTCGGTGCTTGTTGGAAAAAACGCGAATCTTCTGCCCTCCCCGTGGACCGGTATTTGCGGGCCGGCGATGCGGCCCGCTCCCAATTCATTACTATGGTACGAGGCAAGGGCGGCTCTGCAAGTAACAAGGTCAGGACGCCGCCATTTTCATTTTGTCGACTAGAGGCGGTCGAGCAGCGAAAACCAGGTCATTGCGGCAAATAGCAGGGGTGTGCGGAAAGTCCGACCGCCGGGGAAAGGCGGAATCCTCAGGTCCTGCAGCAGGCGCAACCGCTCGCTCTTTCCCGTCAGCGCCTCAGCGTAAAGGGCACCGCAAAAGTTCGACAGCATGACGCCATGGCCGGAAAAACCGCCTATGGAAATGACACCGGGCAGAACCTCGCGCACGAAGGGCTTTCGCGGCATGGTGATGCCGACCGAGCCACCCCACGCATGGGTGATTTCGATATCGTGGAGCGCGGGATAGATCTCGGTGATCTGGCGGCGCACGTGCGTTGAAATATCGTTTGGCTCATCAGCGGTATAGGCCTCGCGCCCGCCGAACAGCAGGCGGTTGTCGGCCGACTTGCGGAAATAGCGCACGACGAAACGTGAATCATCCACGCTTTCGCCTCCCGGAATGACAGGTGAATCGGATGGCAGGGGGATGGTTGCGCCGATGAAGGAGCGGATCGGCATGATATGTGCGGCGGAAACGGGCTCCAGCCCGTTGCCGTGGGCGTTCGTCGCGATCAGTCCCTTGTTGGCGGTGATCGTTCCTGTCGGCGTTGTTACGACGACTTTGCCGCCGCGACTCTCGATCCTCGTTGCCGGCGTGCGCTCGTGAATTGCGGCGCCGTTTCTCGCTGCGACGCTCGCGAGGCCGACAAGCAGCTTCAGCGGGTGTATATGCCCGGTGCCGATGTCGCGCGTGCCGCCGAAATAGCGCGTCGACCCCAGCCGCTCTGCGGTCTCCGCCGCGTCCATGAAACTGATGTGCGGATAGCCGAAGCGCTCGCCCATGATCTCGGCATGCGCCCGATAGTCGTCGACGTAGCGCTTCTTGTGCGCCACCGACAGTTGACCCGGACGGTACTCGATATCGATCCCGTTGGCGGAAGCGAATTCGAGCACATGTCTCTTCGCGTCCTCGGCCAACGCGAACAAGGCACGGGCGCGCTCCAGCCCGTATTCGCTTTCCAGTTCCTCCGCCCATGCGCGATGGCCGGTCCCGAACTGGCCGCCGTTGCGCCCCGATGCTCCATCACCACAGCGGTAGGCTTCGATGAGGACGGTGTCGACCCCCGCAGCGGTGGAATCGGCTGCCGCGCTGAGCCCGGTGAATCCGCCGCCAATGATGACGACCTCGGCACTCCGGCTTCCGTCCAGCGGCGGGTAGGTTGGCCGCTCCTTCACGGTGGTTTCGTACCAGGAGACGCCTGGCGATATCGGCGACTGATAGGTCATGACAAGGGTTACCGTTCGTGTGATACGGGATTCAGACGTTCAGGAGCAGGTATTCGCGCTCCCACGGGCTGATCACTTGCATGAAGGTCTCGAATTCCCCGCGCTTGACGCCGCAATAATTGGCGATGAATTCCCGTCCGAGCACGTCGTTGAACGCGCTTTCCTGCTCGAGCAGGGATACGGCCTCCAGCAAACCGCGTGGCAGGTCGACCGAGCCCTCATTGGCCGCGACCTCGGTGGGGCTGTCCGGGACGATGCCGTTGATCATTCCAAGATAACCCGCTGCGAGCGATGCGGCCAATGCGAGATACGGGTTGGCGTCGGAGGACGGCAGCCGGTTCTCCACGCGCCTGGCCGCGGGATCGGATGTCGGCACGCGAAATGCTGTTGTCCGGTTGTCATAGCCCCAGGCATTGTTGACCGGACACGACATGTCGGGCGCGAGCCGCCTGTAGGAATTCACATAGGGCGCCATCATCACCAGCAGGCGCGGTACGTAGTGCTGCATGCCGCCGATGAAGTTGAAAAACAGTTGCGACGGGCTCCCGTCATCCTGCGTGAAGATATTGCGCCCTGTCTTCGCATCCAGGATCGATTGGTGGATGTGCATCGCCGAACCGGGCGCGCCCTGGATCGGCTTGGCCATGAAAGTCGCGTACATGCCGTGCTTGAGCGCTGCTTCGCGTATGGTCCGCTTGAACATGAACACCTGGTCGGCCAATTCGACCGGGTTGCCGTGGCGCAGGTTGATCTCAAGCTGCGAGGGGCCTTCCTCATGGATCAGCGTGTCGATTTCGAGGCCCTGCTGTTCGGAGAAATGATAGATGTCGTCCACCAGATCATCAAACTCGTTAACGCCGGCGATCGAGTAGGCCTGTCCGCCGGAAATCGGACGCCCGGAGCGGCCGGTGGGCGGATGGAGGGGATAGTCGGGATCGACGTTCTGCGCCACGAGATAGAATTCGATTTCGGGGGCAACGACCGGTTTCCAGCCTCCCGCTTCGTAGGCGTCGAGCACATGCCTGAGCACGTTTCGCGGGGCGTAGGGCACCGCCTGGCCATTGGAGCCGATGATATCGCAAATCACCTGGGCGGTGGGGTCGCTTTCCCAGGGAACCGGCGAAAGCGTCGAAAGGTCGGGCAGCAGCTTCAGGTCGCCGTCATGAGGGTCGTAGCGGAAATCGCCGGTTTCTTCCGGATAGTCACCGGAGATCGTTTGGCGAAACAAGGCCGATGGGAGGGAGAGCGACGTGTTCGAGGTGAACTTCGACGTTGGCATCATCTTGCCGCGCGGCACGCCTGCCAGGTCCGGCGTGATGCACTCGATATCCTCGATTCCACGCCATTCGAGCCACGCGCCGGCTTCCTTCCAGTTCCTGACGCCGCGCAGGTTCTTCAAAAATGCGGGCGCACGTATTTTTCTGCCGTTCGCGCTGGAACGAACCTCTTTCTTGCCGGAAGCCATCAATCACCAAGATTTATTTGAATACGGGCGAACTATAGCCGCTGCCACCCCCGAAAGGAAAGGGCCAAACCGCGCGCTATGAGCCGCCCCCGTTATTCCGCGACCAGCTTGTGAAGTGCGGTTCCAAGCCGGTCCGTCGTTATTGGCGCGTTCATGAGTGAATCGATATTCCCTGTGGCCAAGTGATCGCAGGTCTTGCCATCCCGCGATATCACGAGTGTTCTTGGCCAGCCGTCTCCGTTCCGCAGGCTGCCGATCCGTTCAAGCAAAGGTCCGCAAACGGCATTGTCGCAGCGACAGTCGATAAGAACCGCCTCCGGATGATGTTGACCCAGTGCTTCGACCGCGCGCTCGACATCGGATTCATATGTCCTGAATCCTGCCAGCAAGGCCGTTCTCGAAATGACGATGCGGTTGACCTTGCTGTCTGAAATGACAAGCAAGCCAAGGTTTTCGCGCCCCCGCCGGGAAATGGGCTTGGTGTCGTCGCGCAACAACCGGTCTTGCGGTTCAAGGTCGCGGTCGGTCATGATGAAAAAATACCGGAATTTGGTTTCAATGAATGGTTGTAGAAAGTAGTGCCGGCACCTTAAGGAACTCTTACGCGACTATCCAGCCTGCGCTTACATATTTCCTTTTGTAATATTGTAAAAGTCCACAGAAGCATGATTGCATGCTCAATAGACAAAGGGCACAAGAAAAAATGCCGCGGCCGCACGGATAGCGGCCTTCGGCATCGGGATTCCGGTCGTCAGTCGCCGGAGGCGTTCGTGACGATCACGGGGATAAGCAGGTCGCCCCAGTTTCCATTCCCGCCGTGGTGGCGCGCCGAGCGCACAAGCTCCACGGAAACGCCGGCCTCGACCGCTTTCATCACCGACTGGTTGAGGCGATGCAGATCGTTCGCCACCATTCGAATGACTGCCTGCTGGTCGGCGGTCATAGCCGACGATTGCTCTTCCGCTCTCTCTTTGACGCGGGTTCTCGGTGCCATCTGGTTTCTCCTTTTTCTCCGGTGTTCCGGAAAATGCATGTCGTGACCCAAGGTCATAATGCCGTCCGGTGCGCATTGGCAAGTCCACGAAAAGCTGCTCGCCCGGCCGGGCTGGCTATCTCCTGATCGGGTGAATTGTAAAAGATGGTCACATCTTGATAGGGCAGTGCTCCCTGTCCCGAAGCGGGCGTCATGTTTGGATATTGTGCCTGTGAAGCATTGTGACCATATTGACAAGTTTCGGAGGTAATGGCGAAAAAAATGAGCAAAACCAAGGACAAAAACGGGTCATGCTGTCTTGTCTTTGACAACACCGGGCTGTAAATTTGTAAATGATGTAAAGAAATTCGCTTAGCACATATATTGTCAATTCATGTAAAAGCGCGCACGCGGACAGGACGACCATGGCTGAACAGAAAATCTTTGCCGGACCGCGCATTCGCCGGATACGCAATGCCAAGGGATTGACGCAGACCGCGATGGCCGAGGCGCTGGGTATCTCGCCATCCTATCTCAACCTGATTGAGAGAAACCAGCGCCCGCTGACTGTCCAGCTCATCCTCAAGCTCGCCTCCGTCTACAAGATCGAGCCCGACGAATTGCAGGGTGAGGCCGGTGCTTCGCTGGCCGCACTGCGCGAAGTATTTGCCGATCCGTTGCTCGCTGGCGAGCTCCCGGGCGAGCAGGAGCTTCTCGAGATTTCCGAGGGAGCGCCGAACGCCACCGCTGCTTTCATCAAGCTCTACCGCGCCTATCGAGAGCAGGCCGAGCGTCTGTCCGACCTGACCGAGTTGCTTGCCCGCGAAGGCCGGACGACATCGCTTTCCGGGGCGAGGCTTCCCATCGACGAGGTCCACGAAAACATGGAGGGCCGGGCAAACCATTATCCCGCTCTGGAAGAGGAGGCGGCAGCGTTCACCGCACTGCTCAAGCCGGGAGATGATCTGATGGCCGTTCTCAAGAGCTGGCTGAAAGGCGAATACGGCATATCGGTCAAGGTGTTGCCGGTGGCAACCATGCCGAACTGGCGCCGCCGTTATGATCGCCACTCCCAGCGGCTTTACCTGTCGGAACGCCTTTCGCCTTTCGACCAGCTTCGCGAAGTGGCGATGGAGGCGGTTCTTATCCGCATGCACGTCGCCATAGCGGCGCAAATCGACAGCCTCAAGCTCTCCTCCGACGAGGCGCGCCGCATTGCGCGGTTCGAAATGGCGCGCTACGCGGCACATGCGGTGATGATGCCTTATGACGCATTTTTCAATGCCGCCCAGCGTGCGCGTTATGACGTCGACGTGCTCAGGTCGCGTTTCGGCGTTTCGTTCGAGCAAGCCGCGAACCGGCTCACCATGCTCGGACGCCAGGGCATGCAGGGCGTCCCGTTCTTCATGCTCGAGGTCGACAACGCCGGCCACCGTTTCCGGCGCGCTGGCGCGCAGGGTTTCCCGCAACAGCGCTTTGGCGGGATGTGCCCCAAACTGTCGATCCATGCGGCCTTCACCCAGCCGGGCCAGATCATCGTTGAAGCCGTCGAGATGCCCGATGGCGCTGAGTTCCTGACCGTGTCGCGGACCCTGGAAGGGCCGCAGGGTGCCTTTTCGGAACGCCCGCGCCGCACGGCAATCCTTTTGGGTTGCGACATCACGTTCAGGGACGAGATCATCTATGGTACCGCGCTGCCGGGCGTCGCCCCGGGGGCAGCAGGCGCCAGGGAGGTTCATGTCCCCGCGACACCGGTTGGACCGGCCTGCCGGCTCTGCGAGCGTTCCGGGTGCCTGTCGCGCGCCGAACCGCCGATTACGCGGCCGCTCGGTCTCGACGAAATGGTGACCGGCCTGAGCGCATTCGATTTCCAATAAGCGCGATTGCGACATCATCGATGTCGCTTGGCACATACACCAATCATGTTTTCCGTGGTATCGGCGGGCCATCGTGGAGATGGAAAATGCCGACAGACGCAACAACCCGATCAGCCAACGAAATGCCGGTTCCAGGAGGCGGCACCGCCACGCCACCCTCTGAGGAAGCCCGCGGCCTCCTTCTCGTTGCCGCTTCCGCGGTCGTCTGGAGTTTCGGTGGCGCGATCGCCCGTTTCATCGAGACCGGGGACAGCTGGACCATCGTGTTCTGGCGCGCAACTTCGGCTGCGGTCTTTCTCCTGGCATTCATGATCTGGCGCGACGGGCTCGTCGGCACATGGCGCCTGTTTCGCGCGATGGGATTGCCGGGCATCGCGGTCGGAATCTGCTTCGCGGTTGCTTCCACTTCGTTCGTCGTTGCGCTGCGCTACACCACCGTGGCCAATATACTTCTCATGCAGGCAGGCGTGCCGCTGATCGCCGCCCTGTTCGCCTGGATCCTGTTCCGAGAGCGTGTGGTCGCCACGACATGGGCGGCGATTGTCGCGGTCATCCTGGGCGTTGTCGTGATGGTCTCCGATTCCCTGACCGGATCGGTGTCTCCGATCGGCGACGGCCTTGCGCTGCTCATTGCATTTGCCTTCGCTGGCGCGACCGTGATCACGCGGCGGTTTTCCCATGTGCGCATGACGCCCGCCGTCTGCCTGGGGACTTTGGTCAGCGCATCGGTCAGCGCGGTGTTCGTTGGCGGCTTTGTGGTCGGTGCGCGCGATGCAGGCCTGCTTTTCCTGTTCGGCGCCTTCAACCTCGGGCTCGGCATGGCGCTCTTTGCGACCGGTGCCCGCCTCGTGCCTTCGGCAGTCGCCGCGCTGGTGGGAACGCTCGAGACGATGCTCGGGCCGGTCTGGGTCTGGCTGATCCATGGCGAGACGCCGGCGCCAAGGACGATCGCGGGCGGTGTTGTCATTCTCGCCGCGCTCATCGCGCACATCCTCTGGCAGATGGCGCGGCAGCGGCGGGTTGCCCCGATCCCGCCGCTTTGATCCCTGGTGCGGACAGGAGACGCGCCGTCGCCGATCCCCATTGACAGACAGCCGCAAAGGCGCTCAGTTTCTCCGTAAGCGAAACGGTGATGGCTGGTATATCTTGGATGAACAGACAGGCGTAAAATCGACCCGGCGCGATGAAACGGTACATGCGGGCGCCGGGGCTGCGCTGCACGACAAGGTAACCGCAAACAGGTTTATCTCCGCTGATCACGAAGCCGAATACACCGCCTTCATCGAGACTCATCCCGACCTGGAAGCGGTCGAGTTCCTTCTCGTGGATCCAAATGGCGTCATGCGCGGCAAATGGGCGCCGGCCGATGCGCTGAAGAAGGCGTTTCAGGAAGGCGTCAATTTCCCGATGTCGATTCATGGCCTCGACGTCTGGGGGCGCGAGGTGGTCGAAACCGGACTCCATATCGAGACGGGAGACAAGGACGGCTATTGCCGGGCTACGCGCGGGTCGCTCGCCATTGTGCCTTGGGCCAAGCGAAAGACCGCACAGGTTCTTCTTCAGACATTCACGCCGGAAGGCGAGCCGTTCATGGCCGATCCGCGCCAGGTGCTGAAGGCCAAGGTGGCCGAAGTCAATGCCAAGGGACTGTTTCCGGTCGTCGCCTTCGAGCTGGAATTCTATCTGCTCGACCCTGAAACCGATTGGGACGATGGCATGCCGGCCCCGGTGGGTGCCTCGGCCGGCCCCGACCGGTTGCGCATGTACGGGCTCGACGATCTCGCCGAGCACGCCGCGCTTTTCGACATGATCCGCGATGCGGCCGATGCACAGGACCTGCCGATCGATACGATCATCAAGGAAGCCGCTCCCGGCCAGTTTGAAGTCAATCTGAAGCACCGCGCCGACCCGCTGCGTGCGGCAGACGACGTGATCGAGTTGCGTCGCATCGTGATCGGTTGTGCACGCGCGCACGGATTGACCGCCACTTTCATGGCCAAGCCGTTCCTCGAATATGCCGGCAACGGAATGCACGTGCACGCTTCGGTTCTGGATGCCGAGGGGCGCAACATCTTTTCAGGCGGGGGCGGACGCGAACGTCTCGGCCACGCAGTATCCGTCTTGTTGAAGACGATGCCGGAATCGCTGCTGTTGTTCATCAATACCTGGAATGGATTCCGGCGCATCACGCCCGGCTCTTACGCGCCGACACGCGCCGTCTGGGCGGAAAACAACCGCTCCGTCGCCCTGCGAATCCCGGTCTCGAGCGACGAGAATCGCAGGTTGGAGCATCGCATCGCCGGAGCCGATGCCAATCCATACCTGGTGATGACCACGCTTCTGCAGGGCATCATGGAGGGCCTTGAAGCCGGCGAGGCGCCGCCCCCGCAGGTGGAGGGCAACGCTTACGACGAGGACGGGTTGTCGCTGCCGGACGACATGGATGATGCGCTAATACTGATGGAAAGAAGCCAGTTCGTGGAACGGGCGCTGGGGCCGTTGTTGTCGAAGGTCTACAAGGATCTGAAACGGGCCGAGATCCTGGCGTTCTGGGGTGAGATCACACCGCTGGAACGCACCACATATCTTTGAGCGTGTCCGGCGAATAGTTCTTGAGGCAATGCCGAAAGGCCAATAGGTTTGAGAAAAAAATTCCAGCCGCATCGGGATTTGCGGCGAGCTGGATCAAGGGTAACACACGCAGGAGATTATGATGATCGGCAGGTCTGTATTTTATGCGAGCGCGATGGCTTTCGTGGTGGGGATGACGGCGACCGCCGGCGCCCAGGATCGCGTGGTCAACGTTTACAACTGGTCGGACTATATCGACGAATCGGTACTTGAGGACTTCACCAGGGAAACCGGCATCAAGGTCGTCTACGACGTTTTCGATTCAAACGAGATTCTCGAAACGAAACTTCTCGCCGGCGGCACCGGTTACGATGTCGTCGTGCCGACGGGCACTTTCCTTGCTAGGCAGATCCAGGCCGGCGTCTTCGGCAAGCTCGACAAGTCGAAGCTGCCCAACTTGTCCAACATGTGGGACAAGATTGCCGAACGTACGGCCAAGTACGATCCGGGCAACGAGTACTCGATCAACTACATGTGGGGCACGACCGGGATCGGCTACAACGTCGGTAAGGTGAAGGAGATTCTAGGCAAGGACACGATCGACGACTGGAACGTGATCTTCGATCCGGCAATCATCACGAAATTTGCCGATTGCGGCATCCATATGCTCGATGCGCCGGCGGAAATGGTCCCCGCCGCACTCAACTATCTGGGCCGTGATCCCGATGGGCGCTCCCAGGAGGACATCGAGGCCGCCGAGAAGTTGTTGGCCGCGATTCGGCCCTTCATCCGCAAGTTCCATTCTTCGGAATATATCAATGCCCTGGCCAACGGCGACATCTGCCTCGCTGTCGGCTGGTCGGGCGATGTGTTCCAGGCGCGCGATCGCGCCGCGGAAGCGGAACAGGGTGTCGAGATCGGCTATGCCATTCCCAAGCAGGGCGCACAGATGTGGTTTGACCAGATGGCGATTCCCGCCGACGCTCCGCATCCCGAGGAAGCACATGCATTCCTCAACTTCATCATGAAGCCGGAAGCCATCGCCAAGGCGTCGAACTACGTTTTCTACGCAAACGGCAACAAGGCCTCCCAGGAACTGTTGGATGAAGAGGTGATTGGCGATCCTGCCGTCTATCCCGACGCGGAGACAACCGACAAGCTGTTCACGACGACTCCCTACGATCCGCAATCCCAGCGGTTGGTCACGCGTGCCTGGACGCGGGTAGTGACGGGTCAGTAACCGGACCTGGCGACTCCGGCGCCATCATGCCGGAGTCGCTTTGCGCGTCCGCGACAGGAGATCAATCCACCCATGGGTTCGCTCGGCAGCATTCGCAGGACATTCTCGCCCTGGACAGATCCGGACGCACCGGCGCATATCCGCTTCGAGAACATCACAAAGAATTTCGGCGACTTCACCGCGGTCAACAACCTTTCCCTGACGATATACGAGCGCGAGTTCTTTGCCCTTCTCGGTGCATCGGGTTGCGGAAAGTCAACCCTGTTGCGCATGCTGGCCGGCTTCGAGGATCCGACCGCAGGGCGCATTTTGCTGGACGGGCAGGATCTGGCGGGCATTCCGCCCTACAGGCGGCCCGTCAACATGATGTTCCAGTCCTATGCCCTTTTCCCGCACATGACCGTGGCGCAGAACATAGCCTTCGGACTGAGACAGGATCGCATGCCGAAAGCCGAGATCGAGAAGCGGGTCGGCGAGATGCTCAGGCTCGTCAAGCTCGAGGGCTATGAAAAGCGGAAACCGCACCAGCTTTCCGGCGGCCAGCGCCAGCGTGTCGCGCTTGCCCGCTCGGTCGCCAAGCGGCCCAAGGTGCTGCTGCTCGACGAACCGCTCGGTGCGCTGGACAAGAAGCTGCGCGAGGAAACCCAATTCGAACTGATGGACCTGCAGCAGGATCTCGGCCTGACATTCGTTGTCGTCACCCATGACCAGGAAGAGGCAATGACCATGGCGGACCGCATCGCGGTCATGAACCATGGCGAAATCTGCCAGGTTGCGACGCCGGCCGAGGTATACGAGGCGCCGGCATCCCGCTTCGTTGCCGACTTTATCGGCAACGTAAACATCTTCGACGGGATTGTGACCGACCGCGATGACACCGGCATCATGATGGTTGCCGATGGTGGCTTCGAAATTCAGGCCTCGAATCCGGGCAAAACGGAAAAGGGACATCAGGCCAGTTTCGCGATCCGCCCGGAAAAGATCAGGATATCGGCCGAGGCGCCCCGCTCCCCGGATGTCAACCACATTTCCGGTGAAGTCTGGGACATCGCTTATCTCGGCGACATGACGGTCTTCCATGTCCGGCTTGACAGCGGCAAGATCATACGTGCCACCACGATCAATGACGCTCGGACAACCGAAGCGGCCCTGACCTGGGAAGACCGCGCCTGGATCTCGTTTTCGCCCGACGCCGGCGTCGTGCTGACCGCATAGGCATTGGAAATGAGAAGGCTCCTTTCTCCAATCGCCAGTCGCTTCGTCATCATTATCCCCTATGCTTGGCTGTTCGTTTTCTTTCTCGTCCCCTTCTTTATCGTCCTGAAGATCTCGTTCTCGCAGACGGCGATCTCGATGCCGCCCTATGTGCCCACTTTCGGTTCACCGGGTCAGTGGTGGAACAACATCCGCCAGCTTGGTTTCGACAACTACCTTTGGATCGCGGGCGACTCTCTTTATGTGAAAGCATATCTGTCCAGCGTCGTCATTGCTTTCATTTCGACCGTGCTGGCCCTTCTGATCGGCTATCCGGTGGCCTACGGAATGGCGCGGGCACCCGCGACGCTCCGCCCCACGCTGCTGATGCTCGTCATCCTGCCTTTCTGGACGAGCTTTCTCATCCGGGTCTATGCCTGGATCGGAATTCTGAAACCGGAAGGGCTGCTCAACCAGTTTCTGCTCGCCGTCGGCCTGATCGACGAGCCGCTGATCATCCTCAATACGCATGCCGCGATTTTCATCGGAATCGTCTATTCCTATCTTCCGTTCATGGTCCTGCCGGTCTATTCGACGCTGGAGAAAATGGACCATTCGCTGATAGAAGCGGCACAGGACCTGGGCTGCCGGCCGGTCTCCGCTTTCTGGAAAATCACCTTTCCGCTCTCTCTCCCGGGTGTGGTCGCGGGGTGCTTCCTCGTCTTTATCCCGGCGGTCGGAGAGTTCGTCATTCCCGATCTTCTGGGGGGATCGCAGACGTTGATGATCGGCAAGACGCTGTGGAGCGAATTCTTCAACAATCGCGACTGGCCGGTGGCCTCGGCAGTCGCGATCATACTGCTGCTTGTGCTGGTCATCCCGATCATGATCTTCCAGAACGCGCAAACCAAGGCGCAGGAAGCAGGGCGGTGACATGAACAGCGTCTGGTCCCGATTCAATATCGTGTCGGTCGTGCTTGGCTTCGCGTTCCTCTACACGCCAATCGTGCTGCTGGTGATCTATTCGTTCAACGAGTCGAAACTGGTTACCGTGTGGGCTGGTTTTTCCACCAAATGGTATGTCGAGATGCTCAACAACCGGGGGCTTCTCGACGCCGCCTGGGTCACCGCGCAGGTTGCGTTTCTTTCGGCGACGGTCGCGACAGTGCTCGGTACCATGGCCGCCGTGGTGCTCACCCGACACATGCGCTTTCGCGGCCGGGTTCTTTTCACGGGCATGATCTATGCGCCGCTGGTCATGCCGGACGTCATCACCGGCCTCTCGCTGCTCCTGCTGTTCGTGGCTATGGGCCTTGGTCGCGGGTTCCTGACCGTTACGTTGGCCCATATCACGTTTTCGATGTGCTTCGTTGCCGTTGTCGTCCAGTCGCGGCTTCTGACATTTGACCGCTCGCTCGAGGAAGCGGCGATGGATCTGGGGGCGCCGCCGCTGCGCACCTTCCTGCAGATCACCCTGCCGGTGATCCTGCCCGCGGTCGTATCGGGATGGATGCTCGCCTTCACCCTGTCGCTCGACGATCTGGTGATCGCCAGTTTCGCATCGGGACCGGGGGCCACGACCCTGCCGATGAAGATCTACAGCCAGGTGCGCCTGGGGGTAACGCCCGAGATCAATGCCGTATGCACGATCCTGATCGCGATCGTCACCCTCGGCGTAATCGCGGCGTCACTGGTCAACAAGCGACGGGAGGTTCAGAGGTTGCGCGACGAGCAGTCAGCGGCGCGCTGACAACGGATAACCTATCCGCGCGGCGGACGCAGAAGAAACACGACAAGCCAGATCGGTACGATGACCATTGAGCCGAGGACGATATTCGGGATTGCCCAGCGCGCTCCGCGTTCCAGAAGGCCGAGCGCGTTTTCCGGTGTCAGCCCGAGTTCGGCAAGGACATCGGCCGCCGACAGGTCAAACAGCGAAAGCCCGGCACCGGTAATCATAGAAATGATCGCGATCTTCACGATTGCGGAGAAAAATCTGAGCAATACCGTCCCCCTGGACCCACTTGCTGCTCATGCGGTCGAACTCTAGCTTGATTCGGCAAGGAAATGAATCGCCGCGCGCAACCAGCCGGCTTTTGCACCCTGCTCAAGGCAACACGACCGGCGAGAAATACGGCGATCTCCAGGACCCGCCGACAAAAAACGCCGCGGCGAGCGCACCGTCCGTTTCGCCGTTCCGCAGGACCCGGCCTGAAAGCGCCAGACTTCCATCCTTGAACGGTATGTAGCCCGACAGCTTGATCTTGTAGTTCCCGGTCATGATCTCGGCCTTCTGAATTCTCGCGCTTCCGCCGGAAATCTGGGTCTCGATCTCGGCAGACTTCAAAGCGAGTGAGCCGTCCTGGATCTCGTTGAGCCGGAAGAACCCGCCCGTCTTTGAGCGTTCAAGGAACTTGGTCATGTTCAGGCGGGGCACGGTTCCGGACCGGAACTTGGCCGTGAATGATCCCTTCGACTGTTCGAGGAGAGATTGCCATGTGATCGCGGGGCCGTTGAGAATGACGGAAAACGTGCAGGTCGCATCCGGAAACAACGCCGGGTTACCGATTGCCTTGGCCAGTTCCGCGCCATCGACATCTGACGCCAGAATTCGCAGTTCGCCGTTGTTCTCCGTGCCGTCACGGTCAATACGCAGTCCGACCTGGACGGTGCCGGTAAATGCCGTCGCATCGGATATGTCGAAGGCGGCGAAACCCTTTTTCACCTGCGCGGTCGCGGCCACGTTCGTGAACGAAAACGGACCGAGCCTGGCGGTCTGGGCGGAAAGACGAAGATCGAGATCCACGCGCGGGACGGCGCCGGTTTCTATGATCGCGCTGGCGTCCTCGCTTGCCAGCGGCAGATTGGAGAATGCGGTCACGAAGGATTGGAGGTCGAGCGCACCGAAATCGAGCGTACCGGCAACGGTCGTGGAGGACTTGTTGAACGAGAAATCCAGCGCGCCGACACCTTTGTTGCCGTCGATCGTCAACGACACATCCTTGATCTTTGCCCGCGAAGGATCGCCGGTCGCATGCCCGGAAAGCGTGGTTGCGCCGATCGACATGCGTTCTGCGACCGGAGATCCTAGCCACTCGAGCACACGCGTGAGCGACGGTGTCGTTATCGACAGGGCACCATCGAAAAACGGTGCGTCGGCGAGCATCATTCGCCCCTCGAAACCTGTCCTGAGCGGATTCGACACCGCGAGGAATTTGATCGCTGCATCGCCGCCGCCCAGCAGAAGCAACGGCCGCGGAGCGTTCGCGCTGACTGAAACGCTTTCGCCACGCCATATTCCCTTGAGAGAAATCTCGACTCCGCCATCGAGCCTGGCCCAGTTCAGCGTGCCCTCGACACTGGTGACAAGCTGTCGTTCCGCGGAATTTGCGAGCTCGACCACGCGGCCATCCACGATGACGACGCTTCCCAAACCGTCATCGGGCAGGTTCGAAAGGTCCGGTGCCGCGGGATTTGCCTTGACCGCCTCGCGCGCCGCCCGGATGCCGCCCATCAGTTTGCCCGCCGCAGGCCAGTCCGGATAGGGTATCGTCGAATCCCCGCCCCTGACATAAACGACCGGTCGCAGGATCGTCACGCCGGTAAACGCGATCTCCCCCGATATGGCGGAAAGCGCGGAAAGGCCGATCCGGATGTTTTCGGCCTTGATAACCGGTTGTTCGCCCGGTTGGCCCCAATTGTAGAACCGGACATTTTTCAGATCGGCGGTCACCGAGGGAAACAGGGATATCTTCGGCGCGTCATCAAATACGACGCGGTAGCCCGACCAGTTTCCGATCTCCAGGGCGATCCGGTTGCGGATAACGCTGGTCGAAGCGAGAAACGGAAGGCAAATGACAACGATCGCGATCAGCGCGATCGCGACAAGTGCGACCACTTCGCCCTTGCGCCTCATGTTCAATGGTTTTTCACTCACTTCAGCGTGGGGCGCATGGTGAGACCTGCGCCGCGCTATTTCAAGGTTGGGCGGGGTGCGCGCGACTGTTTCGCACAGCCTGTTGGAGGCCACAAGGCGCTTGCGAACGATTTGGCGGCCATGCTTTATGCGCAGGCTGTCAATGGGAGATTTTGATGTCGACACAAAAGCCGCTCTGGACACCATCGCCGGAACAGGTTCGCGCGAGTGCAGTGACCGCGTTCATGGAACGCGCCAACGCCAGTTTCGGGCTCGCGCTCGACGGATTCGACGCTCTTCATGCATGGTCGGTCACCGACCGCGAGAAGTTCTGGAGCCTGGTGTGGGATTTCTGCGGTCTCATCGGTGACAAGGGAAATGAGATCCTCGCCGACGGCGATCTGATGCCGGGTGCGTCCTTCTTTCCCGGTGCGCGGCTGAACTTTGCCGAGAACCTGCTGTGGAAGACGGGCAAAGGCGATGCCATCGTCTTTCGCGGCGAGGACAAGGTCGAACGCCGCATGTCGTGGGACGCGCTGCGCGCGCTGGTCTCGCGTCTGCAGCAGGCTTTCCTGGCCGAGGGCATCAAGCCCGGTGACCGCATTGCAGCGATGATGCCCAACATGCCCGAAACGGTGGCCTGCATGCTGGCCGCGACCTCGATCGGGGCGACCTGGTCGTCATGTTCTCCCGATTTCGGCGAACAGGGCGTTCTCGACCGTTTCGGTCAGATCGAGCCGTCGCTGTTCGTGGCGGTCGATGGCTACTGGTACAATGGCAAGCAGCAGAAAACCGGGCAGAAGGCGGCGGCCGTCATGGCGCAACTGCGGGCGCGGCGCTGCATCGTGGTCGATTATCTCGGCGAGGCGAACGCGGTGGCATCGGCCATCGATGGCGGCGTGACGCTCGACGGTTTCATCGAGCTCCATGATCCGAAGGAACTGATCTTCAAGCGGATGCCGTTCAATCATCCGCTCTATATCCTGTTCTCCTCCGGCACGACCGGAATTCCCAAGTGCATCGTTCATGGCGCTGGCGGCACGCTGATCCAGCATGCCAAGGAACAGCGGCTGCATGCGGGCATTCGCGAGAACGACCGGTTTTTCTACTTCACCACCTGCGGGTGGATGATGTGGAACTGGCTGGTCTCAGGCCTGGCGGCGGGCGCCACCCTGCTGCTTTACGACGGGTCGCCCTTTTATCCGGACGGCAATGCGATCTTCGATTTTGCGGACGCCGAGAAAATGACCTATTTCGGCACCTCGGCCAAATTCATCGACGCGGTCAACAAGAGCGGCTTGCGTCCGATCGATACACACGATCTGTCCGCGGTCCGGGTCATTTCGTCGACCGGTTCGCCGCTCTCGCCCGAAGGGTTCAACTTCGTCTATGACGGGATCAAGCGGGACGTGCACCTCGCCTCGATTTCTGGCGGCACCGATATCGTCTCCTGTTTCGTCCTCGGCGTTCCAGTAAAGCCGGTCTGGTCGGGCGAAATCCAGGGACCCGGCCTCGGCATGGCGGTCGATGTCTGGGATGATGACGGCAAGCCGGTCAGGCAGCAAAAGGGCGAGCTCGTCTGCACCGGGGCCTTTCCCTCAATGCCGATCGGATTCTGGAACGATCCCGACGGATCGAAATATCACGGCGCCTATTTCGAGCGCTTCGACAATGTCTGGTGCCATGGCGATTTTGCCGAATGGACCAGCCATGACGGCATGATCATTCATGGCCGCTCCGACGCCACGCTCAATCCCGGTGGCGTGCGCATCGGTACGGCCGAAATCTACAACCAGGTCGAACAACTCGACGAGATTGTCGAAGCCATTTGTATCGGCCAGGACTGGGATGATGACGTACGCGTCGTCCTCTTCGTTCGCCTGGCTGAAGGCGTGGTCCTGGACGAGGAACTGGAGAAGAAGATCAGGACCAGGATTCGCACCGGAGCCAGCCCCCGCCACATTCCCGCCCGCATTGTCGCTGTCGGCGACATTCCGCGTACCAAATCCGGAAAGATCACCGAACTTGCGGTACGTGATATCGTGCATGGTCGGGCGGTGAAGAACAAGGAAGCGCTTGCAAATCCGGAAGCCCTTGAATTGTTTAAGGATTTACCGCAATTGCAGAAATAGGTCGCGGGCTGGATGGTTAACCGTTGGTTACTGCTAAATTAACCGAGAATGCTCATCTGGCACGCCCGGCTAAAATGCCGAAGAGCCGGGTAAGGATTTGTTAAGGGGCGGCGCCAATAGTCGCGTGTATCCTGAGGCGTATTCGACAACGCCTGCAACTCCCGAGTGGATAGACAGTACTGCTTTTGCTCTTGCCCCGTTGACAGCCGTTTCACCGATTTGACAGCGCCTCCCGCGGGAGGCGCTTTTTTTTGGGCGCGTGCGGAGTGGCAATGGTGCTTGACCGCCACCACCTTCAGTCGGCCAGGACTCGTGTCGGCGGAAATGTAACTTCCACCATGGTTCCGTCGCCCGGAGTGGAATCGATCGAAAACTTCGCCCTGTTGGCTTCGACCATGGCTTTCGTCAGCGGCAGGCCGAGCCCGGTTCCGTCGCCTCGGGTGCGGTGGATGGTTCCAAGTTGCTTGAACGGTTTCAACGCCAGTTCGATGTCGGAGGGCGACATTCCGATACCGGTATCGCGGACCCGCATGACGACATCGCCGTTTGCCTCATATGTGGTCGATACGATCACCTGCCCGCCCGGCTGGGTAAACTTCACCGCGTTCGACATGAGATTGAGGGCGATCTGCTTGATCGAGCGCAGGTCGGCCACAACGTCGGGCAGGCCGGAGGCGAAAGAGGATCGAATGATGACCCGCTCGCGATTCGCCTGTGGCTGCATCAGCGCCACGGATTCGTTCAGCACGTCGTTGAGCGACACGGCCTCATAGTTCATCTCCTGCTGCCCCGCCTCGATCTTCGAGATGTCGAGCAGGTCGTTGACGAGATCAAGAACGTGGCTTCCCGAACGCTTGATGTCCTGGAGGTAATCGCGGTATCGCTCGTTGCCGATCGGACCGAACCGTTCCGAAATCATCAGTTCGGAAAAGCCGATGATCGCGTTCAAGGGCGTGCGGATTTCGTGACTGATGCGCGCAAGGAATTCCGTTTTCTGCTTTGAGGCGACTTCGGCCTGCCGGCGCGCTTCGGTCAGTTCCTCTTCCGCCCGCTTCCAGTGGGTGATGTCACGCATGACCGCGCAATATCCGCTGTCGCCGGGCAGACGGCCGATCGTCATGTACAGCGGTATGAACCGCCCCCGGGCCTCCCGTCCGATCACCTCGCGCCCGTCATTGAGGACGCTGGCGACGCCGTGCTCCGAAAGCCCGAGAAGGTAGTCGCGCGCCGAGCGCTGGCTTTCCACCGCGAAGAGCTGGGCGAAGGGCTTTCCCTCGAACTCGGCGGCATCGAAACCGAACAGCGCTTCCGCCGAGCCGTTGAGGGAGCGCACGTTGCCGTCATTGTCGATCAGCACGATTCCGTCGGTGGCGGTGTCGAGGATTGTGGTGAGTTGTTCCACGGTGGCCTGCAATTGCGGAATATCGGCGACCTCGGCCAGCAGATGCCGGCGCGGTTCATTGTCGTTGCCGGATTCCGCAAGAGCCACCGGCTGAGCGCGAAGCGCCAGCAGCAGGGCTTTTCCTTGTGCCCAGGGGATCGACTGAAGATGTGCGCTGACCGGAATGACGTCGCCGTCGCGCGTCAACAGCGGAAGGGCGCGGCCCCCGGTGTCTTCGCCGGGGTTGTACTCCACTTCATCGGCGAAAAGGACGGCAAGGCCGCCGGCCTCCTGGAGCTCGGCAAGCGTATTGTAGCCCGAAAGCGCGAGGAATTCGCGGTTTGCATAGCGCAGATCGCCCGCCGATGTGACGAGGACTGGTACGGGAAGCCGTGCCAGCAGGGCAGGGGTGGCTCCACCGGTGGCAATCTCGACGCCAAGTTGCACAGGAGGCCGCATCTGCTTTTCCTGTGTCGCGGGAAATGCAGAGGGAAGGAAGCCGGAGGATGCCAGTGGTGGCGGGACGGCAGCCGGCTCGCTCGCGACCTTGTCCGCTTCGGTCGGCAAGTCTTCGTCCGGACGGGGCTCTGCAGGCGTTGCCGGATGCTCGGCAAGCTCGCTTGTTTCCAGTTCGGATGGCGCCCCGAGACCTTCCTGTTTCAACCGGTCTCCGATCGCCCTGAACGCGATCTTTTCGCTGGGTGACAGGTCGCGCTCGGCCGGTTTGTCGCGGCGTTCCGCCAGGCTGATGATCTTGTCGGTGGTCCGAAGGGCCGGTGTTTCCTGGATCGCGAGTGCGGGGACTTCGCCCTTGAAAGGATCATGTTTCTCGATTCCCGGCAGGGAGGGAATTTCCTTGTCTCCGGTTCGTGTCTCGGGTTTGCCATCGGTCAGCGCGAGGCCGAGACCGTCGGGATCGACGACCGCATCGCTGGACCGCGCGACGCCAAACCCGCGGAAACCTTCGAACTTGCGTTCGCGGTCATAGACTGGAAGCGCTGCCAGATCGACGGGGATCCGCAGGTCGGTTCCCTGCCGCGGCCACAGCACGGAGCGGCCGGACCATGTGTCACGGCGTTCCAGAAGACCGGCGATTTCGCCATCCGGATCGAGGTCGAAGTTCTTGGCGACATCGCTGAATCGTCGTCCGACGACATCGGCGGCATTCTCGCCGACAGCCTGCGCGAATTCCGGCGAGATCGAGCTGAAGCGGCCTTCCGCATCTGTGCGCCACACAAACCGGACAGTCGGCGGTCCTGCGGCCCCGGCCGGCTCCGCGCTCTTCTCGCTTTGCGGTATCTCGTCCGGCCGCGGCGCTTCCTCCAGCGTTGCTTCCCGGTGTTCTTCGCCGGCGGCTTCCTCCGCCTGCGCTTCGCCAGCGCGTTCTGTCTCGTCTCGCGTAAACAGGGCCTCTTTCACCGGCGTCTCGGCGGCTGGCGCCATGGTTTCGAATGGCGCCTCGTACCGGACGGAGCCTTCGCGCTCGCCTGCGCCCGCGGGCGTAACACCGAACTCCCCTTTGCCTTCTTCCTCGCGGGGTCCGGCCGCCGTGGTATCGGCACCGTCGTCGATCGACCCGATCAGCGCGCTTTCGTCGATCGCGACAAGGAGATGCAGCGCCGGATCGTCCGTCAGCCGCGCGAAACCGGCCGGTATGGACCGCCTGCCGGTGGGAACGCGCTTCTTGATCAAGCGGTCCTTTTCCTGCGCGACATCGTCGACCAGTGCCGCGAGGACCGATTGTGTCAGTCCAAGTGAATCGAGACCGGCAGATCCGGCGAGGATGCGGCCGGCGCTATCGACCAGCGCCGCAAAGTGTCCCGCTTCACGGATGCCGCTGATCGCCTCGGCTGCGATCTCTTCCGTGCTGCGGGAACTCCGGGTCGTCGCCGGCACTGCGAGCAATATGCCCGGTTGATCGTCGGGAAGCCGTATAGCACTTGCCTGGAAGCCGATTGTGCGGCTTCGCAATCCCGAAGCGAGGCGAACATGAACCATGCGGCCTGCGCCGATTTCGGGGAAACCGTGCAATCCGGTGATCTGGCGGCGGGCCTGAACCGACAATTCACAGGCAGCCCCGGCGATCTCTTCCAGATCGGGATAGCCAAACAGGCGCGCACCGGGTCCGTTGGCCCAGATGAAACGGCCGAGGTCGGTTGAAAGGACGATCATCGCGTCGCCGCGCGCGAAGCCCTCGCGCACTGCGTCGAGCGCCGCGATGTCGATAAACGGATAGCCCTGTGCGGTCATGAATTCTCCGCCAGCCTGCCTGCAAGCATGTTTCGGGGTTCCACTGCTGTCCCCATTTACGGATTATTAATAATCATAGTGGGTTGCGCCGTCCAGAAATGCGCGCCCATGCCGGCCGGATTGTTTTTTGGTGGTTAACGACAGAGCAAAAATGTTGCACTGCAAAAAATATGTTGCAATGCACAAAAAACTACCCTATATAAACCCTATCACACCCACGGCAGTCTAACCTCGTTCACAAGGATATAAGACAATGGCCACCAAAACCAAAATAGACGGCTCCGCAGAAACCATCGAGTTTGCGGCTTTTGATGCTTCCAAGGCAACAGATCAGGTTCGTGCTTTCGCCGAGAAGGGTCTCGAGCAGAGCCAGGAAACCTATGCCAAGGTCAAGGCCAATGTCGAGGAAGCCCAGAAGGTGATGGAAGAATCCGTCGAAACCATCAGGGACGCCTCGGCGGAAATGACCAGGAAGACGATCGCAGCGCTGCGTGCCAACGCCGAAGCCGGCTTCTCCCATATTGAAGCCCTGTTCGCCGTGAAGACCCTGTCGGAGTTCGTCGAACTGCAGACCGCTTTCGGTCGCAAGCAGACCGAGGCCGCCGTCGAGCAGGCCAAGGAATTTCAGGTCGCGGCCACAAAGGTTGCCGAGGACGTCTCCAAGCCGGCCAAGGTCGCTTTTGAAAAGGCGATGAAGGAACTCAAGGTCGCCTGATTGCGGCCCCACGAGTAGTGACTGCCGGCGCATCTCTTCCTCCCGATGCGCCGAGCAGAAGGCGGAACCGCTCCTCCTCCATGCAGGTTCCGCGACATAGGCCGGGCTTGACCCGGCCTTTTCTTTTTCAAGCCCGCGCCCATTCACCCGTTTTCCGCTTGAAACCTGCTGCGATTATCCTTATTGACGGCTCCGCGGAAGCAAGCAAGTGCGGTTGTAGCTCAGTTGGTTAGAGCGCAGGATTGTGGCTCCTGAGGTCGGTGGTTCGAATCCACCCAACCGTACCATTTCCACCCCCAACGCCAGGGTAACCCTGCAAGCGGTCAGGCGCCGCCCGTGGTTCCGCTTTCACCATCTTCGGGCATCGGATGGAAGCAGGCGAATGCCTGCTTGCCGGCGCTTTCCAGTGCCGGCACTTCGCGTTTGCATCTTTCATCCGCCCGCCAGCATCGCGGGTGGAACGGACAACCCGAAGGCAGGTCGATCGGTGAAGGCAATTCGCCGGTCAGCCGGATACGGCTTTTCTTCCGTCCGGGATCGGCGATCGGCGTCGCCGACAGAAGCGCTGCCGTGTAGGGATGGCGCGGCGCGGCAAACACGTCGGCAGACGAACCGAACTCGACCGGTTTTCCCAGATACATCACCATGATGTCGTCGGCGATATGGCGCACGACTGACAGGTCATGGCTGATGAAAAGATAGGCCAGTCCGAATTCTTCCTGCAGGTCCATGAGGATGTTGAGGACCTGGGCCTGGATCGAGACGTCCAGCGCCGATACCGGTTCGTCCAGGACAAGGATGCCGGGATTGAGCATGAGCGCGCGCGCAATCGCGATGCGCTGGCGCTGGCCGCCGGAGAACATGTGCGGATAGCGCTCGTAATGCTCCGGTCTGAGCCCCACCCGCACCATCATCGCAATCGCCTTGGCGCGCCGCTCATCCGCATTGTCGTGTGTGTTTATCTTCAGTGGTTCTTCCAGGATCGAACCGATCTTCTGGCGCGGATTGAGCGAGCCGTAGGGATTCTGGAAAACGATCTGGATCTTGCGGCGAAGCGCCCGGTCGTTGCGCTTCACCGGGTGGCCGCCGATCAACAACTCTCCTTCAGCGGGCTCCTCGATCATGGTGATCAGCCGTCCGAGCGTTGATTTTCCGCATCCCGATTCTCCGACCACCGCAAGCGTCTTGCCGGCGGCGAGCTTGAAACTCACGCCATTGAGCGCGCGCACCACGCCCTTGTCGGCGAAAAGTCCGCGCGAGACCTCGTATCGCTGTACGAGATTGCGCGCCTCCACGACAATGTCGGGCATGGCGGGATTTTCTTGTGTTGCAGTGCTCATGAATCCGTCTCCGCCGCAATGCGCCCCGGATGGCCGGTCGGTGTGCCCTTGTCGAGCGGGAAGTTGCAGAGCGCATTGCCCCACTGGGGGCCCTGCCGCGTGGCGGGCTTGGTGCGGCAGATATCTATGGCGAATTCGCATCGTGGCGAAAACAGGCAGCCCGCCGGCTTGTCATCAAGCCCCGGGACGACGCCGGGAATGGAGTGCAACCGGCCGTGCTGCGGCGAGCGCTCGGGAAGCGCGGACAGCAGCGCCGCCGTGTAGGGATGGTGCGGATCGGCAAACAGCGCGCCCACATGCTGTTCTTCCACCTTCTGCCCGGCATACTGGACCTGTACGCGCTCGGCGGTCTCGGCAACGACGCCCATGTCATGGGTGATCAGGATCAGGCCCATCCCCTTTTTCTGTTGCAGATCGATCAGGAGGTCGAGGATCTGGGCCTGGATCGTCACGTCGAGCGCGGTGGTCGGTTCGTCGGCGATGAGGAGTTTGGGATTGCAGGCGAGCGCCATCGCGATCATGACCCGCTGGCTCATGCCACCGGAAAGCTGGTGGGGATACTGTCCGAGACGCGCTTGCGGTGCCGGGATGCCGACCAGGTCGAGCAGCTCGATCGTGCGCTCTCGCCGCTCCCGTTTTCCCATGCCGAGATGGATGCGCAGCGCCTCGCCGATCTGGAATCCGACCGTGAAACAGGGATTGAGGCTCGACATCGGCTCCTGGAAGATCATCGCGATATCCTTGCCGACGATCCTGCGTCGCGCAGCCGCGCTCATTCCCAGCATGTCCGCACCGTCGAAACGCATGACATCGGCGGTGACTGTCGCGGTCCAGGGAAGAAGCCCCATAAGCGCCAGCATCGCCACAGACTTGCCGGAACCCGATTCGCCGACGATCGACAGGATTTCGCCGCGGTCGCAGGTCAGCGACACGTTGTCCACGGCCTTGAACGCGCCGCCGGAGGTGGCGAACTCGACGGTCAGGTTCTCGATTTCGAGCAGAGGCATCCTCAGCTCCTCTTCAACTTGGGATCGAGCGCATCGCGCAAGCCGTCGCCCATGAGGTTGATCGCCAGAACGGTGATCAGGATGGCAACGCCCGGGAAGGTGACGACCCACCAGGCCCGCAGGATGAACTCGCGTGCGTCGGCCAGCATGGTGCCCCATTCAGGCGTCGGCGGCTGCGCGCCCATGCCGAGGAACCCGAGAGCTGCTGCATCGAGGATGGCCGTCGAGAATGCCAGCGTCGCCTGCACGATCAGCGGCGCCAGGCAGTTCGGCAGGATGGTGATGAACATCAGCCGCCAGCGGCTTGCTCCGACAACCCGCGCGGAGATGACATATTCGCGCCCGCGCTCGGCCAGAACGGAAGCGCGCGTCAGGCGCACGAAGTGCGGTTGCAGCACGAGCGCGATGGCGATCATCGCATTGAGCAGGCCGGGGCCGAGGATCGCAACCAGCACCAGGGCGAGAAGCAGCGAGGGAAAGGCCAGGATCACGTCCATGACCCGCATGATCGCGGTATCGACCTTGCCGCCGAAGAAGCCCGAGATCAGTCCGACAAGCACGCCCACCGAGACCGACAGGCTGACGACGATCAGGCCGATGAACAGGGAGAACCGTGCGCCATAGATCAGGCGCGAAAGGATGTCGCGACCGACCGCGTCAGTGCCCAGCGGAAAGGCGAACGTGCCCTTTGCCTCCCAGAACGGGGGCAGCAGCAGCGCCTGACGGTTCTGCAGCGTCGGATCATACGGGGCAAATACCGGCGCGAGCAAGGCTATAGCCACAATGAAGACGAACACCGCCAGGCCGATCACCGCGCCCTTGTTCTGGCTGAAATAGAACCAGAAATCCGCCAGCATCGCGCGGCGCAATGCGCGCGCCCGTGCCCTGCTTTCTGCCCGCGAGAGGCCGTGGCCTGATTGTGTTTCGGTTTGGGTCATGACGTCAGGTCCTGATGCGCGGGTTGATCAGGCCGTACAGTACGTCCACGATCAGGTTGACGATCATCACGATGGCGGCAATCAGCAGCAGCCCGCCCTGCACAACGTCGTAATCGCGTTTGAGCACCGAATCGACCATCCATTTGCCGATACCGGGCCACGAAAAGATGGTTTCGGTCAGGATCGCTCCGGCGAGCAGCACGCCGACCTGAAGGCCGATCGTCGTGACGACCGGGATCAGCGCGTTGCGCAGCGCGTGCAGGCCGATCACGCGGCGCGGCGCAAGACCCTTGGCGCGCGCGGTGCGGACATAGTCCTCGCCGAGCACCTCGAGCATTGCCGAGCGTGTCTGGCGTGCGATGACTGCCAGCGGAATCGTCGCCAGCACGATGGTTGGCAACACGAGATGGCTGGCCGCCGACTTGAACGCGCCGGCCTGTCCGGAGAGCAGGCTGTCGACCAGCATGAAGCCTGTGACCGAAGGAAAGAAGTAGATCAGCGAAATCCGGCCCGACACGGGAGTCCAGTGAAGGATTCCGGAAAACAGGATGATCAGCAGCAGGCCCCACCAGAAGATCGGCATAGAATAGCCGACCAGGGCCACGCCCATGACCGACTGGTCGAGCCATGAACCGCGCTTGACCGCGGCAAATACCCCGGCCGGGATGCCGATCGCGACGGCGACGATGATCGCGCAAAGCGAGAGTTCGAGCGTTGCCGGAAACAGCGTGAAGAACTCGTTCAGCACCGGCCGCTTGGTAACCAGCGAGGTGCCGAAATCACCGCTCAGCAGGTCAAGGACATAGTTGAAATACTGAACCAGGATCGGCTTGTCGAAACCGTAGGCGGCCTGGAGTTCCTGGTAGCGTTGCTCGGTTACGCCGCGTTCGCCGGCAAGCAACAGGATGGGGTCGCCCGGCAGGAGCCGGATGAAGGAGAAGGCCACGATCGACACGCCGATGAAGGTCGGGATCAACAGCGCCAACCGCGAAAGGAAAAAACGGAACATGGGCCCCCACGCGCGGCTTGCCGCATTCGCAACTTCGCAATCGTGCCCGAGGGAAGCCGGGATGGAAAGGCACGAATGCAGCGAGGGAATGCGGCCCGGGCGCAGGCCCGGGCCGCCGATTGCATTGCGTGCCGGTTATTCGGCGATGTCGACGCCGTCGAACCAGTGGCCGCCGAGCGGATCCATGATGTAGCCCGAGACCTTCTTGCTCATCGGCATGAAGACGACGGAATGCGCGATCGTTGCCCAGGGCGCCTCGCGCTTGAAGACGACCTGCGCCTCTTTGTAGACCGCTGTGCGCTCTTCCGGCGAGCCGGCCTTGGCCTTCTTGATCAGACCGTCGAATTCCTCGTTGCACCACTGTGCGCGGTTCGAACCGCCCACGCCGTCGCAACCGAGCAGCACGGCCAGGAAGTTGTCCGGATCGCCGTTGTCGCCGGTCCAGCCCAGCAGCACGGCACCATCGCGGTCGACCGCCTTGGAGCGCTGCAGATACTCGCCCCATTCATAGGAAACGATCTCGACCGTCACGCCGATCTTGGCGAAATCCTCCTGCATCAGCTCTGCCATGCGCCGGGCATTCGGATTGTAGGGCCGCTGTACCGGCATCGCCCAGACCTTCATCGACAGGTCCTTGACGCCGGCTTCCTCCAGCATCTTCCTGGCGGCATCGGGATCGTAGGGGTCGTCCTGGATGTCGTCATTGTAGGACCACATCGTCGGCGGGATCGGGTTCTTTGCCGCCTGTCCGGCGCCCTGGAAAACCGCCTCGAGGATCGCCTGCTTGTTGATCGCCATGTTCAAAGCCTTGCGAACCTTGGGATTGTCGAACGGGGCCTGCTGCGTGTTGTAGGCGAGGTAGCCGACATTCAGACCTTGCTGTTCCAGCATCTGCAGGTCGGGATTGTCCTTGAGGGCCTGGATGTCGGCCGGGTTCGGGTAAGGCATGACCTGGCACTCGCCGGCGGTCAACTTCTGCATGCGGACCGAGGCATCCGTCGTGATCGCGAAGACGAGATCATCGATCGGCTGTTTGCCGCCCCAGTAGTCCGCGTTCGCCTTGTAGCGGATCACCGCGTCAGGCTGGTAGGCGACGAATTGGAACGGGCCTGTGCCGACCGGCTTCTGGTTGAGATCCGACTTGCTGGACAGCGAATCGGCATATTCCTTCGACATGATCGATGCGAAATCCATCGCCAGATTGGCGATGAACGGCGCTTCCTGACGGTTGAGCACGAATTTGACCGTCAGGTCGTCCACCTTTTCGATCGACTTGATCAGGTCCGGCATCGACATGCCGTTGAAATATTCCCAGCTCGCACCGTCGACATAGGCGTTGAACGGGTTTTCCGCGTTCATCTGCCGGTCGAACGAGAAGATAACGTCGTCGGCATTGAAGTCGCGTGTCGGCGTGAAGCTGTCGCTGGAATGGAATTTCACGCCCGCGCGAAGCTTGAACGTGTATTCCAGCCCGTCATCGGAAACCGACCAGCTTTCGGCCAGGCCAGGCTGCACTTCGGTCTTGCCGCGTACGAACTCCACCAGCCGGTTGTAGACCGGCTTGGATGAGGCATCGAATGTCGTACCGGCGGTGTAGAGCGCCGGGTCGAAACCTTCTGGCGAACCCTCGGAACAATAGACCAGGGTCTTTGCGTGCGCGGCGAATGCGAAACTCGAAGCGAGGATCGTTGCTGCAAGCAGTTTTTTCGTTCGTGACATGGTTGATATGCTCCCGTCCACGGATTGCTATCGTTATGGAAGGGTCCGGCATTCGCGCCGAACCCGCCTGATCAAGAGATGCCTCCGGTCCATGGACCGTCCGGGGCGATCGAACGGATAGCAAAGCGCAGTTGATGCCGCTTTTCAATATGTCTTCGGTTGACGCAAGGCAAAGAACAGTAACTTGTCCATTAGAACATGCTTTTACTTTGTCCGGCGGCAACCCGTATGGCAGGGCTCAGAACAATTCGCCCTGTCCTTTGGGCGGGGTCTTGCGGGGCGTCTTGCCGTCTTGTTTTTCCTGTTCTTTTGCCGCGTTGCCGGCAGCGCGCGCCGCGATCCGTCCGTCGGCGAACTGCAGCGAAAGTTCATCGCCAGGCGATATCATCGCCGCACGGGCAACAGGTTCACCGTCCGCGCCGCGCACGATGGCGAACCCGCGCTCGAGCGTGGCCTGGAACGAGAGCGAACCGATCAGGCGCGCGAACTGGTCGAGGCGCGTCCGCTTCAGGGCAATCACCCGTCGGAAACTGCGTGGCAGGGTCTCGCCAATGCGGTTGTTGTCGAGGCGCGCCTGCTTCACCCGCCGGTCCAGCGCGGATGGGCTGAGCCTGACCGCGCTTCGCGCAAAGAGCGCACGTTTGCGTTCGACCGCGATCGCCAGTCCGCGGGTGTGGCGCGAAGCCGCCTCGTCAAAACGGCGGCGCGGCAATGCAAGTAGCTGGTCGGCCTGGGGCAGCGCGCGCGCTGCCGACCTCAAGCCCTGGCGCCGCCGGTCCAGCGCACGCGAGATCGCGCCGCGCAACCGGGCGTGCAGGGTTGCCAGACCGGCTTCCAGGTCGGCTTTCACCGGCACCGCCATCTCGGCTGCACCCGTCGGCGTCGGTGCGCGAACATCGGCGGCGTGGTCGATCAGCGTCCAGTCGGTCTCGTGGCCAACCGCGGAAATCAGCGGAATGTCCGAAGCGGCTGCGGCGCGTACCACGGCCTCGTCATTGAAGCCCCACAGGTCTTCCAGGCTCCCCCCGCCGCGCGCGACAATGATCACGTCCGGCCGCGCGATCGGCCCGCCTTCAGGCAACGCATTGAACCCGGCAATCGCTGCAGACACCTCCTTGCCCGTCGTCTCGCCCTGTACGCGCACCGGCCAAACGACGATATGGATCGGGAAGCGGTCGGTGATGCGATGGATGATGTCGCGGATCACCGCTCCCGTCGGCGACGTGACGACGCCGATGACGCGCGGCATTTGGGGCAGCAACTGCTTGCGCGCCGCATCGAACAGCCCTTCGGCGGCAAGCTTGCGCTTGCGTTCCTCCAGCAATGCCATCAGGGCGCCGGCGCCTGCCGGCTCGAGCTGTTCGATGACGATCTGGTATTTCGACGAGCCTGGATAGGTGGTCAGCTTGCCCGACGCGATCACCTCCATGCCTTCTTCCGGTTTGAAGCGCAGCCGCGCGAACACGCCCTTCCAGATGACCGCTTCCAGCCGCGCGCGCTCGTCCTTGAGCGCGAAATAGGCATGCCCGGAGGAATGCGGGCCTCGATAACCCGATATCTCGCCGCGCACGCGCACATTGCCGAAAGCATCCTCGACGGTTCGCTTGAGCGCCATCGATATTTCGGAGACGGTGAATTCGGCGGCGTTGGATTTCGATTCGGCTTCCATCATCCAATTGGGGGAGAGGGCCCCGCCCAAGTCAAGCGCTGGCCTTGCCGGCGCCGCACATTTGGCTCTTGTCTCGCTGTCGCCTATCACCGACAGTGCGGAAAATCATGCTGGCCCTTGCCTGGGCACAACTCCAAAAAGGAAGAGACGACGATGACGGACCGTCCGATTTGGCAATGGAGCGCCTGCGATCTCGCGGTGGCGATCGCGGAAGGCACGCTTTCGGCGAGCGAGGCCGTGTCCGCGACGGTCGCGCGCATGCGCGAAACCAATGGGCGGATCAATGCAGTGGTCGATGACCTTGGTGACGAGGCGGTCTCCGAGGCGAAAAGACTGGACGCGATCATGGCCCGTTCCGGCCCGGTCGGCCCGCTGCATGGCGTGCCTGTCACGATCAAGGAGAATGTCGATCAGAAAGGCCGCGCCACGCCGAACGGGGTCAAGGCATATGCCAACATCGTCGCGCCGGATGACGCCCCCCTGGTTAAGAACCTCAAGGCCGCCGGCGCGGTGATCATCGGCCGCACCAACACGCCCGAATTCTCGTTCAGGGCGACCACGGTCAACGAACTGCACGGCCGGACCCTGAATCCCTGGGCCGACTGGGCCTCGCCCGGCGGCTCCTCCGGCGGTGCGTCGGCGGCCGTGATGTCGGGCATGGGCCCGATCGGCCATGGCAACGACATTGGCGGTTCGTTGCGCTTTCCGAGCGCGGCGACCGGCGCGACAACGGTCAAGCCCGGCCTCGGGCGCGTTCCCGCCTACAATCCGTCGGCGACCGCCGAGCGCGGCATGCTGGCGCAACTGATGTCGGTGCAGGGCGCGATCTGCCGCGAAGTCAGGGACGTGCGCCTCGCCATGCGCTCTCTCGTCGCCTACGATCCGCACGATCCCTGGCAAGTGCCCATGCCTTTTGACGGCCCCGTGCCCGATGGGCGTCTCAAGGTCGCGTTCACGAAGAACACGTTCCAGTTTGCGCTCCACCCGGCGGTGGAGAAGGCGCTGGATACGGCGCACGATTGTCTGGCGGATGCGGGCTACGAAATTGTCGAGATCGAGCCTCCGAAAGTGGACGAAATCGGCGATACCGGCTACCGCGCCCTGATGGGTGAAATGCGGGTGCTGCTGATGGGCGATATCCGCAAACACGGCAGCGCCGAGATCAACCGCATGTTCGACGAGTATTTCGAGCTGTTCCCGCCGATCGAGGGCGACGACCTGATCCGCGCCATGGCCGCCCGCGCCGCCTATGTCCGCGAGTGGAACCTGTTCCTCGAAGACTACCCGCTGGTACTGACCCCTTTCCTGCCGGCGCCGACCTATGCCTGGAACCGCGATGCGGAAGGCAAGGACGGCATCATGGAGGTGCTCGGCTGCGGTCTCTACTCGTTCGCGATGAATTATCTGGGCCTGCCTGCCGGCATCATCTCGTCGACCATGCACGAGGGCTTGCCGGTTGCCGTCCAGGTGGTCGGCCGCCGCTTCCGCGAGGACATGATACTCGACGCGCTGGAGGCCGTGGAAACGCGCGTCGGCGTCATGGCCAGGAGGCTGTTCGAAAGGGGATAGGATCCGGGGCGGCTTCTAGCGGCTCCTGTCCATGCCCTTGAGAAACTGGTCGAATATGTTGGTGATGTTGCGCTCGTATTCGTCGCGCGTGCGCCGCCCGCTGTCGAACATCTCGCCGAAGATGTCGTCATAGGCGGTCCGCTCGCGCCCCGACGGATCGGACTGGTTCTCCGGCTCGGGCGCCGGCCGGCCCGGCTGCGCGCCGCCGAAGCCGCCGCGCATCATGTCCTCGAAGATGCGGCCGAGAGGATTGTCGCCCATCGGGTTTTGTTGCGGCGTCTGGCGGGCGCCGCCGAACATCTGTTCCAGCACCTTGCCGAACGGATTGTCGAACGGGTTTTGCGGTTCGGCGCGCGGGGCGGCCTGCATCCCGCCCATCATCGCGCCGCCCATGCTGGCGCCCTGCCGCATCATCTGCTCCATCATTTGGGCGACGGGATTGCCGGTCGCGCCGCCGCCGCCGAACTGCCCGGTCGACTGCTTGAACAGCCCGCCCATGATCAAGGTGGCGAGCGCCGGCAGCATCTGCTTCAGCACGATTTCCGAAATCCCGGTCATGGCCGCGGCCTGCTGGGCGATCGCGCGCGACACCTCCTTGGAGCCGAACAAATGGCCGAGGATGCCGTTGCCGTCGTCCAGTCCCTGCGGCTGGAAAGCCCGCGTCATGTTGTCGACATAGGCGGCGTGGTTGCCGCTTGCCAGCGCGTTCATGAAATTGGCGACGCCGAAGGGATCGCCGGCATTGCGTTTCAGCCCCTCCGAAAACGCCGGCATCAGCGCTTCCATCGCCTTGACGGTCTGCTCCTGGGTGAGCTGGAACTGCCGCGCCAGCTGCTTCACCGCCTCGCCGTTCTGCATGTTGAGCATCATGTCCATCAGCGGCATCATGGTCTGCACTCCTGATTCCGGTTCCTTCCCGCCAAGCCTACAGGACGCGCGGCGGAACGGAAACGGTTTGCGCCAATCTCCCCCTTGGATGGGGAGAAA
>JAIOIW010000106.1 GCA_019912385.1 Notoacmeibacter sp. | reverse complement strand
GCGTCGGGCCCCGATGCCGAGATCGTCCTCAACGAAACCCACTTCATGAGCGCCGGCCGCAAGCTGGTCGGCATCGTGGAGGGGGAATCGAACCCGGACGTCTTCATCCCCATGCTGATCGACCTCTATCGCAAAGGCAGCTTCCCCTTCGACAAGCTGGTCCGCTTCTACGACTTCGAGGAGATCAACGCCGCCATCCACGATTCTCAGACCGGCGTCGCCATCAAGCCGATCGTCCGGATGAACTAGCCCCACGGCCGGCGGCGCTCGCACCCATACCGGGCGGCAGGGAGGCCGCCCGGCCCATCGCTCACCCTCGGGAGGAAATCATGAGCACGGACAAGACCAGAACCAATACAAACACGTTTACCCGCCGCGACTTCGTCAGGCTGGCGGGCGGCGCGGCGGCCATTCTCGGCGTGCCTGCGACCGCGCGTCCGGCCATCGCGCAGGGCGACGACGTCATCCGCGTCGGTTTCATCGGCTCGCGATCCGGCCCGCTTGGAGTCTTCGGCGAGGGCGATCCGTTTCTCGTCGACAAGTTCAATGCAAATATGGCCGACGGCGTCCAGGTCGGCGACAAGCGCTACGGCATCCAGCTCATCCTCGGCGACACGCAATCCGATCCCGTTCGGGCCAGCCAGGTCGCCAAGGACATGATCAACAGCGATCACGTCGACATGATGCTGACGTCGGCGACGCCGGAAAATGTCAATCCCGTCGCCGATGCCTGCGAGGCGGCGGGCGTGCCCTGCCTGTCGACGACGGCGCCCTGGGAGAGCTTCTATTTCGGCCGCGGCGCCAAGCCGGGTCAGCCCTCACCCTTCAAATGGACCTACCACTTCTGCTTCGGCGTCGGCAATTTCGCGACGCTCTACGCAGATCAGTGGAGCCTTGTGGAAACCAACAGGAAAGTCGGTGTCCTTCTGCCCAACGACGCCGACGGCAATGCCATCCGCGGCCTCCTTCTGCCGGAACTGGAAAAGGCCGGTTTCACCATCGTCGATCCGGGCCCGTATGAGAACGGCACGGCCGATTTCTCGACTCAGATCAACGCCTTCAAGCAGGAAGGCTGCGAGATCTTCAATACTTTCCCCTTCCCGCCCGATTTCCCCGTGTTCTGGCGCCAGGCGGCACAGAAGGGTTTTGCCCAGCAGGCAAAGATCGTGCAGATGGCCAAGGCCGGCCTGTTCGCTGCCGAACTGGAAGCCATGGGCGCGCTTGGTTTCGGGCTGCACGCCGGCGCCTACTGGCACAAGGACTTCCCCTTCACCTCGTCGTCGACCGGCCTGACCTGTAACGAAATCGCGGCGGGCTACGAGGCCAGCGTCAAGAAGCAATGGAACCAGCAGGTCGGCGCCAATGCCTCGCTGCTCGATGCGGCGATCGCGGGGCTGGCCACCTCCGACAACCCGAAGGACAAGGCCGCGCTTGCCGCCGCGCTTTCAACGCTCAAGGCGGAAACGGCGGTCGGCCTGGTCGACTTCACATCGGGACCGGTACCCAACTGCGCAACCACCGGGTTGGTCGGCGTGCAGTGGGTGAAGGCGGCGCAAGGTCCGTGGGAGTTCGACCTGCCGATCGTGTCGAACGCCGATCACGCAGCCGTGCCGCTGACCGGCAAGATGACGCCCTACGTGCTTCAGGGCTGACCGATGGCGGCAGACATGGCGTCATCATCGCCCTTGCTGCAAGGCGTGGGTATCGACAAGAGCTTTGGCGCCTTTCAGGTACTCAAGGCGGTCGATTTCCACGCCGCGCGCGGCGAGGCGATCGGCATCGTCGGCCCCAACGGGGCCGGCAAGACGACCCTGTTTGGCGTGTTGGCGGGGGCTTTCCCGCCGACCGCCGGCACAGTGCGGTTGTACGGCGACGACATCACCGACATGAGCGCAACGGCGCGCTGCCGGCGCGGGATCGCGCGCACCCACCAGGTACCACGGCCGTTTCTCGGCATGAGCGTGTTCGAAAACGTCCTGGCCGCGGCCAATCACGGCGCGGGCCTTGCCGGCGGCACGGCCGAGGCGCTTGCCGTCGAGACTCTGGAACGTACCGCCCTGCTGCACCTTGCCAATCGCCCGGCGGCGGCGCTGGGCTTGCTTGACCGCAAACGCCTGGAACTGGCACGCGCGCTCGCCACCCGGCCGCAGGTCATCCTGCTCGACGAGATCGGCGGCGGGCTGACGGAGGTCGAACTGCATTTGCTGACCGACCTGATCGGTACGCTCAAAGGCGACGGCATGACGATCGTGTGGATCGAGCACATCCTGCATGCGCTGCTGAGGATCATCGACCGTCTCGTCTGCATGAACGCCGGCGAGGTGATCGCCGATGGCGAGCCGGTGGCGGTCATGGCCGATCCCCATGTCATGCGGGCCTATCTCGGGAGCGGCGTCGAATGACCATTCTCGAAGTCGAAAATCTCGTCGCCCGCCACGGCCTGCTGACCGCGGTGCGCAACGTCTCCTTTTCGGTGGCGCGCGGCGAGGTCCTTGGAATTGTCGGGGCCAATGGTGCCGGCAAGACGACCCTTTTCCGCACGATATGCGGCATTCACCCAGCGACAACGGGCACCATTCGTCTCGAAGGCAGCGACATCAGCGCCTATCCGCCCTACCGGCGGGTCGCCGCGGGCCTGGCGATGGCGCCCGAGGGGCGGCGGCTCTTTTCCGACATGACGGTGACCGACAATTTGAAGGTCGCCGGCGAAAACGGCCGGAAGGGTTTTTGGAAGATCGATACGGTCCTCGATGCCCTGCCTGCTCTCAAGCCGCTCATGAAAGCGATCGCGGGCGGGCTTTCCGGCGGACAGCGCCAGGCGGTCGCCATCGGCAGGGCACTGATGAGTAATCCGTCCGTCCTGCTGCTCGACGAGGTATCGCTCGGCCTGTCTCCGATCGCGGTGGTCGGCCTCTACAACTCCCTCGCAGTCCTCAAGGAGAACGGCGAGACGACCATGATCCTTGTCGAACAGGATCTCGACCGCGCCATGGCCTTTTCCGACCGCATCATATGTTTGCTGGAGGGCGCGGTCGCGCTCCATGGCAAGCCCGGCGAACTCGGCAAGCACGCCATCACCGACGCGTATTTCGGACTTGGAAAGCAGGTGGCCACCCGTGCTTGACGCTCTGATCCAGGGAATCCTGCTCGGCGGTTACTACGCCATCCTCGCCGCGGGCCTGTCGCTGATGTTCGGCGTGGTGCGTTTCATCAATCTCGCCCATGGCGATCTGGCGATCCTTGGCGCCTATCTGGTCCTGTTCGGCGTCGAAATCCTCGGCCTGTCACCCCTTGCCGCCGTCCTTGCGATGCTGCCCGTCATGGCTTTGGCGGGCTGGATAATGCAGCGGCTTCTGTTCGCCCGCGCGCTCGGCAGCGGCGTTCTGCTGCCCCTGCTCGTGACCTTCGGCCTCGGCGCCGTGCTGCAGAACACCATGTTCGGTCTGTTCGGCTCCGACACCAGGTCGCTCGGCAACCATATCGGATCGCTTTCCTGGTCAAGCTGGCAAATGCCCTTCGGCATTTCGCTCGGCAAGCTGCCGGTCATCACTTTCGCGGTTGCCGTCGCCGCGCTGGTGGCACTGCAACTGATGCTGAGCTTCACAAAGATCGGCCGCGCCATCCGCGCGACATCAAGCGATCCCGAAGCCGCGGAACTGAGCGGCGTCAATGCCCGCAAGGTCCACCGGGCGGCAGCGGCAATCGCCGTAGCGCTTGCCGGCCTCGCCGGTGCCTTTCTCGCCATGCGGGCGCTGATCAATCCCTATGCCGGCCCGACCCAGCTCATTTTCGCCTTCGAGGCCGTTGTGATCGGCGGCATCGGTTCGCTGTGGGGCACGCTTGCCGGCGGCATCGTCCTTGGCGTCGCCCAGAGCCTCGGTTCGACCTTTTCCGCGCAATGGTTCCAGCTTGCCGGGCATCTGGTGTTCCTCGGCGTGCTCGGCGCGCGCCTTTACGCAGCCCACGCCCACCATCACGGTGGTTGGCGCGCAGCACTGAAATTGCCGCGAACCGTGCAACCGCGCGCGGTTGAAGAGGATCTGCCATGATGTCACCGGTATCATTCGCAATCGAGCGCTGGACGTCCGCAAGCCGGCTGACGGCGGCTCTCTCCGCGGCCTTGCTCGCCGTGCTGGTCATTCTGCCGCTCTTTGCCAGCGGGCTGGTTGTCGACAAGGCGACGACTCTGTTCGTCTATGTCCTGCTGGCCGTGATGTGGAACCTGCTGGCAGGCTATGCGGGCCTTGTTTCAGTCGGCCAGCAGGCCTTTTTCGGCATCGGCGCCTATTTTGCCCTGCGGCTGGTCGACTTTGGCGTTCCGCCCTACATGGCGCTCGTCGTCGGCCCGCTCGGCGCGGGACTTGTGGGCGCCGCCCTCTCTGTTTTTGCACTCAGGCTCAAGGGCGGCGAATTCGCCATCGCCATGTGGGTGATCGCCGAAGCGCTGCGCATTGCCGTAATGTTCGATCCCGCGGTGCAGGGCGAGACCGGTACCTCCCTGCTCGCACTCAACGCCTTTGATCCCGAATTGCGCCGCAACCTCACCTACTGGCTCGGTCTTGGCGGTCTCACCGCCATGCTTGTTGCGACCTTCTTGTTGCTACGAAGCAAGATCGGCGCCGCCGCCCAGGCCATCCGCGACGACGAGGAAGCGGCCGGTTCGATCGGCATCGACGTGATGCGGATCAAGCAGATCATCTTCGTGCTTGCGGCTGTCGGTTGTGCGCTTGCCGGCACCGTCTGGCTGGCCAGCGCCATCACCTTCCAGCCGAGGACGAGCTTCGGCGTGCAATGGACCGTCTTCATGCTGTTCATGGTGCTGGTCGGCGGGCTGGGAACATTCGAGGGCCCGATCGTCGGCGCCGTGATCTTCTTCCTGCTGCAGGAGATCTTCGGCGATTTCAGCGTCTGGTATCTCGCAGGCCTCGGGTTTGTCGCGATCGCCTTCGCCCTGTTCCTGCCCGAAGGAATCGCGGGGTGGATTCAAAATAGGAGCGAAGTCCGCCTTTTCGTCACAGGCAGGAAACTCCGCATCAATCCGCAATAGAATCAATGCTCTGGTGAGCGTCGTTGAATCGAAATCGCAACGCCGTGACAGCCGGGTATCTTATGAAACAAACCGCAATGGAGGGGAAACAAATCCATGGATTTTGCAGACAAATTCATCGAAGTCGGCGGCACGGCGATCCGCTACCGGGAACGCTCAGGAGACGGGACTCCGATCCTGTTCATACACGGCATTTCGGAATCTCTGGAATTCTGGGATCGACAGCTCGAGGCCGGGATCGGCGATCACCGCCTTATTGCTCTCGACCTGCCGGGGCACGGCCTGTCCGAATTGGGCGACCAGCCCTACGATCTCGAGAAATTCGCCAGTCTGGTTCCGGATTTCGCCGATGCGCTTGGCATCGGCCGGTTCTTCTGCGTCGGCAACTCGCTGGGCGCCGCGATCTCGGTGCGGGTGGCCAACCTCGCCCCGGAGCGCGTGGCTGGCATCGTGCTGGCGAATTCCGCCGCGCTCGGCCGCGAGGTTTTCCTGCCGTTCCGCATCATGACCTTGCCAATCCTCGGCGAACTCATGACCAAACCCGGAAAGACCGGTATCGAGCAGCAATTGAAAGCCATTTTTCACAGGAGCGATGTCATAACCGATGACATCCGCAAGACGGTTGAGCGCAACCTAGCGAAAGCCGGCGGACAAAAGGCTTTCCTTGCGACACTGCGGATGTTGACCGGCTTCGGCGGCCAGCGGCGCGAAGTGTGGGAGCGCACCCGGACCCTCCTCGGGACGCTGGCGGTTCCGGTCCTCATCATTCACGGCAAGCAGGACGCCGTGCTGCCCGCCGGGCACTCGATCGACGCCCAAGCCGTCACCCCGAATTCGAAGCTGATCCTGTTGGACGATTGCGGGCATACACCGCAGATCGAGCACTCGGAGGTCTTCAACAGGACGCTCTGCGAATTCGTTGCGGCCTGAGCAGACCGGATCAGCGGAGTCTCAGCACGACCTTGCTCGCCTCACCCCGGTTGAGCGCCGCAAATCCCATCTCGAAATCCTCGAAGGCGAATTCGTGGGTCAGCACCGGCGTGATGTCCAGGCCGCTTTCCAGCATCGCCAGCGCCTTGTGCCAGGTATCGAACATCTCGCGTCCGTAGATTCCCTTGAGATGCAGGCCCTTGAAGATGGCGGCATTGAGATTGATCGTGACATCGCCGTGGTAAATGCCGAGCAAACCGATCTGCCCGCCATTGTTGAGCGCGCCGATCATGTCGCGCAACGCCGCGCCGGACCCCGACATCTCCAGTCCGAAGTCGAAGCCCTCCTTCATGCCGAGCTCGTGCATGACGTCGTCCAGGCTTTCGCGCCCGGCCACCACACCGCGCGAGGCGCCCATGGCGGCGGCGAGCTCGAGACGATTTTCATTGACGTCGGTGATGACGACATGGCGCGCGCCGACATGGCGGCATACCGCCGCCGCCATCAACCCGATCGGTCCCGCCCCCGTGATCAGGACGTCCTCCCCGGCAAGGTCGAAGCCGAGCGCGGTGTGCACCGCATTGCCGAGCGGATCGAGCACGGAGGCGATCCGGTCGGGAATGGTGTCGGGGATCGGATAGACATTGTGCTGCGGAATGACGAGATAGTCGGCAAAGGCGCCCGGCCGGTTGACGCCGACACCCTTGGTGTTACGGCACAGATGCTCCCGCCCGGCCCTGCAGTTGCGGCAGGTGCCGCACACGATATGGCCCTCGCCGGAAACCCGCTGGCCGATTTCGAGCCCGCTGACGCCGTCGCCGAGCGCGTCGATCCGCCCGACGAACTCATGGCCGATGGTCAGCGGCACAGGGACGGTCGCCGCCGCCCATTCATCCCAATTGTAGATGTGCAGGTCGGTGCCGCAGATCGACACCATGTCGATGCGGATGCGGACTTCCTCGAAGCCGGGCTGCGGCTCCGGTATCTCCCTGAACGAAAGGCCCGGCGCTGCCGTTTCCTTGACCAGTGCGCGCATGGAAATCCTCCTCGTGAACCCGGGTGCTTCAGGCGATCAGGCCATGGTCGCGGCCGACCGCAGTAAAGGCGGCAATCGCGGTATCGATCTGTTCGCGCGTGTGGGCAGCCGACATCTGCGTGCGGATGCGTGCCTTTCCTTCCGGCACCACCGGATAGGAAAAGGCGATGACATAGACGCCCTGGCGCAACAGGTCGTCGGCCACGCGCGCCGCCAGCGCCGCGTCGCCGATCATGACCGGAATGATCGGATGCTCGCCGGCGACCAGGGTAAAGCCAGCCGCCGCCATGCCCGCCCTGAAACGTCGGGCATTGTCCTGCAGACGCCGGCGCTCCTCATGGGCGTTCTCGGCGATATCGATGGCGGCAAGCGCTGCCGCGCAGATGGCCGGCGCGACCGCGTTGGAAAAGAGGTAGGGCCTGGCCCGCTGGCGCAGCAGTTCGATAATCGGCGCAGGCCCCGCGACATAGCCGCCCGATGCCCCGCCCAGTGCCTTGCCGAACGTGCCCGTCAGGATCTGTACCCGGCCCTCGACGCCCAGAAGCTCCGGCGTTCCGGCTCCACGCCCGCCCATGAAGCCCGTCGCATGGCAATCGTCCACCATCACCATCGCGTCGTGTTTCTCGGCCAGCTCGCAGATGCGCGGCAGGTTGGCGATGATGCCGTCCATGGAGAACACGCCATCGGTGGCGATCAGCCGGTAGCGGCAGCCCTTCGCGGCCAGCAGTTGGCGCTCAAGATCGTCCATGTCGTTGTTGGCGTAACGGAACCGCTGCGCCCTGCACAGCCGGATGCCGTCGATGATCGAGGCGTGGTTCAGGCTGTCGGATATGACGGCGTCCTCCGCGCCGAGCAAGGGTTCGAACAGCCCGCCATTGGCGTCGAAACAGGAGGCGAAAACGATGCAGTCCTCGGTGCCGAGATAGGCCGCCATCCGCCGCTCCAGGGCCCGGTGCAGGTCCTGCGTGCCGCAGATGAAGCGCACCGACGCCATACCGAGGCCATGCGTGTCGAGCGCTTGCCTGGCAATCTCGATCAGTCGCGGATCGTCGGCAAGGCCAAGATAATTGTTGGCGCACAGGTTGATGACTTCCGTCCCCTCGCCCGCTTCCTCGCCGAATGTCGTATCGGCGCGGATCACAGACGATTGCGGCGAGTAGATCGTCCTCTCGCGCTTTCGCGTGCCGGCCCTGTCGATGTCCTCGAGCATGCGGGCCGCTGCGTCGACAAGGGAGTTGCTCATCTCGATTCCTTTATTTTGGACAATTTCCTAGATATTGGAATTTGGCACCGTCGTCAACGCGCCAAACAACGCCCGCAACAACCGGTATCATGCCATTCGGGCAGATCCATTATACCGTTCAGGTTGCGCGACCAGCAGCAATGCCTGCGTCTCGGTATCGGCGAGATTGTCGATGCGATGCGCCCGGTCCGAACGGTAGCGGAGCGTATCGCCAGCCTCGGCGCGGACGGTTCGGTCGTCGACCGTTACCGCAAGCGCGCCCGACAGGCAGGTCAGGTGCTCGAATGTTCCGTGCGCATGGGCCCTGGAATCGAGGCTTCCGCCAGGCTGCATGCGCAGATGGTGCCACTCGACGGGAAGCGATGTGCGCTGCGGGCTGAGCATGTACAATTCGCATTTCCCGTCGGCGCTGCGCCGCATCGGCGTCGAGTAGTGATGAATGTGCTCGATCGGTTCGTCCCGGCTGCCGCTGCCGTCGAATGCCGCGAGATCAAGCCCCAGCGCCTGGGCCAGCGCCCACACGATCGAGAATGTCGGGTTGGCCGTTCCCCGCTCGATAGCCGACAGCATGGACCGCGAAACGCCGCTGCGCTCCGACAGTTGCTCCAGCGTCAGGCTGCGCTCCTTGCGCGCACGCCTGACGAATGTGCCCAGATCCGGCGCCATCGCATTCATCAAATCGCTCCCGCCAATTCCGACAAGCGATCAATAGCACGATACGGATATATTTCCAGTATGATGGAATTTTGCCGGGTCACCGCGCCACTCACCACACCGCGTTCCGGCATCGGCCCCGTTCGACCGCAGGGAACAACTTGTCGGCTGCGGCCTCCCGGCGCCAGGCCGGCGAGAGCGCCTCCCGCCGGAGCGGGAGGCGCAAGGCCATTTGTGGTGCAAACAACCTGCCGCAAAAAGCAGCGTCCGGAATATAGACGGATAAAGGGCTTTTTCAAAGCGGGCGCCGAGTGCGTGAAAATACGAAAAATACAGGCGCAGATCGCGATGTGCATGCTTCGTATGCACTCATCATGCGTAGTGCCCATTTCTTACGCATAAAAATTTGTTGCCTTCTATCTGATCAACGCAGGTACTGCGGCGATGTAACCATCTGTTAACACGTGATGAATCGTCACGGCCCTGCTGATCTTCGACAACTGGCACGGCCCTTGCTCTGGTTTGTGCGGTGCAAACAGACCTGTCGGAGGTAATCAAATGACCGGTAAAACCAGGAAATCCATGCTCGCTGGCTTCGCAGCCATGCTGGCCGCGTCGACCATCGCTTTTTCAGCCCATGCGGCTGATGACACGATCAAGATCGGCATCCTGCATTCGCTTTCGGGAACGATGGCGATTTCGGAGACCACGCTCAAGGACGCCATGCTGATGCTCATCGATGAGCAGAACAAGAAGGGCGGCGTGCTGGGCAAGAAGCTGGAAGCGGTCGTCGTCGACCCGGCGTCCGACTGGCCGCTGTTCGCCGAGAAGGCACGCGAGCTGGTGGAGAAGGACAAGGTCGCCGCGGTGTTCGGTTGCTGGACCTCGGTTTCCCGCAAGTCGGTCCTGCCAGTCTTTGAGGAACTGAATTCGATCCTCTTCTACCCCGTCCAGTACGAGGGCGAGGAGAGCCAGCGCAACGTGTTCTACACGGGTGCGGCACCCAACCAGCAGGCGATCCCCGCCGTCGATTACCTGATGAACGAGGAAAGCGTGGAGCGCTGGGTCCTGGCCGGCACCGACTATGTCTATCCGCGCACGACCAACAAGATCCTCGAAGCCTATCTGAAGGCCAGAGGCGTTGCCGCCGAAGACATCATGATCAACTACACGCCGTTCGGTCATTCCGACTGGCAGACCATCGTTGCCGACATCAAGAAATTCGGCTCGGCCGGCAAAAAGACGGCCGTCGTCTCCACCATCAACGGCGACGCCAACGTTCCCTTCTACAAGGAACTGGGCAACCAGGGCGTCAAGGCCGAGGATATCCCGGTCGTCGCCTTCTCGGTCGGTGAAGAGGAACTGGCCGGCCTAGATACGGCTCCGCTGGTCGGCCACCTTGCGGCCTGGAACTACTTTCAGTCGGTCGATACCGAGGTCAACGCCCAGTTCATCGATGCCTGGCACGGTTTCATCGGCGACGACAAGCGCGTCACCAACGATCCGATGGAAGCTCACGTGATCGGCTTCAACATGTGGGTTGAGGCGGTGAAGAAGGCCGGAACCGTCAATCCGGACAAGGTGATCGACTCGATCGTCGGCATCAAGGTTCCGAACCTGACGGGCGGCGTGTCGGAGATGCTGCCGAACCATCACATC
>JAIOIW010000105.1 GCA_019912385.1 Notoacmeibacter sp. | reverse complement strand
GGCGAAAGCGACAGGGGTGGCGCCGAAACGGTTCCATCAGCCTTCGCCAGCCGAAATCGTCCGTTGGACCAGAAAGCACGCGATTTCCGAAGGCTGCGAACGATCGATGGAGTCTCGATAACTACCTTCACAAGGGAGGGGTCACAGGTTCAATCCCTGTCGCGCCCACCATTCCTTCGATTTTCCAGATTGGATTTCCCGCGCGATCGGCAGGTTGATGCGATCAGTGTAGCTTGAACCGTCACGCCGGCATCGCCAGCAGGTCTTGCGCCATGTCGAGTGTCAATTCGTCGAAATGCGAGATCACGCGTGTCGGGTTGAAAGCCGAAACATGCTCGTCGGTGTAGCCGAAATCGACGGCAACGACCGGCAGGCCGGCCGCCCTTGCGGTGTCTATGTCGGTCCGCGAATCGCCGATCATCAGCGCACGGGCCGGATCGCCGCCGGCCCGTTCGATCGTTGCGGTGAGATGGCGCGGATCGGGCTTGCGCCAGGCAAACGTGTCGGCGCCGCATATGGCGGCGAAGCGCGGCGCAAGGCCCAGCGCCGACATCAGTCGCAGCGCACGCGCTTCATGCTTGTTGGTGCAGATGGCGAGCGTGTATCCGGCGCCCGAAAACCGGTCCATCGCTTCGAGTACGCCGGGATAGGGGCGCGAACGGCCTGGAATGTTTTCCGTGTAATGCTCGAGGAATGCGGCGAGCAGCGCCGCGCTTTCTTGCTCGCCGATGCGCCGGTTGGCAGCGGCGAATGCCTTTTCGATCATGACCCGTGCGCCCAGGCCGAGATACCGGTGGATCGCGCGCTGGTCGGCTGGCGGCAGGTCGGCGAGGGCAAGGCAATGGTCGAGCGCGGCGAGAAGGTCCGGCGCGGTGTCGATCAGCGTTCCGTCAAGATCGAAGACGATGACCGGCCTGGTTTCGTTACGGCTTTGCGGCGAAGACTGATCCATGGGGGCGGTCTATCGCGTCGCAATAGTCGCGGCAAGTGCGACGCCGTTGCGGAGTGAGAAAGGCTTTGCGCATTCGGGCAAAAATGCTAGGGGATGCGCGCATTTGCCAATCGGATTCACGTGTTGATGGACGCCAGAACGCTGAAAATCGAGGCCGCCAGGGCCGCACTGGCCCATGTCGAAAGCGGCATGAAACTCGGTATCGGCACGGGATCGACCGCCGAGGAGTTCGTGCGCCTTCTGGCCGAAAAGGTCGGCCGCGGTTTTTCAGTCATCGGTGTCCCGACCTCGGAGCGTACCGCTGCGCTTTGCCGCGAACTCGGCGTGCCCCAGACGACGCTTGAGGATACGCCGCGTCTCGACCTGACGGTGGATGGCGCCGACGAAATCGATCCTCAACTCGCCCTGATCAAGGGCGGAGGCGGCGCGCTGCTGCGTGAAAAGATCGTTGCGGCCGCGTCAGACCGGATGATCGTGATCGCCGACGAAACCAAGCTTGTCGAAACGCTGGGCAGGTTCCCGTTGCCCATCGAAGTCAACCGTTTCGGCCTCAAGGCGACGGAAATTGCGATCGCAAGCGCCGCCGAACGCCTCGGTCTTACCGGCCCGGTCACATTGCGTCGCAACGACAGCGAAGCTTTCGTCACCGATGGTGGACATCTCATTCTCGATGCATCTTTTGGCCGCATTCCCGATCCAGAAGCGCTCTCGACCGCGCTTCACGCGATTCCCGGAGTTGTTGAACACGGCTTGTTCCTGGGGCTTGCCCGCATTGCGATCGTCGCACGAAACGGCGGCGTACAAGTCCTGGAATCCAATGCCCAGAAACGGAGTTGAACCGAAATGACTTTGCTCTCCCGCTTGCGCCTGCTTTCGCCCGTCCTGGCCCTTGTCGGGCTGTTGTCGATGGTTGCTGCAGCCCAGGCGCAGGAATATTCGGAAAGCCATCTCAAGGCGGCGCGCGCCGCCATGGTCGCGCTTCATGCCTCTGACCAGTTCGATGCCATTCTTCCCGGCATTGCTCAGGACTTGCAGTCGCAGCTGACTGCCAAGAATCCCGATCTCGAGGCATTGATCGGCGCGACCGTGCAGGAAAAGGCGCTTGAACTGGTTGGCCGCCGTTCGGTTCTGGAAGGTGAGGTTGCGCGAGTCTTCGCCAAGATCTTCAGCGAAGAGGAACTCAACGCGATCACGGCATTCTACAACACCGAAGCCGGCAAGAAGATGAACAGCGAATTGCCCATCGTGACACGAGAAATGGCCAAGGCGGCGGAAATCTGGCAACGCGGTCTTGCCCGCGACCTGGCGGAAAGCGTTGGCGCGGCACTCGAGGCTGCGGTCGGGAAAGACGGCGGCGCGGCGAACGGCGGCAAGACCGATTGATCGGCCGGGCCCGGGCTTTTCACATTCTCGTGCGTTGACAATCGGACAGCGGCCCGGCTCCTTGCCGCGCACCGTCTTTTCAGGCCGCCTGACCGGTGCCGTGCACTTTGGACGATTCGACAAGCGGCGGTACGGCAAGGAGTCTGACGGCAAATGGCCAGATACGATTATGATTTTTTCGTGATCGGTGGCGGCTCGGGCGGCGTTCGCGCGGCCAGGCTCGCTGCGTCGCTGGGCAAGCGCGTGGCCATCGCCGAGGAGTACCGCTATGGCGGAACCTGCGTCATTCGCGGCTGCGTTCCCAAGAAGCTGCTCGTCTATGCTTCCCAGTTTCCCGAACATTTCGAAGACAGCGCGGGCTTCGGCTGGACGGTCGGTGAGACCAGTTTCGACTGGAAGACACTGATCGCCAACAAGGATCGCGAAATCGCCCGCCTGGAAGGCCTGTATCGCAAGGGGCTGGAAGGCGCGGGCGCCGAAGTCATTGCCGCGCGGGCCGAATTGGCAGACGCCCACACGATCCGCCTCGTGGGCGAAAATCGCCTGGTGACCGCCGAGCAGATCCTCATCGCGACCGGAGGCAGGCCGAACCCGCACAACGCATTGCCGGGTCACGAGCTGTGCATCACCTCCAACGAGGCGTTTCATCTCGACGAACTGCCCCGGTCCATCCTGATCGGCGGTGGCGGCTACATCGCGGTGGAGTTCGCCAACATCTTTCACGGCCTCGGCGCAGACGTGACGCTTCTCTATCGCGGTAAGGAAATCCTGAGCCGTTTCGACATGGACATGCGCCACGGTGTCCACGAGGCGATGGAGGCCAAGGGCATCCGGATCATCTGCCACGAAGTACTCGACAGGGTGGAACGCACGCCCGCCGGCCGCCTGCTGGCGCATATGAGGGGTGGCGAATCCACCGTGGTCGACCAGGTCATGTTCGCCATCGGTCGCATTCCCAACACCGAGGGCCTCGGCCTGGAGGCCGCCGGCGTCGAGACCGACCACGCGGGCGCGGTTGTCGTCGATGAGTATCAGCGGACCAATGTCCCCCATATCTGGGCGGTCGGCGATGTTACCAACCGCGTCCAGCTCACGCCCGTCGCCATCCACGAATCGATGTGCCTGATCGAGACCGCATTCAAGAACAACCCGACGAAACCCGATCATGATACGATTGCCACCGCTGTGTTCTCTCAGCCGGAAATCGGTACGGTCGGCCTGTCGGAAGACGACGCGGCGAAACGGTTCGATGAACTGGCAATCTACCGGGCGTCGTTCAGGCCGATGCGCCACACGCTTTCCGGCCGCCAGGAAAAGATGATCATGAAGCTCGTGGTCGAAGCCGCCACCCGCAGGGTCCTTGGCGCCCATGTGCTGGGGCCGGACGCGGGCGAATTGGCGCAGGTGCTGGGAATTGCGGTCAAGGCCGGCCTGACCAAGGACGATTTCGATCGAACCATGGCCGTGCATCCGTCGGCGGCGGAGGAACTGGTGACGATGTACCAGCCGACCTACCGGGTGAAGAACGGCCAACGCGTCGGCTGACGCGCCCGCGCGGCAAATTCAGTTGGCCGGCCCGTCCAGCAGCCAGTCGATGACGTCCGGCCACAGGTCGTTCCTGAATTTGGAACGGAAGAAGCCGAGATGGCCGACCGGCTCGCCGCCGGTCTGCTCGGGGCCGAGCACGCGCCGCTCGATTCTCGCCGACATATGGTGGGCAAGCAGCGCCTCGACCGCCTTTTCGGTGCCCCATGGATCATCGGGATGGCGGATCGACAGGATGGGTTTGCCGACATCGCGCACGCGCTCCCTTTCGGGCATGTCGCCGATCCCGTAGAGATAGTGCGGGTTCCGGCACCATTGCGCCCATTCGCGATAGACCGGCGCGGGAACCGTGTCGCCGAGCCCCATGAAGGGCAGGGTACGGCCGGCCGCAAGCGTGACCGGCAGGCCGAGAAGCTGCATGGCGCTGAACACGCGCAATGGGTTCTGCATGTTGCGCCAGTAGCCTGACAGCACGGCGACGAAGGTATAGCGCTCGAACTGCCCGGCCACGCCGCTGATGCCGAAGGCCTGCCCGCCGAAGGACTGCCCGATCCCGGCAACCGGATGGCCCGGCGCCTCCGCCCGCAACCGCGCGAGCGCGGCCGGAAAATCGGCGAGCGCCCAATCGCGCGCGCGCAGCGAGCCGCGCCAGGTCTTCGGGGCAGGGGAGCCCGGCATCCCCCGATAGTCCCAGACCATGACGGCCCGCGATCCGGCATCGGCAAGTGCTGCGGCGAATTTGGCATAGAAGCCGCTCGGCACGCCCATGGCGCCCGAAATGAGAACAAGCGGGCCGTTGCCGCTGCCCCTGAAGATGGTGCCGCGAAGCGGAAATCCGTCGCCGGCCGCGAATTCGACCTTCTCCTCGCCGTCATTGCCAGAAAGGGCGGAAGATGGTGATGTCCAGCTACTTGCTTGCGACTGGTTCATGGCGCGTTCTTTTCCTCCCGAAACGAAAGAACGCCTGACGATAACATTTACGTTAACGTCAAAGTCAATTTATTCCGTGTCCGAAGGACGTGACGCAACGGCCGGCGGATTTCCCTGCGGGAGGGTTTCGGCCATAACGCGAGCCGGACCGGTTGCGAAAACCGGGTCGGTTGCCCATTTCACGCTGGAACATGCGATCGTGACAGAAGCGCCCGCGAGGAAGGATCGATGACCGATGAAATCGCGAAACTGGCGCGACGCGGCGAACTGGTGGCCTATTTCGGCTACGGTTCGCTGGTCAACCGCGCGACACTGACGGCATCCGTCGTCGATGCCAGTCCGGCACGCCTGACAGGCTGGGCGCGGCGTTGGCTCCCGCGCCCCGACATGCCGGGCTTTCCGGCAGCGCTGCTGACCGTGTCGCGCAAGGAAGGCGCGGCGATGGACGGGCTGGTCGTGTTCGATCGCCGCGAAAATATCGAGGCGGTCGACCGGCGCGAGGCGCGCTACCACCGCCGCGAGATCGATCCGGCCGAGGTTAGCGCCACTACGGCCATACCGTCCGACTGCCCGCTGTATGTCTATGAGGCGATGGAGGAATTGCCGGTTCATCGCGAGCCGCCCCGTATCCTGCGTTCCTACCTCAATGTCGTCATGCAGGGTTTCCTGTTTGAACACGGCATAAGTGGCGTAGAGCGTTTCGTTGCCGAGACGGCGAACTTCGATGTTCCGATCCATGAGGATGCCCATGCGCCGGTCTATCCGCGTCACGTCGGGGTTTCGCAGGCGGAATGCGATCTGTTTCACTCGGTCCTGGTAAGCCGGACGGCGCCGGTGATTGACTAATTGCATTCACCGCAATTTTCATATTGAATAAATTATTCAGACGCCTTAAATGCGGGCCGTATAGTCATGGAGACCACGTCATGGAAATCCCGAAGCTGACGGGTCGGCAGATCAAGTTCATCCGTTCGATGCTCGACCTGTCGCAAAGCGATCTGGCGGCCAGGGCCGGTGTGTCGCAACCGACCATCTATCGCATGGAGATGGATCCCGAACGGATCTATGAATCGATCGCGGTGATGCGGATCAAGGCGCTGGCGGATGAAAACCTGCTGATGGTGCCGGACCACAACCAGCTCTCGGGCCGCCCGGTCCTGGAGTCCGCGGCCGATGTCGCGAATGACCGCAAGCCGGCGATGCCGCGCAAGACACCTGGTGACGACATGATGACGAACTGGACGCCCGATTCCTGGAGATCGAAACCGATCAGCCAGGTGCCTGTATACCCGGATCCCGCCGTGCTCGGCCAGGTGGAAGAGCGCTTGCGCACCTACCCGCCGCTGGTCTTTGCCGGTGAGGCGCGCGACCTGAAGAAGGCGCTGGCCGAGGCGGCCGAGGGCCGGGCGTTCCTGCTGCAGGGCGGTGACTGCGCGGAGAGCTTTGCCGAACATGGCGCCGACAATATCCGCGACTTCTTCCGCGTGTTCCTGCAGATGGCAGTGGTGCTGACATTCGCCGGCTCGAAGCCGGTGGTGAAGGTCGGGCGCATCGCCGGCCAGTTCGCCAAGCCTCGTTCGTCCGACAACGAGACCAAGGACGGCGAGACGTTGCCCTCCTACCGCGGAGACATCATCAACGGAATCGATTTCGATCCCGCCTCGCGTATCCCCGACCCGAACCGCCAGGAGATGGCCTACAGGCAGTCGGCGGCAACCCTCAACCTGCTGCGGGCTTTCGCCCAGGGCGGCTATGCCAGCCTGGAGAACGTCCACCAGTGGATGCTCGGCTTCGTTTCCGACAGCCCGCAGAAGAACCGTTACGAGGCGGTGGCCGCGCGGATCTCCGAGACGATGGACTTCATGCGCTCCATCGGCATCACCTCGAAGGCCAACTATGCGCTGCGCGAGACCGATTTCTATACCAGCCACGAAGCCCTGCTGCTGGGCTACGAGGAAGCGCTCACCCGCGTCGATTCCACCTCAGGCGACTGGTATGCCACGTCCGGCCACATGATCTGGATCGGCGACCGCACCCGCCAGGCCGATCACGCCCATATCGAGTACTGCCGCGGCATCAGGAACCCGATCGGGCTCAAATGCGGCCCGTCGATGCAGCCCGACGATCTTCTCAACCTGATCGACATTCTCAATCCGGACAACGAGGCCGGCCGCCTGACCCTGATCTCGCGCTTCGGTTCCGACAAGGTGGGCGACCACCTGCCGGCGCTGATCCGCGCCGTCGAGCGCGAAGGCCGCAAGGTGGTCTGGTCCTGCGACCCGATGCATGGCAACACGATCACCGCGGCGGGCTACAAGACGCGGCCCTTCGAGCGGGTGTTGAAGGAAGTGCAGAACTTCTTCGCCATCCATCGCGCGGAAGGCACGCATGCGGGCGGCATTCACGTCGAGATGACTGGAAAGAACGTCACCGAATGCACCGGCGGCGCGCGTGCGATCCGTGCCGAGGACCTCTCGGACCGCTATCACACCCACTGCGATCCACGCCTGAATGCCGACCAGGCGCTGGAACTGGCCTTCCTGGTCGCCGAGCAGATGAAACAGGACCGGGTGGCGCCAAGGGCCGAGGCCGCCGAGTAGCCCGGCCAGCAAACCGCCGGATTCGTGATGCCAATCCCCGGCCGGTGGCCGGGGAGAAGGAATATCTGGCGTTTTTCGCTATCGCGATCGTCCGCTGTCCGGCATGATCTGCTGAAAAAGCGGAGGAGCCATGGCGGACGGGAACCATAGCGGATCGTGCCTTTGCGGAAGAGTGCGGTTCACCGCGGCAGGACCATTGCGCGGTGTCATCTTCTGCCATTGCACCCAGTGCCGCAAGCAAAGCGGCCATCACTACGCCGCAACCGATGTTGCCGACGGCGACCTGACGCTAACTGGAAGCGAAAACATCACCTGGTATGTGGCCAGCGACCGCGCTCGGCGCGGCTTTTGCCGCACATGCGGTTCGGCCCTGTTCTGGAAGGCGAACGGTTCGGCCAGAACATCCATCCTCGCCGGCGCCTTCGACAAGCCATCGGGCCTTGCAGGCGAAAGGCACATCTTCGTCGCCGCCAAGGGCGATTACTACGACATCGCCGACGGGTTGCCGCAGGACGACGGATATGACGGGACAAGGATGCGCCGCCGATAGAAGGATCGACGCCGTTGTCCAAACTGTTTCTGATAATTGAACGCTAAGTCACCAATGTGCGCCTCGCGTTTGACAATAGACCGTATTATCTGCGTCTCCCAAGGAGAACGCTTATGACCACCATGCCAACTGTTTTCGTTTCCCACGGCGGACCGAATGTCGTGATCGAGCCGTCCGAGGCACGCGACTACATCGCCTCGCTGGGGTCGCGGCTGCCGCGGCCAAAGGCGATCGTCATGGTTTCGGCCCATTTCGAGACCGACGGACCCGTCGTCGTAACCGACCCGAACCCGGGCATGATCTACGATTTCGGCGGCTTCGCCCCCGAGCTCTACGAGATCGTCTATCCCGCGCCCGGCGAGCCCGAGTTGGCGCTGCGGATCGCCGGTCTGCTCGACGAGGCGGGCCTTGCGCCGCGAATCGCACCGGAACGCGGCTACGATCACGGTGCCTGGAACGCGCTCTATCTTGCCTGGCCGCAGGCCGATATCCCCGTCGTGCAGCTCTCGATCGATCCGCACCGCGACGCGGCCTACCATTTCGCGCTCGGCCAGGCGCTTGCCCCCCTGAGGAAGGAAGGCATCCTGTTGATCGGCTCCGGCCACATCACCCACAATCTGCGGGCCTTCTTCATGGCGGCCCGCATGGGCCAGCCGGTTGACCCGCAATTGCCCGGCAAGGTCGCTGCCTTCACCAGTTGGTTCGCCGAGCATCTGGCCGCCAACGACCGCGCGGCGATCCTGGACTGGAAAGCACGCGCGCCTTTTTCCGATGACAATCATCCCACCGACGAACACCTGATGCCGCTGTTCTTCGCTTACGGCGCGGCGGGCAATTCAGTTCGCGCCGAGCACGCCCATGATTCGGTGCAGAACGGATTTTTTGCCTGGGACTCCTGGATCTTTCACTGATCGGAAACCCGGAGCGGTTAGCCTCTGTCGCATCCGGACGGGCGAGGGACGATGGAGCGGCTCTGGAATGCGTTTCTGAATTCGGCAAGGGCCTGGCGGCGGCTGATGGCTTCCGAGGCCGCTTTCCGCCAGGAGGTCGCCGTGCTCGCCGTTGGCCTGCCGGCGGGCTGGTTCCTGGCCTCGAGCTGGACCCAGTATGCCGCGCTGATCATCTCCCTCCTGTTCCTGATGGTCGTCGAGGTCCTCAACACCGGCATCGAGGCGGCCTGCGACGCGCTCAGCCGCGAATTCAATGCCGATATCCAGCTTGCCAAGGATTGCGGATCGCTGGCCGTGCTGCTGGCGATCACGATCGCTGCGATCATATGGGGCATGGCCGTCATCGAGCGCCTGGCGGGCTGAAATTCTCTCGGCAGACCCTGCGGCCATGGCGTAGGATCGCGCGGATTGAAGGGGAGGATCGCATGGGATCGTTCGAGAATATCCGCACGCGTGCGGTCCGCCGCAAGGGTGGCGAGGCAGCGCTTGCATCGCTTTTGGGGCAAGCACCGGAAAACGCCGCGCTTGCCGGGGTTCCCGACGACCGCGTTTTGTCGGCCATGGCCGAGCGCATCTTTTCGGCCGGGTTTGTCTGGCGGGTCATCCGCGACAAGTGGCCCGGCTTCGAGGAGGCGTTCCTGGGTTTCCAGCCCAAGGTATTGCTGTTCCAGCCCGACGAGTTCTGGCATGACTTGGCGAGTGACAAGCGTATCGTGCGCAATCCGCAGAAGATAAGGGCAGTGCGCGAGAACGCTGCATTCGTGGACAGGATTTCCGCGGAGCGCGGCTCGTTCGGCGCGTTTCTCTCCGCCTGGCCGGCCGGCGACCAGGCCGGGCTTCTGGCATTCCTCGGCAAGAACGGCTCGCGCCTCGGTGGCAATACCGGCCAATATTTCCTGCGCTGGATCGGCTGGGACGGCTGGGTCATCTCGCGTGACGTGGCAATGGCCCTGAAGGATGCGGGCGTCGATATCGCCGAAAAACCGTCGTCAAAAAAGGACATGGATAAAATCCAGGCGCAGATGAATGCGTGGCGGGAGGAAACAGGCCTGCCCTATTGCCACCTCTCGCGCGTTCTCGCCTATTCGATCGGCGAGAACTACGACGCCGGGACGATCCGCCAGCGGGTGGGAAGCGGCGAGGAATGACTGCCGGAGTTTCGGGCGGTTCGCAAGGCTTGATCGAGCGGGTTGTTGCCCTATCATCTCGATGGAGGTGGGCGCACACGCGGAGGAGCCGCAATGACCGGCACGCCGAAGATTACCCAGGCAATGATCGACGCCTATGACGAGTACACCCACCTGACGTTGGACCGTCGCGGCTTCATGGCGAAGCTGACGAAACTGGCCGGGTCCGGCGCGGCCGCCGCCGCGATCGCGCCACTGATCGGTGCCAATGCGGCAAGCGCCACGATGGTCGCGTCCGATGATCCGCGCGTGCGCGGCGAAGAGGCGTCCTGGCCGGCGACGATGGGCGACATGAGCGGCTACCTGGTGCGCCCTGCGGATGCCGCCGACAAGCTGCCAGGCGTGATCGTCATCCACGAGAACCGCGGCCTCAACGAGCATATCCGCGATGTCGCCAGGCGCGTCGCGCTCGAAGGTTTCATGGCATTCGCGCCGGACTTCCTGTCGCTTAACGGCGGTACGCCGGCAGACGAGGACCGGGCGCGCGCGATGATCGGTGATCTCGAACCCAGCGAAACGGCCGAAAACGCCGTGGCTGCGACCAACTGGCTGGCCGCGCGCGAAGACTGTACCGGGGTGACCGGCGCCGTGGGGTTCTGCTGGGGCGGCGGGTTTGTCAATCAGCTTGCGGTGCGTGCCCCGGCGAGCCTGAAGGCTGCCGTCGCCTATTACGGTGTTCAGCCGGACCCCGCTGCCGTGCCCGCCATCAAGGCGGCGCTGATGCTTCACTATGCCGGGCTCGACCAGCGCGTGAATGCAGGGGTCGATGCCTATCGCAAGGCGCTCGAAGACAATGGCAAGGATTTCACGATCCACGTCTATGACGGCGTCAACCACGCTTTCAACAACGACACGGCGGCCGCGCGCTACGACAAGGCGGCAGCGGATATGGCTTGGGAACGCACCATCGATTTCTTCAACAGGAACCTTAAATAGGCGGGGCCGACACGGCGTCCCGCCGGTCTCCTTGTTCGTTTTGAAGCGAAACATATTCGTCTTGCGCAAAGTCGCTTTCTTTCGCTGACGTGGTAATGTGCGGCGTTTTCAACGCCCATTGCAGAAATCCCGCATATGACCGAACAGAAGATAATGACCGACCTGGAAGAAAATGCCCTGTTCTTTCACCGGTATCCGGTGCCCGGAAAGCTGGAAATCCAGGCGACCAAGCCGCTGGGCAACCAGCGCGACCTGGCGCTTGCCTATTCGCCCGGCGTGGCCGCGCCGTGCATGGCGATCAAGGACGATCCCGAGGCCGCTGCCCTCTACACCGCACGCGCCAACCTCGTCGGCGTCGTCTCCAACGGTTCGGCCGTGCTCGGGCTCGGTAATATCGGTCCGCTGGCGTCGAAGCCGGTGATGGAGGGCAAGGCGGTCCTGTTCAAGAAGTTCGCCGGCATCGACGTGTTCGACATCGAGATCGACGCACCTGAAGTCAGCGACATGGTGTGTACGGTGGCGGCCCTGGAGCCGACCTTCGGCGGCATCAACCTCGAGGATATCAAGGCGCCGGAATGCTTCGAGGTTGAGGAACAGCTCAAGGCGAGAATGTCGATCCCGGTGTTCCACGACGACCAGCATGGCACTGCCATCATCGTTGCGGCGGCCATCCTCAACGCGCTGGAACTGGCCGGAAAGGAAATTGGCGCGGTCAAGATCGTCACCTCGGGCGCGGGCGCGGCCGCGCTTGCCTGCCTCAACCTTCTGGTCGCACTCGGAGCCGATCCCGCCAATATCTGGATCACCGACCGTCATGGCGTCGCCTACAAGGGCAGGGAGGAGGAGATGGACCGCTGGAAGGAGCCCTACTGCAAGGACACCGACGCGCGCACGCTTGGCGACGTCATCGGCGGGGCGGACGTATTCATCGGCCTGTCCGCGGCGGGTGTGCTGAAGCCGGAACTGCTGAAGGAAATGGCCGACAAGCCGCTGATCATGGCGCTCGCCAACCCGACGCCTGAAATCATGCCCGAACTTGCCCGCGCCGAGCGGCCGGACGCCATGATCTGCACCGGGCGGTCCGATTTCCCCAACCAGGTCAACAATGTCCTGTGCTTCCCCTACATATTCCGTGGCGCACTCGATTGCGGAGCGTCGGCGATCAACGAGGAGATGAAGATGGCCGCCGTGCGGGCCATCGCCGCGCTTGCGCGCGAGGAGCCATCGGATGTCGCCGCCCGGGCCTATTCGGGGGAGACGCCGATTTTCGGGCCGGAGTTCCTGATCCCGTCGCCCTTCGATCCGCGCCTTATCCTGCGCATTGCGCCGGCCGTGGCGCGCGCCGCCGCCGAGACGGGCGTCGCGGCGCGGCCGATCGCCGACATGGAAGCCTATCTGGACCGGCTGAACCGCTTCGTCTTCCGTTCGGGCCTGGTGATGAAACCGATCTTCTCCAACGCCCGAACCGCTGCGCGCAAGCGCGTGATCTATGCCGACGGCGAGGATGAACGGGTTTTGCGGGCCGCGCAGGTCGTCCTTGAGGAGGGGACCGCCATCCCGACCCTGATCGGTCGCCCGCAGGTGATCGAGCGGCGCCTGGAGCGGTTCGGCCTGCGCATTCGCCCCGGCGTGGATTTCGATATTGTCAATCCTGAAGACGATCCGCGTTATCGTGAATATGTCGACGCCCTGATTGAGCGTACCGGGCGCCGGGGCGTGACCGTGGAGGTGGCGCGGACCCTTGTGCGCACCAACAACACTGTGATCGCTGCCTTGGGCCTGTTGCGCGGTGAAGCCGACGCCATGATCTGCGGGCTGGAAGGCCGTTTCGAGCGCCATTTGCGCCAGGTCGACCAGATCATCGGTCGGAGGCCCGGCATCCATGACCTGTCGGCGCTGTCGATGCTCATCTCGCAGCGCGGCGTCATGTTCTTCACCGACACCTATGTGTCGGTCGATCCGACGGCCGAGGAAATCGCCGAGATGACGGTGTTGGCGGCAGCCGAAATCCGCCGCTTCGGCATCGTCCCGAAGGCCGCACTGCTGTCGCATTCGGATTTCGGTTCACGGGAAAGCCCGAGCGCACTGAAGATGCGCCGCGCAGCCGCCATCCTGCACGAGATCGCTCCCAACCTCGAAGCGGACGGCGAGATGCACGGCGACTCGGCATTATCGGAAGCACTGCGCCAGCGTGTATTTCCCCATTCGCTGCTCAAGGGTGAAGCCAATCTGCTGGTCTTCCCCGATCTCGATTCCGCCAACATCACGCTGACGACCGTCAAGACCATGATGGACGCCCTGCATGTCGGTCCCATCCTGCTTGGTGCGGCCAGGCCGGCTCATATCCTCACGCCGTCGGTCACCTCGCGCGGCATCGTCAATATGACCGCGCTCGCGGTCGTGGAGGCATCGCAGCCGCACGACGATCCGTTGGCCCTGTCGTGACAGGGCGGCGGAAATCGAAAATTAACCACGGCCGGGTCATGGTTCTGATTGATACCGCTTTTGCCTGCGATGTCCTGGCCTTGGAGCGTGATGCGTTCAAACGCAGGGTGCAGCATGGATGCGCAGCCTGACACGCGCGGAGTAACGATGCGCCAACTGTTCCGCACGGTGCCGTCGAAACTGGCGATCGCCCTTGCCGCCGTCGTCGGGATCCTGCTTGCGACGCAGGCCGCGCTTGCCGCCTCGCAACTGTGTCGCGACCTCGAGGCCGAACTCGTCCGTGTCGAAAGGGGCGGGGAGAAAACCACCCAGACGCGTCGCTATGCCCGGGCGGTCGACGAGCAGCGCCGCGAGCTCAGGCGCACTCGCCAGCAGGCCCGGCGCAACGGCTGCGCGGGCAGCGGCTTCGTCCTTTTTGACCGCAGCGCGTTCAACGACCGCTGCGATCCGATCAACGCGACCATCGAGAAGATGGAACTCAACCTGGCAAAGCTGGAAAACAATCTTGCAAAGCTGAGCAGCCGGGCGAACGCGGAGTCCCGGCGCAGCGCCATCCTTGCCCGGATCGAGGCCAATCGCTGCCGCGAAGATACCCATGTGCGGCGCCTGCCGGACCCGATCGAGACAACGGCGCGTCGGGACTACAGCCTGATGGACAAGCTTTTTGGCGGCAGGTTGCGCCACAGCAGGCCGGACGGAAATTCAGGCTTCATGTTCCCCGGTGACGACGACGGACTCCAGCGGATCGGCAACTACCGCACATTGTGTGTGCGCACCTGCGACGGCTACTATTTCCCGATATCCTTTTCCACCGCCGGAGACATGTTCGGGCGTGACGAGCAGGCCTGCCAGGCACTGTGCCCGGGTGTCGAGGTCCAGCTCTATTCGCACCGGGTGCCCGACGAGGAACCGGAGGACATGGTATCCGTGACCGGCGAGCCCTACTCCGCGTTGCCGATGGCATTTGCCTATCGCGATCCGAATTTCCAGACGCCGAAGGGGTGCGCCTGCAGACCCGCGAAGGACTATGCGATCATTGCCGGCGAGAACGCCGAGGAAAAAGGCAAAGCGGACGAAGAGCAGGCCTATGTCCCGGAACCGCGGCCGCGACCCGATCCGGGGCTGGACCCGGAGAGCGCCCAGAATATCGCAGGCGGTCTCACCGTCGCGAAGGTCAGACTTCTTCTGAAACCTCGCCCGGCGGTCGGCGAAACGCCGCCGAAGCGCCGTATCAGGGTCGTCGGGCCAGCGTTCCTGCCCGACCCAGAAGAGGCAATAGATCTGAAATCTCCGGGCCGGAGCGCCGTCCGGTAAGCGCGATCCTGAGCGGCATGAACAGCGCCTTGCCGCTGCGGCCCGTCGCCTGCTTCACGCGCTCGGTCCAGGCTTTCCAGGTTCCCGGGTCCCAGGGCTCTTCAGGCAGCAGGTCGAAGGCCTCGCGCACGAAGTCGATGTCCTCGGCCGCAAGCGCCTCGTCATCGGCCGGGCCGTTGGCGACGATCGACCACCAGCCCGCGGCGTCGGCGACCTTGACCAGATTGCCGCGCACGGCAAGCCAGAAGGCTTCGCCCAGTTCGTCCGGAATACCGAATGCCGAAAGGCGATCGCGCACCGCCGCGTAGGGCATTTCGTGGACCAGCGCCTTGTTGAGGATGTCGAGGTCGGCGGGATCGAATTTCGCTGCGGATTTCGATACCTGAGCCGGATCGAAGGCGGCCTTCAGCGCGTCCATGTCGGGCATTGCCGATACGGCATGCGCCGTGCCGGTCAGCACGGCAAGCGAGGCGACAGCCATGGGCTCGTAACCCTGCAGGGCAAGGCTCATGACCGATAGCGCGCCGGTGCGCTTCGAAAGGCCCTCGCCCGACGCGGCGGTCAGCAGGTTGTGGTGTCCGAAGGCAGGTTCGTTGGCACCAAGCGCCCTGAACAGGGCGATCTGCAAACCGGTATTGGTGACGTGGTCATCACCGCGGATAACATGTGTAACACCCATCTCTATGTCGTCGGTTACAGACGGCAGGGTGTAGAGATAGGTTCCGTCCTCGCGCACCAGAACCGGATCGGACATCGAGGCGAGATCGACTGTCTGCCTACCGCGCACGATGTCGTCCCAATTGATTTCAGTGCGCTGCGTCTCGAAGGGATTGCTTTCGAAATTGGGCAGCAGAAAGCGCCAGTGCGCCTTGCGCCCCTCGGCCTCCAACTGGGCCCGCTCCTCGTCGGTGAGCTTGAGGGCTTCGCGGCCGTAGACCGGCGGGAGCCGGCGCGACAGGCGGATCTTGCGCCGGCGCTCAAGTTCTTCGGCTGTCTCGTAGCAGGGATAGAGCAGGCCGGCCTGCTTCAGTTTTTCGACCGCCGCGTCGTAGGCGGGAAACCGCGCCGACTGATAGGCGACGGCGTCCGGTACGATGCCGAGCCATTTCAGGTCCTTCCCGATCTGGTCGGCATAGCTCTGTTTCGACCGCGCCTGGTCGGTATCGTCGAAGCGCAGGATGAAGCGGCCGGCGTGCTGTTTGGCGTAAAGCCAGTTGAACAGCGCGGTGCGGGCGTTGCCGATATGGATATTGCCGGTCGGAGACGGCGCGAAACGGACGGTGACGGTCATGAATGCGGTCTAGCAGAAGGCGGTACCAATTCAAGGGCGCAATGCGCGCCGCGCGACGATGCGCGACGCAATGACCATCAGGGGCGCTGCCAGGATGCAGTAGAATCCCATCGCCGCGATCTGGGCGGGGTAGGGCACGCCCTTGTCGATCAGGTATCCGGTGATGCCGGGGCCAAGCGCGGTCGAAAAGACCATCATCGCCGTGACCAGCGACTTGATGGCGCCGAGATGCTTCGTTCCGTAGAGTTCCGGCCAGATTGCGCCAAAAACCGAAGCATAGATGCCGAAGGCGGCGCCGATGACGGCCATGAAGATCAGTATCGCCCAGGCCGAACTGACAAACGCGACCGTGAGCAGGCCGGTGGCGATCAGTACCAGCATTGTCGGCAGCAGCATCGATGCGTTGTAGCGGTCGATCAGGATTCCCGAGACATATGTCGTGGTGACCGCGCAAATGGAAAGGACAGGCGTCGATCCGGCGAACTGTCCCAGCGCCCATCCGCGCAATTCCACCAGATAGACCTGATGGAAGAACACGATCGTTCCGAAGATCGGCGGAGCGAGCATTCCAGCCGCGAGCAGCCAGAACAGCGGGTCGCGGAGAACTTCATCGCGCGCCCACTGGCGCCCCTCGGGCTTCGATGCCGCCTCTGATGCCTGCGGAACTCGCGGCACCCGCATCAGGAAGAAGACGGCGGGTAGCACGAAGACGAGGAGGAAGGCCGCGTTGATGCTCCAGCTTCCCCGCCAGCCGGCCAGCGCCGCGATGGCCACGAAACTGACCGGCATGACGCTTTCCCCGAACTGGATGCCCATGGCCGCGGTCGAAACCGCCCTGCCGCGATTGGCGACAAACCAGCGTCCGATCGCCGTCATCGCAGCATGCCCCATCAGGCCCTGGCCGAAGAACCGCAGGCAGGCCAGGCTCGCGAACAGAACCGGCAGGTTGCCGGCCAGCGACAGCATGATCATCGATGCCGCCAGGCCGAGAACGACAAACAGGGCATACCGTTCGATGGGAACGGTATCGGCGAGCCGGCCGGCAACCGTAATCATCGCCGCGCTCGTCAGTGTCGCACCCATGTACAGCCAGCCGAATTCGCCATGGCTAAGGCCGAGTTCGGCGCGGATGCCGCCGCTCGACAGCGCAATGTAGAAGGTCTGGCCGAAGCTTGAAAACAGCGTCAGCAGGAAGCCGCCCGCAAGCCATCGGGCATTCGGCAACAGAAAGTGAAACATAAACTATTGCTCTGAATACCATGAAAATACAAGGAAAACAAACACCATAACTCTCGGAAACAGAGCCCGCGGAATTGCGGTCAACTCCTGTCCCTGAACCGGTTGGTAATGGGATAGCGTCGGTCGCGGCCGAAATTTTTCTTGGTGATCTTGACGCCCGGCGCCGACTGCCGGCGCTTGTATTCGGCGATGTAGAGCAAATGCTCGATGCGGTGGACCAGTTGCCGGTCATGGCCGCGCGCGACGATGTCGTCGACGGCCATCTCGTGCTCCACGAGGCACTCCAGGATATCGTCGAGGACGGGATAGGGCGGCAGCGAGTCCTGGTCGGTCTGGTCGGGCCTGAGTTCGGCAGACGGCGCCTTGTCGATGATGTTCTGGGGAATGACCTCGCCGCTCGGACCCAGCGCGGTCGGCGGCACATGCGCGTTGCGCCAGCGCGCCAGCGCATAGACCTGCATCTTGTAGAGATCCTTGATAGGATTGAAGCCGCCGTTCATGTCACCGTAAAGCGTGGCGTAGCCGACGCTCATCTCGCTCTTGTTGCCGGTCGTCACCACCATCGAGCCGAACTTGTTGGAGATCGCCATCAGGATCGTTCCGCGCGTTCGCGCTTGCAGGTTTTCCTCGGCGACTCCTTCCTCGGTGCCCTCGAAAAGCTGCGTGAGCGCATGCATGAAGCCCTGCACCGGCTCCTCGATCGGCACGATGTCGTAGCGGCAGCCAAGCGCGCGCGCACAGGCCTCCGCGTCGGCGAGGGATTCCTTGGAGGTGTAGCGGTAGGGCAGCATGATGGCGCGCAGCCGCTCTTCGCCGAGCGCATCGACGGCAAGCGCCGCGCAGATTGCCGAATCGATGCCGCCGGAAAGGCCCAGCACGACATTCTTGAAGCCGTTCTTGTTGACGTAGTCGCGCAGGCCCAGCATGCAGGCACGGTAATCGGCCTCCTCCGGGCCAGGAATGCGCGACATCGGCTTGTCGCGACATGCCCAGCCGTCGGGCGTGCGTTTCCAGGTTGTCACGGTCGTTTGCGCTTCGAACTGGCTCATCTGGAAGGCGAGCGACTTGTCCGCGCCGATCGCGAAGCTCGCGCCGTCGAACACGAGTTCGTCCTGCCCGCCCACCATGTTGACATAGATCAGCGGCAGGCCGCTTTCGATCACCTGCCGGATCCCCACTTGGTGGCGGATGTCGACCTTGCCGCGATAGTAGGGCGAGCCGTTGGGCACCAGCAGCAGTTCCGCGCCGCTTTCCGCGAGGGTTTCGCACACGCCGAGGGCGCCCCAGATATCCTCGCAGATCGGCAGACCGAGCCGCACGCCGCGAAAGTTGACGGGACCGGGCATGGGACCTGCCTGGAAGACGCGCTTCTCGTCGAATTCGCCATAATTCGGCAGGTCGACCTTGTGGCGTTCCGCGGTCACCGTGCCGCTGTCCATGAGGACGAGCGAATTATGCAGCCCGCTTGCCCGGCGCAACGGCGTGCCCATGATGACGCCGGGCCCGCCATCGGCGGTATCGGCGGCAAGCGCGGCAACCGCCTTTTCGCAGGCTTCCACGAAGGCGGGCTTGAGCACCAGGTCTTCCGGCGGATAGCCGGCGATGAACAGCTCGGGAAACATGACGAGGTCGGCGCCGTGACGCGCGGCGTCCGCCCGCGCCTCCCGCGCCAGTTCGAGATTGCCGGAAATGTCGCCTACGGTCGGATTGAGCTGGGCGATGGCGATGCGCAAAATGTCGGGTGCTTCGGTCATGGCGAAACGATTAGCGCGCGCCGCGCGCCGGCGCAATCAGGCAATCGCGGGCAGTCGCGGGCAGCCGCGTGGGGTAGGGCCGTTCAGGCTCTCTCCGGGTCAGCGGGCGGCATACAGAGGGGGTGTGCCGGCTTCCCTGGCAGCCGCTTCGCCAAATATCCAATCGCGGAACTCCCGGATCATGGGATCGCCCGCGCGCGCCTCGGGAAAGGCGACCGAATAGATCACGATCGGCATCGTGACCGCGTAGAACAGGCGGACCAGACGCCCTTCGGCCAGCGTGTCGCGCACGATCGCATCATAGGCCAGCGACACGCCCTGGCCACGCTCGGCGGCGGTGGTGGCCAGCTCGCAATTGGGAAAGACCGGCCCGCGCGGCAGTTGCGGCGGGGCAACCCCGGCATTCGCGAACCATTCGGCCCAGGCATCCTGCACCTCGTCATGCATCAGCTTGACCCGCAACAGGTCTTCCGGAGACCTGACATCGGCCTGCCTTTGCAATTTCGGGCTGATCACCGGGTAGCGGGACGACTCCATGAGGACTTCGGTCCTGACGCCGGGCGTAGGATCGTCGGACCACTGGATCACCAGATCGGCGTCGTTGCACGCGAAGTCCGTCGAGGGTGCTCCGGTTGAGACGCGCAGCCGCACGCGGTCCGCAAAACTCAGCCGGTCCAGCCGGGGCACTAGCCAACGTGCCGCAAAGCCCGGCGTGCAGAGCACTCGAAACGGGCGTCGATCGGCCTCTTGCACCGCGCGCGTGGTTTCGTCAAAGGCATCCAGGAGCCCGGTTAGCTTCCCGGCATATGCGCGGCCCGTAAGCGTCAGCGCCAGCCGGTTGCCGCTGCGCTCGAACAGTGCGGTGTCCAGATAGGTCTCAAGCGACCGTATCTGATGGCTGATCGCCGAAGGCGACAGGCACAGTTCTTCCGCAGCCTCCTTGAAGCTCAGATGCCGTGCGGCCGCCTCAAAGGCCCGTACGGCGGAGAATGGTGGAAACCGGCGCGCCATGGCCGATGAATTTCCTTCATTCGCAGATGAGGATTCACCTTTTGCGTTCAGTGCAACCCAATCCTACCATTTTCTCACAATATTCCGAAATCGGCGGAGATCGCCATGATACGTTGTTGCCGCGCCAGCCGCCAGCTGGCCCGGACGATAGTAGTGTTCCTCGTGCTGCTCCCGCTGCCAGCGCATGCGCAGTGGCGCACGGCAAGCGACATGCCCGCGCTGGTCGAGAGTCTGGAAACCTGGCTCGACTTGCATGCGCCTTGGCCGCGCCGGGCAGCACCTCCGCTGATCCGCTGGCCCAGGGGCAGCTTCATGGCCGCGCCGGATGGCCGGTCCATGCGCACGGCGTCCTTGCACCGACGAGGATATTACATTGCCCGATCTCAGACGATCTATCTGGTCCCGCCCTGGTCACCGAGGGACGCGCGGGATGTGAGCGTGCTTCTGCACGAATTGACGCATCACAGGCAGGCCGCGGCCGGCCACTGGTATTGCCCCGGTGCACAAGAGCTACCGGCCTATCGGCTGCAGGAGCGTTGGCTGAACGATCAGGGCCTGTCCGGCAACATAAACTGGATCGCCGTCGTGCTGGAATCGGGATGCACGCCACCGGACATCCACCCCGACTAGACCCTGGCAATGCCTCGCTGCCGGTGCGCCGCGAAGTCCGCCGCGCCCACCTCAGAACGCGCTGGTGTAAAGCCCGCCGTCGACGGTGAGATTGGCGCCGGTGATGTAGCCGGCGTGTGTCGAACATAGAAAGGCGCAGGCGTTGCCGAATTCTTCCGGATTGCCGAAACGCCTGGCGGGGATCGCCTGCGCCTGACGGTCGGCCTCCTGCTCCTCCGTGGTGCCGGCCTGTGCGGCCCCGAAGCGGATGCCGCCGCGCAGCCGGTCGGTGTCCATCTTTCCGGGCAGGATGTTGTTGATGGTGACATTGCGGTCGGCGACCGTGCGGCAAACGCCCGCGAGGAAAGCCGTAAGCCCGGCGCGCGCGCCGGACGAAAGGTCAAGGCCTTCGATCGGCATGTAGACGGACAGCGAGGTGATGTTGACGATGCGGCCGAAACCGCGCTCCGCCATGCCGTCGATGACGGCCTGGATCAGCTCGATCGGTGTCACCATGTTCTGCGTCACGCCCTCGATCATCGCCGCGCGGGTGAGTTCGCGGAAATCCTTGCGCGGCGGGCCACCATTGTTGTTGACCAGGATGTCCGGATCGGGGCAGGCGGCCAGCAGAGCCTTCTGGCCTTCCGGCGTCGAGACGTCGGCGACGACCGCGGTAACCTTGGCGCCGGTCTTGCTGCGGATTTCCTCCGCGGTCGCGGCAAGAACGGCTTCGTCGCGGCCATTGACGACGATTTCGCAACCCGCTTCGGCCAGCGCCATGGCGCAGCCCTTGCCAAGACCGCGGCTCGAGGCGCAGATGATGGCTTTGCGGCCGGAAATACCCAGATCCATGACATGACTCCCGCGATTGAGAACCTTCGCGCCTGACGGTCGTGCGACCGGCGTTTGCGCCGAAGGCTTTCTGCACGGCGCGGCAGTGGGCGGTCAACCCCACAAGGCCGCATCGGGCGGCGAGACGATCGAACCGGAATAGTGAAGGGCCGGGGCGCGATCGCGGGCGAGCAGCAGCGGGCCATCCAGGTCGACGAATTCGGCGCCCTGCGCCAGCAGCACTGCCGGCGCCATGGCCAGCGATGTGCCGACCATGCAGCCGACCATGATGCTGAATCCAAGTTCGCGCGCCCGGTCGCGCAACTCCAACGCCGCCGTCAATCCCCCGGCCTTGTCGAGCTTGATGTTGATCGCGTCGTACAGACCTTGAAGCGCCGGCAGGTCATCGGCCGTATGCACGCTTTCGTCCGCGCAGATCGGCACCGGGTGGGGGATGTCGTTCAGTATGGTGTCGGCGCCGGCCGGAAGCGGCTGCTCGACGAGCACGACGCGGTAATGTGCCGCGGCAAGCAGGTTTTCGCGGATGTTCTGCTCGGTCCACCCCTCATTGGCGTCGAGGATGAAGTGCGCGTTCGGAGCCGCTGCGGCGACCGCGTGAAGGCGGGCCACGTCCCTGTCGCTGCCGACCTTCACCTTGATCAACTTGCGCCCGGCGGCCGCACGGGCCTGGTCGGCCATGTCCTCCGGATCGCCCAGCGAAATCGTGTAGGTCGTCTCGACCGGGCGCGGCGGCAATTTGCAGGCGACGCGGTGGGCGCGAAGGCCGGTCATCTTGGCCTCCAGGTCCCACAGTGCGCAATCGATGGCATTGCGCGCCGCACCCGCCGGCATGGCCGTCAGCAATTGCGCGCGTGTGATGCCGGCGGCGATGGCCTGTTCCATCTGCGCGATCTGCGCCGCGACGCTTTCGAGCGATTCTCCGTAACGGGAATAGGGAACGCACTCGCCCCGCCCCCGGTGCGCGCCATCGAAAATCGTGCAGACAAGGACCTGCGCCTCCGTTTTGGAACCTCGCGAGATGGTGAACGCGCGGGCGATCGGGTAGTTTTCTGTCGTAACGGTGACATTGCGTGACATGAAATCTCCAGAAGACCGTCGTGCGGCAATCGCGAAGTGACAGGCGAGCGCCGAACCGCTAGAAATCCGGTTTATGTTGAACAAAGCCAAGCAGGAAGCAACCCGCGGATCGGATGAGCCGGCCATCGATGCCAGGCTCAGCGGCGATACGCTTGCCGTCGTCTTGTCCGGTATCTGGAACACCCGCACGGTCCAGACCGTCGATTCCAGGATGCGGGAACTGGAAAAACTCGGCGGTGTCACCACTGTGACGGTCGATCTGTCGGCGTTGCATACCATGGATACCGCCGGCGCCTGGCTGGTGGAGCGGTTTCTGGCTCATTGCGAAAGCAACGGGATCGCAACCCGAATCGTCGGAGATACGGAAAAGACGGACATCCTGATGCGCGCGGTCAGCCACGCGGCGCGCGAGCCTGCCCCGAAGAACACGAGCAAACCGAGTTGGCTGGCAATCGACTTCCTCGCCACCGTTGGCAAGTCGGTTTACGAGTTCCGCAGGCAGTTCCTGATCGCAATGCATATCCTCGGCGCCACGGTCCGCGGTGCCCAGATGAAGATAGGCCGCAGTCATAAACAGTCTCCTGCCGCGATCGTCACCCAGATCGAGCGGATGGGCATCGGCGCAGTCCCGGTGGTAGTGCTGATGTCGGCGATCGTCGGCGCGATCATCGCTCAGCAGGGCGCCTTCCAACTTCGCTATTTCGGTGCCGAAATCTTCGTTGTGGATCTGGTTTCGGTGCTGGTCCTGCGCGAATTGGGCGTGTTGATGACCGCGATCATGGTCGCCGGGCGAACCGGCAGCGCGATCACCGCCGAATTGGGCTCGATGAAGATGCGCGAAGAGATCGATGCCCTGACGGTGATTGGCCTCAATCCGGTCGGCGTGCTCGTTTTTCCGCGACTGGTCGCGCTGGTCGTCGCCCTGCCGCTCCTGACCGTAATCGCCGACGCCGCCGCGCTTGGCGGCGCGATGCTGATGGCTTGGTTCTATTCCGGCATCACGCCGCAGGCGTTCATCCAGCGCATGCACGACTGGATCGACCTGTCGACCATATTTTCGGGCATGATCAAGGCGCCGTTCATGGCGCTGATCATCGGCGTCATCGCGTCGATGGAGGGGTTGCTGGTCCGCGGCAGCGCGGAATCGCTCGGCCGCCACGTCACTGCGTCCGTGGTCAAGGCGATCTTCTTCGTCATCGTCGTCGACGGCCTGTTTTCGGTATTCTACGGCGCCATCGACTATTAGTGGTTCGATTCCAACATTTGCATCCCGTTTGTATCGGTCGCGAGGGCAAATGATTGAAACAAGGAAACCACTAGCAAGCTTATGACTCTAGTGGAACTTCTAAATTCGACATTCGATTTTGAGGTCGGCATCGAGCGGGTATCGAATGCCAAATCCGTCCGCAGGGCCTGAATTGCCGGCAGGGCACAAAGGAAAACGGACGGCCGTCCCCCGGCCGCCCGTTCTTCCTCCCGTGGCGCCATCGCGCCAATACCCGTCGCCATCACCACCCCATGCGGCGACAGGCGAAACGTCAACGTGACATCAAGGTGATGGTCGGCATCGACTCCAGGACTGTCCGGGTTACGCCGCCAAACAGCCGTTCCGAAATCCGGGAGCGTGAATATGCGCCCATGACCAGCAGGTCGGCCTGAATGTCCGCAAGGCGGTTCTCGATGATCGATGCGGCCGGCACGCCGTCGGAGATCTGTGTTTCGACCCTGACATTGGCACCGTGGCGGGCAAGTGTCGTGGCGATCTCGGCGCCGGCTGTGGGCGCACTTTGCTCCGCGTTGGTTTTCGGGTCGACGGAGAAAATCTCGACTTCCCGGGCTCCCAGGATGAAGGGCATGGCGTCGAACACAGAGCGTGCGGCTTCCTTCGATCCGTTCCAGGCAATCAGGACGCGGTCGTACTGCTGCGGGATTTCGGCCGCATAGGGGATGAAAAGGACCGGCCGGCCGCTGTCAAACAGAAGCGCCTCGTTGTCGGTCACCCTGGCGTTGGTCGAGCCGGGCTCCGGCTGGGCGGTTATCACCAGATCGGCGCAACGCGCGCTCGGCAGCGCCGAAACCGCGCTATCGCCGACAAAGCTCTGCATCCCGCGCCACTCGAACGACAGGCCCTCAGCGGAAAGCGTCGAGTCGTAGTATTCCTTCAGTGCCTCGGCGCGCGCCTCGTTCTCCTCCGCCGTTGCTTCCAGAAGCCCGGCCTCGGGAAAGCCGATCGGCGTGGCATAGGCGGCCGGACTCGGCTCGGCGTGAACCGCGATCAGATGGCTTTTGTGGCGCTGTGCAAGCGGAACCGCCACGCTGAGGACGCGTTTTGCCGCGTCCTTGTCGGGTAGGACAGCGACGATGGTCTTGTAGGTCATGTCTATCTCCTGGACCTTGCCTGGCGTCTTTGACGCGATGTACCGAACAATTCGCGCCTTGACGGACGGCTTCGCATTTTGGATGCCGCACCATTAGGCGAGGTGCATTGACCTCGGTCAATGGGTCTTTCAGCGAAAAAGTCGCGCCCACCTTCTCCGGGAGCGGTTACGGCCATTGCCCTCAGCGCGGCGTGTTCTCTACGATCATGGCCTGCACGGCGGCGACTGCCGGATCGAGCGCTTCCTGCGAGCGCGCGCGCACCACGATTTCGGTCCAGAACCTGCCGTCCCGGAATTTCGGATAGGAACCGATGACGGTGTGGGGATGGGCCTTCTGGATCTCGCCGAGCGGCCCGCCGATCACGCCTTCGGGCAGCGGGCAGTGAACCGATTGCGAGATCAGCTTCGCGCCGGTCTTCAGCGTCGGCAGCACGTTGTCCAGCATCGCCTGGAAGATCGAGGGAACACCGGCCATCACGTGGACGTTGCCGATGGCGAAACCCGGCGCCAGCGATACGGGATTGTCGATATGAACCGCCCCGCGCGGCATGCGGGCCATGCGCTTGCGCGCATCGGAAAACTCGATGTTGCGCTTGCGGTAGTGCGCGTCGAGCAGGGCATAGGCCTTCTGGTCAACCTCGCACGGCACACCGAAAGCCTTGGCGATGGCGTCGGCCGTGATGTCGTCATGGGTCGGGCCGATGCCACCAGAAGTGAAGACATAGGTATAGCGCGCGCGAAGCGCGTTGACCGCTTCGACGATTATGTCCTCGTCGTCGGGTACGATCCGGACTTCCTTCAGGTCGATGCCCGCCGCCGTCGCCAGGTCGGCGAGGTAGCCCGCGTTGAGATCCTTTGTCCGTCCGGACAGGATTTCGTCGCCGATCACGACCATGCCCGCGGTGACGATTTCGCTCATGGAGACCTGCCTCTCAAGAGATTGAAGCCATCGAGCCGAATAGACTTTGCGCGGGCAAAGGGCAACAGTGCGATCCGCCGTGAAAGGTCTCTTGCCACTGCCGCAATAGACCGATACGCCGAAACGCAAACAGGAGAAATTCATGCCGCCGGGCGAGATCGCACTGACCGCCATTGCCGTTGCGCTCGTGGGCGCCAGTCTCTGGATCTTGTTCAACCGCAAGAAAACCTCCCGGATGGCGCAGCTTGCCCTGACGCTGGCGCCGCCCGCCGGCGATATCATCGACGTGGCTGGCCGGCGGTTCCATGTCTTGGACAAGGGCGAGGGACCGGCTATCATCTTTGTTCATGGACTGGGCGGCAATCTGCGCCATTTCGACGTTCCGCTCTGGCCGCATATGCCCGGTAACTACCGCATGATCGCTTTCGACCGGCGCGGCTACGGCTATTCGCAGCAGGACTGGGGCAATGACGGGCGCATCGTCACGCATGCGGGCGATGTCGTTGCGCTTATGGACGCGTTGGGTATCGAAAAGGCCGTGCTTGTCGGCCATTCCATGGGCGGGGCGATCGCGCTCGCCGCTGCGCTGGACCATCCCGGTCGGGTGGCCGGGCTGGCGCTGTTGTCGCCACTGACCCACCTGCTGGGCAGAATGCCGCCCGAGTTCGGCCCGATCGATATCCCCAACCGCTTCCTGCGCCGTTTCATCGCGCATACCTTCGCTGTTCCGAAGATTATCAGGATGACCGACCAGACTCTGGATTTCGTGTTCGGCCCGCAGCAGCCTCCGCAGGACTATGCCGTCGGCGGCGGCGCGCTGGTCGGCGTCCTCCCAAGCCATTTCTACGCGACATCGACCGATTCGGTTTCGATCGGGCAGGACTTGGCGCAGCTCGAGACCCGCTACGGTGAGATCGGTATTCCAACCGGCATACTGTTCGGCACGGCCGATCGCGTGCTCGACTACCGGGTCCAGGGCGAGGCGATGGTCGACCGCATCAAGGGCATCGAACTGGAATTTCTGGATGGCGTCGGGCATATGCCGCAATATGCCGAGCCGCAACGTGTCGCCGCCTTCATCGGCCGTATCGCAAAACGTGCATTCGCCGGTTGATCGCGGCGGGCCAAGCGGTTACCGCTTTTCCGTGCCCCCTTGGCGGAATTGGTAGACGCAAGGGACTTAAAATCCCTCGGCTTCGGCCGTGCCGGTTCGATCCCGGCAGGGGGCACCACCTGCCATTAAGCCGCTAGGTCACATACCCATAAAGAGGATTCCCAGAGGGCGCCCGGTATGATTCCCTTCCTGCCAATGACAGGGGGGATATGGCGCGTTTCGATCTGACGGATTTCGAGTGGTCGGTGATTCAACCGCTTTTGCCGACGAAGGTGCGCGGCGTGCCGCGCGCTGATGACCGCAAGGTCTTGAACGGCATCTTCTGGCGGCTTCGCACAGGCGCGCCCTGAGCCGATATCCCGGCGCGCTACGGCCCCCCGCATACGACCTGCGTGAACCGGTTCAACCGATGGCGCAAGGCCGGGCATTGGGCGCGCATTCTTCAAGCCGTATCAGCCGCTTATGATGGCGATGTGCAGATGATCGATAGCTCGTTGATCCGTGTTCACCAGTACGCCGCCGACGGCAAAAAAAGATGGTCGATCCTATTGCATGGGTCGCCCTCCGAATCCCTTCGCGGCACGTGAATCACCAATGCGATCCGGTGGCGAGCGACTTTTTCAAAAGCCTGCTAGACGGCTCCTGACCTCAATACGTCATCTGGCGGTTGGGCTTGATATCCATCAATGAAATTTGCTGTGGACCATTCAATCAATATCAAGAACTGAAAAGAAATGCTTTGTATTGCGGCGCTGAAATAGCCGAACGAGGACGGGGAAGTGCCCGGCCGGATGGAAGTATCGTCTTATAGATGCGCGTGTGCTCGAATCAAAATGGGAACTGTCCAAGTATGAATCGCAACCTTCTCTACCTCGTGATCGGCGCACTCGTCGTCGCCACCTTGGTCTTGAGTTACTATTTCTACCAAGAGCGCCAGAATTCGACCAGAATTGAGATCAGCGTCGGCAAAGATGGGATTTCAGTCGAGACGAAGTAATACGGCTTTTCCCGGATGACGGCCTAGAGACCTGCTCGTCCGGAAAATGCCGATCAAGGGCCTCGGCGCGGTTCATTGGATCAGATGCAACGATAGGAGGCAGATCATGTCGCTTGGAACCATCCTTGTTATCATCCTCGTCATCTTCCTGCTCGGCGGCTTCAGTGGCCGCTTCGGCGGCTACGGTTACGGCTTTGGTCATGGCGGTATCGGCGTCATCGGCATTATCCTGATCATCCTCGTGGTCCTCGTACTGCTTGGGCGGATCTGATCTGATCGGCGGCGTGACGAACATCGCTGCTTGAAGAAACGCCATTTCGCGGCCGCCTTGCCGGGGCGTGGCGTTCCGTCGTCGATAGCGGTGAGCCAAACCAGCGCGGTCGGCTTGCGTCAATTTATCCGAAACCACATTGTAGGAGCGATTCATGAACTGGGATGAAATCGAAGGTAACTGGAAGCAACTCAAGGGCAAGGTTCGGTCGCAGTGGGGTAAACTTACTGATGACGATCTTGACATCATCAACGGCAAGCGCACCGAACTCGCCGGCCTTCTTCAGACGCGTTACGGGCACGCCAAGGAACAGGCCGAGCGCGAAATCGATTTGTGGACCGAGAAACTGAAACAGAAGTAGGGCCAGTCCGCTTGCCTAGCCCAATCTCTCGCGATTCATGACGGGACCGACGCTCGATGCCGCTTCAACGGACATCGAAACGGTTGAGGGCGATTGGCGCGTTGAATTATTTTCATCAAAATGAACGCACAAACGGGACGACCTCGGATGCTGTGGCGGCAGTAACGAAGCTCGAAGGTATGTCTGAGAGAAAGCCATGAGCCGAATTCATAAGCACCGGGAGAAACACTTTGTCGGCCGCATCGGCTGGTTGCGCGCAGCGGTACTCGGGGCGAATGATGGCATCATCTCCACGGCAAGCCTGATCGTCGGTGTCGCGGCCGCGGCGGCGACGCAGAGCGATGTCCCGATCGCGGGTGTCGCCGGATTGGTGGCCGGCGCGATGTCGATGGCCGCCGGCGAGTATGTGTCGGTCAGCTCGCAATCCGACACCGAACAGGTGGATCTCGCGCGGGAGCGTATGGAATTAAGCGAGAACCCTGCATACGAGCTGAATGAACTCGCCGAAATCTACGTCAAGCGCGGCGTCGATCGGGTCCTTGCGCGACAGGTCGCCCAGCAGCTGACGGTCAAAAATGCCCTGACCGCCCACGCCCGCGATGAGCTTGGGATCTCGAAAATCACCACCGCGCGTCCTGTGCAAGCCGCGCTGGCGTCCGCCGCAACGTTTTCGGTCGGCGCGGCCATGCCTCTGCTTATGGTGGTCGTATCACCCGCGAATGCGCTCGTTCCGATCGTATCGGCGGCGTCTTTGGGCTTTCTCGCTCTTCTGGGTGCAATTGGAGCATGGACAGGCGGTGCGAGCATTTTGCGCGCCACGGGTCCGCGTGACGTTCTGAGGCGCCCTGGCGATGGCGCTCACTGCCGGGATCGGTAAATTATTCGGAACGGTTGTCTGAAGTTCGGGCGCGATGCAGGATGCACGCGGACAAGTTCGTCAATGAAAAACCTTTGATTGGCTGGGGGCGATGACATGCCACTTTGGCAACGATTGCTGATTACGGTCGCGACCATGTTGGTCACGAGTTTCGTCGCCGGCCTCTTGTGGCGCTGGCTCTTCGACACGGACATACCGGGCTATCTGAGCGGGGTTGTCGGCGGCGTGACGGCGTTGCCGGTGTGGGAACTGCTGAAGCGGATGGAAATACGGTGACGCCCTGACCCGGCCGCTCATCGAAAAGGGTGAGACCTGATGGCGCTGCGCCTGCTTGAGATGGTATTGCAGAAGAAGGACAGCGCGGACGTCCGCGAGCTTCTGGATACTTGCAAGGTGATCGAACACCGGCAGATCCGGTTGGCGGACGGGGAAGTGCTGGTGCGCATCCTGCTGGACGCGGAGCAGAGCGAGACGGTGCTGGATTTGTTGGAGAAACGCTACACCGGCGGGGAGGGCAACCGGGTGGTGATGCTGCCGGTCGAAGCGACGTTGCCACGCGCCCAGGCGGAGCCGGAACCGGGGGCCGCAGATCCTTCCGAGCAGTCGCCGCCGGAGGGAAAATCACCGGAGCGGATCGGTCGCGAGGAGTTGTACGAGGACATCAAGAACGCCGCGCGATTGTCGCGGGTCTATATGGCGATGGTGGCGCTGTCCACAGTGGTGGCGGCCATTGGCCTGAACCACAATAGCGTGGCGGTCATCATCGGGGCCATGGTGATTGCGCCCCTGCTCGGACCAAACGTGGCGTTGTCGCTTGGCATTACGATGGGCGACCTGTCGCTGCTTAAGCACGGGCTAATGACGGCGCTGGCTGGGGTTGCGGCAGCGCTGGCGTTATCCGTGCTCATCGGCATGCTGCTGAACGTGGACTCCACATTGTCCGAAATGGCGTCGCGCACGCGAGTAGGTCTTGGCGACGTCGTGCTGGCACTGGCGTCGGGCTGCGCGGGCGCGCTGGCGTTCACGACAGGGGTGTCGGCGGCTTTGATCGGCGTCATGGTCGCGGTGGCGTTGTTGCCGCCGCTGGTGACGTCCGGTCTGCTGCTCGGCGGCGGACATCCCACCTTGGCCATGGGCGCTTTCTCGCTGTTCTTGATGAACCTGATTTGTGTGAACCTGGCGGGAGTGGCGACGTTTTGGATGCAAGGCATCAAACCGACGAACTGGTTGGAGAAGGATCGGGCCGCGAGAGCCACGCGCATTGCCATTTCGCTGTCGGTGGTCCTGTTGGCGGTGCTGATCGGCATGATTCTGCTGGCACGAAAGGGTTGGGTGTTTGATCCCGGAGTTTGATGGAGCATTGTTTTCCCTCGAATGGAGGGATGTACTATGGGACAGAATCTTCAAGGCGGCGCCACGCGAGAGAGGCGGTCCGTCGAGCAATACAAAATAGTCAAGAGAGCCTGAGGACGCTGGCCGGGCGCCATGGGACTGTCAGGAATTCGGGTGCAGGCGTTGACCTTCGCGATCCGCTCCGGAACCGGGATTGACGCCTGCCTGATTGGCGTCCTCCCTGAAGTTAATTGCCTCTTCCACATCGGTCCGTTCGAACATCAACTTGAGATCATGGGCAGTTGCACCACTCTTCGCTACGATTGCGGTAAATTATTACATGCATCGTGGACAAATATCTGTGAATAATAAACGATCTCAAAAGTAAAAGTAATAATAGATTAACATAAATGCACATAAAAATACAGAATGTAATGATATAACTTGAAAAACATGAAGTATGTATATTCGTACTCAAAACTAATAGAAAAATTCAAATACGTTTATAAGTTATTCAAAAAATGCGGCCCGCCAACGCGGGGGCACTGGCGGGCCTTGGCGCTATTAGGTGGCTCGGGGTGTGAACTTAGCGCCTGAAAAATATTATCACTATGGAAATAGAAATAATCAAGCGATTTCGTTATTATTTAGAAATAGCTTTCTTAGGTGTAAATATCTTAGTAAACAACAATATATGCGAAATCTAGCATTACTTCGAAATTGCCACGCGGGTGACGGGAATGGGGGCCCTTGTCGTAAGATATGGGCGAGACGCGTGAAGAATTGGCGTGAAGAATTGATTGTGTATCATGATGTTTCGTCGGGTTGCGGGGGCAGGATTCCGGCCGCCAAGCTGTGGGCTGCAAAGAGAGGCGAAGTGGCCGGTTTTCTAGCTGTTGTATTTGCTGACCTGGCGCCGTGGCAGTATGCGCTTGCCTCGGCCATCGTCGCGTTCGCTACGATCGTGCAATACCGTGCCGGGGTCGGCTTCGGACTGACGTCCGCACCACTTCTGGCCCTGTTCGCCCCCGTTCTGGTTCCAAATCCGATCATCATCCTGACCCTGTTCACGGCTGCCACCGCGATGGTCAGGACGCGCCAGGGGATCAATTGGCCGGAGGTCGGCTGGTCGGTTTCGGGGCGCTTTGCAGGTGCGCTCATCGCCGTTGCGATCCTTGTCCGGCTCACCGAGCAGAAGCAGTTCATGCTGTTGTTCGGTTCGATGATCGCGGTCTCGGTGGTATTGTCGGTTATCGGGCTCAGGCTTCGCTTCACGATGCCGATGCTGTTTGCCATGGGAACGCTGTCGGGGATCACGGCTGCGATCACTTCGGTCGGCGGTCCGCCCATGGCGATCGCCTACCAGGACCAGACGCCGGCCCATGCGCGCCCCAACATGAGCGCGTTTTTCGCGCTTGGCTGCGTGGTTCTGATCGCTGTTCTCGGCGTCAACGGGCTGATCGTGCGGCGCGATATCGTCCATGTCGCCCTGCTATTGCCGGCCATGGTTGCCGGCATCGCAGCCGCGCCGTATTTCGCCGGAATGTTCGATCGCAATTTCCGTCGTATCCTGCTTGGCGTGTCCGCCGCGTCGGCTGCGATCCTGATCGCGCGCGGACTGTGGTAAAGCCGTCATGGAACGCCTTGCCCCGCTGGCAGGCGGGCGACGGATCGGCTAAACCAGCCAGATGACAAGCGATTTGCTGCTGGCTCTTGGCGGGCTCGGGCTATTTCTCATCGGCATGAGCATCATGACAGACGGCTTGCGGCGCCTGGCCGGCGACGCGCTGCGCAGCGTGCTGTTCAAGCTGACGACGACGCCGCTTTCGGGTGTGGCAGCGGGCAGTATTCTGACCGCGATCTTCCAGTCGTCAAGCGCAATAACGGTAACCGCGGTCGGCCTAGTCGGGGCGGGCATGCTGACCTTTACCCAGGCTGTGAGCATCATCTTCGGCGCCAATATCGGCACCACCGCAACCGCATGGATCGTCGCCTTGCTGGGCTTCAAGTTGAAGTTGGGTACAGCGGTTCTGCCGCTGATTCCGCTCGGCGCGCTGGCCAACCTCATCGGCCGCGGGCGCCTTGCCGCGGTCGGATGGGCGTTGGCTGGCTTCGGCCTGCTGTTCGTCGGTCTCGACAGCATGCAGGCTGGCATGTCGGCGTTGAAGGACATCATCACGCCGGCCAGCTTTCCTGCCGACACGCTGGCCGGAAGGCTCGAGCTGGTCGCGGTCGGAATCGTGATTACCGCCGTGACGCAATCGTCGAGTGCCGGCCTGGCGGCCGCGCTGGCGGCACTGGCGGCCGGTGCGATCGCACTGCCGCAGGCCATGGCGATGGTGATCGGGATGAACGTGGGCACCACGATCACGGCGGCGCTTGCAACCGTCGGCGGCTCGACGGCGATGCGCCGGACAGGCTTGGCGCACGTTATCTTCAACATCCTGTCAGCCGTGTTCGCACTGGCCCTGATCGACGTTTTCACCGAATTCGTCGCGCCACGGATCGGCGGAGAGGGTGACGAGCAGATCGCGCTTGCGGGTTTCCATTCGGTGTTCAACGCGCTCGGCGTGCTTGTTTTTCTGCCGTTCACCCATGCGTTTGCCCGCCTCGTCATCAAGCTGGTTCCGGAACGCGGGCCGATGTTGACCGCGCCGCTCGACGAAGGTTTGCTGGCCGATCCAGGCGCCGCGACCGATGCGTTGTGCTCGGCGATCCGGCGAATGACCGCCGAACTGTTCGCCATCGCCAGCAGTCTGCTGAAAGGCCCGGCGCCGACAGGCGAGGCCTATCAGCGGCTCGCGGTCGTCTTCGAAGCGCTCGAGGCGACCCGGCTCTACGCCGAGCAGATGGCGGGCGGCCCTATCAGCGGTCCGCCGCGCGTCCGCTACATTTCGGCCATGCACGCGCTCGACCATCTGTTCAGGCTCGCCGGCCGCTGTCGGCAGACCGAGCGCATCCGGGCGCTGGCCTGGGACCGCACGTTGAAGCGCCTTGCGGCCGTTACGCGCGGATGCCTGGAATCCTGTTTGGGGAACGCGGAAACGGGCGCCGGCGAAAAGCGCTTCGACAAGCTGCGAAGCTTGTTGCGCCGGCATCATCAGCGATACCGGATGCGCACCATCGAATCGGCGCGCCAGCACCACTATGGAACCAGCGCAATGATGCTGAGGCTGGACGGCATGCGCTGGCTTGCCCGCGTCGCCTATCACGTCTGGCGCATCAGCTTCCACCTCGCAGTGATCGAAACCAGCGGCAAGGGAATGGATGTGCGCCCCGAACTCCTGATCGATACCGAGGGCGATTGACCGGCGCCAGACGGCGCCGGCATCCGTTGACCGGCCACAAGCTATCTGCCGACCGTCCAGCGTTGCGGCCGGAACAGCCCGGCGTCGATCTCGCGCTGGCGCCGTTCCACGTCGGCCATCGACACCGAACATTCGAGATAGGCGCGTTCGCGCTCCGCACGCAGGCGCTCGGGATGGAAAATCTGGGAAAGAAACCGCATCGGTCGTCTCCGGTTGAACTTGCGATGACCTCCCGCGTCCTGAATTTGTGCACTGCACAACAAAAAAACAACCGCCCGGACCGGGAGGCCGCCATGCAATTCAGGAATAGCTTGAACGGGTTTCGTCATTCCCGGTCAGGGAAAAGGCGGCGCTGTGCCCGCTCGTTTCGCCGCCTCGTATCGCCTCAGATCGGGGAAACGGCCACCGCAAAGGGCCCTTTTTCGCCCTCCATGGCCTTGAACCGGACCCTGGTTCCGACCTTCAGGTCGTCCCAGTTGCCCGAAACCAGGCCGTCGCGCTGAAAGTAGTATTCATTGCCGTCCTCGGCGACGATGAAGCCATATCCTTCGCCCTCGAAAAGCCGGTCGACTTCGCCGTGGCCCGTTTCGGGGTGTTGCTTCATCTCCACATGACCCATGCGGCGGCCTTGCTCGCGCAGGATGCGTGTCACGGCATCGAAGGCGCGATGAATGGCGAGGTTGACGTCTTCGGTTGCCGTGCTGCGTCCAAGATGCTCGGTGGCATGGATATCGGGGCCGGGAACCTGGACCTTCACCGAAACCTGGAATTCGCGGCCCGTCACATGCTTCTTCTGCGGCGCGTCGATGACGACATTGCAGCTGATGATGCGCGGATAGGCCTTCTCCAGATCCTCGATACGCCGCATGACCTCGCTCTCGATAGCGGCCGAGGAGTCCATGTGGCGAAATGAGATCGAAGGAGGGGTCTGCATGATATGCCTCTTGCTTGCCGTTGCGCCCACCGCCAAAGAACCGGATCGCTGGCTGCGATCCGCTTTTTTACCGGCCTTTCAGGCACGGGAAAAACATACTGCCAGAAACGAAAATGTTACGCGCGGCTCAATGACAAGTGTCAATGAACGCGTCGCGCCGTGGTGGCTCGGTAAGGTAAATCAATCAAGGGTGAAATCGATGCCACTGCCCAAGACCTTTTTCACGCTCATAGCGGATGAACACGATCCGTCGTTTCTCGACGAGGCAATCGATCTGGCTGTCAAGCACGGTGCGCATCTGAGCGTTGCGGTGATCGGCATCGCGCCGCCGCCGCCTGTCGACATATACAATGCCGTCCCGCTCGACTGGTGGACCAAGGAGCGCGAAGAGGGCATGGCGCTGTTGCGCGAAAAGAGCGAAGCAGTCCGTGAAAAACTGGCTGCCGGCGAATTGTCCAGCGACGTGGCGCTTCACTATCTGGACGAAGCGATGATCGCGACCGTCGCGGCCAATCACGGGCGCTACTGCGACATGTCGATCGCCATGATGCCCGCGCTGCGCAAGGGGCTGGTCTGGAGCCGCGCCCAGACTGCGCTGTTGTTTGAAAGCGCAAGACCCGTGCTCTATCCAGCGGAGGGCAGGCTGGCCGTCGCCGACGCCGAGCGGATCGTGATAGCGTGGAATTCGAGCCGGGAAGCCGCGCGTGCGGTCTTCAGCAGCATCGACTTGCTGAAGCGCGCCTCGATGGTTCACGTCGCGATGGTCGAACCGGAAGCCAGGGAAAACCGGCAGGGTGAGGAACCCGGCAGCGAGATAGGCGCTTATCTGGCAAGACACGGCATCCGTGTCACGATAGACCGGTTGCCCGACGAGGGGCGAGGCGTCGGTGCCGTTATCATGCGCCATGCCGGCGACGTGGACGCTGACCTGGTGGTGGCGGGCGCCTATGGTCACAGCCGCCTGCGTGAGTTTCTGCTTGGCGGAACCACCGTGGATCTGATGGACAAGGCCGACCGGACAATCCTGCTTGCGCATTAGAGCGGCGGCCGCGTTTGTGCGGTATCGCGTGATCACAGCGCGTTCATGGCTTCCGCAATTCGCTGGCGCCATCGCGCCAGGCCTTCCGCATCGATCCTTTCGGGCACGTCGATCGGGTCACCCACAGCTACGGTTATGCGCGCGAAGGGCAGGGGCGTCTCGCGCTTGTCCCAGCGGTTCCTGGCCTGTCGCACGGGATGCGAATGAACGGTGATCGGTAAAATCCGCAATTTGAGTATTCCGGCAAGAACCACGAAGCCGGGCTTCACATTTCGATACGGGCCGAGTGGGCCATCCAGCGCGATCGCGATCAACGGCGTTCTGTTGGCCAGTACCGATTTCAGCAGACCGGCCGTCTGTCCGTCGCCATGCACTGGCAACACGACCGGTGTGTAGCCGAACCAGTGGCAGATTACGGCGATGACGTCTCCGCGGAACGACTCCATCGTCAGAACGATCACTTGCCGCCCGCGCGCCAGGGCGAACAGCGGGAAATACATTCCGTGCCAGAAAACCGCGGCGACCCTGTCTCCGTCCGCAATCAGCCGGTCGAGCTTTTCCAGCGCCCGGTCGTCCTTGCGCCAGCTCAGCGCCCAGAGTTCCATGACGATGCAGATCAGCGTTCCGGCAAACCGTACGGCCGCACGGCGAACGGCGCGCCTAAAGGGACTTGTGCCGTTCACGGTTCAAATCCTTGCCGCGCCATGGCTACGGGATGAGCACGGCGTCGGAGACGGCATGCGCGATATTGCCGATGATGTCGAACTCGCGCGCGATGCTGCGCTTGGCCGTCCGCCAAAGGGTGTCGTCCTTTCTGTTCAATGCCGTCTCGTCGCCGCGCAATTTATCGTAGAGCGCCAGGACACGGGCATGGCAACGATCGGTGGAAAAGGATAGGGCGGTCTTTCGCGCAGCTTTCGCGAATTTCGCGGCCATCGCTGGTTCGAGCGTCAGGATCTGGGTCAACGCATCGGCGAACCGGGCCTCGTCCGCGTTTTCTTCCAGCAGGCGCCCGTTCAGGCCGTCGCGCACGACTTCGCGCGCACCCGGCGCGTCGAGCGCCACCACCGGCACGCCCGCAGCCGCGGCTTCGGCAAGGACGAGGCCTTGCGTTTCCGACAGCGACGAAAAGGCGAAGACATCCATCGCCGCATAGGCGTCGGCAAGCCTTGTCCCGGTCAGGATGCCGGTGAAATGCGATCGGCCGCCGTCACCGCTTTTTTCCAGGATCCGCGCCATCTCCGCTCGCATGTGGCCATCGCCGACGATCAGCGCACGGGTATCGGGATTTTCGGCCAGGCAACGGCCGATCGCGCGTGCCAGGTAGGCCAGGTTCTTCTCCTGTGCCAGGCGCCCGACATGTCCGACGATCTTCGCATCCGCCGGAATTCGTGACGCCTCGCGGATCAATTTCCCGTTGCCGGCCTTCATTCGGGCGATGTCCACCCCTGTCGGGATCACGGTGACGGGGGCTGTCACGCCATTTTGTTCCAGGTAGGCGGCCGTGCTTTCGCTCGGCGCGATCACGGCATTGCACAGATTGCAGTAGCCGATCGAAAGGCTGCGAACCAGCCGCCTCAGGATGTCCGAATCCCGGACGATATAGTGATCGTAGAGGTCGTAGCGGGTGTGAAACGTGTAGACGACCGGAATATCCCACGCCGCTGAAACCCTGAGCGCGGTATCGCCAAGCAGGAAGGGGTGATGGGAGTGGACGATATCGGGCTTGAACGTATCGAGCCGTGCGCCGAGGACGCCGGTGATCGGCAGCGGTATCGAAAAATCGCTGCCGACGAAGCGCTGCATCGCCCTTATCCGCACGACGTGGGGCTCGTTGTCCGCCATGTCCGGAAAATCAGGCGCGACGACCAGGACCTTGTGGCCCATCTCGCGCAGGCCAGCGGCCAGGCCGCTGACGCTGTGCGCCACCCCGCCGACATGCGGTGAGTAGGTGTTGGTGAACATCGCGATGTTCATGGCTTGAAACCGTTCCTCAGAGCCGCATTCCGGTCTTTCTGTCGAACAGCTTAGCCTTGTTCATCTCCACTTCGAAGCGGAAAGCGGCACCTGGCGCCGCCGCATCCTGCGGCCGGACACGTGCGATCATGTCTGTCCCGCTGACATTGAAGACGATCATCGTGTCGGGGCCGGTCGGTTCGACGACATCGACGGGGCGTTCAAACAGGAAGCGGTCCGCGCCCGGCAGTTCAGTCCCGGCCGCGAAAATCGTCTCCGGCCTGAGCCCGAGAACGACCTCGTGCCCGGCCGGCTCCTTGATGCGCGAGGCGAGTTCGGCCGGAACCGGAAAGACAATCCCGTCGCCGGTGTCAACAGCCAATGCCGGCCCGTCGCGGACCAGCCGCCCGGGTAACATGTTCATCGGTGGCGATCCCATGAAACCGGCGACGAAAAGATCGACCGGGTGTTCGTAGATCGTATCGGGATCGGCGAACTGGCGGATATGTCCATTGTCCATCACGGCGATGCGGGTGGCGAGCGTCATGGCCTCGATCTGGTCATGGGTGACATAGACGATCGTCTTTCCCAGCCGCTGGTGCAGCTTCTTGATCTCGGTCCGCATTTCGATGCGAAGCTTGGCGTCGAGATTGGACAGCGGTTCGTCGAACAGGAAAACGTCGGGTTTGCGCACCAGCGCCCGGCCCATCGCCACCCTTTGGCGCTGGCCGCCCGACAATTGGCCGGGTTTGCGTTCCAGCAGCGCGTCGATGTGAAGAAGCGCGCTGACTTCGGCCACCGCCGCCTCCTGTTCGGCGCGGGGCACGCGTCGCGTCACCATGCCGAAGGTGATGTTGTCGCGAACGCTCTTGGTCGGATAGAGCGCGTAGGACTGGAATACCATCGCGATGTCCCGGTCCTTGGGCGGGATGTCGTTGACGATCTTCTCGCCGATCCTGATGTTGCCGCCCGACAGCGTTTCCAGCCCGGCAACCAGGTTCAGCAGCGTTGACTTGCCGCATCCCGACGGGCCGACCAGCACGACGAATTCGCCATCCATGATCTCCAGGTCGATGCCCTTGATCACTTCGGTCGATCCGAAACGCTTGAAGACTTTTTCCAGCCTGATGCCTGACATGGCCTATCCTTTCACGGCGCCGGCGGACAGGCCGCGGACGAAATAGGTTCCGGCAACAACATAGACGAGCAATGTCGGCAGCGCGGCGATGATCGCGGCGGCCATGTCCACATTGTATTCCTTCACGCCCGTGGATGTGTTGACCACATTGTTGAGCGCGACCGTCACCGGATTGCTGTCGCCGACTGTGAAGGCGACACCGAACAGGAAATCGTTCCAGATCTGGGTGAACTGCCAGATGACAGTGACGACGATGGCGGGAATCGACATCGGCAGGACGATGCGGAAAAAGATCGAGAAGAAACCGGCGCCGTCGACCTTGGCCGCCTGCACGATGCCGTCGGACACGCCCATGAAGAAATTGCGGAAGAAGAGCGTGGTGAAGGCAAGTCCGTAGACGGTGTGGACGAAGATCAGGCCGGGAATTGTCCCTGCCAAACCCATCAGCCCGAGCGCGCGCGCCATCGGCAGCAGGATCACCTGGAAGGGGATGAACGCGCCGAACAGCATCAGCGCGAAGATGACGTCGGCTCCGCGGAAGCGCCATTTCGTCAGCGCATATCCGTTCAGCGCGCCGAGCAGCGTCGAAATGAACACCGCCGGCACGACCATCTCGATGGAATTCCACATGTAGGGCTTCAGCCCGTTGCAGCGCACGCCGACGCAGGCGGAATCCCAGGCCTTCGACCAGGCATCGAGATGCACCTCGCGCGGCAGGCTGATCAGCGAGCCGGTGCGGATTTCCTCCAGCGACTTGACCGAAGTCGAAACCATCACGACCAGCGGCGCGAGGTAGTAGAGGCAGAACAGCGTCAGGGCCGCGTAAAGGGTCCATCGCGCCAGGTTGCGGCGCCAGCCCTTGCGCCGGACGATACCGCTTGCACCGGAAGAACTCACCGTCCCGACCTCCCGAGTTCCGAATAGAGATAGGGCACAATGATCGCGACCACTGTCATCAGCATCATCACCGCGCTCGCCGCCGCCACGCCGAGTTCGCTGCGCTGGAAGGCGAAGGAATACATGAAGGTCGCGGGCATGTCGGTCGCGTAACCCGGGCCACCGCCGGTCAGCGCGATCACCAGGTCGAAGCTCTTGATGGCGAGATGGGCCAGGATGATGATGGTCGACAACAGCACCGGACGCATCATCGGCAACACGATGCTCGTATAGATCCGGGCAGGACCGGCCCCGTCGATGGCAGCGGCCTTGAGCACCTCGTCGTCGACCGAACGCAGGCCAGCCAGGAACAATGCCATCGCGTATCCCGACGATTGCCAGACGCCCGCGATGACGACGGTGTAGATCGCGAAATCGGGGTTGACGAGCCAGTCGAACCTGAAGCTTTCGAAGCCGGCGAGGTGCATCAGCCGCTCGATGCCGAGACCCGGATTGAGGATCCATTTCCAGACCGTCCCCGTCACGATGAAGGAAAGCGCCATCGGATAGAGATAGATGGTGCGGATCACGCCTTCGGCGCGGATGCGCTGGTCGAGCAGGATCGCCAGGAGAATGCCGATGGCGGTCGATATGGCGATGAACAGCGCGGAAAAGACGAACAGGTTTCTCAGCGCCACATACCAGCGCGGCGTCTGCCACAGGCGCTCATATTGCGCCAGCCCGTCGAATACATAGGAGGGCATGACGCCCGACTTGGTGAACGAGATGTAGGTCGTCCAGGCAATGAACCCGTAAACGAAGATCAGGCTCGCTGCGAATAGCGGCGAGACCACGAGCTTCGGGAGCCATCGTTCGATGGCATTTCCCCAGTTCCTGTTCGCGGCCCCTTGCGCCATCACATGAACCCGGCGGGAGCGCGTGGCCCCCGCCGGCACTTGGTTACTGGGCGCGTTTAACGGCGTCGGCCAACATCTTGGCCGCATCCGCCGACGACATGTCGGAATTGAAGAAATTCGTCACGAGATCGAGAAACTCGCCGCGTACCGACCGCGAAATGGCCATTTCGTGGGCCATTGACGGCACCAGCGAATTGCTGGCCACCGCGGCGACGAGATCTTCATGCGACCTGATCGCGCAGGAATCGAACTTGTCGAGCGCCACGTCGGTGCGCGCCGGGATCGAGCCCTTGGCGAGGTTGAATGTCTCCTGGAAACCCGGTGACATGATCAGGCTGGCAAGCACCTGCTGGCCTTTCAGGTTGTCTTCGCCCGACACCTTGAAGAACGTGAAGGAATCGGAGTTCAGCACAAAGCCGTTGCCCGGCGTCGGTGCGCAGAGGAAATCCTTGCCAGGCACCTTGCCGGCGGCCAGGAATTCGCCCTTGGCCCAGTCGCCCATGATCTGGAAGGCCGCTTCGCCCTTCATGACCATCGCGGTGGCGAGGTTCCAGTCGCGGCCCGAGAAGTTGGCATCGACATAACCGCGCATCTTGCGCAACTGGTCGAAGGCCTTGACCATGGTGTCACTTGTCAGGGCATCCTGGTCGAGTTCCACCAGCGCCTTGCGGTAGAAGTCGGCGCCGCCGACCCCGAGCACCACGTCCTCGAACACGGTCGCATCCTGCCATGGCTGGCCGCCATGGGCGAGCGGAGTGATTCCCATCGCCATCAGCTTGTCGGCCGCGGCGTTGAACTCGTCCCAGGTCTTCGGCATCTCGGTGATGCCGGCCTTCGCCAGTACTTCCGGATTGGCCCAGAACCAGTCGACCCGGTGGATGTTGACCGGCGCGGCGACGTATTTGCCTTCATATTTCATGATACCGGCGAGGACCGGCGGCAGCACGCCGTCCCAACTCTCGGCCTGGGCCACGGCATCGACGTCGTTCAGCGCGCCTTCCGCGGCCCACTCCTGGATGCCCGGTCCCTTGAGCTGCACCGCCGTGGGCGGGTTGCCCGCCACGACGCGGGCACGCAGGGCGGTCATCGCCGCGTCGCCGCCACCTCCGGCGATCGGCGAGTCGATCCACTTGCCGCCCTGGTTTTCGAATGCGTTCTTGAGCTCTCCGACAGCCTTGGCCTCGCCGCCCGAGGTCCACCAGTGGAGAACCTCGACAGTGCCGTCCGCGCGGGCGACACCCGATGCCGCAAGTCCGATTGCAACAGTCGTTACCAATATGCGTGTCAACGTGTTCATCGGTAGTTCCTCCAGTTCGAGATTCGCTACGCCTGACCGTTTCCGAAGCCGCTCGGGATGCCGATCCACTTTATGACGAACGGCTGCCATCAGTACGTGTTTTAAAGTTTAGGGAAGGAGTTCGGAACGAGACATTGACGGCTATCAATGCCGCGCTGATTGCCTTGGAAAAGATTTGATTTCGGATAGTTGGCGAAACCGGTCGCTACCCGACAAGGGAGAGGAAGAAGTATCTGTGCCACAAGAGAAACTCGCAAAATCGGCTGATGAAAAATCCCGGGCCAACATGCGCGACTATGATGCGGAGTATGCGGCCTTTTCATGGGAAAAAGCCGGCGAGTTGCTTGATGGTCTTGCGGGCGGAAAGATCAACATCGCTCACGAAGCCGTAACGCGGCATGTCCGCGCTGGCGGCGGCGCGCGAACGGCGTTGCGATGGATCGCGAAAGACGGCACGCGCCGGGACATCAGCTATGGCGAACTCGATGAGGAAACCAACCGCTTCGCCAATGTGATCCGCCAGATCGGCGCCGCGCGCGGGGACCGGATCTATGCGCTGCTCGGGCGGGTTCCCGACCTCTATTTCGCTGCCCTCGGAACTCTGAAGGCGGGATGCGTCTTTTCCCCGCTTTTTTCCGCCTTCGGCCCCGAACCGGTGAAGTCCCGCATGGAGATCGGCGAGGCAAGTGTCCTGGTCACCAGCAAGGCGCTCTACAGGCGCAAGGTGGCGCAGATCCGCCAGGACCTTCCGACACTTCACACCATTCTCCTGGTCGACGGTGATGGGGATGGCGATCCGGGCGTCCACGGCCTCGGCGAACTGATGGGTCGGGCTTCGGACAGCTTTGAAGTGGAGGCCATGGACCCCGAGGATATAGCACTCCTGCACTTCACCAGTGGCACGACAGGCAAGCCCAAGGGGGCGGTCCACGTGCACCAGGCCGTGGTTGCGCACAACTATACGGGCCGCGTCGCGCTGGACCTGCGCGAGGGCGATACCTATTGGTGCACCGCCGATCCGGGCTGGGTCACAGGAACTTCCTACGGCATCATCGCGCCGCTCACCAATGGCGTCACCATGATCGTGGACGAGGCCGAATTCGATGCCGAACGCTGGTATGCCATCCTCCGGGACGAGAAGGTCAATGTCTGGTACACAGCGCCGACGGCGATCCGCATGCTGATGAAGGCCGGCACCGACCTCATCAAGGAATTCGACCTTTCCGCACTGCGGTTCATGGCAAGCGTCGGCGAGCCGCTCAATTCCGAAGCGGTCGTCTGGGGCAACGAGGTCTTCGGCATGCCTTTTCACGACAACTGGTGGCAGACCGAGACAGGCGGCATCATGATCGCCAACTACGCATCGATGGATGTCAGGCCCGGCTCAATGGGCAAGCCGCTGCCCGGTATCGTTGCGGCCATCGTCAACAAGGACGACGGCGAGGCGCAAGAGGAGACCGGGTCGGACACGGTCGGCGAACTGGCGCTGAAGCCCGGCTGGCCATCCATGATGCGGGCCTATCTGAACGAGGAAGCACGCTACCGGAAGTGCTTTTCGGGCGGCTGGTACCTGACCGGGGATCTCGCGACCCGCGACGCCGACGGCTATTTCTGGTTTGTCGGCCGTGCCGACGACGTCATCAAGAGCGCCGGCCACCTGATCGGCCCCTTCGAGGTCGAAAGCGCGCTCATGGAACATGAGGCCGTCGCCGAGGCCGGTGTCATCGGCATTCCCGACGAGACGGCCGGCGAGATCGTCAAGGCCTTCGTCGCCCTGAAGCCCGGCTTCGAGCCAGGCGAAGATCTGCGTCTCGATCTCATCGGCCATGCCCGCAAGCGTCTGGGACCCGCTGTCGCGCCGAAGGATATCGCGTTCCGCCAGAACCTGCCGAAGACACGCAGCGGCAAGATCATGCGCCGGCTGCTGAAAGCCCGTGAACTGGGCCTCGCCGAGGGGGATATTTCGACGCTCGAAAGTGACGAGAAATGACTGCACAAAAACCCCATCTCGACCGCGCCCACGCGCTCGATCTGCTGGCGCAGATGATCCGGGTGCGCCGTTTCGAGGAAAAATGCGCGGAACTCTACACGCAGGAAAAGATACGGGGATTTCTCCACCTCTATGACGGCGAGGAGGCCGTGGCGACCGGCGTCATCACGGTGCTCAAGCCCGAAGACCGCATTGTCGCCACCTACCGCGAACATGGCCACGCACTGGTGCGCGGCGTTCCCATGCCCGCCATCATGGCGGAGATGTACGGCAAGGCCGAGGGCTGCGCCGGCGGGCGCGGCGGCTCGATGCATCTGTTCAGCCACGAGGCGAATTTCTACGGCGGCAACGCGATCGTCGGCGGCGGCCTTCCGCTCGCGACCGGCCTCGCGCTTGCCGACAAGATGCGCGCCGAGGACCGCGTGACCGCCTGTTTCTTCGGCGAGGGCGCGGTTGCCGAGGGCGAATTCCACGAAAGCATGAACCTTGCCTCGCTGTGGGACTTGCCCGTCCTGTTCGTCTGCGAGAACAACGGCTACGCCATGGGCACGGCGCTGGACCTCTCCGAGGCGGCGACCGACATTGCCGCCAAGGCGAAATGCTACGACATGCGAAGCGAAGTGGTCGACGGCATGGATGTCGTGGCGGTCGAGGCAGCGACGCGACGCGCGCTCGGCATCATGAAGGAAACCGGCGAGCCTTACCTGCTCGAATGCCGGACCTACCGTTTCCGTGCCCATTCCATGTTCGATGCCCAGCTTTATCGCCCGAAGGAGGAGGTCGAGGCGTGGCGCGTCAAGGGACCGATCTTACGCTTCCAGGGCTGGCTGGAGCAGAACGCCCTGATCCATCATTCCGATGTCGAGAAGATCGAGGCCGAGGTCGCGGCAGAAATCCGGCAGGCGGTCGAGTTCGCCGAGCAGGGCAAATGGGAGCCGCTCGAAGACCTTGCGCGCGATGTCGTCGCCGGCGAGCGGCCCGCGCCGCCCCCGCCGGCAAAGCCCGGGCAGACGGTCGAGACGACCTATCGGGAGGCCGTGCGAGCGGCGATCGTCGATGCGTTCGAACGCGACGAGCGGGTTTTCCTGATGGGCGAGGATGTCGGCCGCTACGGCGGCTGCTACGCGGTCTCCAAGGGCCTGCTCGACATTTACGGGCCTGCACGCATCCGCGACACGCCGCTCTCGGAGTCGGGTTTCACCGGTGCCGGTATCGGCGCGGCCATAGCCGGCATGAAGCCGATCGTCGAGGTCATGACTGTAAACTTCTCCCTGCTCGCGCTCGATCAGATCCTCAACACGGCGGCGACCTTGCGGCACATGTCGAACGGCCAGTTCAACGTGCCGGTCGTCATTCGCATGGCCACCGGCGCCGGCAAGCAACTGGCCGCGCAGCATTCTCACAGCCTGGAAGGCTGGTATGCTCATATCCCCGGCATACGTGTTCTTGCCCCCGCGACCCTGGAGGATGCGCGCGGCATGCTGTGGACCGCCTTGCAGGAGCCCGATCCGGTCCTGATCTTCGAGAACGTCATGCTCTATAACCATTCCGGCGGGCTTGCCGAGAATGCCGGACCGGTCGATATCGACAAGGCTGTCGTCCGGCGGCAGGGCAGCGATTTCACGCTTGTCACCTACGGCGGTTCGCTGTTCAAGTCGCTGGACGCGGCATCGGAGCTTTCGGCAAAGGGCATCGAGGCGGAAGTGATCGATCTGCGCTCGTTGAGGCCGCTCGACATGGAGACGATCACGACTTCCGTCGCGAAGACCCACCGCGTGCTGATGGTGGACGAGGGCTGGAAAAGCGGCAGCCTTGCCGCCGAGATCGGCATGCGACTGGCCGAGGACGCTTTCTATGAACTCGACGCGCCGCTGGCGCGCGTTTGCAGCGTCGAAGTGCCGATCCCCTATGCCCATCATCTGGAGGAAGCGGCGATACCGCAGACGCCCGCCATCGTTGCAGCGGCATTGAAGCTGATGGGCAGGAACTGAGCCGATGGAAGCGTTCCATATGCCGTCACTCGGGGCCGACATGGAGGCCGGCACACTTGTCGAATGGCTCAAGCAACCCGGCGATGCGGTCAAGCGCGGGGACGTCATCGCGGTTATCGATACCCAGAAGGGCGCGATCGAGATCGAGGTATTCAACGACGGTATTGTCGACAGCCAGTTGGTCGATGTCGGGACCACGGTGCCGGTCGGCACACCACTCGCGATGATCCGCGGCGAGAGCGAGGCTGCAGGTGGCGGTGAGCCGCCCCCCGCACCGGAGCCCCCGGTTCGCAAAGCAGAGGCTGCGGCCCCGCCAGCCCCGCCTTCTGCTGCCGAACCAGCGCGTGCGCCGGAGGCAGCGGCGGCACCCGGGGCCCGTCGTAGCATCTCGCCTGCCGCCCGCCGTCTTGCAGAATCGAGAGGCATCGATATCGCGTCCCTTTCCGGTACCGGGCCGGGCGGTGCGATAGAACTCGCCGATGTCGCGGCTGCCCTGGGTGGCGCACCTGAAGCCCAAAAGCGCCCCGCCGAGCCGATGTCGGGCATGCGCGTTGCAATTGCCGCCGCCATGGCCCGGTCCAAGCGCGAAATCCCGCACTACTACCTGTGGAACACAATCGATCTCACCAGGGCAGACGCCTATGTGGCGGGACACAACGCGGATCGCCCGCCTGACGAACGTATCCTGGTTGCCGCCCTGTTCGTGAAGGCCGTGGCGCTCGCCTGCGGAAAATACCCGGAGTTCAGCGGTCATTTCGAGGACGGCCGCTTTCGTCCGGCCGAAACCGTCCATGTCGGGGTTGCCATCAATATCCGCGGTGGCGGACTGGTCGCCCCGGCCATCCATGACACCGCGTCGCTCACCACTGAGGCTCTCATGGCGGCGATGCGCGACCTGGTCGCGCGCGTCAGGGCAGGGCGGTTCAGGGCAACCGAACTTTCCGATCCGACGATCACGGTTTCGAGCCTCGGAGAGCGCGGCGTCGAAGCGCTCTTCGGGGTGATCTATCCGCCGCAGGTGGCCATCGTCGGGTTCGGCATGCCGGCAGAGCGGCCCTGGATCGAAAACGGGACCGTCGCGCCGCGACGCATCGTCACCGCCACGCTTGCCGCCGACCACCGCGTCAGCGATGGCCATCGCGGTGCGCTGTTCCTCAACGAGATAGACAGGCTGCTGCAGGAGCCCGAAAAACTATGACCCAGGACGAAATCGAAGCGGTCCTGATCCGCGAACTGCACCGCATCGCCCCGGATATCGAGATCGACACGGTCGACCGCGACGGCGACCTTCGCGAGGAATTCGATATCGATTCGATGGATTTCCTCAATCTGGTGGCCGCCCTGTCCAAGGCGACCGGCGCCGAAATGCCGGAAAGCGACTACGCCCAGATGGCAAGCGTCAACGCGATGCTCGCCTATCTGGGGACTGCTGCGCCCTGATCCGGTTGCCGCGAATGGTCCGCCGTCACGAACGCGGCGGCAGCGCCCCTGAGGCCCGCATCGGGCGCGGTCACGACATTGACCGGGATATCCGCGAGGTAGTTCGAAAGCCGGCCCTTGTTCCTGAAAGCCTTTTCGAAAACGCCGGACCTCAAGGTCTTGAGGATCCTCGGCGGAATGCCGCCCGCGAGATAAACGCCGCCCCTTGCGCCGAGCGCAAGCGCTATATCGCCGGCAACGCGCGCCAGCACCGAGACGAAGATGTCGAGCGTTCTTCGCGCCAGCGCGTCGCCTTCTTCCTCGGCAAGGCGCACGATCTCCGGCGCCGAACGGTTCGCAAACTGACCGCCCGATGCCTCGCCCAGCGCCTTGTGAATGCGCTCGATGCCCGAGCCGGACAGGACGCGCTCGATCGAGACATGCCCGGTTTCGCGCGCAATCGCGTTCAGGATCGAATATTCGGCCTCGTTCGTTGCGCCGAAGGTGATGTGCCCGCCTTCGCCAGCGATCGCCTCCCGCCGCGGTCCCGACCGGACAAGGCTCGCCACGCCGAATCCGGTGCCGGGACCGACGACCACCTTGGGCGCATGCGGAAGGAGGGCACCTGTACAGATCGTGGCGAGATCCGCGGCGCCGAGCAAGGGTAGCGCCAGGGCCTGGGCCTCGAAATCGTTCACGAGCAGGATCTCGCCGATGCCGGTTGCCGCGACCATGCCCTCGCGCGAGAAGGCCCAATGCGCGTTGGTCAGGCTCACCACGTCCCTGTCGACCGGCGCGGCTATTGCGAGGCAGGCGCCGGTCGGCACAAGCCTGCAACCACCAAGATAATCGTTGATCGCCGCTTCCAGCGTCGGGAATTCGCCGGTCTGGTTTTTCACGAAACCGGAGAGCGAGAGATCGGTGCTGTCGCAGAGCGCGAAACGTGTGTGCGTACCGCCGATGTCGCCGACCAGGAACCATCGGCGCCTGCCTGAGCCTTGGGGCTTTTGGCCTTCCTCCAAAATCATGCCTCGCGGTCTCCATGTGTGCAAACGATGACCGCATATGATGGTTATGCCATTGACGTTTGTCATGGCCCGCGGGCGCGTATTTGGCATGGTGAGCGGTAACACGCTTCGGCGAATCGGCAGGGAGCGGTAAACCTGATGAAGCTGTTTCTGTGCGGCGATGTGATGACCGGCCGCGGGATCGATCAGATCCTGCCACATCCCTGCGACTCCGAACTGTTCGAAGGCTACATCCGCAGCGCGCTCGACTATGTCGAACTGGCCGAGCGCACATCGGGCCCGATCGCACGGCCGGTGACGCCGGATTATATCTGGGGCGATGCACTGGCCGAGTTCGAGGGCCGCAAGCCCGACCTCAGGATCATCAATCTTGAAACGGCGGTTACTGCGCGCGGCTCGCCCTACCCGAAGGGCATCAATTACCGGATGAACCCGGCAAACACCGATTGCCTTTCGGCGGCCGGGGTCGATTGCTGCGTCCTGGCAAACAACCATGTTCTCGATTGGTGCGATGTCGGGCTGCGGGATACTCTCGCCGCTTTGGCCGGAGCCGGGATAGCCTTTTGCGGCGCGGGCAAGAACGCGCAGGCGGCCGCCAGCCCGGCGATATTTGATCCCGTGGCTGCCCGCCGTGTCGCAGTATTCGCCTATGGCTGCGAATCGAGCGGCGTTCCGGAGCCCTGGCGCGCAGGGCCGGAAAGGGCGGGGGTCAACTTCCTGGCCGATACGGACGATACGGCCTTCCACCGGATCGCCGACGATATCCGCGCCGCCTCCCGTCCGGAGGACTTGGTCGTGGTCTCGATCCACTGGGGGGCGAATTGGGGATACGGCGTGCCGGAAAGCCACAGGTCGTTTGCCCATCGCCTCGTCAGGCAGGCAGGCGTCGATGTCGTCCACGGCCATTCCTCCCATCACCCAATGGCGATCGAACTGATCGACGGAAGGCCGGTTTTCTACGGATGCGGCGATTTCATCAACGACTACGAGGGAATTGGCGGGCGCGAGGAATTCCGCCCCGACCTCGTCGGCGGTTATTTCCTCGACATCGACGCGATAAGCCGGCGACTGAATTCGCTCGAAATCGTACCGTTCCGTCTCGAGAAGTTCCGGTTGGTGCGGGCGCGCGGCGCGGATGCAGAATGGTTCGCGCGAAGGCTCGACCGCGAATGCGCCCGTTTCGGCGGCTCGATCAAGATGGGCGCGGGTGACACGCTTCTGCTAGGTTGAACGGTCATGTCAGCAAGGGAGATTGGGGCCGGATGAAGCTTTCTTTCCACGGCGCCGCCGGGGGTGTGACCGGCTCCTGCTATCTTCTCGATACAGGCAACAAGCGCATCCTGATCGATTGCGGCCTCTTCCAGGGCAACGACGAGGAGGAGCGGCGCAATTTCGATGATTTCGGTTTCGATCCCGAATCGATCGACATCCTGCTTCTCACCCACGCCCATCTCGACCACTGCGGCCGCATTCCTCTCCTGGTCAAGCGTGGCTTCAAGGGCGAGATCATCGCCACGGCCGCAACCCGTGACCTCGCCAGGCTGGTCCTGCTCGATGCCGCCCAGATCCACGAGGAGGATGCCGCCCGTGCGGCGCGCAATCTTCAACGCCACGGCCAGAAGGGTCCTCAACCGCTTTACGGCGTCTATGATGCGGCTCGCGCCTTCGACCAGTTCGGGCGGACGGCCGAATTCGATACCCGCATCGAGATCGGCCGCAACCTCCATGTTCGGTTCGCCGAAGCGGGGCACATTCTCGGTTCCGCCTTCCTGGTCATCGATGCCGGCGATGGCGGGGACCGGACGCGGATCGTCTTCTCCGGCGATCTCGGGCCTTTCGGGCGGTCGATCCTGCGCGACCCGGCCTTGCCGCCGCAAGCCGACTACGTGGTGATGGAAACGACCTATGGCGACCGCCGCCACAGGGGGCTGAAGGAATCGGTGGCGGAACTCTACGAGGCGATTACCGAAACCCACAGGCGCGGCGGGAATGTCATCATTCCGACCTTCGCGCTGGAGCGCGCGCAGGAGATCCTGTTTCACCTCGCCCAAGGCGTGCGCGACAAGGTCCTGTCGCCCTACCTGCCGGTTTTCCTGGATTCGCCGATGGCCATTTCGGCAACCCAGATTTTCAGGAACCATCCGGACTGTCTCAAGCCCGAACTGGGCGATGCCCTTCGCAAGGGGCACGATCCGCTCGATCTGCCGGGCCTGAAATTCACCCGCCAGGTCGCAGACTCCATCGCGCTCAACCGCGTCGAGAGCGGCGCCGTCATTCTCGCCGGCTCAGGCATGTGCACCGGCGGGCGCGTGCTGCACCACCTCAAGCACAATCTCTGGCGCCCCGAATGCACCGTCATATTCGTTGGCTTCGCAGCGCAAGGCACGCTTGCGCGGCGGATCATCGATGGCGAAGGGACCGTGAAGCTCTACGGTCAGGTGATCGGTGTGCGCGCCCGCGCCTGCACCATCAACGGTTTCTCCGCCCATGCGGGCCAGGACGAGCTGTTGCGCTGGTATTCGGGCGCGGGCGCGCCGAAAACCACCTTCCTGGTTCACGGCGACGCCCAAGGTGGCATGGCGGCGATGGAAAAACTGGTCGCCGGGCAGGGCGGCAAGGTGCGATGCCCGGTGCTGCACGAAACGGTGGAACTGCGATAGCCCGAGGCGGGATCTGGCCGGTCGAGCAGGCCGCCGGACAAACGTTAACAAATCGATTCAATCTTTGTTGGTGACTCCGCGCTACTGTGGCCGTTCGTTTTTCCGCGCGCCCTGTTCCGCGCTCGTTCCTGGCCAGAGTAACCCGTATTGCCATGCGTTTGTCCGTCTTCTCGATCCTGCTGCTGAGCTGTCTTTCGGTTGCCGGCTGCACGTCGCGTTCCGGTGTCGGCGCGCTGGAGATCGCCAAGCCGTCGCCCGAGAAGACGAGTTCCATCGTCAGGCCCGCCGGCGCGATCCCTGAGCCAGGCGAAAGTGTCACGGAGCACAGTACTGACGCCGGCATGACCGCACTAGCAGACCAGGAGGCTCCGCAAGGTCCCGCGCTGGAACGCGTCGCCATGCTCGCCCCCGTCAGCCCGTCTGCGCAACCGGACCCGCACGCGAAAGGCAGGATCTACAGTCAGAAATTCCGCGACGCCAAGCCGGTGAATTTCGGCAGGCGTACACCGCAGCACCACGCCGTTCACGGTGTCGACGTCTCGCGCTGGCAGGGCGAGATCGACTGGCCGAAACTGCGCCGTCACGGTGCCAACTTCGCCTATATCAAGGCGACCGACGGCATCGACCACATAGACCCGATGTTCCGGAAGAACTGGAATGCCGCTCACGACGCCGGTATCAGGCGCGGCGCCTACCACTTCTTCTACTGGTGCCGCACCGCCGCCGAACAGGCCGAGTGGTTCATTGCCAACGTGCCGAAGGAAAAGGGCGCGCTGCCGCCGGTCCTCGATGTCGAATGGAACCATCAGTCGAACTGCAAGTGGCGGCCTTCGCGGGCCGAAATCCTGGAAAAGATGCAGGTCTTCCTCGACCGTCTCGAGCGACACTACGGCCAGCGGCCGATCATATACACCGCACCCGATTTCTACGCCGACAACCTTAGGGGGGCATTCCCCGACCACGTCTTCTGGCTACGCTCGGTGGCCGAACATCCCTCAAAGGTCTATCCTGGCCGCAACTGGCTGTTCTGGCAGTATTCGGGCTCCGGCCTTTCCGGCGGCGTCGACGGGCGCATCGACCTCAACGTCTTCAGCGGCGACGAGGCCGCATGGTGGCGATGGGTCGCCAAGGTGGCGGGATAGGGCGCGCGACAGCGCCGTGCACCCATTGGGCGCGCAGGGGGCGCTGTAAGTCACTGGATCCGCGCATCGTGCTTTCCGAAAACCGGTTCCGGTGTTCGGGCCGATGCCCTACGCCTTTTTCAGGAACTCGGTGCGCAGCACCAGGCCTTTGATCTTTTCCACGCGGCACTCGACTTCATCGGGGTTGCCGGTCAGCCGGATTCCCTTGACCAGCGTGCCGCGCTTGATCGTCGAGGACGTGCCCTTCACCTTCAGATCCTTGATCACGGTGACATTGTCGCCGTCACTGAGAATCGTACCGTTGGAATCGCGGGTTTCGTCGCTCATGGCGCAGGGCCTTTCGGTTGGTTGGACAGGATCGTTTAGCGGGCGGCACGGGAAAGGGGAAGGGCGGCAGCCACAACACAAGCCATATTCGGCCTCTTCAAGTCCGACACATGGGGCGGATGGGGGCTTGCGAGGGTCCAGGACAGGGCCCCCGACCGGCAACCGATCGACCCGCGCTCACCGCAATCTGTGCGCTGTCGAAGATCGTAGCCGTCTTCAGGTCAAATCAGTCCGCTTCGCAACGCCTGTACAGCAGCATGGTGCTTGTTGATGCAACCCAGCTTTCGCGTCGCGGTGGATGCGTGATGATTGACCGTGAAAACCGACAGTCCGAGGATGCTCGCGACGTCCTCGGCCGTCTTGCCCTCCAACGTCCAAAGCAGGCATTCCTTTTCGCGCACCGACAGTGCTGCGGGCCGATCTACGTTTTTCGCTGAAATCAATTCGTCTCTAAGGACGATGTCATGAGTATCAAACGCGGCCTGGAACAGTCTCGCATGCTCGTAGCGTGTTGCTTCCACGAGGTGTTTCGCATTTGTGGAAACAATGTTGAAGGTCGCGATCTCTCCGTGGGCACCACGTATCGGGATCGAAAGCCCGCTCATGATCCGGTACTCGCGCGCTTCATCGAATACCAGGCGCTGCTGCTTGCGGAAAGCCCGCAGAAAACGGCCCTGTCCCCAGTAGAACGGTCTGGTTGAACTAATCGTCAGTTCACAAACCGGATCCAGCTGAAAATATTGATGACGCATATACCGGCCGGTCCATTCGGACGGGTAGTTCGTGTGGAGGGTCGAGGCGGGATCGATACTGCTGCCGTTGGGCGGTTTGATCAACGCGTAGGAAAACTGGTCCAATGACAAGTCGTCAATGAGAGCACCGAGCCGGATACATACCTGCTCGGCGGTATCGTCAGGTCGATAGTAGCTTTGCCCGAACCAGGAACTCACAATGCCTCCCCAGACGCAGTTCCGGACGCGCCTTCTCTGAAGTCATATTCCGAAGACCCGGATGCTCCCCGCAACGCCGACTGCAGGCCAGTCTAGCGAGGCGTGCACAAAATGCCAAATGTTTGCAATTGTGGCCAAACCCCATGCAGCTAAGGTTCCGGCCATTCGGCACGTCGACGATGTGTCATGAGGAGGAATTTGGAAATGGGCAAAACAACAACAATTCTTGCAGCAGCAACCGCACTGACCGTGTTTTCGGCGGCTCCCGTTTTTGCGGATGTCGTCAAGATCGGCGTGCTCGCACCGCTGACCGGGCCAACAGCGTCCGATGGCGAGGAGTTCGTTCGTGGCGTTCAGTGGGCCGTCAAGGAGGCCAATGCCAGGGGCGGTGTTGCAGGGCAGACATTCGAGGTGGTCACCGCCGACGTGAAGGATCACTCTGCCGCCAATGTCTCTTCGGCGGTGGAACGTTTGCTTTCGACCGACGGGATTGAAGTCATCCTGACCGGTTATGCCAGTCTCTCCATGTTCGAGGTCGACCTGATGGCCGAAGCGAACATGCCATACATGGCCGCTGGCCCGTCGCCGTCGTTTGCCGCCATCGTGTCGAAAGATCCCGATGGGTATAATTGCTGCTGGTCGTTCACGGCCGACTTCAAGGGCTATGAAGCCGACGTAACCCCGACCATCGAGGCATTGTCGGCCGCCGGCATTTTCGATCTCAAGGACAAGACCGTCGCGATCATTTCCTCAGACAATCCCTATTCGAAGACGATTTCGGAGGGCATGAAGGTCGCGTTCAAGGATGCCGGCTGGACGATCACGGTTGATGAACTCGTCCCCTTCGGTCCGGTCAGCGACTGGCGATCCATGCTGGCCAAGGTCAGGGAGAACCCGCCGGAAGTCGTGATCAATACCGATTACATTCCCGCCAATGCGGCGCTGTTCATGAACCAGTTCCGGGAAAACCCGACCAATTCCGTTGTGTTCCTGCAATATGCGCCGCTGGTTCCGGAGTTCGTGAAGCTGACCGGCGAGAATTCCAACGGCGTCCTCTACAACGCCATCGGCGCGACACTCAATGTCGATTCCTGGCCACGCGGAAAAGAGGTCAGCGAAGGTTACAAGAAAGAGTATGGCGTCGACTCCGGCCCCTATGGCGTGGGCCTTTACGAGATGGCCACGGTCTATTTCGACGCGCTTGAGAAAGTCGGTGACGCGACCGATCATGACGCGATCGGCAAGGCCATCGGCGAGACCAGCCGCGCGGTCTCATCCGGTTTCCTCGAGTTCGATCCGGAAACTCACGTGGCCAGGCAGAGCAACGACCATATCCCGGTGACCTTCTTCCAGTTGCAGAATGGCGCGCCGGCCATGATTGCCCCGGAAAAGTTCAAAAGCGGCGATTTCCAGAAGCCGTCCTGGATGACCAAGTAGGGTTGGAGTGCACGGATATTGGCTCCGTTCTTCGAAATCCGGAATCTGTCCAGGTCATTTGGCGGATTGAAGGCGCTGAGCAATCTCTCCCTCGTCGTCGACGAGGGAGAGATTGTTGGCATCGCCGGGCCAAACGGATCCGGCAAATCCACGCTGTTTAACGTGATAACGAAAATACCATTTGGTTCCAGCAGCGGCGAAGTGGTGTTTCGCGGAAGCAGGATCGAGGGGCTGTCTGACATTGCGATCGCTCGCATGGGCATCGTCCGCACATTTCAGCGCGAGACGGTGTTCAGATCGATGTCCTGCGTGGACAACATTCTTGTCGCGATCGAGCAGACACTGGGTGCGCGCGGAGCGGAGGCGGAAAAGCTGGCCGACGAAGCTTCCGAAATCGTGGGCTTTCCGAGGAATTTCCACAATGTGCCGGCCGCCGCTTTGCCGATTTTCTATCAAAAGCAACTGATGATCACGACCGCAGTCGCCCAGAAGCCGAAACTGCTGCTGCTCGACGAACCGGCATCTTCCCTGATCGAGGATGAGGTCGATTGGGTCCATGAAGTTATCAAGAAACTCAACAGTATGGGCATCACGATTCTGCTTATCGAACACGTATTGCCTCTATTGACGGGTGTGTCGTCGCGGTTGTTGGTGCTTGAACAGGGTTCTCGTATCGCGCTGGGTCCGGTCGATGACGTCATACGCAACCCGGTGGTTGTCGAAGCATTCCTGGGCAAGCCGCAATGAGCGCCGCGCTGCTTCAACTCTCCGGGTTGTCGGGTGGCTACCCGCCGGTCAGCGTGTTTCGCAATGTCAACCTGACAATAACGGGAACTGAGGCGATCGGCCTGTTCGGTCCCAATGGCCATGGCAAGACGACATTGCTCAAGACTGTCGCCGGGTTGCTCGATCCATGGCAGGGGGAAATACTTTTCGCCGGCCAACGCCTCAATTCGGAAGGGTCGATGCGGGCTCGCATTTCACGTCATCTGAATTACGATCTCTTCCGCCGCCGCAAGATCCGCGCCCGTGACGTGGTCCGGGCCGGACTGATCTACGTCATGCAGGGAAATCTCCTCTTTCCGGAAATGACGGTCGGCGAAGTGCTTGATATTGCGCAAAGGGCGGCAAGCGGCCGTCAAGGTGTCGGGGAAATGCGGGATACGGTTCATGACCTCTTCCCGCGTCTTCGCGAACGTTGGCAGTCGAAGATCAGGTTCCTGTCAGGCGGCGAAAGGCAAATGGTCTCGATTGCCGTCGGACTTCTGGCGCTGCCGCGCTTGTTGATCCTCGATGAACCGACCTTGGGGCTTTCGCCGAAACTGCGCCTGGAACTGGCGGAATCGATCGCCCGGATACGCGATACCAAGGTGCCCTTGCTGGTCGTTGACCAGAATGTAGAATTCCTCACGGATCTGGTCGACCGCCTTTATCTGTTTGATCACGGCACGGTCACCGCGGAAATCGACAAGGCGCATATGCCGAGCCACGACGAGATCCTGGCCATGATGTTTGGAAGCGGTCAGTGATGGCATTCGATACGTTTGTGTTCATTCTCGTTTCGGGCATCGTGTTGGGCGGTTTGTACGCCTTGATGGCTGTCGGCTTGGCGGTCGTCTGGACCACGCTCGACGTTTTCAATTTCGCGCACGGCGCATTCGTCGCTCTTGGCGCCTATGTCGCCTGGCAGGTCACGCAATTCGCGCCGGGCCCGCAAGGCTTCGTGTTCGCCACGCTTGCCGCGACGATCTTCATGTTCGTCGTGGGGTTTCTTCTGCATTTTTGCCTGATCAAGCCGTTCGAGCGAAGCCCGAATATCGTGCTGCTCGCGGTGATTACCACGCTGGCCGCGTCGTCGATCATGGAGAGCTCGATCCAGCTGATCTGGGGTCCCCGTGAAAAGCAGATCGAGGCAGCGGTATCCGGTCGCTTCGAATTTTTTGGCGCAGGAATCGGGGCAAATGACCTCCTGGCGCTTGTTGTCGCTTTGGCGGCGCTGGCGGGCTTGGCCTTGTTCCTCCGCAGAACCTCGACAGGCCGTGCGATGCGGGCGGCTGCACAGAACCGCGAGGCGGCCGAACTGATGGGTTTCAATGTCGCGATCCTGTTTGCCGTCGCGCTGGGAATCGCGGCAGCGACCGCCGCGCTGGCCGGCGCGTTTATCGGATCGCTGCGCTTCATCAACCCGACATTCGGCGCGGATCCGCTGATGAAAGCGCTGGTCGTCGTGATTTTTGGCGGCGTCGCCAACTTCACCAGCCCGATCTATGCCGCGTTCATTCTCGGCATCATCGAGTCCTTTTCCATCTACTATCTGGGCCTCTACTGGGCGCCTGCCGTTTTGTTTGCCCTGATGATCGCCGTCCTGATCGTCAAGCCGGAAGGCCTGTTCGGCAACAGACAGAAAACGCTGTGACAGTATGAAATACGCGCCTCCCTTTCATCACTCCAACGGGCTGTTTCCGGTACTGGTCGCACTGGCCGTCTTGCTGGTATTGCCGTTGGTTTTCACAGACACCTATGTCCGCCACATCCTCATCCTGGTGTTCGTCTATGCCATTCTCGCATCGAGTTGGGATTTGAGCCTCGGTTACGGAGGCGTGTTCAACTTCGCCCATATCGCCTTTTTCGCAATAGGACTCTATGCCTATGGCATCGGCGCCAAGATCGTCGGCATCGATCCCTGGATCATGATTTTACTGGCGCCTGCAGTCGCGGTCGCATTCGCAGCCCTTCTGGCGATGCCGATACTGCGGCTGGAAGGCATATACGTGATTCTGGTGACCATCGCCGCCGCGCAACTGGTGCTCAAGATCGTTGTCAGCCAGTCGGACTTCACGGGGGGAACCAGCGGCATGGTGATGCTTCCGCGGCTGACCATGGGCGATTACCGTCTGACCAGCGACGGCCGCATAGGCTATTATTATGTCGCCCTTGCATTGCTCGGTCTTTCGACCATTTTCCTCTACAAGCTTGAACGCTCCGCTCTGGGCCGCGCGATCAAGGCGCTGCGCGACAACAAGTACTACGCCATATCGCGCGGTGTTTCCGAAAGCCGTATCAGGCTATTCACGCTGTGTGCCTCGGCTGTTTTGCCGGGTATGGCAGGAGCGTTCTATGGCTCCTATGTTCGCGTCGCGTCACCCGACGTATTCGGGCTCACCTTCCTCACCTTGATCCTGTCGGTTCTGCTCGTCGGCGGAGTTTCGACGATCTGGGGCCCGATCATTGCTGCCTTCGTGGTCACGATCTTCGCGGAAGTGCTCGCCGAATACGGAGCCTGGCGGGATATCATCATCGCGCTTGTCATCATCGGTGTTGTTCTGGTTTATCCGGGGGGCTTGTTCGCCGGCCTTCAGGAGTTGTGGGACTTCGCCGACAGCCGCAAGACGGCGCTGATAGCGGCTTGGCGCCGACGGTTCCGGTCAGCCAGCCGCGCCGCGCTGATGGGTAGCGGCGACCGGATGATCTCGACCAGTCACGGAGATATTTCGGTTTTTGACACGGGACCGGGACCCGGCAAACCTGCGCTCCTGTTCATCCATGGCAATTCCTCGTGCAAGGAAGCGTTCCACAACCAGGTCAAGGCCTTCAGCGAAAAGTATCGCATCGTTGCCTTCGATCTTCCGGGCCACGGCGTATCCCGCAATTGCGATCCGCGGGCGGACTACGGTTATGAGGCTTATGCAAAGATTGCTGCGGAGATCGTCGAAAAGCTGGAGCTTGGGAAACCGGCCGTCTTCGGGTGGTCACTTGGCGGCTATGTGGCGCTGGAATACGCCGTCAGCGGCTATCCGATCTCCGCGCTCGCGATCTGCGGTACATCGCCACTGGGAACCTATCCCGACGACATGCCGGCCGCATATATCGCGTCACCGCACATGGAACTGGCCGGCAAACGTTTCCATTCCTGGAAAGAGAAGCGGACATATGCGGCAAAGACCGTGCCCTCCGGTGCGCCGAACGCCGAGCTTGTCCGTCAATCGGTCTGGCGAACCGACGGCCGCGCGCGCGAGCAGACCGTTGCCAAGATGAAGACCGTGGATTGGCCGCGCCAGATCAGGTTGTTGAGGGAGGGGGCCGTGCCGTTTGCAATGATAAACGGGACTGAGGATCCGTTTATCAACCATGATTACTGCGCGGCTTTCGGATACGCGAACATCTGGCGTGGCTCACCACAAAATGTCGATGGCGGCGGCCACGCACCCTTCCTGGCGAATCCCGATGAGTTCAACCGGGTACTGGGCGCGTTCTTGGAAGAAGGCGGTAGCGCGAGCGAGCAATGACCTGATGGTGGGTTCGCCACGGATGGCTTTTTGACTATCGTGCCTGGGGACATTTCCGGTCGCCGACCGATGATCCTCCGATGCACTTTCCGCAAACTGTCAGTCCCGAAATGACCGTCGGTGACTTTGCGTGAATCCGCGCGCAATTCGCCGCCGGAAATCAGTCTCTGCTTGTCGGGAAAGCCTGAACGCCATTGAAATCGCTCAGCGAAATCAATGAAAAGCGAGGCTTAACAATAGTTTGGATGTAGTGGCTCCCCGGGCCGGATTCGAACCAGCGACCAACCGGTTAACAGCCGGTTGCTCTACCACTGAGCTACCGGGGAATGGCCTTGCTCACAAGCGTGCGGTGCCTATAGCAAAGACGGTTCCCGCTTGCCAAGCTCCTTTTACAAAAATATCTCCGACATCGCCACGGCTCTCGAAATCAGCCGCGTGCGTCTTCATATAAGGCCGCACGAGCGATCATATCAGGGCGGAAGCGAGCGTGGAACCGCAAGACTCGACGAAAAGCCGGAGCGATCCGGAAGCAGACCGGCCGCATCCCAGGATCCGCCTGTTTGGAAATCACTACCGCATCCCGCGGTCCGCGCCGGCACGCCGATTGACCGGGATTGCCCTCGTCATCCTGGGTTTTTTCGGATTCCTCCCCGTTATCGGCTTCTGGATGATTCCGCTCGGCCTGATCATATTGTCCTATGATTCCCATGCTATCCGTCGCTGGCGCCGCCGCATCGCGGTGCAATTCGCGCGGCGCAACGGCAACGGCAAAACCGGCAACGAGAACGGGACCCGGTGACCGGCTTGCAACATAGCGGTGTAAAGGGTTGACCGGCCCGCCCTGCATCCTCAAAAGGCGCTTGTCGCCCGGATGTCGCTCTGTTAACAGGATCGACGTTGCGATGCAGCGAGGCCTCGTGGCGGAGTGGTTACGCAGAGGACTGCAAATCCTTGCACCCCGGTTCGATTCCGGGCGAGGCCTCCAACATCGCCAATAGATGCCTTCTCGGGGCAGCGTGTCACGCGCCCGCCCCGTACCACCGGGACGAGCGAAACGTGATGGATACCGAATTTTCCGAAAAACGCCTGAAGATGGTGGACGGCCAGCTGCGCACGACCGACGTGACGTCGCTCCCCATCATCGATGCGTTTCTGGAGGTTCCGCGCGAAGCCTTCGTCCCCGCGAAGCTGCGGCCGATCTCGTATATCGACGAAGATCTGGCGATTGCGCCCGGCCGGTATCTGATGGAGCCTTCGCCATTGGCGAAGCTCATTCAGCTCGCGGACCTGGGGCCAAGCGACGTCGTGCTCGATGTCGGCTGCGCAACAGGATATGCTTCGGCTGTGATGTCGCGGATCGCCAGTTCGGTCATCGCCCTTGAAAGCGACGAAGCGATAGCGGAAACTGCCGCTCGCACCCTTTCGGAGTTGGGTTATGACAATGTCGCTGTACTGACCGCGCCCTTGTGCGACGGTTATCCCGACGAGGCGCCCTATGACGCCATTCTCATCGATGGTGCCGTCGAGGCGATCCCGCAGGCGCTGTTCGACCAGTTGAAGGACGGGGGACGTCTAGTGGCTGTCGAGGGAACGGGTAACGCGGGAATGGCGATGATTTATTTGAAGGAAGGCGGATTTGTTTCGGGGCGCCGCGCTTTCAATTGTGCAATAAAGCCATTGCCGGGGTTCGAGCGTGAGGAAGTGTTCGAGTTCTAGGACTTGCCGGCCTGGTGCGGGCCGGAAGGACCGGACAATTCGGCCTGAGTGCCGGGGGAGTGGAAGCATGCAGATATTTCGACAGACAGTCCTCGCCCTTCTGACCGCGGCCCCAATCGCGATTGTTGCGGCACCCGTTTCCGCGGAGACTATTCAATCGGCGCTGGTCAAAGCGTATCAGAATAATTCAAGCCTCAATTCCGCGCGGGCTGGTGTCCGCGTCACCGATGAGGGCGTCGCAATCGCGAAGTCGGGTTACCGCCCGCGCCTCACCGGCGCGGTATCCGGCAATTATTCCTCCACCGACGGTAGCGGGCGGATAACGACCGGTTCGTTCGGAATTACACTCTCGCAGAACCTGTTCGACGGCTTCCAGACGCGCAACAACGTCAAGGCAGCGGAAGCAAATGTCTTCGCCGCCCAGGAAAACCTGCGCAATACCGGCCAGAATGTCCTGTTCGATGCCGCGAGCGCGTTCATGGACGTGATCCGCGACCGGCAGACCGCGGTACTGCGCAAGCGAAATCTCGAATTCCTCGACGAGCAGGTGCGTGCCGCCCGGTCGCGATTCGAGGTCGGGGAGGGAACGCGCACCGATGTCGCCCAGGCCGAGGCGAGTCGCTCGGCGGCGACCGCTCAGCTATCGGCTGCAAGGGCCCAGGCCGCGGCAAGCGAGGCGACCTACCGCCAGATCGTTGGCGAGGCGCCCGGCAAGCTCAGCCCGGCTTCACCACCCTATCAAGGCATGCCGAAAAGCCTGGACCAGGCTTTTGCGCGGGCCGAAGCGAACCATCCGGCGATTCGCGCCAACAAGTACCTCGTCGAGGCGGCTCGCTATTCGGTGAAATCCAAGGAAGGCCAGTTCCTGCCGCAGGTTTCCGCCAGCGCCGGCGTGTCGCGCAACTACCGGAACCAGGTCGGCGGATCGGCCCTGACGTCAGGCAGTTCGACCTACAATTCCGCCAATATCGGTGCCACTATCACGGTACCGCTCTATCAGGGCGGGCTGGCTTCGGCGCAGGTTCGCCAGACCAAGGAACAACTCGGCCAGGCGAGCATCAATGTCGATGTCGTGCGCGACCAGGTGCGCGCAAACATTTCATCGGCATGGAATCAGTTCCAGGCTTCAGTCGAGGCGGTGCAGGCGAACAGGCAACTGGTCGAAGCAGCCCGGCTGGCGCTCAATGGCGTCATCGAGGAGCGCAATGTGGGTCAGCGCACCACGCTCGACGTGCTCAACGCTCAGGCTGATGTTATTTCCGCGCAGGTCAATCTCGCCGATGCAGAACGGAATGTCGTCGTGGCGAGCTATGCCATACTTTCCGCCACCGGCGACTTGAACGTGACCAAGCTTCGCTTGGGCGTTGCCGAATACAAACCCGAAGAACACTACGAAGCCGTCAAGGACAAGTGGTACGGGCTGCGCACACCGGATGGGCGCTGATCCGGGTGCCGATGCCGGGCCGCAGCACGCGGGCGGCGCGAATTTCCGCAAAGTTGTGTGAAAGACAAGACGGTCCCCTGCGGGGGATTCTTTTCGTCCGTTTGGTTGTGTACGCTCTCCCCATGATTCGCTTTCAGCGGGCCATCGAGCCTGCTGGCGGCGGGCAGGGGAAATAGTTCGAGCGGCGGACGAGGAAAATGGGACAGGCTGGCAGCGCACAACGCGAACCTTCGATGGAGGAGATTCTTGCCTCCATTCGCAAGATCATCGAGGAGACCGATGGCTCACAGGGCCTCGAGGAGGCCGCTGCCCCGGAGGGTGGCGCCTCGACCGGCGTCGAGACCGGGGAACAGATTTCGCCCGCGCGCGACGAAACCGAGGTATCGGCGTTTCGCGATGCGATCCAAAGTGATCCGCTGGAAGCTCCTTCGATGACCTTGCAGGCGCGCGTGGAGCGGCAGGAGCCGGAGAGCCCGCCGTTTTCGCTTTCTGATGTGCAGCGCAGGCTGGTGCGCGAACGCGACGAAAAGGCCACTACTGCGGCGCCGGCGGTGGAGGAACTCGCGGCGGACGAGGAACAAACGTCATCCGTGAATTTCGACATACCCGATGATGCGAAACCCGAAGAGGACGTCCTGATGCAGCTTGCCGAGCGCAGGGCCGCGACTGCTGAAAAGGCGCCCCCGGTGAATTCGAATGCCGAGGCTGCCAGGACACAGCGCCCCCAAGCCGACGAGGCGAAGGTGGCGCAAAAGGGACCGGAGGATCGTCCGGCGATCATTTCGGCCGCGGCCGGGCGCCAGGTTGCCGGCTCCTTCGAGGAACTCAAGGAAGCCTTCATGGCCTCGCGCCAGCGTTCTTTCGACGAAATGGCGGAAGAGATGATGCGCCCCATGCTGCAGGATTGGCTGGACAACAACCTGCCGCTGCTGGTGGAGCGTCTCGTGCGCGAGGAAATCGAGAGGATCGCGCGCGGCGGTTGACGGGCGTCAATGCTTCGCCGCTCACATCCGGATTGCCTGAAAGGCGGTTCGAGATGGAGGATCGGCGATGAACGGAATTTTTCCGATTGCGCTTCTCGCGGTTATTACGGCCGGAACCGTTCCGGCATCCGCCATGAGCCTCAGTTTCAGCTGGGGGTCGACAAAGGATTGCTTCGACAAGAACTCTCCGCCGATGAGCCTCTCGGGGGTGCCGGCGGGAGCGAAGAAGCTGAAGTTCAGGATGGTGGACCTAGATGCGCCGAACTATCCGCATGGCGGCGGGACGGTGAACTGGCCCGGCGGGTCGAGCGGAAACCTCCCCTACGGCGCGTTTCGCTATACCGGTCCATGTCCCCCGAGCCCGCACACCTACCAGTTCACGGTCGATGCGTTCGACGGCAGCGGCAAGAAGCTAGCGACCGCCAAGGCAAAGAAGCGCTTTCCCTGAAATCGCCATTACCGGAAGGCAGCATTGCGGCAACGGGCCGGTTGACTTGACGGCACCGTTCGGATTTACCACGCGCCTATGAATTCCCCGGCAATGCGCGGACGTTCCCATGCTTGAAAAAACTTATGATGCCGCTGGCATCGAGCCGAAGATCGCAGAGCGCTGGGAGGCAGAGGATGCCTTTCGCGCCGGTGCGGGCGCCCAAGAGGGCGCCGATCCCTATTGCATCGTCATCCCGCCCCCCAATGTCACCGGTTCGCTGCACATGGGGCACGCGCTCAACAACACGCTGCAGGACATCCTGATCCGCTTCGAACGTATGCGCGGCAAGAACGTGTTGTGGCAACCCGGCATGGATCACGCCGGTATAGCGACGCAGATGGTCGTCGAGCGCCAGTTGCTGGAACGCCAGGAACCCGGGCGTCTCGACATGGGCCGCGAAGCCTTTGTCGAGCGCGTCTGGAAGTGGAAAGACGAGTCCGGCGGCATGATCGTCAACCAGTTGAAGCGCCTCGGCGCTTCCTGCGACTGGTCGCGCGAGCGCTTCACCATGGATGACGGCCTGTCGAAAGCGGTGATCGAGGTCTTCGTCTCGCTCTACAAGGAAGGGCTGATCTACAAGGACAAGCGCCTTGTGAACTGGGACCCGAAGCTGCTGACGGCCATTTCGGATCTCGAGGTCGAACAGGTCGAGACCCAGGGAAATCTGTGGCATTTCCGCTATCCGCTAGCCGACGGCGTGACATACGAGCATCCCTACGTCATCGGCGAAGACGGCGAGAAACGCGACTGGAAGCCTTCCGACGGCGAGCCGGCCGGTCATGAAACGCGCGACTATCTTGTCGTCGCGACGACCCGGCCCGAAACGATGCTGGGCGACACCGGCGTCGCCGTCCATCCCGACGATTCCCGCTACAAGGTGCTGGTCGGCAAACATTGCATCCTGCCGCTTGTCGGCCGGCGCATTCCGGTCGTCGCCGATGAGTACCCGGACCCCGAAGCAGGCACGGGCGCGGTGAAGATGACGCCGGCGCACGACTTCAACGATTTCGAGGTCGGCAAACGCCACCATCTACCGGCGATCAACATCATGACCGTCGACGGTCATGTCACGCTGCGCGACAATGACGATTTCCTCGCCGGCCTCGAGATGAAGGGCAAGCTGCTCGAAGTCGTCGAGGAAATCGACGGCATGGAGCGCTTCGCGGCGCGCAAGGAGATCGTCGCGAAAATGCAGGAAGGCGATTTCCTCGACCGCATCGAGCCGCATGTCCACATGGTGCCGCACGGCGACCGTGGCGGCGTGCCGATCGAGCCGTTCCTGACCGACCAGTGGTATGTGGATGCCGCGACGCTTGCCAAGCCGGCGATCGAATCGGTCAAGTCCGGGCGGACGAAGTTCGTGCCGAAGAACTGGGAAAAGACCTATTTCGAGTGGATGGAGAACATCCAGCCGTGGTGCATCTCCCGGCAATTGTGGTGGGGACACCAGATCCCGGCCTGGTACGGGCCCGATGGCCAGGTTTTTGTCGAGAAGGATGAGGAAACCGCACTCGAGGCAGCAATCCAGCACTACATCGCCCATGAAGGCCCGTGGAAGGCCTGGGTCGAGGACAAGCTCGAGAATTTCAAGCCTGGCGAGATCCTGGAGCGGGACGAGGATGTGCTCGACACCTGGTTCTCCTCGGCGCTGTGGCCGTTCTCGACGCTTGGCTGGCCGGACAAAACGCCGGCGCTCGGCACCTGGTATCCGACTTCGGTGCTGGTGACCGGCTTCGACATCATTTTCTTCTGGGTTGCCCGCATGATGATGATGGGGCTGCACTTCATGGACGAGGAGCCGTTCCACACCGTCTATGTGCACGCGCTGGTGCGCGACAAGAATGGCGCGAAGATGTCGAAGTCGAAAGGCAACGTCATCGATCCACTGGAGCTGATCGACGAATACGGCGCCGATGCGCTACGCTTCACGCTGGCCATCATGGCGGCGCAGGGCAGGGACGTGAAGCTCGATCCGGCGCGCATCGCCGGCTATCGCAATTTCGGCACCAAGCTGTGGAATGCCACCCGTTTCGCCGAGATGAACGGCGTGGCGCGGGATGCGGCCTTCGTGCCTGGCGACGCCAGGCTGACTATCAACCGCTGGATTCTCACCGAACTGACACGAACGGCAAAAGCCGTGACCGAGGGCATCGAGACTTACAGGTTCAACGAAGCAGCCGGCAGCGCCTACCGCTTCGTGTGGAACCAGGTCTGCGATTGGTACCTGGAACTGCTGAAACCGGTGTTCAGCGGCACGGACGAGGCGGCCAAGGCCGAAGCGCGGGCTTGCGCGGCCCATGTGCTGGAGGAGACGTACAAGTTGCTCCACCCCTTCATGCCGTTCATGACCGAGGAGCTCTGGGCGCACACGGCGGACCGGGATGGCCTTATCTGTCACGCCAGATGGCCGCAGCCGTCATTTGCCGATGCCGAGGCGGCTGACGATATCAACTGGCTGGTCGACCTGATCGGCGGCATCCGTTCGGTGCGCGCCGAGATGAACGTTCCGCCCGGCGCGAAGGCGCCGCTGGTCATGGTGGGTGCGAGCGAACTGACAAGAGAGCGCCTGGAACGTCACGACGCGGCAATCGCCCGGCTGGCGCGGATCGAAAGCATGTCGCATGCGAGCGATGCGCCGAAGGGTTCGGCCCAGATCGTCGTGGGCGAGGCGACGGCCTGCCTGCCGCTCGGCGACCTGATCGACATAGCGGCCGAGCGCGCACGGCTTGAGAAAGCCGTTGCAAAGGCAACTGATGAGGCCGCGAAGATCGAAAAGAAGCTTGGCAACGAAAAGTTCGTCGCCAACGCCAAGTCCGAGGTGGTCGAAGCGGAGCGCGAAAAGCTTGACGAGGCGCAAGCGGCCAAAACCAGGCTGGAAACCGCTCTTGCCCGGGTAAGTGAGGCGGGCTGAGGGCCCGCCGCCGTTCAGCTTCAAACGATTGCAACTCGCCAGTTCGTTCAAGGCCAGGTTCTGTTCTCCTTGCCGGCATTCTTCCGGGTACTTCAGTCGTTGTCATCCCGATCATTTCCTGTTCTCGGGATCCTCCCGTGCGTGTCGGCACCGATCAAATCGCTCGCCGGCCTTGCAATGCAAGCCGGACCGGCACACATAAGCGCTAGCATCCCGGTGATACGGGCACCGTATCCATGTGCGGTCAGACCGGCCGGTGAAAGGACCCGGACCAACAGATGATTTCCAGCCCCTGGATCTGGCCCGGTTTCCTGGTATTTGTCGCCCTGATCCTGGCCTTCGACCTGTTCGTCGTTCACCGCAGGGCTGCAGTGATGTCGACACGCAACGCGCTGTTGACGTTGGCGGGCTATTTCACGCTGGCGATGACCTTTGCCGTCGGCGTGTTCGCATTCGAGGGTCCGGGAAGGGGAGCGGAATTCCTGACCGGCTATCTCGTCGAACAGGCGCTGTCCCTCGACAACATCTTCGTCATCGCGCTGATTTTCGCCCATTTCGGCGTACCGCCGGAGGCCCAACACCGCGTGCTGTTCTATGGTATCGCCGGCGCGATCGCCATGCGCCTGTCGCTGATCGTGCCGGGCGTCCATCTGGTCGACAATTTCAAGGCCATCGGCTACGCGCTCGGCCTTCTGCTGCTCTGGTCGGGCTTCAAGATGCTCCGGCACAACGCGAGCTCGATCGATCCCGGCAAGAGCTGGATTGTCAGGAAGCTCCACAAGTCCGGGCGATGCACACAGAGCTTCAGGGGCAACCGCTTTTTCGTCAAGGAATACGGCACGCTGTGGATGACTCCGTTGTTCGTCGTGCTGGTAACCGTGGAAGCGACCGATCTCGTTTTCGCCGTCGATTCAATTCCTGCCGTGCTGGCGATCTCCGACAACGCGTTTATCGTCTTTTCCTCCAATGTCTTTGCCATCCTTGGCCTTCGTGTCCTCTTTTTCGTCCTGGCGGGGATGATGCGCGATTTCGAATATCTGCAGACCGGGCTGTCGCTGGTGCTCATGTTCATCGGCGCTAAGATGCTCTTGGCCGGATTCTTCGAGATTCCCTCGGTCCTCGCGCTCGCGGTGACCGCCCTGATCATCGGCGGTTCGGTTGTCGCATCGCTCGTCGCCGGGGCCGAAAGGCCGCGCCGACAGGACGGTTGATCGCCGCATTCCGCCCGGCAAGTGCCGGATGTGTTGATTCGGCAACAGTTTCGAATCATGAATCTGGCTGGAAGGGTCGGGGCACTTATTGCCGCTTTTGCGCCACAAAACCGGAGCACGGCAATGTTGCGTCACGGGCCGGGGGATAGCGTTGCCGGCCGCAGTGGCGCTCAAGAGTAGAAGCGTAGGCCGGCAAGACGGCAGGATACAGTCAGAACCTGATGGGCATCGGTACCGCGACCTCGATTGGAAATCCCCGTGCGATCTCGCAGATGAGGTCGGTCCTGGCGCTCGCCACCGTGGCGATCGCCATGCAGATCTGTTTTGCGCAGGCCGGCGATCTCCGTGGAGTCAAGGCTGGTACCGACCCCTGGGCGGCATTCCGGTTCGGGTTCGACGCTTACAAGAGCGGTGACAAGCAGGAAGCCGTGGAAGCCTACCGCTACGCCGCGGAAAACGGCCACGCCGGCGCGCGCTGGAAACTCGCCCACATGTATGCCGACGGCGACGGGGTCAGTCGCGACGACTACGAGGCTTTCAAGATTTTCAGTCGCATCGTGCAATTGGGTACCGACCCGGGTAGTCCTGACGAGAACTATGTTTCCGATGCTCTCGTCGCCCTGGCCGGTTATATCCGTCGTGGAATTCCCAAATCGCCGGTCAAGGCCAATCCGGGCATGGCGCGTGACCTCTACATTCAGGCCGCCTCGATCTACGGAAACTCCGAAGCGCAGTTCGAAGTCGGCAAAATGATGCTGGACGGCGAGGGCGGGACGGCGAACGTCAAGCAGGCGGCACGCTGGCTCGGCCTGGCGGCGAGCAAGGGACACTACCAGGCCCAGGCCGTGCTGGGAAACCTGCTGTTCCAGAAAGGCAAGGTCGTGCGCGGTCTTGCCATGCTGACGGCGGCGCTGGAGCGCGCCAATCCGGTCGACCGCGACTGGATCCGTTCGATCCAGGAAGAGGCGTTCGGCCTGGCCGCGGAAAACGACCGCCGCACTGCGATTGCGCTTGCCGAGGATATCCTGAAGAACGGCTATCGCTGACCGCCGCTCCCCCCTGTCATCATTTGAAACATGAAACCTGTCCGGAAGGCTATTTGGGCATGGCAACGCCTGCGACGTCCGTGGTCTGCGCCAACGATTGCAAGGGCTTGGTCCTGCCGAGCCAGCGCGCCGGCTCGCACATCTGCGTTTCGGCGGCAACTGCTGCAGGTTCCGGCATCCGATCATTGTTCGAATATGGACAGTTGTCGGAAAGCTTTTTCCATGCCGTGTTGTTCAGCACCATTTCACAACGCGCTAGGAAGCTGAGCGAACCGTTGCGAATGCACACCACGGAATTGAGATCGTAGCTGTTGCCGTTGGCCTTGCATTGGCAGGTGCTGTCACCGCCCGCATGTGTGCCACCTGCCGCGCCGAGGGCGAGAAAAAGGGCAGAGAACATAACGGATATCCTGCGCATGGCGCATGATAGCAGTTACGGTGCCATATTCCGAGTCCGCGCAGGGGATGCAACGCGACGACGCGCTATCCCGCGTCACCGATATTCAGCTCGATGGCAACCGGAACGTGGTCTGATGGCTTCTCCCAGGCGCGGACATGCTTTTCCACCGCGGCGCTTTCAAGCAGGTCGGCCGCTTCCGGTGACAGCAACAGATGGTCGATGCGGATGCCATTGTTCTTCTGCCAGGCGCCGGCCTGGTAGTCCCAGAACGTATACAGGCCCGGTTCGTCGGAAACGGCGCGAAGCGCATCGGTGAAGCCGAGATCCTCTAAGCTTCGCAAGGCGGCCCGGCTTTCGGGGCGAAACAGCGCGTCGCCCTCCCATGCCTTCGGGTCGTGGCAATCTTTCGGCTCGGGGATGACGTTGTAGTCGCCTGCAAGGACCAACGGTTCCTCCAGTGCGAGGCGCTCGGTGGCAAAACGCTCGAGGCGCTCCATCCACGCGAGCTTGTAGGCGAACTTGTCGGAATCGACCGGGTTTCCGTTCGGCAGGTAAAGGGAGGCGATGCGCAAGACGCCCCCGCGTGTCGAAAAGACGCCTTCGATGAAGCGGGCCTGCTCGTCGCTCCTGTCACCGGGAAGGCCGCGACTCACCTCTTCCGGCGACGTGCGCGACAACAGGGCAACACCGTTGAAGCCCTTCTGCCCATGGGTTTCCACATGATAGCCCAGTGCCTCGATTTCGAGCCGCGGGAAGGCCTCGTCGACCGACTTGATTTCCTGCAGACAGACGATGTCGGGCTTAGATTCCTCCAGCCATGTCAAAAGGTTGTCGAGGCGGGCCTTGATGCCGTTGATGTTCCAGGTGGCGATTTTCATGGATCGGAGGCGACACTTTCAAGAAAAAATGGATAGTGATTTCCCGATGTGCGGGAGAAGCTTCGCAATGGTCTCTCCGTGATCGGGGAAGTCATATGCAAGAGACCACAGATGAGGGGTACATTCAATGACCGACGCAGCTATCGATTTGCGCGAACGCCTTCGCGATCCGGACTACATGCCACCCTTGGCGCAATCCGTGCCTCTCGGTATTCAGCACGTACTGGCCATGTTCGCTTCCAACGTCACACCGGCGATTATCGTGGCGGGTGCGGCGGGCTTCGGCTTCGGGTCGAATTCGCCGGATTTCCCGAACATGATCTACATGATCCAGATGTCGATGCTGTTTGCCGGTATCGCAACCCTGTTTCAGACGATCGGTTTCGGACCGGTCGGCGCACGTCTGCCAATCGTCCAGGGGACGTCATTTGCTTTCCTGCCGGTCATGATTCCGGCCGTTGCCGGCGCGGGCGTCGGCGGAATGGCCGGCTTGATGACCGGCGTACTCATCGGTGGCCTTTTCCATTTCTGCCTCGGTTTTGTCATCGGGCGCATCCGCTTCGCGCTGCCGCCATTGGTGACGGGCCTGATCGTGCTGATGATCGGACTGGCGCTGATCAGGGTTGGTGTTCAGTATGCCGCCGGCGGCGTGCCGTTGATCGGCAAGCCTGCCTATGGCTCGCTGGCGATGTGGGGCCCGGCCGTCGTCGTCATCCTGGTGACACTGGCTCTGAAATTCTTCACCAGGGGTTTCATTTCGGTCGCCGCGGTTCTGGTTGGCCTGCTGGCCGGCTATGTGGTGGCACTGGCCATGGGCCAGGTGAGCTTCGCCAATGTCGGCAACGCCGCCGCCTTTGCCCTGCCGGTTCCGTTCAAATGGGGTTTCTCGTTCGACGGGGCGATCATCATCGGCATGTGCTTCATGGCGATCGTTTCGGCCATCGAGACGGTCGGCGATACATCGGGCATCACCAAGGGTGGCGCCGGCCGCGAAGCGACCGACAAGGAAATCTCCGGAGCGACATTCGCTGACGGTCTCGGCACGGCCGTGGCAGGCGTGTTCGGCGGCCTGCCGAACACCTCGTTCAGCCAGAATGTCGGGCTCGTCTCCATGACCGGCGTCATGAGCCGCCATGTGGTGACCATCGGCGCGCTGTTCCTGATTGCCTGCGGCCTCATTCCGAAGGTCGGTGCGATTGTCGCAACCGTGCCGATCCATGTGCTTGGCGGGGGCGTGATCGTGATGTTCGGCATGGTGGCCGCCGCCGGCGTCAACATGTTGTCGGACGTCAAGTGGAACCGCCGCAACATGGTGATCTTCGCGGTCGCGCTGTCGGTGGGGCTGGGGTTGCAACTGGAGCCGGATGCATTGCAGCACCTCAACCGGACCGTCCAGATTCTGCTCACATCGGGTCTGCTGCCCGCAGCGACAATCGCTATCGTCCTCAACCTGGTGCTGCCTGAGGATCTCGATACCGATGCCGACAACGAAACGCAGATCAGCGGTCTCAAGGGCTTTTCGGATTGATCCGAGGCGCATTCATGAAAAAGGCCCGGGATCGCTCCCGGGCCTTTTTGTTGGTCGCAGCAGCGAAATCGTATCGGTGGATTCAGACCGAAAAGCTGGTTCCGCAGCCGCACGAGGCCACGGCGTTGGGATTCCTGATCTGGAAGGATTGACCCATCAGGTCATCGACGAAGTCGATCTCCGCGCCGCCCATATAGACCAGGGAAATCTCGTCGATGAACACGGTAGCGCCGTCGCGGGTGAAGACCTTGTCGTCGTCGTTGCGTGTGCCGGTGAGCTCGAACTTGTAGGAGAATCCCGAGCATCCGCCACCTTCAACCGAGATGCGCAAGGCCGTGTTCCCCGGTTCGGCGGCCAGCACCTTGACGATGCGCTTCGCCGCCGGCTCCGAGATCGTCACGCCCTTCATGGCTGTCGCTGCGTCCTGGCTCATCGGTTTTCACCTTGCAATGGCATTTGTACCATAGGTATGAAGCTGCGGGCGGTCCGTCAACTGTCGCGGCGCTGGCGGGCGGAAACGAGGGTCCGGACCCAACACCCAGGGGCGGCTTCTGCATGGAACTCGGTGACATCGGCTTCGGCTACAGGCCGCGCGCGCCTTTCGCGAGCGATCCGGCGCATTCGCGCGGCCGCTTCTACGCCGAAACCGAAAGCCGCACCCGCACCCCGTTCCAGCGCGACCGCGACCGCATCATTCATTCCACCGCGTTTCGCCGGCTGAAGCACAAGACGCAGGTATTTGTCGCCCACGAGGGCGATCACTTCCGGACCAGGCTCACCCATACGATCGAGGTCGCGCAGATCGCCCGCGCCATTGCCCGCGCGCTCAAGGTCGACGAAGACCTGGCCGAAGCGGTGGCACTGGTTCATGACTTCGGCCACACGCCCTTCGGCCACACCGGCGAAGATGCGCTCAACTCCAAGATGGCCGAATTCGGCGGCTTCGACCACAATGCCCAGTCGCTCAGGGTCGTCACCCGGCTGGAGTGCCGCTACGCCGAGTTCGACGGGCTGAATCTCACCTGGGAAACGCTGGAGGGCCTGGTCAAGCACAACGGCCCGTTGCTCAAGGCCGACGGCAGCCCGGCCGGCAAGCCGGTGCCGCAGACGATCCTGGATTTCGACCAGATGTTTCCGATCGGCCTCGCAACCCATGCCGGCGCCGAAGCGCAGGCGGCCGCGATTGCCGACGACATTGCCTACAATACCCACGATATCGATGACGGCGTGCGCGCCGGCCTGTTCGACCTGGAAGACCTCGAGAGCGAGGTGCCGTTCGTGGCGGAGATCCTGGGCGATGTGCGCGCGCGCTATCCGGGTCTTGAGGCCGTGCGCATGAGTTACGAGTTCCAGCGCCGCCAGATCACCGCCATGGTGGAGGATGTCATCGCCACCGCCCAGGAAGCCCTGGCGCGGATCAACCCTCAAAGCGTGGACGAATTGCGCGCCTGCGGCGAAACGGTCGTCGGCTTTTCCGCCGCAATGCGCGAGACAGACAGGGCGCTCAAGACCTTCCTGTTCGCGCGGATGTACCGCCATCCGAGCGTCGTCGAGGTGCGCAAACAGGTCGACCGCATTGTGCGCGAGCTTTTCGACGCCTACATGGCCGACCCGCGCGCCATGCCGCAGGGCTGGCGCGAGGGCCTGGACCATGCCTCGCAAAAGGCCAGGGCGCGCCATGTCGCCGACTTCCTTGCCGGCATGACCGACAATTACGCCCTGGCCGAATACGAGCGGTTGTTTGACCGCAAGCTGCATTTGGGCTAGGCGCATGCCGGCGTTTGCCGCCGCAGTCCCTTGCGGCACGCTTATAGAACCGGACCTTGAGCATGAATATCTTCGCCGACTTCACAGCGCGATTTCAAAAAGTCATTGAAGCACTTGATTTGCAAACAAAAGACGGCAGTGCGCTGGACTTGTCGCGCGTGGCCGTCGAGGCGCCGCGCGATCCCAGTCATGGCGACGTCGCCTGCAACGTGGCGATGGTGCTGGCCAAGCAGGTCGGCCAGAACCCGCGCCAACTCGCCGAACAGGTCGCCAGTGCACTCAGGAGCGACACGGATGTTGCCTCCGCCGAGATCGCGGGACCAGGTTTCATCAATCTGCGCCTCGCGGATGCCTTCTGGCATCGCCACCTTGCCGGTATTCTCGATGCCGCGACGGATTATGGCCGCTCGCTCGCCGGTGGCGGCAAGAAGGTCAATGTCGAATACGTCTCGGCCAACCCGACCGGACCGATGCATGTCGGCCATTGCCGTGGCGCCGTGGTCGGCGATGCGCTCGCCAACCTGCTATCCTTCGCCGGCTATGATGTGACGAAGGAGTACTACATCAACGATGCCGGCGTTCAGATCGACGTGCTGGCGCGTTCGGTGCTGCTGCGTTATCGCGAGGCGCTCGGGGAGCACATTGGCGAAATCCCGGCCGGGCTTTATCCCGGCGATTATCTGGTTCCTGTCGGCGAGGCGCTGGCCCGCGCCCACGGCCCGGCATTGCTCGAAATGGATTCCGACGAGGCCCTGGCAATCGTCCGCGACAAATCCATCGACATGATGATGGACGTTATCCGCGAGGACCTCGCCGCGCTCAATGTCACCCACGAAGTGTTCTTTTCCGAACGCGCGTTGCATGCCCGCGAAGGCGGCAAGTCGCGGATCGAACGGACGATGGACGACATGCGGACCAGGGGGTTTGTCTACGAGGGCCGGTTGCCGCCGCCCAAGGGCGAAATGCCCGACGACTGGGAGGACCGCGAGCAGACGCTGTTCCGCTCCACCGAAGCGGGCGACGACGTCGACCGGCCGCTGGTCAAGTCGGACGGTTCGTTCACCTATTTCGCCGCTGATGTCGCCTACATGAAAGACAAGTTCGATCGCGGTTTCGAGAAGATGATCTTCGTGCTTGGAGCCGACCACGGTGGATACGTCAGGCGCATGGAAGCTTTGGCGCGGGCGATTTCGGGCGGTACGCTGGAACTCACGATCCTGCTTACCCAACTGGTCCGGTTGTTCCGCGGTGGCGAGCCGGTGAAGATGTCCAAGCGGGCCGGCGAATTCATCACCCTGCGGGAAGTGGTGGAGGAGGTCGGACGCGATCCGGTGCGTTTCATGATGCTTTTCCGCAAGGCGGACGCGCCGCTCGACTTCGATTTCGCCAAGGTTACCGAGCAGTCGAAGGACAATCCGGTATTCTATGTGCAATATGCCTCGGCGCGCTGTCACTCGGTATTCCGCCAGGCGGTGGAGCAGTTCGGCGCCGAAGTCGCCGAGCGGGACGGGTTGCGCGCAAATGTCCATTTGCTGAGCGACGAGGGCGAGGTCGCGCTGATCCGCAAGCTCGCCGAATACCCGCGCCTGATCGAGACGGCGGCGACCGCGCTGGAGCCGCATCGCCTGGCATTTTACCTCTACGACCTGGCAAGTGCATTGCATGGCCACTGGAATCGGGGGACAGACAACTCCGACTTACGCTTTGTTAAGGCTAACGAACCAGAATTGACCCGTGCCAGGCTGGGACTGGTGCAGGCCGTGTCGGACGTGCTTACGTCCGGTCTCGGGATAATCGGAGCTGATGCGCCACAAGAAATGCGCTAGATAACCGCTTCCGAACCTGTCACCTTTTGCCCACAATGCGCTGGTAACGGCCAAGTTGACCAAGGGCGCGCCCGCCTGCGGAAGTAAGGTGTACTGGACTGAGTATGGCGGAAAGCAACCAATACAGGCACGACCCGAGCGCCACACTTGACGACGACGATCCGATGTTGGAGCTCGCCCGTATCATGGGGCCGCAGAGCTTCGACAAGGTCGCGGTACGGCCGGTTGAGGAAGATTTCGGAATCGACCTCGAGCAGGAAATGCTTGGCGAATTCTCCGAGCCCGCGCAGGCCGATACCGCTGAGAAGGGTCGCTTCGAGTCGAATGCGGCACCTGATTTCGATTATTCCGATACATGGCCTCCCGCCGAACGCCAAGTCGAAAGCGTGGCCGGTTCCCGTGATGCGCCAGCCACGGGCGAGCCGGAAACCCCGCACATGCGGTCCGAGGCATTTGCCGGCAGCAATGTCGAGTCTGAAGCCGTATCCGGGTCGACCGGAACCGGCGATCCGTTGCTCGACGAGATGTTCAGTCTGGACGATCGCGAATCCGCGTCCGCCGATACCATCGGCCATGCGTATGGCGATGCGCCGGCAATGGCTGGAGAGCCCGCCACGCAGGAAGCCATCGACGAGGACGAGGAACTGCTGGCGGCCGATCTTGCCGCGCTCGAGCGCGCGTTTTCCGATCATGATCCGGACGAAACCGGCGCTTTCCAGGATTGGCAGGAACCGGTCGATTCCAGCGTGACGGATGAGACACTGGTGGGAGATGACCTCGAAACGACGGCATTTGACGACATCAAGGCTTCTTTAGCCGGTATCGAGGATTCCCCGAATTACGGGACCCGCGACCGCTCGGACGACCGCGCTGAAGTTTCATTCGCTGGTGATGAATCCTCGCGCCCCGGTCTGGAGCACGAGTGGGATACCTACGACGAACGAACGGACTTCGACAGCGACTTCGGACGGCCCGACGAGCTACGCCAGGTGCCGCCATTCGAGACAGCGCAGCCGGCAGCCGACCTGTGGTCGGAGACCGGCGCCGGCGCACCAGCGACCGACGATACGGCAGCCCCCGATACCGAACAATACGCCGGCGATGTCGGCGAAATGGCCGACTTCGACGAGGATGCCTTCCTCGACCAGAGTTTTCTGGACGACGAACTGCTTGCCGAACTGGAGATGGATGACAGCGCGCCGGAACCGGCCACCGCACAGGCCGACGCCGACACTCCATGGAGCGGTACGCCGGACGGTGACGATTTCGATCAGGCGCTCGATCTTGATCCCGCGACCTACGAAATGGACGACGCCGGCGATGGCAACTTTGCGCCGGGCGAGAGCGACGGCGAACTGGCCGTCGCGATCGAGGACACGTTCGATTTGCGGGATGACGGCAGCGATGCCACGCCGCCCGCCTATGTCGCAGCGGCCAACGCATACGATGTTCCCGAGATCGAGACGACGGAGATTGATGACGGAATCGTTCCGGAGACCGGCGATCTCGATATTCCGGATTTCGAGCCCGAAACAGTGGTACAGGCTGCCGATCCGCTGGGTGGTTACGATACCGGGTATGAAGAAGCCCCGGAAATGAACGAGGCGACCGCGGTCGCCCGGCCGCTTGAGTCCGGGGAGGGAAGCGATTTTGAATCCTACTTTGCCGAGGAATTCTCGCAGATGGGATTTGACCTGGACGAGCGGCAGGACGATTCCGGCGGGCATTACAGCGAGGAGGCCGCGCTGGCCGCTGTGATGCGAGCCACGCAGGAAATCGGTCGCGGCACCACGGATGAGGACCTCTACTCGGAAGCAGCAGGCGGTGGGCGGCAGAAAGGCAGGCCCGCAAGGGAACGCAACCGGCAGGGCCTTATGATTGCCGCCGCCGTGGCCGGGATAGTCGTTCTTGGGGCGGTCGGCGCGTTCACGCTGACCTCGGGTGGAGGCGACAATGGCGGCGAACCGGCAATCGTGCGGGCCGATCCGGAACCCGTGAAGGTCAAGCCGGCCGATCCCGGTGGAACGCAGGTGCCGAACGCCGACAAGAAGGTTTACGAACAGGTTGCTGGAGCACAGGCCAATGGTGATCCGGAGCAAAAGACACTGGTGACGACCGGTGAGGAGCCGATCGACGTCGCCAGCGCACCGGTTACCGACACGCCGTCCGATGTGGGGACACCCGCCGGCGGCGCACCCAAATCGGAAGATCGCATCGATCCGGCCCTGACAGATTCGGGGGGGCAGGCGGACGGGGACATCATCGCCGTCGCGCCGCGCCGGGTGAAAACCTTTGTCGTCCAGCCGGACGGAACGCTGGTCCAGCGCGAGAGTCCCGCCCCGGCCGACACGGCAGCCGAGTCGTCCGAAGCCGAAGCAGAACCGGAAGCCGTGCCTCAGGATGCCGGCGTTCCCGTTCCCCAGGCGCGGCCCAATGCCGCGGCGTCCGATACTGCGAGCGCCGAACCGGAACCGATTGCGCCGGTTGCGCCGGCTGTGAAGGTGGAGCAGCAAGCGGCCATCCAGGATGCAGAGCCGAGCGCCAAGCCTGCGCCCGCCGCCGCCGTGCCGACCAATGCGCCGGTCATTGCCTCGCGGCCGGCCAATCAGCCCGTCAACATCATCGGGCGCACCGGAACCACCGGCCAGTCGGCCAACACCCAGGCAGCGCTGGCGGATACGGCGGCTGGGAGCAGCAATACATCGCCCGCCTGGGTCCAGATATCGTCGCACTCATCGCCCGACCTGGCGCAGGTTTCCTACCGCAACGACCTCAAGCGCTACGGTAGCCTGATCTCGGGACGCGGAGTGAATATCGTCGCCGCCGATGTCCGCGGGCAAACCTGGTACCGGGTCAACATCCCGGCGCAGAGTTGGAGCGATGCGGCCGGTCTGTGCCAGAAGATCAAGGCTGCCGGCGGCGACTGCCTGCCCAAGCGCTGACGGTTTGAACACCAGATACGAAGGGGGCTGCCCATGGGCGGCTCTTTTGCCTTCAGGGACGCTCGGCAAGTCCCAGAAAAGCGAGGATTCAAAGACGTGCCGAAAAGGTCTAAGCTTCGACAATGAGCGAATCAAAGGCCATGATCCTGGGTGCTTCGGGTACCCGTCTGACAGCGGACGAACAGGTGTTCTTTCGCGCCGAACGGCCGTGGGGGTTCATCCTCTTTGCCCGCAACATCGCAGACGGCGACCAGTTGCGCGGACTCGTCGCCGATCTGCGCGCGGCCGTGGGCCGCAACGACGCGCCGGTATTCATCGATCAGGAAGGCGGCAGGGTGCAGCGCTTGAAGCCGCCTATGGCCCCCGGCTATCCGACAGCCGCCGCGCTTGGTGCCCTCTACAGATACGACAGGGAGGCTGGTCTGCGTGCGGCATGGCTGATGTCGCGGTTGCATGCCTTCGATTTGTTGCGCTACGGAATCACGGCCGATTGCCTGCCGGTTCTCGATGTGCCGGTTGAAGGCGCGCATGACGTGATCGGCGACCGGGCATACGGCAAGGATCCCGAAATCGTCGCCGCCATGGGACGGGCCGCCGCGGAAGGGCTGCTTGCAGGCGGCGTGGTTCCGGTCATCAAGCACATACCGGGCCACGGGCGCGCCCATGCGGACAGCCATCTGGAATTGCCGGTGGTCGATGCCCCGGTCGAGGAACTGCGTGCGCATGACTTCCCGCCGTTCAAGGCGCTCAATGATATTCCCGTGGCCATGACCGCCCATGTGGTTTACGCCGCGCTCGACGCAGACAGACCGGCGACGACCTCGGCAAAGGTCATTTCCGGGACCATCCGCGGCGAGTTGGGCTTCGACGGGTTGCTGATGAGCGACGACGTGTCCATGAAGGCACTTTCTGGGGATTTCGCGTCCAGGACCGGTGCAATCTTTGCCGCCGGGTGCGATGTCGTGCTTCACTGCAACGGCCTGATGGACGAGATGAAGGCCGTGGCCGGCGTTACGCCGGTGCTGGCGGGCAAGGCAGGCGAGCGGGCGAGGCGTGCACTGGCCGGACTTGGACATCAGGACGGCGCGGACGAGGCGCGGCTGCGCGAAGAATTCGCAGCCTGTTTCAAGGCGGTCGCCTGAGCGGCGAGGGTGATGACAGCAACGGTGAACGGCAAGGCGGGCAAACCCGCACCTATGGAGAACCTCTGGGAGGGGACGCAAGACCTGCGCCCCGACGGCCCGGCGCTGCTCATCGACGTCGAAGGCTTCGAGGGGCCGCTCGACCTGCTGCTGCACCTTGCCCGCACCCAGAAGGTTGATCTGACCCGGATTTCGGTCCTGGCGCTGGCGGAACAATATATCGCCTTCATCGAAACGATCCGGGCGCTGAAACTGGAGGTAGCCGCCGACTATCTCGTCATGGCCGCCTGGCTTGCCTATCTGAAATCCAAGCTGCTGATTCCCAGGCCGGCCAATGAGGAAGAGCAATCCGGCGAGGAAATGGCGGCAATCCTGCAATTCCGCCTGAAACGGCTCGAGGCGATGCGCGATGTCGCATCGCGCCTCATCAACCGCAACCGGTTGGGACGCGATATTTTCGCGCGCGGCATGCCGGAAGCGGTGATCGTCGATACGCGCTGCGATTATTCCGCTTCGCTCTACGATTTGCTGACGGCCTATGCCAGCCAGCGCCAGCGCCAGGCGGTGACGGCGGTCAGGATCGCCCGGCGAACTGTCTGGTCGCTCAAGGATGCGCGCACCATGCTCGCCCGCATGATCGGCGAGGTCGCGGACTGGACCGCGCTCGACAGCTTCCTGATCGACTACCTTGTGCGCCCCGAGGAGCGGGCGACAGCGCTGGCCAGCAGTTTTGCCGCCAGCCTGGAAATGGTGCGGGAGGGGCATCTGGACATGCGCCAGGAGCGGCCCTTCGCACCGCTGTTTCTTCGTACGCGGCCCGCGCGCCGCGATCCCCAGCCAGACGAGGCCCATCATGGATGACGGCGGACAGACATCGATTGCAAACCCCGGCCAGGATTTCGTCGATGAAGCGGACTTCGGTACGGCGGAGGAAAACCCTGCTGCGCGCCTGCAACTCATGGAAGGCATGCGGATGGCTGAAGCGCTGGTGTTCGCCTCGGCCGAGCCTGTTTCGGAAAAACTGCTTGCCGATCGGCTGCCCGCCGGTCTCGACATCCCTGCCTTGATGACCGAATTGGCGTCGACCTATGAAAACCGTGGCGTCAATCTCCTGCGCGTCGGGGAGGCCTGGGCGTTCCGGACCGCCGGCGACCTGGCATTTCTGATGAACCGCGAGGCGGTGCAGCAGAAGAAACTGTCGCGCGCGGCGCTCGAGGTGATGGCGATCGTAGCCTATCACCAGCCGGTAACCCGCGCCGAAATCGAGGAAATCCGTGGTGTGGAGACCTCGAAGGGTACGCTGGATACCCTGCTTGAGACAGGCTGGATCCGCCTGCGCGGGCGTCGGCGTACGCCGGGTCGGCCCGTCACCTACGGTACGACGGAGCATTTCCTCGATCACTTCGGCCTGGAGGAAATCCGTGACCTGCCGGGAATGGACGAGTTGAAGGGCGCCGGCCTTCTGTCGTCGCGGATGCCGTCGAATTTTTCGATCCCGCAACCGCCCGCGGATCCCGACTTGCTGACCGAGGACGAGGATCCGCTGACCGACATCGACCTGGAAGAACTCGGGCTGCTGACACCGAAAGTGGAAGAGGACTAGGCAGCGCTTGCCAGCCGACTCCTCGAAGCCCCGCTTGCGAAAAGAATGGCGCTAACCCCGGGCGGGTGGTATTAGGGCGCTTCTTTGGCGTCGTGACGGTGCTGCAACCGTCTTGTTCGACTCAATTTGTTGGGGCATCGCGCGAGTTCGCCGTGGCAGGCGGATAGCGGACTCGCTATCAGAAAGTCTGAAGCGGTTTTGTTTGAAACCGGAACCGAAAACACATAAGTCAGACATCTGGAAAAGAATTATAACGAGGTTGAAATGGGTAGCTTTTCGATTTGGCACTGGATCATCGTGCTCGTGGTGGTTCTGCTGCTGTTTGGCCGCGGCAAGATCCCGGAGTTGATGGGCGACGTCGCAAAAGGCATCAAGAGCTTCAAGAAGGGCATGTCGGAAGACGAAGCGGAAGCAGCAAAGACCGTCGAGCATCGTGCCGACGAAGCCGCGTCGAAATCCACGGAAGAAGCTAAGAAATCCTGATGGCCAAAGCGGGCCGGTGACGGGCTGGAAAACGCATGTTCGATATCGGTTGGCCGGAACTGCTCGTGGTCGCGATCGTGCTGGTCTTGGTCGTGGGTCCCAAGGATCTGCCCCGGATGCTGCGTACATTCGGGCGCACCACGGGAAAGCTGCGGGCGATGGCCGGCGATTTTCGCCGGCAGTTCGATGAGGCGATCAAGGAAGCGGAGTTGGACGATGTCAAATCGGTGATCGACACGGCTCGCTCGATGAATCCGACCAACGACATCAAGAAGCATCTGAATCCGCTGAAAAAGGCCGGCGATGAAATCAAGTCGAGCCTGGCGGATGCCGCCAAGCCGGCGCAGCCGGCGCCCGCAAAGGGTGGCGAACCGGCGACGGCGGCGGTTCACGCCGAAACGCCCGTGAAATCGGGAGCCGCGGCGCTTCCAGGCGATGGTACAAAGGCTTCCGTCCACAAGGCGAATGCGCCGGTGAAGGGCGGCGAAGCGGCCAGCCGGGCCGTACACGCCGAGGCGCCGGCAAAGGCGGGCGCTGCGGCCATGCCGGGCGAGGGGGCCAAGCCCAAGCCCGCGCGCAAACCGGTCACGCCGAAAACCGCGGCCGGCGGATCAAAACCGGCGGCGAAGAAGCCGGCCGCTGCCAAGGCGCCAGCGCGCAAACAGGCTGCGAGCAAGGGGAACAAGGCGTGAGCAAGGACGAAGTCGACATCGAAGCCTCGTCGGCGCCGTTGATGGAGCATCTCATTGAGTTGCGCCAGCGGCTGATGTGGGCTGTCGGTGGTTTCTTCGTCGCGTTTCTCGGCTGTTTCTATTTCGCCAAGCAGCTTTTCAATTTCCTGGTCCAGCCGTTCAAATGGGCGGTCGAGTGGGCCGGCCTCGACCATCGCAATGTGGATCTTATCTACACCGCGCCGCAGGAATTCTTCTTCACGCAGATCAAGATCGCGATGTTCGGCGGCCTGGTGATTGCCTTCCCGCTGATTGCAGCCCAGGTCTACAAGTTCGTCGCGCCGGGGCTTTACCGCAACGAGCGGCACGCCTTCCTGCCGTTCCTTGTCGCCTCGCCGATTCTGTTCCTGATCGGTGCCGCGCTGGTCTATTTCTTCTTCATGCCGATGGTGATGTGGTTCTTCCTGTCCATGGAGCAGTCCGGCGGGGAGGGGCAGGTCAGTATTTCATTGCTGCCCAAGGTATCGGAATATCTCGGCCTCGTGATGACGCTGATCTTCTCCTTCGGGCTGGTGTTCCAGTTGCCCGTTGTAACGACGCTTCTGGCACGCGTTGGCATGGTGAGCGCCGACGGATTGAAGGAAAAACGCAAATACGCCATTGTTTTTGCCTTCATCGCGGCAGCGATCCTGACACCGCCCGATCCGGTCAGCCAGATCGGCCTTGCGCTCCCGACCATCCTTCTCTACGAGATTTCGATCATCACCGCCCGGATGGTGGAGAAGCAGCGCGCGGCACGCGAAAGCGCGAAGGAAGCGGAAGAGGAAACCGAATCCGCCGACACGAGCAAAGCCGATCTGGAAGAGCAGGGCCACGGCTCGATGCCCTGATCGGCCTGGCGGCTGGAGCGTGGAATTCACCTGAACGGGCGACTCGCGTATGACACGCTCACGTCACAGCCACGTCCTGGAAGTTCCCCATGCTCGACATCAAATGGATTCGCGATAACCCGCAGGCGCTTGACGACGCGCTCGCCAGGCGCGGCGCAGAACCGCAAGCGCAGGCGCTGATCGAAATCGACGAGCAACGCCGCAGCCATATCGCGCGCCTGCAGGCCCTGCAGGAACGCCGCAACGCCGCGTCGAAGGAAATCGGCAGGGCGATGGGGCAGAAGGATCTCGAAACCGCCGAGAAGCTCAAGGCCGAGGTCGCCTCGATCAAGGACGAATTGCAGGCCGGCGAGGCGACAGAGCGCGAACTCGACGCGAGACTGCGCGACGCGCTGGCCGTGATCCCCAACATGCCGCTCGACGACGTGCCGGTGGGTGCCGACGAGAACGACAATGTGGAAGTGCGCAAGGTCGGCCGGCGGCCGGAATTCTCCTTCACGCCCAGGGAGCACTTCGAGCTCGGCGAGGCGCTCGGCCTGATGGACTTCGAGGCGGCGGCGAAGATTTCGGGCGCCCGTTTCACGGTTCTCAAAGGGCAATTGGCCCGGATGGAGCGCGCGCTCGGCCAGTTCATGCTCGACCTGCACACCGGCGAAAACGGCTACACCGAGGTCAACCCGCCGCTTCTTGTGCGTGACGAGGCTTTCTTCGGCACCGGCCAGCTGCCGAAATTCGAGGAAGACCTGTTCTTCATGCCGCACGGATCCGGCCGCCTGGGTCTTGTCCCCACTGCCGAAGTCCCGCTGACCAATCTCGTTCGCGAGGAGATCGTTGAGGCCGAGAGCCTGCCGTTCCGGTTCACCGCGCTGACACCGTGCTTCCGCTCGGAGGCTGGGTCGGCTGGCCGCGACACGCGCGGCATGCTGCGCCAGCATCAGTTCAACAAGGTGGAACTGGTGTCGATCACCGACGCGGAATCGTCGATCGAGGAGCATGAGCGCATGACCGCCTGCGCCGAGGAGGTGCTCAAGCGCCTTGGCCTGCCATATCGGGTGGTCGTGCTGTGCACGGGCGACATGGGCTTTGGCGCCCGCAAGACATACGATATCGAGGTCTGGCTGCCCGGTCAGGACACCTATCGCGAAATCTCGTCCTGCTCCGTGTGCGGCGATTTCCAGGCCCGGCGCATGGGCGCGCGTTATCGAAGGGCGGGCGAAAAGCAGACGCAGTTCGTCCATACCCTCAATGGCTCGGGCATCGCGGTCGGCCGCGCCTTGATCGCGGTCATGGAGAATTACCAGAACGAGGATGGCTCGATCACCGTACCGGATGCGCTGAAACCCTACATGGGCGGGCTGGAACGGGTCGGGCCGGCCTGACCCCTTTGCAAAATGGATTAAGAAACGGGAACAAGATGCGGATATTGCTTACCAATGATGACGGAATTCATGATGAAGGAATTGCCGTCCTGGAGCGTATCGCGCGCCAACTGTCCGATGATGTCTGGGTCGTGGCACCGGAAAGCGACCAGTCCGGACTTGCCCATTCGCTGACGCTGTCGCATCCGCTTCGCCTGCGCAAGGTCGATGACCGTCACTATGCGGTGCGCGGAACGCCGACGGACTGCGTCATCATGGCGGTGCGCCATATCATGCCGGAAGCCCCCGACCTCATCCTGTCAGGGGTCAATTCCGGCACCAACATCGCCGATGACGTGACCTATTCGGGCACGGTCGCCGGCGCGATCGAGGGCACGCTGGTCGGCATCCGTTCGATCGCCATCTCCCAGGGCTACAATTTCGAGGATGACCGGCGGGTTGTCCCCTATGAGATCGCCGAAACGCTGGCCCCGGATATCCTGCGCAAGCTGATCAAGGCCGACCTGCCTGCCGGCGTGCTGCTCAATCTCAACTTTCCCAACCATGACCTCGACAAGATCAAGGGCACGAAGGTGACCGGTCAGGGCAAGCTGGTGCACGGGCTGTGGATCGATCAGCGGGCGGATGGGCGCGGCTTTCCCTATTACTGGCTGCGCTTCGGGCGCAAGGAATATGGCGACATTGCCGGTACCGACATCGAGGCCCTGAAGGAAGGCTACGTGTCGGTGACACCATTGAAGCTTGACCTGACCGCCTACGAAGCCCAGGCGGTCCTGAGCAAGGTGATTGGATGACCACGCCGTCGGCGAAAGACCAGGAGGGTTTCGCCGCGTTTCTGTTGCGCGCGCGGGCCCGTGGTCTTGACGACAAGCCGCTTTTCTCCGCCCTGGAAACAACGCCGAGGCGAATGTTCGTACCGTCGGACTATCAGCAGACCGCCTTTTCGTCACGCATGATCCCGATCGACTGCGGCGAGACCATGGAGGGTCTGGATCTGCAGGCGACAGTCATTTCGGCACTCGAAATACACGATGGATGCCGCGTGCTGGAAATCGGGACCGGATCAGGCTTCACCGGTGCCGTCATGGCCCGGCTGGCATCGCGCGTCATCACGGTCGACCGGTTCCGGCGGCTGGTCGAGCAGGCGACGGAGCGTTTCCGCGCGCTTGGCCTTGCAAATGTGATCGCGCGCCACGGCAACGCGCACAAGGCGGTCGAAGGCGAAGGCCCATACGACCGGATCGTCGTCTGGGCTGCCTTTGACAGCATGCCGCGCCATTTCGTCGACCTGCTGTCGTCGGGCGGCGTCATGATCGCGCCGATCGGAGGCGCGGAAGAAGAACAGGTTCTTGCCCGGCTCGAGAAAGTGGGAAGCCGTTTCGAGCGCACCGATGTCGGGCGGGCCCGCCTGCAACCGTTGCAGAACAGTATCGCCGCTGCGCTGTAGGGCCGGCTGACGCCCAAATAGCGTGCATGGCACACCCGAAGCCGGCCTCGCGCCCGCCATTTCCCGGTCGGCGCGAAAGCACCCGCCCGAAACTTTTCCGCCCCGCAGGCCGGGCTTAACCCCGCGGTAACATTAACGCGTTCTAATCGAGACCGTTCGAGTTACGAGTACTGACGGGTATTGTCATGCGGTTCAGGATCACGAGAGCCTATTCGCGCTATCTGGCGCGCGGCGCAGCGCTGGCGCTGGCCGGCGGTATCGCGAGTGGATGCAGCACCGACGTGATGCGCTTTTCGGGCGGCATCTACACCGGCTCTGTAAGCCGTACCCAGGCGGTAGCGCAGAATCAGCCCTATCCCGGCAATGTCGATTCCACCCATACCGGTTCTGTCAGCCGCGATGCGCTTCGCCCCGCGCCGTTGCGCTCGGTTCCGGTGCCCGGCGGGCACCTCACCCCCGATGTTCCGGTCGGCGCCAGGGCGGCTGCCGCGCAACGCTATCCCGTACATGTCAATTCCGCACCTGCCTACAAACCGCCGGCAGGCGGAAATACGCAGGCCGCGCTCGCGCCGGTGGCCGGCGCCAAGGGTATCGAACGCCGGCCGCTCGCCAAGCCTTCCAATGTCGATGCAACCGTCACGGGGGCAACGCGTCGCGATCCGACGCCCGTCGCCGCCATTCCGCGCCAGGAGATGCCGGCACAGGCGGCTGGCGCTTCCCAGCCGGAAGGCACGGGCGCAACGCCCAACGGCTGGACCCGCGCTGGTGGAACCGAGATAACGCTTCGCGAAGGCGAGACGATCTACAATCTTTCGCGCCGCTTCGGCGTTCCTGCCAGGGTGATCATGCAGGTCAACGGGATTGCAAATCCGCGCGATGTCGCCGCAGGCCAGAAGGTCATCATTCCGACCTATGTCTATTCGCGCAAATCGGAAGTTTCGGCGCCCGACAACAATCCGGATACGGCGATGGCCAAATCGTCGCGCGGAACGCGATACGACGTCGACGAAGGCAAGGCTCCGCTTCCCCAGCGCGCACCCACGCGCGACGAGGCCGTGCTGCCGGAGGTCCCAGCCGTCAGGGCTCGCAACTCCATAGCCGCGCAGGATACATCGCGTTCGACCGGCGCAGGTTCGCAGTCGCAAGGCCAATCCTATTTGGTGGTGTCAGGCGATACGCTCTACAAGATCGCCCAGCGCTCCGGCGTGACCGTCACCGCGCTCAAGCAGGCGAACGGCCTCTCCGATGGCACTCTGCGCGTTGGCCAGAAACTGATCATTCCTCCCGCCGGCGCGCATGTTGCGTCGGCCGCAAAGCATGACGTGCCGGCCGGCGTCGATCC
>JAIOIW010000104.1 GCA_019912385.1 Notoacmeibacter sp. | reverse complement strand
GCCGCGGGCGGCGCCTGGTACGTCTGGACGGACTGCAAGGGGGCCGCGGCGATCTGGCGCGAAACCCGTACCCGCAAATCATCCTGTTCGATCTCGATTTCGGAAAGATTGGTATCGTTCAGTATTTCAGCCAGATCGCGGATCAGTTGCTGGTCGATTCCGGACGATTTGGAAGCCATGCGATTTGCCCTTCTTGTACTCGTTCGCCACGCCGCATCACGAGCGCGACACGAGGCAAATTGTCTTTTACGTCCCGCCACGACGCGAAGAGGAGATGCTCGATCCCCTTCGGGCGTGTCGCGAGCCTGACCATGCGGCAGGTTCTATCGTTGCCTCTATAATGCGCTTAATCGATGAGGCAAAGGGCGCAAGTGTGTTCTTTTCTTCTCCACAAGCAGCCGGAAGCGGCTGAAGGGACGCCTCGACAAGATTGTGGCTTCAGCAGGTGGTGCTCTGGCAGGCGCGCACGTTCGCAACCTTTTTCGCCAGGACCGCCTGTCCCAGCGCGCCGAACACCACTTCGTCGGCGATCACATAGGATGGCGTGCCGGTGATCGCGAGATCATTGGCAAGCGAATAGGTGGTCCGAAAATGCTGCTCGATCTCGGGATTCTTCATCTCCTCGTGCAACGCGGCCTCGTCGGCGCCCATCGAAATGGCCAGGGAAATGGCGCGGTTCTCATCGACGCGGCCGCGCGTGGCGAGCAACTGGCGATGATACGCGCCGTATTTTTCCGGAGCGAGCGCACGGAACGCCTGGGAGACGATATGGGCCTTGTGCGAATCCTCGCCGAGGATCGGGAACTCCTTGAGCACGAAGCGCAGGTCGGAATCGGCGCTGACCATGGCGTCCATGTCCTCCATTGCGCGCTTGCAGAACGAGCAGTTGTAATCGAAGAACTCGACGATCGTGACCTTTCCATCGGGATTGCCGACCACACCATCATACTCGGCATTGAATATTTCGTCCGCTGCGGATGAAATGGTCGCGCGCTGGCGCGCCTGCTGCAGTTCTTCCTGGCGCTTTTCCAGCGACGCCTGCATCTCCACCAGGATTTCCGGGTTGGCCAGCAGGTAGTCGCGCATGATCTGCTCGATCTGGCCGCGGGTTTCCTCGCTGATCGCAGCCCCGTCAGCGGCGCCGGCCGGGCCTGTCAGGGCCGTGGTGCCCGCCATCGTGGCGGCGAAGAGCATCGCGGCACCTGCGGCCCTTGCTGTGAGGCGTCTGAACGTCATGGATTGGGTTCCTTTCTGGGCCGGCTGCGGCCTGGTTGTGTCACTTGTCTTTTACTTCCTTGAAATTGATGATGTCTTGCGCCCGCAACCAGCCCGGCGAGCCCTTTTTCATCCTGGTCTGCGCACGCAACGCGAAGATCTTCGCTTCGCGGAAATTGCCCGAGTAAAAGTTGCCTTCCGCGGCCGCCAGTTCCGCCTTGCCGATCTCGCCCAGCGCGCCGTAGCCCTGCGACAGGAAGCGGTAGGCAACCGGATTTTCCCTATCCTTGGCAAGGCCCGCGGCCAGCACCTTCACACCTTCCGCGACCGCCTTCCTGTCGCCGCTGGCAATCAGTGCCTGTCCGCGGGCGATCGCCAGCATCGTGGAACTGCCCTTGCTGAGTTTTGCCGCCCTGCCGTACGCGGCAGCTGCGTCGGCCGGCTTGTTCAGCTTCAGCAATATATCGCCGCGCAACTCATGGAAATAGGCGAAGCCCGGTCGTTCGCGCAGGAGTTCGTCTGTCCGGGCAAGCGCGGAGCGGGGATTGCCGTAGAGAAAGGTGGAGATGGCGGTTCCATACCGGCTGGCCAGCGATGCCTTGCCGGCGCCAAACAGGCGCTGCACGACGCCCGGACCGGCCGTGTAGGCCGCGATCTTGGCGCGCGCGAGATCATGGCGCTCCTGCAAGGCGGGACTGTCCTTCTTGTCCCAGTACCTGCTCTTTCGGGCGAGTTCCTCGATGTTGGCAATGCGATCGCGGGGAAGGGGGTGGCTGACGAGATAGGGATCGACACGGGTACCCGACAACGACATGGCGCTTTCGAACCGCCGGAAAGTCACGACCATTCCCCTGGCGGAATTGCCGGTCTTGTTGAGATAGGTGATCGCCGAGTTGTCGGCGGTCGCCTCCTCGGTGCGCTGGTAGTTGAGCAGGCTGCGCCGGGCGGCCTCCGCGCCACCGGCGAAGATTCCGCTGCCAACGCCGGCCAGTCCCCGATTGTTCGTGGCTGCGCCGGCAACCGTGACCCCGGCGCCGAGTAGCGCGGAGACGATCGCCATCGTCTGCACCCGCGCGAGTTGCTGCCGCAGGCGTTCCTGGTGGCCGCCGGCGATGTGGCCGGCCTCGTGGGCGATAACGCCGATGATCTCGTTCGGCGTTTCGGCGATCATCAGCGCACCGGTATTGAGGAACAGGCGGCGGCCAACGACGAAGGCGTTGAACGAGGGATTGTTGACGAGGATGATATCGATTCCGGATTTCGACAATCCGGCTGCTCGCAGGATTGGCTGGGCGTAGTCTCGCACCAGTTCCTCGATCTCCGCGTCGCGAACGATCGCGAGCGACTGGCCTTGCGCGATTGCCGGCCGAAGGCCAAGGCCCAGCACGTGGGCGATGGCGACCGCCGCGACAACAAGGCAGCGAAGCATCTCTGCCCATCTCGGATCATTGGAAAGACAGCGGGAATTCATGGCGCTTCCAGTGGTATACGAGCCTCGCGCGGGAGGAAACCCGCCAGTGCCGACCTCATGAACTTGTGAACGCCACAGCAATCGGGCAATTGTGCGGCGTTTCCCGGTCTGGTACGGCGCAAACCTCTGTCGCACGCCGTTCAGACCGCCCCCAACCGATCATCCCGGAGATCCCATGGCAGTTTTTCTTTCCGCACGAAGCGAGGTCGAGCCGTTTCATGCCATGGACGTGCTGGCCGAGGCAAACCGGCTGACGGCAGAAGGTACGCCCGTGATCTCGATGGCTGTCGGGCAGCCGGGCGATCCCGCGCCGGAAACCGTGCGCGAAGCCGCGGTACGCGCACTCAGGGACGGCCAGGTGGGTTATACAGACGCGCTCGGCATGGCGAGCCTTCGCGCCGCGATCGCCAGGCATTATCACGACCATTACGGGGTCGAAGTCTCGCCGGCGCGCATCGCGGTGACGACCGGATCGTCGGCGGCCTTCAATCTGGCGTTCCTGGCCTGCTATGACCCTGGAGATCGCGTCGCGATCACCGTTCCCGGCTATCCCGCCTATCGCAACATCCTCAAGGCGCTTGGGCTCGAAGCGGTCGAAATGCCGACGGGCGGGGAAGGCTATCTCAAGGCCGAGAATGTCCGCGAGGCGCATGCGCGTGCGCCGATCAAGGGCGTGCTTTTCGCCAGCCCGGCCAATCCCACGGGCGCGGTCATCCCTGAAAACGAACTGCGCGCGATCGTCGAGACCGGGCGCGAGCTCGGCATAGCGCTGATTTCGGACGAGATCTATCACCGGCTCAACTACCGCGCCCCCGACGTCACGGCGCTTTCGCTCGACCCGGACGTGATGGTGATCAATTCGTTCTCGAAATACTACTGCATGACGGGGTGGCGCGTCGGCTGGATGGTGCTGCCGGAAAAGCTCGTGCGCCCCGTCGAGCGCATCGCCCAGAGCCTCTACATCTCGGCACCGGCGCTGTCGCAGGTTGCCGCCGTCCACGCGTTCGAGCAAACAACGGCGCTCGAGGAGATCAAGTCCCGCTATGCGCGAAACCGCGCGCATCTGCTCGAAGCGCTTCCGGCGCTCGGTTTCGACATCGCCGCGCCCATGGACGGCGCGTTCTACGCCTATTGCAACATCTCGCGGCGCACCAACGATTCCATGGCCTTCGCGCGGCGGATGATCCACGAGGCGCACGTAGCCGCTACGCCGGGCCACGATTTCGATCCCCGGCATGGCGAGCGCTTCATGCGCTTCTCCTATGCCGGCCGATACGACGACATGGTCGAGGCGACCGAGCGGTTGAAGCGTTGGCTCGATGGGTAATCCCGTCGATATTATCCAGCCAGTTCGATATAATCTTGCTAATTCGACACATGAAAAAGCCGGGGTTCAACCCCGGCTTTGTTCGATTTACTTCCTTTGCACTATTCAGAAGAAGCTCTTGCGCTGCCACCAGCCGGCCTTGCGCGGCTTGGTCTCGTCGGGTGCATCCGCCTGCTCTGCGGCCTTGACCGAGGTGACCACCGGTTCGCTCGTGGAGACGCCTTGTTCGCTGCCGGCCGCGGGCTTGCGGCGCGAGCGGCGCGGCTTTTCCTTCGGCTCTTCGGCCGCGGTCTCCGCCACCGGCTCCGGCTCCGGCTCGCTGGCATTGACGGGCTCCGCCACCGGCTCCGGTTCGCTGGCCTTGACGGGCTCCGCCTCGACTGTTTCTTCGGCAACCACGGCCTTCTTGGCGCGACTGCGCCGCTTCGGTGCGGGTTTTTCGGGCTTTCCGGTCGTTTCGTCGACAGCGACCGGTTCCCCGGTCTCGGCTACCGCTTCAGCGGCAACAGCCTCCTCTTCGGGTGCGGGTACCTGTTCTTCGCCGTCCTGCTCGTCGGCTGCAGCTTCGGGGGCCTCTTCGCCAGCCCCGGCTGCCGCCTCCTCAGCCTCTGCCGCCTCGCCGCTCTCATCGCGGCGGTTGCGGCGGCCACCGCGTTTGCCGCGACGGCGCTTCTTGCGCTCGCCGGCTTCGGCATCCTCGCCCGCGGCGGCTTCCCGTTCAGGAACCACTTCGCCTTCCGGCCCTTCGTCGGCGCCCGCCTCGATCCCGGCGGTCTCTCCCGCCTCGCGGTCGCGGCCGCCACGGGGGCGCCTGCGGCGACGGCGCTTGCGGCTCTTGCCGGCTTCGCCCGCGTCTCCAGCGTCCTGCGCTTCTGTTTCCTCCTCGGCGGCCTGTTCGTCGGCGGTTTCATCGGCCAGGTCGGTGGCAAAGTCGGGGACGATGGCGGGCGCGGAGACCGGAACGCCCTCGGTGATCGCGCCACGGTCGATCTCCACCATCTTGTTGCCGACGGTTTCATCGACCTCGATGGTGATCGTCAGTCCGAATCGCTGTTCCAGCTCGACCAGGTTGGTGCGCTTGTTGTTGAGAACGTAGAGCGCGGTGGAGGCCGGAACCCTTACGGTGATGTGGTGGCGCGCGTCCTTGATCAGGTGTTCCTCGATGGCGCGCATGACGTAGAGCGCCACGGAGGATTCGGAACGCACATGCCCGGTGCCGCCGCAATGCGGGCAGGCCTGCATGGTGCTTTCCAGCACCGAGGAGCGAATGCGCTGGCGCGACATCTCCAGAAGGCCGAATGGCGAAATGCGTCCCACCTGGATGCGCGCGCGATCGTGACGCAGGGCATCCTTGACCCTCTTCTCGACGGCGCGATTGTTCCGCTTTTCCTCCATGTCGATGAAATCGATCACGACGAGGCCGGCAAGGTCGCGCAGGCGCAATTGGCGGGCGACTTCGTCGGCCGCCTCCAGGTTTGTCTGGAGCGCGGTATCCTCGATGGAATGCTCGCGGGTCGAACGGCCGGAGTTGACGTCGATGGAAACCAGTGCCTCGGTCTGGTTGATGATGAGGTAGCCACCCGATTTCAGTGTCACCTGTGGCTGCAGCATCTTGTCGAGCTGCGATTCGATGCCGTTGCGCACATAGAGCGGGATGGGATCGCGATAGGGCTGGACCACCTTTGCGTGGCTCGGCATCAGCATGCGCATGAAGTCCTTGGCCTCGCGGTAACCGTCTTCGCCGGCGACCAGAACCTCGTCGATATCCTTGTTGTAGAGATCGCGAACCGAGCGCTTGATCAGGCTGCCTTCCTCATAGACGAGGGCAGGGGCGGATGACGATAATGTCAGCGTGCGGACATTCTCCCACAAGCGCATCAGATACTCGTAGTCGCGCTTGATTTCCGCCTTGGTGCGGTTGGCGCCCGCCGTGCGCAGGATGACGCCCATGCCCTCCGGCACGTCGAGATCCTTGACGACGTCCTTGAGACGCTTGCGATCCTGGGCGTTGGTGATCTTGCGCGAAATGCCGCCGCCGCGCGCGGTGTTCGGCATCAGCACCGAATAGCGGCCGGCGAGCGACAGGTAGGTGGTCAGCGCGGCGCCCTTGTTGCCGCGCTCTTCCTTGACGACCTGGACCAGAAGAATCTGGCGGCGCTTGATGACTTCCTGGATCTTGTAGTTGCGGCGCTGGCCGCGGCGCCTGTCGGGCACTTCCTCCAGCGCATCCTCCGCGCCGACGACATCGACCTCGTTGTCGCCATTGTCGCCGTTGTCGCCGTTGTCGTCCGATTCGCTGCCGGCCTCGGCCGTATCCGCGGCGGGCTTTCCGGCGGCCGCGTCTTCGGAATCATCGCCGGAGTCCCGGGCGCCGGCCAGATCGGCCGGTTCGGAAACGAGATGAACGTCGGCGTTGGCGGCCATCGCCTCCACTGTTTCTTCCGCATCTTCGGCGACCGCGGCTTCCTCGCCATGCACGACGTCGGAAGACCTGGCTTTCGCGACCTTGTCGGAACCGCGCCCGCGGCGGCGCCGTCCACGCCCGCGCGCGGCGGTGCGTTCGTCGGCAGCGTCGTCCTCTTCCTGCTCGGCGCGCGCGGCTTCGGCCTCGTCACGCAGGAGGGCCTGCCGGTCGGCGACCGGAATCTGGTAGTAATCGGGATGAATCTCGGAAAAGGCCAGGAAACCGTGCCTGTTGCCGCCATACTCGACGAAAGCGGCCTGCAGAGACGGTTCGACCCGCGTCACGCGGGCGAGGTAGATGTTTCCCTTGAGTTGTTTCTTGTCCCTTGATTCGAAATCAAATTCTTCGATGCGGTTACCGCGTGTAACGACGACCCTCGTTTCCTCCGGGTGGGAGGCGTCTATCAGCATTTTGTTTGGCATTATTGGGAATCCCTGCGGCATGGCCTGGCGGCAGGCAGCGCCTTGTCGTGCGCCGCAGACCGGGCAAGCTTGTCATGCCGGATTGTTTTGTATCCGCCGGCGAAGCGGGTGCCGCAATCGTCAAACCGTCCGCCGCCTTAAGGGCGCGGATACTCGCGGATTGCCGGATTGCTGCGTTTGTTGCCATCGCCTCGCCGTTCGGAACCATTTGACATAAGGAACCGGTTTGTCCGGCTCCCGTTCTGCTCTTGAAATCTCGGCGCGGGTTGAGCCGCCCGCACCGTTTTCCTCACACGAAGGGTTCCCGCCCGGGAACACCTTGAAGAAATCCTTTCGGGCCGGCCCGAAAACCGCCGCCGGCGACGTAGCCACGCCACTGCCTTGAAATGGATGACAAAACAGGCAATAGGGTTGCTTGGCGCCAAGCTGGCACGGTGGCCCGAACCTGCTTTTATGTGTTGACGCCGGTTGTGGCAACCCTTGTTGATTACCGCGTATCATAGTGAAACATACCTGGGCGGGCAGGCGGCGCGCGAAATCCCGTGCGGCATGCCGCATCGAAAGTCTCGGTTAACCCTGGCTGGTTAGGGTTTGTTAATCAGTGCGCAGGGGCACGACAGGGTGCCTGCCGCCCATCGAGGGCGCGGGCAGAGAACGGTTGAAAATGCAGGTGGCAGGAATGCCGAGCGAAGCAGCAGTCATGACGGCGAGCGGTATCACCTGGCCGGGCGGCGTTCGGCTTCGCGCGCTGGCGATGCTGCTGGCCTGGATAGCCGCGGCGATCGTCGCGCCGGCGGGCAAGGCATTTGCGGCGGACGCCGATGAAAAGGCGCTGATCGCCTACGACTACTCCATGGCGGGCGACGATTCGCGGATGCGCATCCTGATGCGATTCGACCGCAAACCCGACTTTTCGTGGTTTCTCCTACGCAACCCCTATCGCCTCGTCATCGATCTGCCGGAGACGGGATTCCGTTTCCTGCCCGAGGCGCTGGCGCCGCGCGGCATGGTGAGCAATGTCCGCTATGGCGCGCTGCAGGAAGGCCGCGCCCGCGCGATCGTGGCCTTCAGCGGGCCGTTCGACGCGGAAAGGATCGAGGTTATCGAGAACGAGAATACGCCGGGTTTCCGGCTGATCGCGGACATCGTGAAGGCGACGCCGTTGCAGTTCGAGCAAGCGTTGGCGCGGATAGCGGACCGCACCGACTCGATCACGACGACGCCGAAAGGCGACAGGCTGGTCAGGACCGGCTCGATGCCGAAGCACCGTTTTACGGTGGTGATCGACCCCGGCCATGGCGGCATCGACGGTGGCGCGATGGGCGTCGATGGCACCGAAGAAAAACTGATCACGCTGGCCTTCGGACTGGAACTGCGAAAGAAATTGGAGGCGGCGGGCCGCTTTAATGTCGTCATGACGCGCGATTCCGACGAATTCCTGCGCCTTGATGAGCGTGTCCGAATCGGACGGCAGCACGAGGCCGACCTGTTCATATCCATCCATGCCGACACGATCCGCTACCAGCAGGTGCGCGGCGCGACGGTTTATACGATTTCCGAGAAGGCTTCGGACGACATCGCGGCAACGATAGCGCGCCAGGAAAACCTTGCAGACGAGGTTGCCGGCGTCGAGCTTGAGGAGGACAACAAGGAGGTCGCCGACATCCTGGTCGACCTTGTGCGGCGCGAAACGCAATCCTATTCGATCCGCTTCGCCCGTTCGCTGGTCAAGCAACTGTCGAGCGAGATCGAGCTGATCAAGAACCCTCATCGCTCGGCTGGTTTCCGGGTCCTGACCGCGCCCGACATGCCGTCTGTCCTGATGGAACTGGGCTATTTGTCGAATGCGAAAGACGAAAAGCTCTTGCGCGATCCGAAATGGCGTTCCATGGCCGGTGAGAACATCGTGAACGCGATCACGAAATACGCGGATTCGCGGGAACATACCGGAGGGTGAACATGGCGTTCTGGTTGAAAATTGTTTATGAAACAATCACAGGGTGCAGGCCCGGTGCCTGCAGGATCTTTTTTGCCGGTGAAACAGCAGCATCGGGGGCCGGTGCCGCATTTTGCCCACATCCTGGATGCATTTGCGAAATGACGAGCGAGAACGAGATGCGCCACGGCGCGGCGGAAAGCGGAATCTGGAACTGACATGGTACGGCTGATCGGGTATTTTTTCGGCATCGGCACGGCCTTGGCCCTGCTGGTCGCAGCCGGTGTCGCGATTTATATCGGCGATCTGGCGAAGGACCTGCCGGACTACGAGGTGCTGTCGAAATACGAGCCGCCGGTGACGACCCGTGTCCACGCTTCCGACGGTGCGCTGATGGCCGAATATGCGCGCGAGCGGCGGCTGTTCCTGCCGATCAAGGCCGTGCCCGACCGCGTGAAGGCGGCCTTCCTGTCCGCCGAAGACAAGAATTTCTATTCTCATCCCGGAATTGACGTGATGGGTCTGACACGGGCATTCGTGGCGAACCTGAGGGGCGGCCGGCCCCAGGGCGCCTCGACCATCACGCAGCAGGTTGCCAAGAACTTCCTGCTGTCCAACGAGCGGACCTACGATCGCAAGATCAAGGAGGCGATCCTGGCGTTCAGGATCGAGCAGGCCTATTCGAAGGATCGCATCTTCGAGCTCTATCTCAATGAGATTTTCTTCGGTTTCGGCGCCTACGGGATAGCCGGCGCCGCACTGACCTATTTCGACAAGTCGGTCAACGAGCTGACGATTTCCGAGGCCGCCTATCTGGCCGCTCTGCCGAAGGGGCCAAGCAACTACCATCCTTTCAAGTACACCGACCGCGCCATCGAGCGGCGCAACTATGTGATCGGGCAGATGGAGGCCAACGGCTACATCTCCGCGCAGGAGGCAGCACAGGCCGCCTCCCTGCCGCTCGGAGTCACTCCGCGGCGCGGCGGCACCTACCTGTTTTCCGGCGAGTACTTCACCGAGGAAGTCCGCCGGGAGATCATCGACCGGTACGGCGTCGATGCGCTCTACGAGGGCGGTCTTTCGGTGCGCACCACCATCGTCCCCTCGATGCAGCAGATCGCGCGCAAGGCCTTGCAGCACGGTCTGATGCGCTACGACACGCTGCGCGGCTATCGCGGTCCGGCCAGCAGGATCCAGATTTCCGGGGATTGGGGCGAGGCGCTGGCGGGCGCCGACGGGCTTTACGACGTTCCGGAATGGGAGGTCGCGGTCGTCCTGGAGTCTGCAGATGAGGGCATCACCGTCGGCCTGCAGCCCAAGCGCGAGGTGTCGGGCGAGATCGCGCCCGAACGCAAGCGCGGATTCGTCGCGGTGGACGACATGAAATGGGCCATGCGCTATGTCCGCGACGGCAAGCGGCTGAAGGCGAAATCGCCGACAGAGGTGTTTTCGGCCGGCGACGTGATCTTCGTGGAAGGCAAGCAAGGCGAGGAAGGGCGCTACGACCTGCGCCAGCCGCCGGAGATCGAGGGCGGGATGGTCGCGATGGACCCCCATACAGGCCGCGTCCTTGCCATGGTCGGGGGCTTTTCCTTTGCCGAATCGGAGTTCAACCGGGCGACGCAGGCCTACCGCCAGCCGGGTTCTGCTTTCAAGCCGGTCGTCTATGCCGCCGCGCTCGACAATGGCTACACGCCTGCTTCGGTTATTCTCGACGCGCCCATTTCCATCCAGTCGGGCGGCCAGTTGTGGGAACCCAAGAACTATGGCGGCGGCTTTGCCGGCCCGTCGACGCTCCGGCTCGGCATCGAGCGGTCGCGCAACCTGATGACCGTGCGCCTCGCCAAGGACATGGGCATGAAGATGGTCGCCGAATATGCCGAACGTTTCGGCCTCTACGACAAGCTGCCGCAAGTGCTTGCGATGGCGCTGGGATCGGGCGAGACCACGGTGATGCGCATGGCCGGCGCCTATTCGATCATGGCCAATGGCGGCAAGGCGATCAAACCGTCGCTGATCGACCGCATTCAGGACCGGTACGGAAAGACGATCTTCAAGCACGACGAACGCATCTGCGAAGGTTGTGTTTCGACAAGCTGGGTAAACCAGCAGGAGCCGGAGCTGATCGACAATCGCGAGCAGGTGCTCGACCCGATGACGGCTTACCAGATCACCTCGATGATGGAGGGTGTCGTCAAGCGGGGCACTGCGGTGACCGTGTCCGAACTTAAACGCCCGATTGCGGGCAAGACCGGAACGACGAACGACGAGAAGGATGCGTGGTTCGTCGGTTATACGCCCAATCTCGTCGTCGGCCTCTATGTCGGCTACGACACGCCAAAGCCGATGGGTCACGGCGCCACGGGCGGCGGCCTGGCCGCACCGGTATTCAAGGAATTCATGGCCAAGGTGCTGGAGGGAACGCGGCCGGTGGATTTCCGGGTCCCGGAAGGCATGAATCTGATCGCGATCAACCGCAAGACCGGCATGCAGGCGATTGAATCGGGCCCCGATGTCATCATGGAGGCCTTCAAGCCGGGTACCGGCCCGGCCGACAGCTATTCGGTGATCGGCATGGAGGATATCGCCGCACAGGAGCGCGCCAAGGCGATCTCGCCCCAGGCCAATCGGGCCATCACCGGCGGGGCGGGCGGACTCTACTGACCTCGACACGCGCCCGGGCCTTTACAGGGGCCGGGCGCGTTCTTATGTTCCGCGCCGATTCAGCTCGGCTATTCGGGCGCCTACCCGGCAATCAAAATAACAGGAACTACGCGATGCGCGCGGAAACACAGTATGTTGTCGATGAGATCAAGCAGGCCATAAGCCTGCTGAGGAGGCATCTTTGACTGGGATCAGGCTGTAAAGCGCCTGGGATATCTCAACTCCCTGGCCGAAGATCCCGATCTGTGGAACGATCCGCAGGAAGCCCAGAAACTGATGCGCGAACGCCAGTCGCTCGAGGAAAACATCGACGCGATCAAACGGCTGTCGCAATCGCTCGACGACAATGTCGAACTGATCGCCATGGGCGAGGAGGAGGGCGACTCGTCGATCGTCGCGGAGGCGGAGACCGCCATCCAGTCGCTTGAAAGCGAGATTGCGTCCCGGCGCATCGAAACCCTGTTGTCGGGAGAGTTGGATCCATCCGACACCTTCCTGGAAGTCCATGCGGGCGCAGGCGGTACCGAGAGCCAGGACTGGGCGCAGATGCTGCTGCGCATGTACACGCGCTGGGCGGAACGGCACGGCTTCAAGGTGGAACTCCAGGACGTGGCCTATGGCGAGGAAGCGGGCATCAAGGGCGCGACGATCCTGGTCAAGGGGCGCAATGCTTATGGCTGGATGAAGACTGAATCCGGCGTCCACCGGCTGGTTCGCATCTCGCCCTATGACAGCAATGCCCGCCGCCACACCTCGTTCTCGTCAGTCGGCGTGTATCCGGTGATCGACGACAACATCGAGATCGATATCCAGGACAAGGATATCCGCATCGACACCTACCGCTCCTCGGGCGCCGGCGGACAGCACGTCAACACCACGGATTCGGCGGTCCGCATCACGCACTTGCCAACGGGCATCGTGGTCACGTCGTCGGAGAAGTCGCAGCACCAGAACCGCGCCAACGCGATGAAGGCGCTGCGCGCCCGGCTCTATGACCTTGAGATGAAAAAGCGCGAGGAGGCGGCCCAGTCTGTGCACGATTCGAAGACCGACATCGGCTGGGGCCACCAGATCCGTTCCTACGTGCTGCAGCCCTATCAGCTCGTGAAGGACCTGCGCACGGGAACCGAAAGCACCAGCCCGCAGAACGTGCTCGACGGCGATCTCGACGAGTTCATGGAAGCGTCACTGGCGCATCGCATCGAAGGCGGCGACGGCGTGGTGGAAGATATCGACTGACGCAGCGGCCGGGCACCAGGCATTACGCCCGCCCGCCGGCCTTCAGGTTCCGCACCCGGCGTCAGAGCAGGGTGGAAATCGTCCTGCCGGTTTTCAGATAACGCAGCGGGTTGACCGCCTTGCCCTTGTAGCGCACCTCGTAGTGGAGGTGCGGGCCGGTCGACCGCCCGGAGCTGCCGACCTTTCCGACGACCGTTCCAGGCCTGACGATATCGCCTTCCTTCACAAGGATCTTGCTCATATGGCCGAAGCGGGTCGTGAAACCGTCTTCGTGCCGGATCTCGACCATGCGTCCGTAGCCGCCGCTCCAACCGGCCGTGACTACCGTTCCGAAGCCGGTCGCGCGTATCGACGTTCCGGTGGCGGCACGGAAATCAATGCCCGCATGCAGGGCCGGGGTCCCGAGGATCGGATCGCGCCGATATCCGAAGGACGAGGACACCGGCTTGCCCGGTGCCGGACTGCCGAGCGGATAACGCGAGACGATCGATTTCAGGCTGTCGAGCCGCGAAAGGGCAGCATCCAGTTCGGCGACCTGAATGTCGAATGCGGCGGCCGAGGTCGCGGGCACCAGCGGGCCGCCGACGCCCTCGCGGTCGTAGCCCTCGGTCACGCCCTTCAAGCCGGCAGAATCCAGTACGTTGGCGACGGCATCCGCAGTCTTATCGGTCTCCGCGGCCAGCAGGCGCAACCGCTCGACCTGCTCCCTTTCGATCGAACGCAACGACTGGTTGATGGTAACAAAAATGCGGTCGGCGCGGTCGGCGGCCGACTCAACCGGCATGCCGCCGCTGTTTCCAAACAGCGAGGCGGTGACGAAGCGGCCGGTCTTCTCGTTCCATCCCAGGCGGGCGGATTTGCCCGATGCACTGCTTTGCGTATCCTTCGGTCGCGGGATCGGGACAGGGACCGCAGCCGGCGTCTTGCCGGTGATGCGGTCAAGGATCGGCCCGAACCGCCCCTGGCGATCGGCCAGCATTTCCTGGCGGGCAAGCAGCTCGCCGACCTTGCTTTCCATGAGTTGCTGGTCGAGCAACTGCCGGCTGGTAATGCGGTCGACCTGGGTTCGCAGGGCCGATATCCGGTCTTCGTAGCTCTGCTGGATGCGCGCCTGGCGCGCGATCGCACCAGAGAGGAGGTCGTCGCGGATCACCAGATAAGTTGTCGCGGCGAAATAGCCGATCGCGGCGGCCGCGGCGACAGAACCGGCGAGGGCGGCGATCCACGGCTTGACCGTGAAATGACGTACATCATTGCCACGGGCGATGATGATCGTGTGCGGTTCTTTACGCTTGCCGAAAACCGGGGTCTTTAGAGTGTGATCTGTCACGATTCCGATCCGTAGCCATCAATGCTTCGAATCCGGTGATTACACACTGGTAAGGTTAACAAAGGGTTGGGCGGTGCCAGCCGGCGCTCGCAGCGGGTCGCGCCGCGAGACGGCGATAGCGTTCAGCCTTCGCTCAGCGCGTCGAGCACCGAGCGGGCATGGCCGGGCACCTTCACCTTGCGCCAGACCTTCGCGATTTTCCCCTCGGGATCGATCAGGAAGGTGGAGCGCTCGACACCCATGTACTTGCGTCCGTACATGCTTTTTTCCGTCCAGACGCCATAGGCTTCAAGCGTTTCCTTGTCCTCGTCGGAAACGAGGTCGACGGTGAGGCCGTGCTTGGCCTTGAACTTGTCATGCTTCTTCGCACTGTCCGGCGACATGCCCACCAGCACAGCGCCCGCGGCGGTAAAATCGTCCTTCAGGCCGGAAAACTCGATGGCTTCCTGGGTACAGCCGCTGGTGTCGTCCTTGGGATAAAAAAACAGAACGACCGATTTGCCCCTCAGGCCGGAAAGCCGCAGCGAGCCGCCGCCGTCCCGGGGGAGATCGAAGTCCGGTGCCATTTGTCCAGGTCCAAGTTCAGCCATAACATTGCCCTTGTTTGCTGTTCTAACGCGCCGGCGTCTGGATATAGTATCCAGGGTAGAGTCGTCCATGGGGCAATGTGGGAATGAAAAAAGGCGCCGGCCGGGTGCACCATGAACATGCGCGCGTGCATTTCCGCCGTAGCAGGATTGCGCCCCTGCATTCCTATCCATCGGCAGCGGGGCAAAAACGGGCACTGCACCGGCCGTCGCGCCTTGCGTCGACGGCGCGCTACCTGCTGGGCGCGGCAGGCGCCGCTTTCGCTCTGGCAACAATGGCCGTCATCGGTTTGTGGATTGCGATCAATGCCGGATTTGGCCACGATTCGATCGTGCGCAACGCCGAAGCGGCGATAAGCGGCATCGTTCCGGGCGGCGTCGAGGTTTCGATCGGGGATACCGGACTTTCCTTCGATGCATCAAGTCTCCTGGTACTGGAAGCACGTGACATCCAGGTAAGCCCGATCGGCAATCCGGCGGAAAAGACAAGGGTCGGAAAGATACGGCTGGGCTTGAACCTGGCGTATTTGCTGGCCGGGGAGATCAAGGTCGGCAAGCTGCAGGTCGTTGATGCCGCGATTGATGCAGACGATTCCGGCGTGCCGTCCAGGGGCGGATTGCCCGGCCTTTTCAACGCCGACGGCCTTTACGATCCGGAAAAAATGACAGCCTTTGTGTTCGATACCGCCGCCTACATCGTCGGGCGACTCAAATCGGCGGGCACGCAGTCGATCGTTCTGGAGAATATCGGCATCGAAACCGGCACGCGCCCTGTCCGTATCATGGAAGCGACGCTCAGGCACACGGGAACGGCCGGTACGCGGATCGACGCGCGACTAAGCTGGGACGGGCGCCCGGTGACGATCGCCGGAGAAGTCGTCGAGGGCGACAAAGGCGGAATTCCGCGGCTCAACGCACAGATCGAACTGACGGACGTTTCGACGCCGCGAGACATCCTGCCATATGCGCGCATCCGATCGCTGACGATTGTCCTGACCGGCGGAAAACCCGCGGGTACGGCGGCCGGCAAGCTCCACGTCCGTCTCGGCGCCGAGGGCGTACGGCTCCGGTTGAAGAAGGACGAAGAGATCGACGGGCGGATGTTGGTGAACGCCCAGTTGGGCGGGAGCTCGGGCAAGGTCGAGGTCGCCGCGGGCCAGATCGAACTCGGCCATTCGGTTTTCCCGTTTTCCGGCGCGATCGCGCCACAAGCAGCCCCGGCAGCCGGCGGCAACCCGACCTACCGGTGGGAAGTCGTCAGCAACGGCGCCAGGCTCATGCCGGCAGACACGGAAGAAGCCAGCCTCGATCTGAACAGCAGGCTGGCCGGGACGTTCGATCCCCAGACCCGCTCGCTGGTGGCTTCGGACCTCGGTGTGCGTACGGATGGCGGCGAGGTTATCGGTTCGGCGAACGTGGTGTTCGCCGAACCCTCGCCGGCGGCCTTTCTGGCCCTGCGGGTGCAGCAGCTTCCCGTCGCCCATGCCAAGCAATTGTGGCCGTGGCTGGCGGCTCCGCGTGCGCGCGAGTGGGTTGTGGAGAACCTGTTCGACGGGACGGTTATCGACAGCAAGCTGGAACTGGCCGTCGGGCCTGGCCGCCTGACGGACGACATTCCCCTGACGGGAGACGAGATCTCCGGTCATTTCAATGTCTCGGGAACGCGCTTCGACATTGTTGGCGACATTCCCCCGGTCCGCGAAGCCGATGGCGTGGTCGATTTCGCGGGTTCGGACGTGGATATCTCGCTTTCGCGCGGCATTGCCTACATGCGCGACGGGCGCACGGTCGCCGCATCCAACGGCAAGATGATCATAGGCCACGCCAACCTGCCGGGCGTTACCGGCAAGATGAAGATCGATGTTGCCGGCGATGCCGCATCGATCCTTGAGCTTGCCTCCCGCAAGCCGATCAGGGCAACGGATAAGCTCGGCATGGAGGCCGACGAATTTTCTGGCGATGTGACCGGGACCGTTCACGCCGACATCCCGTTGGAAAGCGATGACGCCGGCGAGGTCCGCAACTGGAAGGTCAAGCTCGACTTCACCAATCTTGCCGTCGCCCGAGAATTCGACGGGCAGCGCCTGAGCGATGCGACCGGCACGGTGGACATCGATCCGCTCGGGGCGCGTTTCGACGCCGCCGGCAAGCTCAACGGAATGCCGGCAAAACTGCATTTCGTGCAGCCCCTGGCCCCGGAAGGACCGAAGAAGCAGCGCAATGTGGCGATCGAATTCGATGACAAGGCGCGCAACCGGATGGCGCCCGGACTGAATGCAATCCTTTCCGGCCCGGTCACGGTCCGTTTCTCGCCCAGCGGAGAGGCGGGCGCCTACCACGTCGAGGCAGACCTGGAAAAGGCAGAATTCAAGCTGCCGTGGATCGGTTGGAAAAAGGGCGGAAACGTGCCTGCGATCGCCCGCTTCACCATGGTGCAAGTCGGCGATGAGACCGCGATCGACGATTTCGAGATCTCGTCGAAGACCTTCTCCATGGCGGGAAAGCTGAAGATTGCGGGGGACGAACTGGCCGAGGCGGATCTGCCTGTCATCAAGCTCAATCGCGACGATGATATATCGGTCAAGATTTCACGCCGCAAGAATGGCTATGACGTCGCAATCAAGGGAAAATCCTTTGACGGGCGGTCGCTCGTGCGCCAGTTGCGCGCCGAAAGTGAAAATGTGCTCGGCGCGGCGGGCAATTCGCCGCTCACGTTGCGGGCGCAGATCGACGTCATGACCGGCTTCTACGACGAGCAGCTGCGCAGCATCCGGGTCGAATATGCGAGCAATGGCAAGGACCCCGCAAAGGCCGATATCAGTGCAATTGCGGCTTCCGGCAGCGCGGTCTCGATTACCGATACCGGCGGCAAGAACCGCCGGTTGCGGATCCAGGCGGCGGATGCCGGCGCTCTGCTGCGGTTCCTCGACTATTACGAAAACATGAGTGGCGGCGAATTCGACCTGGCGATGACGGGAGCCGGTGACGGAAAGCTCAGCGGCCACATCGATATCCGCAATTTCGACCTGGTCAACGAACCGCGTCTGCGGTCGATCGTGGACAGCCCGGTTCCCGAGGGCGACGGACGCAGCCTGAACGATACGCTGAAGGGTAACCTTGACACGTCACGCGTGTCCTTCGATCGCGGATTCGTGCAGGTCATCAAGTCCGAGACATCGGTGTCGCTGACAAACGGCGTGCTGCGCGGACCGATGATCGGCACGACCTTCCAGGGAACGGTCTATGACAAGGACGGAAACATGTCGCTCACCGGAACCTTCATGCCGGCCTACGGTCTCAACCGGATATTCGGCGAAATTCCGGTGCTGGGACTGGTGCTGGGCAACGGGCGCGACCGCGGGCTGATCGGCCTGACCTACAAACTGACCGGCGATGCCAAGGACCCCAGCGTTCAGGTCAACCCGATCTCGGTCATCGCGCCGGGCATTTTCCGCTCGATCTTCGAATTCAGGTGAGACCCTATTCGGGCCGCACGAGCGCGTGCTTCTTCTTGCCGAGCGAAAGCTTGATGACCCCGTCCTTGAGATCTGCGGCGGTGAGGACGAGGCGGTCGTCGGAAACCGGGCTGTCGTTGACGCGCACTGCACCGCCCTTGATGTGGCGGCGCATTTCGCCATTCGAGGCCGCAAGCCCGGCCTGGACGAACGCGCTCAGAACGCCGATTCCGGCCTCGAGATCATTGGCCGGAAACGCAACCGTAGGCAGTTCGTCGCCCAGCGCGCCTTCCTCGAACGTCCTGCGCGCGGTCTCGGCCGCATCTTCGGCGGTCCGGCGGCCGTGCAGCATCGCGGTGATTTCCGTGGCGAGCACTTTCTTGGCGTCGTTGATTTCCGAGCCCTGAAGAGCGGCGAGGCGGGCGATCTCGTCCAATGGCAGCGTCGTGTAGAGCTTCAGGAAGCGCTCGACGTCGGCATCTTCGGTGTTGCGCCAGTACTGCCAGAACTCGTAGGGGCTCAGCATATCGGGATTGAGCCAGACGGCGCCCGTCGCCGTCTTGCCCATCTTGGCGCCGGACGAGGTGGTGAGAAGCGGCGAGGTCAGGGCGAAGAGCTGCGGGCAGCCCATCCGGTGGCCGAGATCGATGCCGTTGATGATATTGCCCCACTGGTCGGAGCCGCCCATCTGCAGCCGGCAGCCATAGCGCTTGTTGAGTTCGACGAAATCGTAAGCCTGGAGGATCATGTAGTTGAATTCCAGGAACGACAGCGACTGTTCGCGATCGAGGCGCAGCTTCACCGACTCGAAGGACAGCATGCGATTGACCGAGAAGTGGCGGCCGACATCGCGCAGGAATTCGACGTAGTTGATGTCCATCAGCCAGTCGGCGTTATTGACCATCAGCGCCTCACCGCCGGAAAAATCGAGATATTGCGCAAAGGCCTGCCTGATTCCCGCGAGGTTGGCGTCGATATCGGCCGGTGTAAGGAGCTTGCGCGCCTCGTCCTTGAAGGACGGATCGCCGATCATCGACGTGCCGCCGCCCATCAATGCGATCGGGCGGTGCCCGGTCTGCTGCATCCAGTGCAGCATCATGATCTGGATCAGCGATCCGGCATGAAGGCTCTTTGCCGTCGCGTCGAAGCCGATATAGGCGGTCACCGTTTCCCTGGCGAAAAGGTCGTCAAGACCGGTCTCGTCGGAGATCTGGTGGATGTAGCCGCGCTCTTGCATGGTGCGCAGGAAATCGGACTTGAAGGCGGACATGTCGTTGAACCTGTGGTCGGGAAAGGCGATGCAGATGGAAATGCGGGACGCGCGCCTTTAACACTATTGGGAATGAATCGACAAGGATCGCGACCAGAATGACTTTCGTTCGCGCACTCGGCCTGATGAGCGGCACATCCATGGACGGGATAGACCTGGCCATGATCGAGACAGACGGCGAGAACGCGGCTTTTCGCGGCCCGTCGATGATGGTGGCCTACGAACCGGCGTTCAGGCGGCGGGTCGAAGACGGGCTTGCAGACGCCAAGGCGATCAGGAGGCGTGACGAGCGGCCGGGCGAACTGGTAAATCTTGAGCGCGAAATCACGATCCGCCACGTTGAAGCCGTGAGGCGGTTCCGGAGCCGCTTTGACCTGGGTGCAGCGGACCTGGAGATCATCGGCTTTCATGGCCAGACGGTGCTGCACCGCCCCGGCGAAGGCCTGACCGTGCAACTCGGCGACGGCGCATTGCTGGCCCGCGAAACGGGCACTGACGTCGTTCATGACATGCGCGCCAACGACATGGCGCATGGCGGGCAGGGGGCGCCGCTGGTGCCCGCCTATCACGCGGCGCTGGCCCGGTCGCTACCGGCGGACCTGCGCGCGCTGCTGCCGGTGGCGTTCGTCAATATTGGCGGGATCGCGAATGTCACATATGTGCCGCGGGAGGGCGATCCGGCCGCCTTCGACTGTGGCCCGGGCAATGCGCTGATCGACCAGTGGGTGCAGGCACATGGCGGCGTGCCGTTCGACCAGGGTGGGACGATCGCCTCGGAAGGCGCGGTGATTAGCCAGATTGTCGATCTGTATATGCAGCATCCGTTTTTCGGGCAGGCAGGTCCGAAATCGCTTGATCGCGGCGATTTCACGCTCGATCTGGTGGAGGGGCTGGAACTGGCTGACGGCGCACGCACGCTGGCCGCAGTCACCTCGGAGGGCATCTACCGGTCGGCTGCGTTGATGCCACGGCGTCCCCGCCTGTGGATCGTTGCCGGGGGAGGGCGGCAAAACCGGATGATCGTTGCCGACCTGGAGCAACTGGCGGCGCGCGATTCCGCTCGTGTCATGCTGGCCGAGGAAGCCGGCTTCAACGGCGATGCGATGGAGGCGGAGGCCTGGGCTTATCTCGCGGTGCGGTCGCTGAAGGGCCTGCCGCTGACCTTTCCGGGAACAACGGGATGCTCGACGGCGGTGACCGGCGGCGTGCTGGCGAGGGCGACACAGGCGACGCGGTGACTATGCGAACGCCCAGAGTTTCGACAGGACGAAAACGAAACCCGCCGAAACGACGATCGCGCCGGCGAGCGCAACAAGTTCGTGGAAACCCAGTCCCGCGTGCAGAACGAAGAGCACGAGGTTGTTGAGCGCGAAGCCGATGAGGGCGACCGCCAGAAAGCGGCTCAGCGCGCTTATCGCAGGGGCGGTCGAGCGGAAGCTTAAATGGTAGTGCCCCAGGTAGGAAACGAGAAAAGCGAGCGCGAAGCCGATGACATTGGCGTAGAAGATCGGCATGGCGGCAAGAGAAAACAGGGCGCTGGCGACAAGGAAATGAGTCAGTGTCGCGGCCAGACCGACCGCGCCAAAGACCGCGGCCTGGGTCACCAACGCCATCTTTGCGGGAAAATCGCTGTTCATCTGTCGTCCCCGCGATCGTCGCCGTCGTCATCGGCGGGATCGTGGCGCGCGGCAACCACATAGCTCGGGCGCCGTTTCACTTCCGAATAGATACGGCCGACATATTCGCCGAGGATACCGATCCCGATCAGTTGCACGCCGCCCAGGAAGAGGATGCCGACGAGCAGCGAGGCATAGCCGGGCACGTCGGTCCCGTAGATCATGGTTCTCAGGATGATGTAGGTCGCGTAGCTGATGGCCCCGGCGGAGATGAGCGCGCCGAAATAGCTCCAGATGACCAGCGGTGCTTCGGAAAAGCTCGTGATGCCTTCGATTGCCAGTCCCCAAAGCCGCCTGCCGTTGAACTTGCTGGCACCGGCCGCCCGCGCGGGACGCTTGTATTCGATGACGTCGGCGGGAAAGCCGACCCAGGCAAACAGTCCCTTCATGAAGCGCCGGCTCTCGGGCAGCCGGTTCAACTCGTCGACGACGCGGCGGTCGATGAGGCGGAAATCGCCGACATTCATCGGGATCTTCACGCGCGACAGCCGATTGTGGACGGCATAGAACCAGTTCGCGGTGAGCCGCTTGCGCAATCCGTCCTCGCTGCGGTCGGCGCGCTGCGCCAGCACGATGGGGGCTCCGGCAAGCCACCGCGCCACCATCTGAGGGATGAGATCGGGCGGGTCCTGCAGATCGACATCGATGACGATCACTGCGTCGCCGCGGGCCTCCTCGAGCCCGGCGGTCAGCGCCGCCTCCTTGCCGAAATTTCGCGACAGCGAGACGATGCGGACCGGTGCGGGCGGATTTTCGTGACCGAGAAGGCGCTTGACCGTGGCGTCCGTGCTTCCGTCGTCGATAAAAAGGAATTCGAAGGCGATGCCCTCGTGGCGCGCGCGCGCATCGGCCAACGGGCCGGCCATACCTTCGAAAAACGGCCCGACGGAATCCTCCTCGTCGAGGACCGGGACGACAATGGTGATCAGTTTTGGCATCGGCGGTCGGTGTTTCCGGTTTGGGCTGGCGCTCAATCGCGCCCGGTTGCTGCGAACCGGGCGACGATAGTCACGCCTTCCCGCCCCGCCTTGTTGATGTCGAACGCGGTGTGACGCGACAATATCTGCAAGCTGCCTTCAGGAACAGCCTTCGCAATCTCGTCGTAGAGGGGCCTGGCGACGACGATGACCGCGTCTGCCTGGCGCGCCAGAACCGCTCCGGCAGCTTCGCCGGCAAGGGGTAGCACCCGGACCGGATCATCGGGATCGCGGCTCAACTCGAAAACCAGCGACGGTTCGAGGGTGTCGTCGGAAAAGACCGGCAGGTGGCCATAGCCGGCGTCTTCGATGGCGCGGACGACCGCCGGCGCGATCTTGGTTCTTGCTTCCACGGCGGGCGCGACAAACCAGTAGGCGAGGAGGAAGAACGGGGGGATGGCGGCAATCGCGAAACAGTGGGCCAGCGACAGGCGGCCATCGCGGCGCAGCTTCAGGAAAATGGCCGTGGTTGCGGCAAGCAGGGCGGCGAGCACCGCCGCGCCCGGCGCGGCAAGAAACCAGGCCAACGCCAGGAGCCCCAGAACGGCACCGGCCTGCAGAAGGGCGTAGGCGATTTCGCCGGCACGACGCAGCCGGGGCATGTCGCGGAAATCCGCACTAGAGCGCGTGGCGTGGTAGGCCGCGAGCACGATCGCGGCGGCGGGAAACAGCGGAAACACATAGTGGGGGAGCTTGGTCGCGGCGAGGGTGAACAGCAAGAACGTGGTCGCAGGCCAGGCGATCAGCAATGCCCGGTCGCGCCCGGTCGTCAGCTGCCCCCTGGACAAGGCGACGAGCGCCTGGGGAAGGTCGATGACCCAGGGCATGAGGCCGATGATCACGACGGGGACATAGAACGGCAGGTTCGACAGATAGCCGGACAGGCCCGACCCGCCGTGCCCCTGCATCGGCGCGAGCGCGCGGCCGACGATATGGACCCAGAACCCGTCGCTGAGCATCACCCCGCCGCTCTGGCTGTTGGCCGGGATCGCCCACGCGAGGAAAATCGCAATGGCGACAAGGCCGGCGAGGGCCAGCGCAAGCAGTTCGCCCGGGCGCGGCCACCGCAGCCCGATCGCCCAGGTGACCACCACGGCGCTGCCGACCACCGCGGGCCCCACCGGCCCCTTTGCCAGGAGCGAAAGCGTGAAGGCGACCATCAGCATGGCAGAGTGGAACAAGGCACGATCGCCGTCCTTCAGCCCCAGCCATGCCCAGAACGCCATCGCGATGGTGGCGAGCAGGACCGTATCGAGCATGGCCGCCGCGCCGAGATAGACCGCCATCAGCGATGTCGCCAGGATAATCATCGACCAGCGGGCGGTTCGCGCATCGAACATGCGCCGCGCGATCGCCCAGGTGAACACCAGCGATGCCATCAAGCCGAGGATGGCGGGCAGGCGGACGGCGAACTCGTTCTCGCCGAACAACCTGATGGCGACGGCCATCATCCAGTAGACGAGCGGCGGCTTGTCGGGGAACACGTCGCCGTTGAAGGTCGGAACGTCCCAGTTGCCGCTGCGCAGCATCTCGACAGCCACGCGGGCATAGAACGGCTCGTCGCGGTCCCAAAGCTGCATCGCCGGAGCGAGTGCGGCCAGGAACAGGCCTGCCAGGGCGACAATGGCGATGACGGTGGCCGCTTCCCGGAAATCCGCATGCCGGCCGACTTGTGTCTGGGTCATCTCGTCATCCCGGCCATGAGCATGGAGGAGGCAGGCGGCGAACCGCCTGTATTTCCGCGGCGAAGAGAGTGTTGCGGCCGATCATGTCGAACGGACCGGCCATAGTTACTTTCAGCGCAACCGCTTGGGTCGCGGCGAGGACAGCTCGCCGGCGAGGCGGCGATCGAGATATTCGGAGCACTCGGCGATCAGTTCGTCCGAACAATTGGCGAAGAAATGGTTGGCGCTTTCCATCGTCTTCTGGGTGATCGTGATGCCCTTCTGCTGGTGCAGCTTGTCGACGAGGCCCTGAACGTCTTTCGGCGGCGCAACCTTGTCGGCGGAACCGTGAATGATCAGGCCGGACGAGGGGCAGGGCGCCAGGAACGAGAAATCGTAGATGTTGGGCTGCGGCGCGATCGATATGAAGCCTTCGATCTCGGGGCGGCGCATCAGCAACTGCATGCCGATCCAGGCGCCGAAGGAGTAGCCGGCGACCCAGCATGTCTTCGAGTCGGGATGCAGCGACTGCACCCAGTCGAGCGCGGCGGCGGCATCGGACAGTTCGCCCGCGCCATGGTCGAATTCGCCCTGGCTGCGGCCAATTGACCGGAAGTTGAACCGCAACGTGGTGAAGCCGCGCTGCTGGAACATGTAGAAGAGGTCGTACACGATCTTGTTGTTCATCGTGCCGCCGAACTGCGGGTGCGGATGCAGCACGATGGCGATCGGTGCGTTCTTTTCCTTCGAAGGCTGGTACCGTCCCTCAAGACGTCCGGCCGGGCCCGCAAAAATGACCTCAGGCATGGGGTCTCCACTGCTTGGCGCGACCGTCTGCCCCACATCGGGAGGCGAGGCCGGAGCGCGCGCTTGACGGGGCGCGGTGCGCTCCCTTAACATTCGCTTAGAATGGTTCCAAGGGATCGCCCCTTGTTCGAACCGGACCGTAGATAGGACAGCAGGGCAGCGATTTTCAAGAAAAATGCGCTGTCATGACGTATTTTACCTCGATCTTGATAGGAATTCGGGCGCTGTGACGGTGGAGCGCATCTATTTCGACTACAATGCCAGCGCGCCGCTTCTGCCGGAAGCGCGCGATGCCGTGCTGGCTGCATTGGAGATCGATGCCAATCCTTCGTCTGTGCATGCGGACGGGCGCACCGCGCGGCGTTTCATCGAGGAGGCCCGGCGCGAGGTGGCCGCGCTGGTCAATGCGCGGCCGGAGCATGTGGTGTTTACCTCCGGCGCGACGGAATCGGCATCGACATTGCTGCAACCGGACTGGACGATGGGGCGCGGCGCGGTGCGCATGTCGCATTTGTTCGTGCTGGCCAGCGATCACCCCTGCCTGCGCGGCGGCGGGCATTTCGATCCGGCCCATGTCAGTACCATCGGCATTGACGGCAACGGGATCTGCGATCTCGCCGCGCTGCGCCATGGGCTGGAAAACCACGATACGGAAACGGGTCTGCCTCTGGTGGCCGTCCACGCGGTCAACAACGAGACCGGCGTTATCCAGCCGGTCGCCGGGATTGCCTCGCTGGTTGCCGAAGCCGGGGGCATTCTGGTGGTCGATGCCGTGCAAGCAGCGGGGCGTATTCCGATCGACATGCAAGACGGTTACGCGGATTTCCTCATCCTTTCCGCCCACAAGATCGGAGGCCTGCGCGGTGTCGGCGCCCATATCGCGAAGTCGGACCTGATGATGCCGCGGCCGCTCATTCGCGGCGGCGGTCAGGAAAAAGGCCATCGCGGCGGAACGGAGAACGTCGCCGGCATTGCAGGTTTCGGGGCGGCGGCGCGCAAGATGCGCGAGAGCCTCGGATCAATTCAAAGGATCGCGGCGTTGCGCGATCGCATTGAAGCAGGTATCCGCGCAATCGTGCCCGGCGTGGTCTTCCATGGCGCGAACGTGGCGCGGGTGGCCAACACGACATTCTTTTCGCTGCCAGGCTTCAAGGCGGAGACAGCGCAGATTGCCTTCGATCTCGCCGGTGTTTCGCTGTCGACGGGTGCGGCCTGCTCGTCGGGCAAGGTCGGTCCCAGCCATGTGCTGGAGGCGATGGGCGCGGATACGGCCCTGGGAGCCTTGAGGGTATCGATCGGGCCGGCGACGACAGACGACGACGTGGATCGTTTCCTGGCGATTGCGAAGGAAATCGTTGCACGGCGCGGGCGAAAAACCGCTGCTGCGTGACATATCTGCCCATGCGGGCGGAGTTTTCGGTTGTCGGGAAGCATTTCCACTTCCATTTACAGCCGGAAACATTACATAGGTGGTACGCCCGAAGGGCGCCATTTGACGTTGACAACTGCCGGGCCTTGAACCCGGCAAGGATGGAGAACGCCAATGCCTGCGGTGCAGGAGACGATCGAACAGGTCCGCAGAATGGATGTGGACCAGTACAAGTACGGTTTTGAGACGCTCATCGAGATGGACAAGGCCCCTCCGGGCCTGAACGAAGACATCATCCGTCTCATCAACCACAAGAAGAACGAACCGGCCTGGATGCTGGAGTGGCGGCTCGAAGCCTTCCAGCGCTGGCTGACCATGACCGAGCCCGATTGGGCGCGTGTCGACTATCCGAAAATCGATTTCCAGAGCATCAGCTACTATGCCGCGCCGAAGAAGCAGGTGGGGCCGAAATCGCTGGACGAGGTCGATCCGGAACTGCTGCGCACCTACGAGAAGCTCGGAATCCCGCTCAAAGAACAGGAAATCCTGGCCGGGGTGCGCGAAGCGGGCGAGCCGTCGCCGCTCGATGAGGGATCGGACAATGTCTACAAGTCGGGCAGGGTTGCCGTCGACGCGGTTTTCGACTCCGTCTCCGTCATCACCACCTTCAAGGAAGAGCTGGCCAAGGCGGGCGTGATTTTCTGCTCCATTTCCGAGGCCATGCGCGAGCATCCGGAACTGGTGAAGAAGTACATGGGCTCGGTCGTTCCTGTTTCCGACAACTATTACGCGGCGCTCAATTCGGCCGTCTTCACCGACGGTTCCTTCGTCTTCGTGCCCAAGGGCGTGCGCTGTCCGATGGAGCTGTCGACCTATTTCCGCATCAACGAGAAGAACACCGGCCAGTTCGAGCGAACGCTGATCATCGCCGAGGAGGGGGCCTATGTCTCCTACCTGGAAGGCTGCACGGCGCCGCAACGCGACGAGAACCAGCTTCACGCCGCCGTGGTCGAGCTGATCGCGATGGACGACGCGGAGATCAAGTATTCCACGGTCCAGAACTGGTATCCGGGCGACGCGCAAGGAAAGGGCGGCGTCTACAATTTCGTCACGAAGCGCGGCGACTGCCGGGGCAAGAACTCCAAGATCTCGTGGACACAGGTCGAGACCGGTTCGGCGATCACCTGGAAATACCCGTCCTGCATCCTGCGCGGCGACGGCTCGCGCGGCGAGTTCTATTCGATCGCGGTCTCGAACGGCTACCAGCAGGTCGATTCCGGCACCAAGATGCTGCATCTGGGCAAGAACACGACCAGCCGCATCATCTCCAAGGGTATTTCGGCCGGCCATTCGCAAAACACCTATCGCGGCCGGGTGAGCGTGCACCGCAAGGCGGCGAACGCGCGCAACTTCACCCAGTGCGATTCGCTGCTGATCGGTAACGAATGCGGTGCGCACACCGTGCCCTATATCGAGGCCCACAATTCGACTGCCAAGCTGGAGCACGAGGCGACGACCTCCAAGATTTCGGAAGACCAGCTGTTCTACGTGATGCAGCGTGGCATCCCGGAAGAGGAGGCCGTCGCGCTGATTGTCAACGGCTTCGTCAAGGAAGTGATCCAGGAACTGCCGATGGAGTTCGCCGTCGAGGCGCAGAAACTCATCGGCATCAGCCTGGAGGGGAGCGTGGGCTAGATGCGATCCGCTCGCGGCAATTGTGAATGATCGATCGATGAGCCGCGCGGCTCTGGATTCCGGGTTCTGCTTTGCAGCCCCGGAATGACATGACTGGGAAACGAGACAAAACATGCTTGAAATCAAGAATCTCCACGCCCGCATCGCCGAGGACGGCACGGAAATCCTCAAGGGCGTCGACCTGACGGTCAAGGACGGCGAAGTCGCGGCCATCATGGGCCCGAACGGCTCGGGCAAGTCGACGCTGTCCTATGTCATCGCCGGGCGCGACGATTACGAGGTGACCGAGGGCGACATTCTGTGGAACGGCCAGTCTATCCTGGAAATGGACCCGGCGGAGCGCGCCGCGACGGGCGTGTTCCTTGCCTTCCAGTATCCGATGGAAATCCCCGGCGTGGCGACGATGGAGTTCCTCAAAACGGCGCTCAATTCGCAGCGAAAGGCGCGCGGCGAGGAGCCGTTGAAGATCCCGGACCTGCTGAAGAAGGTGAAGGCGGCCGCCAGTGATCTTGAAATGGACATGGCCATGCTCAAGCGGCCGCTCAATGTCGGATTTTCCGGGGGCGAGAAGAAGCGCGCAGAAATCCTGCAGATGAAGCTGCTGGAGCCGAGGCTGTGCGTGCTCGACGAGACCGATTCCGGCCTCGACATCGACGCGCTGAAAATCGTCGCCGACGGCGTCAACTCGCTTCGCGCCAGCGACCGCGCCTTCCTGGTCATCACCCACTACCAGCGCCTGCTCGAATATATCAAACCGGATGTCGTCCACGTTCTGGCGGCGGGCCGGATCGTGGATACCGGCGGTCCCGAGCTCGCCCACGAGCTGGAGGCCGAAGGCTATGACAAATATATCGTAGAGGCGGCTTGAGCATGGGCGTGATCAAACCTATCGCGGCTGAAACCGCCCTAATCGGGACGCTGGAAGGCGCCACCGGCTGGCTGGCGCAATTGCGTGAGACGACCCGCATCCAGGGTCTGCCCACCCGGCGTCATGAAATGTGGAAATGGTCCGATCTGCGCCGCGCCGCTGGCGAGATCACCACCGCCGGTGAGCTCACCCTGACAGGTGCCGCCAGTGGCGCGCTGGAGCCCGCTGACGGCGAAACCGTCGCGCTTGGTGTTCATGCCAGCGCCGGCGCCAGCGCAGCCGCCCTGGGCCTGACCGTCAAATCCGGCCGCTCCGTTACCCTGGTCGAGCGCTATAGCTGCGACGCTGGCGGTTTCGGTCAATTCCATCTTGATATCGCGATCGAAGATGGCGGCCGGCTGGAGCGGGTCTGCATTCATGACGAGGCGGAGGAGGGTGTGCTGATCGCCTCATCGCGCATTGATCTGGCGGGTAATGCCAGGCTGAACCAGGTCGCGCTGTCCTTTGGCGGCAAGCTGGTGCGCAATGAGACGCATGTCATGCATGCCGGCATCCACAGTGAAGCGCATCTGCACGGCGCCTATCTGCTCGATGAGGGCCGCCATAATGATTACACGACCAATATCCACCATACCGGCCCTGGCGGCCGGACGCACCAGCTGGTGAAAGGCGCTGCCGCCGCCCGGGCCCGCGGCGTTTTCCAGGGCAAGTTCAAGGTTGACCGTCTCGCCCAGCACACCGATGCGAAGATGACCCATCGCGCCCTGATGCTCGATGATCGCGCCGAGATTGACGCCAAGCCGGAACTGGAAATCTACGCCGACAATGTCCAGTGCGCCCACGGCAATGCGATCGGCGCGCTCGACGAAACGGCGCTGTTCTACATGCGCCAACGCGGCATTCCACTGGTTCAGGCGCGGGCGCTTTTGATCGAGAGCTTCCTGGTCGAACCGCTCGACTTTATCCACGATGAGAGCCTGCGTGACGAGCTGAAAGCCCGGCTGCGCGAGCGATTGAGAGCGATCTCATGAGCGTTCAAACCCGGATAGCTGAACCCAAACCGACGGCTTCGCCGCTCAATATCGCCGCGATCCGCGATGAATTTCCGATCCTGCAGCGCGAGATCAATGGCCAGCCTCTGGTCTATCTCGACAATGCCGCCTCGGCGCAAAAGCCGGAATTCGTGATTGAAAGCGTCGCGGGGGTGTATCGCAGCTATTACGCCAATGTGCATCGCGGCCTTCACACCCTGGCCAATGAATCGACCGAGGCGTTTGAACTGGCCCGCGATGATGTGCGCCGCTTCATCAATGCCGCGCGTGCTGAAGAGATCGTCTTTACCCGTGGCTCGACCGAGGCGATCAATCTCGTAGCCCACTCTTTCGGCCAAGGCCTGCAGGCCGGTGACGAGATCATCATCAGCCGGATGGAACATCACTCCAATATCGTTCCGTGGAGAATGCTGGCGGATGCCAAGGGTTTAGCGCTGAAGTGGGCCGATGTGACACCGGCCGGAGAGCTGGATTATCCACAGCTGGCCGGTTTGGTTAATGAGCGCACAAAACTGATTGCGATCAGCCATATGTCGAACGTGCTCGGCACCATCAATCATGCCGACCGTATCATGCAGATCGCCCGCGCTGCCGGCATTCCTGTGCTGTTCGACGGGTCGCAGTCGGCGGTGCATATCCCGGTCGACATGCAGGCACTGGGCTGTGACTTTTTCGTCTTCACCGGCCACAAGCTGTATGGCCC
>JAIOIW010000103.1 GCA_019912385.1 Notoacmeibacter sp. | reverse complement strand
TCGGCAAGGAGAATACCGCAGCGCGATGACCGTCGCTCGAGGATTTCGACGGTGAGGTCGGTTTTTCGGGTTTGCCGGCGAAACGTCCAGTGGACGTTTCGCCGACCGAACGCCCGAAGGGCAGACGCGAAAAAGACCGCCAAGCCGGAAATGGCATAACGCATTGAATATTATTGATAAACTGTAATCGTATGAACTCGGTCTTTCGCGCCCGGGACGTCGTCGCGCGCGGCGGCGGTGCTGGCACCGCGTCATCCCAAGCTCCTCGCCGGGACACAAAATCCCGGCGTTCAAACGATTCCATTTGAAGATGAACAGCTCCAAAATGGTCGGAGCGGCGGGATTCGAACCCACGACCCCTTGACCCCCAGTCAAGTGCGCTACCGGGCTGCGCTACGCTCCGACGGCTTGCCTTCTAACGGTCATCGCCGCCGCCGGTCAACCGAAATCGACGGCGCTCGAAGGAATAGCGGAATTCACCGGCTTCGCATCAGTGCGGGGTGCTCGTGGCCTTGGGCGCGCGCCCGTTGCACCTTCATTTCCAACGCAATGACGCCCCACACCATCCCCAGCAGGATGTAGAAGTGCCGCCAATGGTCGGTGTCGATCACTGTCCCGAGCAGGGTGTGGCCGAGCAGGGCGATCCATGCGCACATGAGATAGGGCTGCCAGGGCCGCGGGCGAAACAGGATCCGCAAGCCGGCGGCCAGCGTCCACACGATCAGCGTCACGTAGCTGATGAAGCCCAGCCAGCCATAGTCCATCAGTGCCTTGAGCCAGATGTCGTGCGTATCCTCGCCGTAGGTCAGGCCGAAATTGAGCGGGCCGATGCCGAGCGGCTTCTCCATCGCCAGCAGGAAGCCGATGGCGTGGCGGGCAAAGCGTCCGAGGCGCGCCGCGTCGTATGACTGCACCAGTTGGGCGCGCGCCGAGAAGAGTTCAGCGACACTGGGAATCTGCAGCACCACGAGAATGGCGACGAAAAGCAGGACGACCGCCAACGCTGACATGATGATGATGCGTAGCCGGAACAGGCCGGACCGGTTCTGGATGAACAGCAACAGCACGAGGGTTGCCATCGCGAAGGCAAGCAGGCCCCAGGCGCCGCGCGAAAACGAAAGGAATGCGCCCAGCGTGATGATGAGCAGCGGCAAGGCGCGGAGCGGCATGGCCGAAACGCGGCCGGTGACAAGCCTGTGCAGCAAGACAAGGGCCGGCGGGACGAGGAAAGGCCCGAACACGTTCGGGTCCTGGAACACGCCTGCGGCACGATCGTACTTGGTGAACATTTCCGCGCCGGGAAAAGCATGGAAATAGCCCAGAATGCCGAAGAAGGAGGTGAAGACGGCCGCAACGATCCAGGCATCGAACATGGGCTTGAGCAGGTGCGGCCTCTGCTCGGTCACGGCGGCGAAAAAGATCGCCGTGAAGCCGAGAAACAGCGAGACGGCAAGATAGAGCGGGGTATCGCGGATTTCGGCCATCACCGTCATCGACAGGAATCCACCGATGTTGAAAAGCACGATCAGCGTGACCAGCGGCATGATCCCGCGCGAGAATTTGAGCCCGAAAAGTGCCCAGACCGGCAACAGGACAACCATGTAGAGCTCGTAGGGCGCCGGCTCGCGGATGACGAAGCCGGACAGAAAGACGCCGAACGCGATCGAACCCGTGGCGATCAGCGAAACGAGCTTGGCATTGATCGCGGCGCGCGGCAGCTCATGGGCAAGGGCGTTCAATAGGCGTTTTCCGAATTCAGCAACCGGACCGGGGTCAGGAACAGGATCTTGAGATCGAACAGCAGCGACCAGTTCTCGATATAGTAGAGATCAAATTCGGTGCGCCGCTGAATTTTCTCGCTGCTGTCGACCTCCCCGCGCAAGCCGTTGATCTGTGCCCAGCCGGTCACGCCAGGCTTGACCCGGTGGCGGGCGAAGTAGCCGTCGACGACCTCGTTGAACAGCATGTCGTGCGACTGGGCGGCGACCGCATGGGGGCGGGGGCCGACCAGCGAGAGATTGCCGATCAGGGCATTGAAGAATTGCGGCAGTTCATCGATCGAGGTCTTGCGGATGAAGCGCCCGACTTTTGTCACGCGCGGGTCGTTCTTCGTCACCGCCTGTTTGGCGGTCGGGTCGCTCTTGTCGACATACATCGAGCGGAACTTGTAAACGTCGATCTCCTCGTTGTTGAAGCCGTGACGCTTCTGCTTGAAGATCACCGGCCCCTTGCTCTCCAGCTTGATGGCGATAGCGGTAACGACCATGACGGGAGAGAAGGCGATGATGGCCAGAAGGCTGAAGACGATATCGAACAGGCGTTTCGCCACTGAATCCCAGTCGTCGATCGGCTTGTCGAAAATGTCGAGCATCGGCACGTTGCCGACATAGGAGTAGGAACGCGGCCGGAACTGCAACTGGTTGGAATGCGCCGACAAGCGGATGTCGCACGGCAGCACCCACAGCTTCTTCAGCATGGTCAGCACGCGTTTTTCCGCCGTCAGCGGTAGCGCCACGATGAGCATGTCGATGCGCGCGATGCGAGCGAACTCGACGAGTTGGTCGATCGTGCCGAGCTTCGGATAGCCGGCAACGATCGGCGGCGAGCGGGAGTCGTCGCGGTCATCGAAGATCCCGCAGATGCGGATGTCGTTATAGGGCGATTGCTCGATCGAGCGGATCAGCGTCTCGGCCCCCTTGCCGCCGCCGACGATGACGGCGCGCCGCTCCATCCGGCCGTTGCGCGACCAGCGTATGATCATGCGCGAGATCACGGTGCGCATGGTCATCAGGACAATGAATCCGCCGCCCGCCCAGATGGCGAACCAGGCTCGCGAATAGACCGCCGAGTTCTTCATGAAGAAGGATGCAAGCGCCAGGATCGCGAAGGCTCCGGCATAGGCGAGGACCGTGCGGCCGAATTCCCGGAACGGCCGGCGCATGCGCGCGATGCGGTAGGCGCCCGCGAACTCCATGAGCAGGACAGTCAGGATCGCGCCGGCAAGCGTGGCCGGTACATAGGCCGGCGACAGCGCGGTCGAATAGCCGACATAGTAGAGAAATGCGCCCATCCCGGTCAGCGCCAGCACGGCGAACTCCAGCAGGCGGACATAGCCCGTCACCATTGTCGGCGACAGGGAGTCGTCGCGATACTGTGCGGCGACCGTACGCGCTATCGCATTGAGCGCGCGATCCCTTTCGCCGGTTTCGGGATCGGGCTTGAACGCCTTGACCGCGTCGGCGGAATAACGCTTGGACGGATTTTCTTTGCTCATGGGACAGCACCGGGGAACCGTTCAGGATGTTCCCGCATACTACCGGCAAGGAGCTAAGAAACCCTTGAGGACAGCGCGTGGCTAGGTTCAGGCGAGGATGTCGCGATAAATCCCGTCGATCGCGCCGGCCATCGCCTTCGACGAGAAACGCTCGCGCAAGGTGTCGGCGTCCGGCATCGCGGCCGCAAACCGGGCCTCGTCGTCGAGCGCGGCCTGCATCGTGGCGTGGATGGACGCGGCCTCCGGTTCCATCAGCGCCGGCGAACCGGTGCCGAAAATCTCCGGGATCCCGCCGACGCGCGTCGCCAGCATGATCTTGCCGGCGCCAAGCGCCTCCAGCACCGTGTAGGGCATCGCCTCCGCGCGCGAGCTGAGCACGACCATGCGCGCCAGGGCGAAGGCCTCGCGCGCCGGCATGGGCATCCTGAATGTCACCCGCTCCGACAATCCCATTTGCCCGGCGCGCGCAATCAGCTCTTCGCGGTCTTCGCCGTCGCCCACCATGACGGCGGTCACCGGCATCCCGTCCGGTCTGACAAGACCGTCCACAGCCTCCAGGAACAGGTCCGGCCCCTTGAGGTCCCGCATCATGCCGATGAAGAGGAAGTCAGCGGTGTTGTCGGCCAACCCGACCGGTTCGAATTCCTCCGCGTTCAGTCCGTTATAGACAAGCTCGGTCCTGCAACCCGGTTTGCCAACCTTGCGCAAGAAGGTCTGCCGTTCGTGATCGGACACAAACACGATACGGTCGCACATGTACGACAGGATGCGTTCCAGCATGAAGAACACCTTGCCGGTCACCGTGTCCGGGTCGTAGTGCAGGCTGCCGCCATGCGGTGAATAAAGGCGGGCTACGCGATACCTGAAAACCCGCAGCAACGAGCCGAACATGCGGGCATAAACGCCACCCTTGGCGCCATGCCCATGCAGGACGTCCGGCTTCAAGCTCTTGATTATATTGTAAGTTCTGAATGCCGCCGAGATATCGCCGGGACCGATATGGCGTTGCATCGGTGTCCGGAAGACACCGAGCGAGAGCTTGGGTGTCAGTTCGCCAAGCAATGCATCCTCATAGTCGCCACCCGTCGATGAATCGCAGATGATGCCGACGCGGTGGCCGGCCGCCTGCTGTGCGTTGGCCAGGTCACGGACATGGCGGAAAATGCCGCCGACCGGTGAGCGGAAACAATGCACGATGTTCAGGCTTTTTTTGTCGCCCATGGAAGATCAGAACAGGCGTTCGCGGATATAGACGGTGTCGCCTGGCAACAACGGATCTGAAAGCACGACACGGCCGGTCATGACCTTCCCGTTGATGGAGCGCGTGATGTCGACATTCCGCTGGTTTGCCCTTGCGGTGAATCCGCCGGCCATGGCCACGGCCTTCTGGACGGTCAGTCCCGGCACGTAGGCATACTGGCCGGCCGAGCCGACCTCACCCATGACAAACACGGGACGATAGCGGTCGACTTCGACCGAGACGTCGGGATTGCGGATAAACCCGCCGCGAAGCTGCTGGGCGATCGCGCCTTCGAGTTGCTGGACCGTCAGGCCGCGCGCGGCCACGGCGCCAACGAGCGGGAAGGCGATGTAACCGGACTGGTCCACGGCATAGGTGTTGGTCAGTCCGTCCTGTTCGAACACGGTGACACGTACCCGGTCGCCCGCGCCCAGCCTGTAGGGCTGGTAGAGCGCCTCGTGAAAGGCCGGCGGCGCCGGTTGATAGCTCGCGCAACCTGCGGCCAGTGCAGCCGTGACACACAGCGCAAACAGGCTAACCTTGCGTTTCATAACCGTGGTGGACCTTTCAAACTGGGGACCGTCCGCACGGGCCGGCCACGTCGTCATGCCCTGTTATCGATCCATTAGGGTTAATGCCCGGTAAAGCCGATCGGTCGTCTTGCCCGTTAGGTGTTAAGAATCGCGAAAGTTGTGCGAACATTTCGTTACGCCGCCCTTAACCCGGCGGTTACCTCGATTATTTACCATGAACGCCGTTGAGTACTCGGAGTAGGTGCATGTCCGGCGTTTCTGAAACCACGCAAGATGTCGACATCGATATCGGCGCATTGTTCGCCAGTATCTGGCGGCGCAAATCGCTGATCCTCGTCGTTTCGCTCGGCGTTGCGGCGGCGGCATTCGTGCTCGCCTCCGTCATGACCGCGAAATATCAGGCCGAAACGCGGATTTTGATCGAGACGCGCGAATCGGTCTATGCGCGCCCCAGCGTCGCCAACGGAACCGATGGCAGCCAACCCGACCAGGAGAGCGTGTCCAGCCAGGTCGAGCTCATCTCGTCAAACGCCTTGCTGAACCAGGTCGCCGAGAAGCTGAAACTTGCCGAGCGCAGCGAATTCGCCAGGGAATCGGGCTTGTCGATTCCGTTCCTTCCGACATTCGGCCGCACCGCGACGCTTCAGGACCGCGTGCTGCGTAATATGCGTGACCGGCTGACGATCTATCGCGTCGAAGGCTCCCGCGTCATCGTGGTCCAGTTCTCCTCGCGCGATCCGGAACTGGCGGCGGCCGTTCCCAACGAGATCGCCGACGCCTACCTGGCTTTCCAGCGCCAGGCCAGGAGCGATTCGGAAACCAGTGCCACGGACTGGCTGGAACCCGAGATCGCCAATCTGAGCGCGAGCCTGAAGGCGACGGAAGGACGCATCGCTGAATTCCGTGCCGTCAACGACATTCCGGTCGGCCAGAACAATTCCGCGCTCGCCACCCAGCAGCTCTCCGAACTGTCCACCGAACTCTCGCGGGTTCGCGCCGGAAAGGCGGCGACACAGGCGCGTGCCGAGAGTATCCGTCGTGCGCTCGACAGCGGCGGTTCGGTCGATGCCATTCCAGAGGTGCAGGCCTCGAGCCTGATCCAGCGCCTGATCGACCGCAAGGCCCAGATCCAGTCCGACATTGCGGATTTCTCCACGACGCTTCTCGACAATCACCCGCGCATCAAGGCCTTGCGCTCGCAACTCGCTGAGATCGACGACCAGGTCCGCACCGAGGCGCGCAAGATTATTGCCGGCCTGCGGACGGAAGCCGATACCGCGCGCATTCGCGAAGAGGAACTGATCGCAGCGGTCAATCGCCTCAAGGTCGAAGCCGCCCGCGTCGGCGAAAAGGAAGTCGAATTGCGCGCCCTGGAGCGCGATGCCGCCTCCCAGCGCGAGCTTCTGGAATCCTACCTGACACGCAACCGCGAAGCCAAGTCGCGCCGCGAAGCCAATTACGTTCCGGTCAACGCCCGCATATTCGAGCGCGCCCTGGTGCCGGGCGAGCCCTATTTCCCGAAGAAGGTGCCGATCACCGGTGCCGCCTTCGTCGGCTCGATCCTGCTGATGACGATCTACATCCTGCTTTCGGAACTGTTTTCCGGCCGCGCGATGCGCGCCTCCGGCCTGATGGAACCCGATACCGTCGGCGAAGTCGCCATGCCGTCCGCCGCAAGCAAGGCCAGGCACGTCAGTGCCAACGATGCGGATCAGGGCGAAGCCACGGTCAATCCGGGTCTCTCGATCGATCAGGTGGCAACCCGCCTGATCGACAGCGGCGCCTCGCGCGCAATCTTTGTGTCCCCCGAGGGCGACGAGGCGGCCGCGACCGCCGTCATGACCGCGCGCGCGCTTTCCGATTCCGGCCTTCGTGTCATCCTGCTCGACCTGACGGCGCACTCGGCCGCTTCGCAGCCCATGCTGGAAAGCGCGGTTCTGCCAGGCATAACCGACCTGCTCGCCGCCCAGGCGTCCTTTGGCGACATCATCCATGGCGACCATTATTCCGATTGCCACGTCATCCCGGCAGGCGTCGCCGATGCCGCGCTGGCCATGCGCGCGATCGACCGGCTCCCGATCATCATGGATGCACTGTCGCGCGTTTACGACATGATCGTCGTCGAGTGCGGGCCGACGGATTCGGCCGGGATCAAGCGGCTGGTCGACGAAGGCGCGGAAGTGCTCCTGTCGATCCTGTCGCCCGCGGAAATCGCCGTGCAGAAATCGGCAGCGGAACTCGTCGAGAGCGGATACGACAACCTGATCCTGGCAACTCCGGCCGGTGGCATACCCCGCCTCCCGCCCGAGCCGGGACGCTCGGCGGCCTGATCGCGGGCATTTCTGCGGGCATCTCTGAAGAAGGAGCGGGACCGTTCGGCCCGTTTCTTTTTCCGCTTAGAGGGTGCGCCGCAGCGTTTTTGCGGCTGCCCAAAGTCGCGGCGACGATTTCAGCTTGCGCTTGGCGGCGGCAAAGATCTCCAGACCGGTTGCCGCGATCCTGCCCTTGGCCGTCAGTGGCAGCAGCGTGTCGTACTGGACCGTTTCGATGTCGCACCACTGCCGCTTGTAATACTCGTCGCCGACGCTGAAATCGAAAACCGCGAAACCGTTGTCGCAGGACCACGCGATGTTTTCGAAGAAGAGGAAATCGCCGGGACTGGTATTAAGGCTCTCGTCCTCGATGAAACCGGAAAATTCGCAGACGACGCAGTCGCCGCAAATGCTGCTGCCTGTCACCGCCCTGACGATACCGCCGATCTCGAGCGCCTGGACGACGTATGCCGGGCCGGCTTCACCCGCATGTTTCGAGAACAATTGCTTGAAGAACGCCTTGGTCCGCGCGTCGGCAAAGACATCGCTGATGCCCATTTCCCTGAACCGCTTTGCCTTCATCACGAAAAACGCGTCGAGCAGGGCGTCGGATTCCTCCGGCGAACGGGCGACAAATGTGCGGTAACCGCCCTGGTCCTCGAACTTGCGGCCGTCGGAACGGTGCTTCTTGCGCTTGCGCTTGCCGCTGTGGCGCGAGAGATAGGCATCGAAACCGCCGGCAAGGTCGGCGGCAAGCGCGATGTTGGGACTCTCGGTCGAAGCGGCAACGATCAGGGGATTGGCAATTCCCGCGATCTCCGGCTGCTGGCGTTCGAGCCGCAGGAGATCGATATCCGGGCGCGCGGCGGTAAACGCCCCTGCCGTCAAATCGGCAATGATGCCGGGCAGGGCGCCAGTCCACGCTTCCGCGACCGCCGCGAAATTGCCGTTGGCGTGCCGTCCGCCGGGATAACGGGCCTCGACCAGCCGACCGTGGCGCACGATCTCGAGCGCAAGCGCCAACACCGGTTTGCCGTCGAGCGACACCTCGGCGACCGCAATGTCGGCGCCGTGGTTCTCTGCCCAGCCGGCAACCCAGTCGCCGCTTTGCGCCGGGCCATGGATGCTGTCGGCGGAAAATCGGCGATAACGTTCGACCGCCGATGCTCCGCAGGTGACCTCGACCGAGATGCCGATTTCCGGTGAAAGCGTTGCGCCCTCGACCGCAATCCTCTCTGCGGTGCTTGTCGCCGCGTCAACCATGTCTCAATCCTTGGGCGGTAATGTTCGCCGAACTGGTTTGTCGAGTTGCGGTAAACCCTAGCCCGAAAAGGTGAAGGAATGATCGACAGAGGCGAGGCGATCCGCAAGGTGATCCTCAATGGCGTCAGGTGGACGGGACTGTCGCGTCTCTATCGTGCGCTCACGCCGCGCGGCGGTGCGATCCTCATGCTTCACCGCGTGACCCGATCCCCGACGTCGCCGCTCGGCATAAACCGGCATTTGGCTATAGATCCAGATTTCCTGGATCGCGCCATCGCCTCGATGAAGTGCGACGGCTACGCATTCCTGTCGATGGACGAGATCGTGGAATATCTTCGCGGCGGCAGAGGCGGAAGCCCTGTCGCGACGCTGACCGCCGATGACGGCTACCGCGACAACATGCGCGAAGCGCTGCCCGTCCTGGAAAGCCATGATGCGCCGATTACCGTCTATGTCGCGCCGGGGCTGATCAATGGCAGCGTCTGCTTGTGGTGGAACGTGATCGAGGAGATCATCGCCAGGCGTGACGGTTTCTACATATCCGTCAAGGGCGGTGCCGAGCACGTCGATTGCTCGACGATCGCGGCCAAGCGCCTGGCCTATGCCAATCTCGAACACCACCTGACGACGCAGGTCGGCGAACTGGACCAGGATGCGATCGTGCGCCAACTGGCTGCCGCCTCGCAATTCGATGCTGATGGCCCAGCCCGCGATCTGCTGATGAACTGGAACGAACTGCGCGTGTTCTCGCGCCATCGCCTGGTTACGATCGGCGCGCACACGGTTCACCACTACAACCTGCGCCGCCTGCCCGACGATCTTGCCGCACGCGAGATCACCGATGCCGCCGACATTATCGCGCTCGAACTTGGCGAACGGCCGGCTCACATGGCGTTTCCCTACGGCTATGAAGCCGCCGTCGGCGGGCGCGAAGTCAAACTGGCCGCGCAGGCCGGGTTCGTGACGGCGACGACGACCCGCCACGGCCTGCTTTCGAACGAGCACTGCAACGACTTGCTTGCTCTGCCGCGCATCTCGCTCAATGGCCGCTACCAGTCCACCGGGCATCTGATGACGATGTTGTCGGGTATCACGACGCCGATCGCCAACCGCGGAAAGCGCTACGTCACCGTGTAGGGCAAGTGCATCGTAACCGCGGTGCGCCATGTGCCCCACACAGACCGGAAATTCCCCGGTCCGGCGGGCTGGCTTATCGGAAGTCAGCGGCGGTCAGCGTGTAGGAGTTGCGGCGGCTGTTGGAATAGGCTTCGCGCGCGACATCGTAGATGGCCGTGCGCAGTGCGTCGAAAGCCGACAGGAATGCTGTCTCGGCTGCCTCCGATCCGCGTGATCCGGTATCCGGTTTCGCCAGCGCGTCGGCTTCGACGAAAAACGGAACCTCGAACATGCCGTCATAGCCAGTGAAACGAACGGCGTTGCGCATGCCGTCGAAGCTGCGGCTCGGGTTCGGGAACGACAGGGTCATGACCGGTATGCTCCCGCCTTGTACCACCACGCCGTCCGGTGGAGTGGCGACAGCCTGTCCCGCTCTTCCCGGCGCGCGGCGTTGCGGTGGTTGAGGGACAACATGCCGTCGGTAGCGTCCGGTTGACTGAGGCCGGTCATTGCCGCGCCGTCGATAACCGCCGTAATGCCGGTGAACACGTGGTAGACGGTCCAGGAGCGGTCCGTCTCGATGCGGCGTCCATAGTGGTGATCCATGGAATCGGAGCCGGGCGCGCCGCCCTCGTACTCCCAGATGCCGATCGCGGCGGCGTCCAACCTCCGCCCGATTTCATTGCGACGTGCATTCATGATGGTGGCCGTCCTTGCTTGGTTGCTTCGGCGTCGAGGGTGCCGGAATAAAGCGTTGCGCCATCCGCGTCGGTGATCGCCATGGCGTCCGGCAACTGGGGCATGTCGAGGGTCAGCAGCAGCTTCCGCGCGATTGCGATCGCGTCGTCGAGATCGGACGCCTCGGCGGCCTCGCGGCCGATCACGGCATGCGCGTCGTCCGCGTCCCGAGTGCGGTAGAACTCGATCACGATCTGCATGGACATGGCTCTGTGCGCCCTGCGGGCGTCGCGGCCGTCAGGCCTTGCCCTTGCTGCGCGCGGCGTTGACGTTTGCGGCGAGCTTGACCTGGCTGCCGAACGTGTCTTCGGGTTTGGGTGAGGCTTTTTCCTGCTTCGGCTTCCTGATCTCGCGGTTGCTGCGTTTCTGTCCCTTAGCCATGGCCGAATGTCCTTTCGATGAGGGTTGCGTCGTCACTGGGCCGCGACGTTTCGACGGCTTCGAGGCTGTCCTGCGTCGTCACCCGTTCGTGCCGCTCGGCGTCGTTGCGGACACGGTATTGTGGCGAATCGCCCTGTGGTGGGAGCGTGCCGGTGATGTGGAAGACGCCCGCGGCCGGGCTGGTTCTGCCGAACCCGGCCTTCAGCCGGACAGCCTGCCCGACCCTGAAGAGATGCGTTGCGGGTTCCCGGCCAGCCGGGCGGGTGTTTCGTTGCCGTATGATTGTGGCGGTCATGATTGCGTGTGTTCTTTCTGAAGCGTGGCTTCGATCTCGCCGAGGCTGATCGGCACCATCCGTTGCATCGGACTCTGGATGTCGATCGCGGGCAGGTGGATGAATGCGCCCACATGGCGCCAAACCAACCGGGAAACGCCTTCGATCAGTTCCTCGTCGCGGTCGACCCGGTAGTCTCCGGACGGCTGCGGTTCGTCGACGCCGGGCAACTGGAATGCGTTCGAGAAACGGACGACAGTCTGCGTGGTGCGGGTGGTCATTGTTGAGGGTCTCCGCGGAAATGCGCGGTTGCGCCGTCCGCATTGGGTTCATCGGGAGCGGAACGATCCCAGGGATGCCGGTACATCTGTAGTCATCGCCGGTTGCTCATTCCGGTGTCGAATGAACGACATGCCGTGCCGAACCGGCGCTACGCATCCGCTTTCGAATATTCGGAGGTGAATGGCGGGTCTCTGACACCGCTGAAGCCAATTCGGCCAGTTCAACAAGTCCGATATATATGCACCTCAATTGAGTTTCAAACAAGGCCGGTGGCAAATTATATTTGTGAGGTTGGCGAAAAAAATACCGAATGATTTAGACAAGGTGTAAAAAAGTAAAAATAGAAAAATAGATCGAACATGGAAATACAGAGAAAATATCCATTTTATGTGCAAATAATTGCATGATAACGGAAAACAATTTCACAAAAACTGGAACTCCGGCACTGAAAGTGATATCTTTCTGTTGCTGTCTTCCCTTACGCGGGCCGCAGAAAGAATCCTGATGAAATTCCGGCCACTCCACGACCACGACGTCTTCCGGCTCGCCGAAGGCGGTTGCGAATTCGCAAACGGGATCGTCGGATTGTCGAAGGCAGTCGCCTGTCCAAGACGTATGTTTTCAAACAGCAAAGGCATCGTCCAATGAGGTATCTCGACCGAATAAGGACGGAACCATCGCTTTGGCTCCTGATCCTGATAGCAGGCGGCGTCGTCGCCACGCTGCTCTACGTCGCCTTGACCAGTATCACCTACTAGGCTGGACCGGGCCTGGCGCGGCAAAGCCTTCCCGGTTTCCACCGATGGTTCGGGATGCGGGGCGTGGCGTCGCCAGGTGAGTGCCGGATCCGCTCGGGTACGATGATCCGCCAACTGGCGGCTTTGCCGGCACCGTTATCCCTGTGCTCACCCCTTTTTCGGCGGCCGGTTCATCCAGCTGATGATCGCCATCGCGGGCAGCACCCATAACAGCCCGGTGAACAGGAAATAGGTCATGTGGACCACGGGACCCGATTCCCCGAGCCACGCCGCCGCGACCGTGACGGCGACCAGCGCATAGACCACGACGAGGAGGAGGAGCAGGAATGTTCCGATCAGTTTCTTGAGACGTACTGGCATGGCGCCACTCCTACTCTGCCACCCCCGCAATGCAAAGCAGGATTTTCCGCTTGTTTCGCGGCGCGACGGCGTGTCGCGCGACGACCGGGCTTGAAACGCCGGTCCGGTTGGGTCAGTTATATCGCCCGACAGAGGCGGAGTACCTGCAATGAGCGAGATGAGAATGACCGCCGGTGCGGATGCCGCTCCGATCGCCGCGTTGGAGCGGGAAACCCGCAACCGGACGCAGGTACGCTACTGGCTCTATTTCATGCTGGCCACGCTGTTTGCGCTCGTTCTTCTGGGCGGCGCCACGCGGCTCACCGATTCCGGCCTGTCGATTACCGAATGGAAGCCGATCCACGGCGTCATTCCGCCACTTTCGCAAGCCGACTGGGACGAGGAATTTGCCAAGTACAAGCAAATTCCCGAATACCAGCAGATCAACAAGGGGATGACGCTTTCAGAGTTCAAGGCGATCTTCTGGTGGGAGTGGTCGCACCGGCTGCTGGCGCGAAGCGTCGGTTTCTTCTTTGCCCTTCCGCTCGCTTACTTCTGGTTGACCGGCAAACTGGAGCGGCGCATCAAATCCCGACTGCTCGGCATTCTCGCGCTCGGCGGCTTGCAGGGCGCGATCGGCTGGTGGATGGTCGCCTCCGGCCTCACCGAGCGCACCGATGTCTCGCAATACCGTCTGGCCATCCATCTCGTGGCGGCCTGCCTGATCTTCATCGCAACGATGGTGGTCGCGCGCGGCCTGGCACCGCACAGCGCGCGAGAGGCGTCGGATACGACCCGGCGCGGCGCCGGCGTCATGGTGCTGCTCGCCCTGATCCAGATCTATCTGGGCGCGCTCGTTGCTGGCCTCGATGCGGGTCTAGTCTACAACACGTGGCCGCTGATGGATGGCGCATGGGTGCCGGGCGACCTGTTCCTGCAAAAGCCCTGGTGGATCAACCTGTTCGAGAACATCAAGACAGTGCAGTATGTCCACCGCATCGGAGCCTATGTGCTGCTTGGGGCCATGCTGTGGCATGTGTTGTCCGCGCAGCGCCATGACAGCGGGACCGCACATGCCAAGCGCGCCGCGATCTTGTTGCTGCTGGTGCTTGCACAGGTCGGCCTGGGTGTCGCGACGCTTCTGACACAGGTCGACATGCCTACCGCGTTGACGCATCAGGGCCTGGCGCTCATCGTGCTCGGTTTTGCCGCCGCCCATTGGCGCGGCACGAGAGGCGCCTATGCGCCGCAGACGGAAGTGGAAGTCAGAAGCTGAACCGTCAGCGGGCGGACAGCATCAGGTTGAGGTTCTGCACCGCCGCGCCGGAGGCGCCCTTGCCGAGATTGTCGAGCGAGGCGATGAGGTTGACCTGACCCTTGCCCTCCGTGCCGAGCACGTAGAGCCTCATCCGGTCGGTGCCGGTCATTTCCTCCGCGTCGATACGCGGCAGCGCGGTTCCTTCAGCGGGCGGGACCACCTCGACAATATCCTGTCCGGCATAGTGGGCGGCAAGCGCCGCGTGGACCGCCGCCATCGATGGAGCGCCAGACATGAGGTCGGTGAACAACGGCACATTGACCAGCATGCCCTGCGCGAAACGGCCGACAGAGGGCGTGAAGATCGGCCGGCGGGACAACCCCGACCGGGTGACGATCTCCGGTACGTGCTTGTGGGCAAGCGTCAGCGCATATGCGAAATGATTGGCCGTGATCGCGTCATCCGCCTCCGGGTTTTCCATCTGAGCGATCATCTGCTTGCCGCCACCCGTATAGCCTGACACGGCATTGATCGTTACCGGATAGTCGACGGGCAGCACGCCTGCGGCGACCAGCGGCGCCAGCAGCGCGATCGCGCCGGTGGAATAGCAGCCCGGATTGGAGACGAACTGGGCCGCGGCGATCCGCGCCGCCTGGCCCTTTTCCAGTTCGGCGAACCCGAACACCCAGTCGGGATGGGTGCGATGCGCCGTCGAGGCGTCGATAAAGCGCGTGCCGGTGCCGGCCGCCAGCGCCACGGCCTCGCGCGCCGCGTCGTCCGGCAGGCACAGGATCGCGATGTCGGTGGTTTTCAGCAACTCCTCGCGCAACGAAGCGTTGCGCCGTTCCTCCATCGGGATCGAGAGCAGCTCGATGTCGGTCCGGCCAGCCAGCCGTTCCCTGATCTGGAGCCCGGTGGTGCCGTGCTCGCCGTCGATGAAGATTTTCGCGGTCATCGTATCTGTTCTTGCGTCTGTGAATGGAGGTCGCGCCCAGTGTTCGGTGAACCCTTATCGTCGCGCGCGTCGTTCCGCAACAAGACCCAGATAGTGCATGGCAACCGTCGCTCCGGCAATCGCGGTGATGTCCGCGTGATCGTAGGCAGGTGCGACCTCCACAATATCGGCGCCCACCATGTCGAGGTCGCCGAGCTTGCGCAGCACCGACAGCATCTTCGCGCTCGACGGACCACCTGCGACCGGCGTTCCCGTACCGGGCGCGAAAGCGGGATCCAGGCAGTCGATGTCGAAGGTGACATAGGCCTTGCGGCTGCCGACCCTTTTCTTGATCGCCTCGGCTATCGCCTGAGCGCTCATTTCCTCCACCTCATGACCTTGGACCATGGCAATGCCGAAATCGTCGGGCGCGTGGGTGCGGATACCGATCTGGATCGAATGATCGGCCACGATGACGCCGTCGCGCGCCGCACGGGCGACAAAGGAGCCGTGGTCGATGCGCTTGCCGTCATCGAACCAGGTGTCCTGGTGCGCGTCGAACTGCACCAGCGCCAATGGTCCGTGGATGGCGGCGTGGGCCTTCAGCAACGGCCATGTGACGAAATGGTCGCCACCCAGCGACACGAGGAAGGCGCCGGACTTGAGGATCTTCGCGGCCTGGCGCTCGATCGCGGCGGGCGTCTTCTGGTGGTTGCCGTAGTCGAGCAGGCAGTCGCCATAGTCGATCACGGCCATTGCCTCAAACAGGTCGCGCTCGAAGGGGTATTGCGGATCATTGTCGAAGATCGCCGAGGCGCGGCGGATCGCCTGCGGGCCGAACCGGGCGCCCGGCCGGTTGGAAACCGCCGCGTCGAAGGGGATGCCCCACACTACGGCGTCCGCATCCTTGACCGTCTTGGAATAAGGTCGGCGCATGAAGGAGAGCGCGCCGGCATAGGTCGGGTCGCTGGCAGCCCCCGTGCGCGCACGGGCGGCGAACGCGTTGTCGATCGATTGCGACGGCATGATGCTCTCCGATGATTGGCCGACTGGCCTTTTATCGCATGTGTCCGGAAATGCGAACAGCGTTCGCGACATCGCATGGTGTCAACCGCAGGCATGGAGCACCGTTGGCTGCGGCGCGCAGGTCTGCAAATGGAGCGGCCCGGTTCTTGCGTGGCGGATGGCGTGGTTCCGCCGCACGGTGCGGCGGGACATGGCCGGGCGCGGTTTGTCCCGTCAGGATACACAATGATGGCGCAAGCCAGACCGGAAATTCCCGAAGCGGTACAGGGCGGCGGAATTCATCGTGCCGCCGACGGGACGATCTATGCCATCCAGTATCTGCGCGCCATCGCGGCACTGCTCGTGGTCCTGTTCCACCTGAGCGCATCCATGTTCCGTCAGAACGATGGCGGTGTTGTCTTCGCGTTCGGCGCCATCGGCGTCGATATCTTCTTCGTGCTCAGCGGCCTGCTGATGGCGATGATCATGGAACGCGGCAGCCGCCCCGGCACCGCTTTCCTTTTTCGGCGTTTCGCGCGGATCGCGCCGCTCTATTATCTGGCGACGTTGCTGTTGTTTGTGCTCGCCTGGTTCGTGCCTTCCCTGCTCAACACCGCAAAGGCCGATTGGTACCATCTGGCATCTTCGCTGCTGTTTCTTCCCTATCACCGCGCGAATGGCGAACTGACACCGATCCTGACGCTTGGCTGGACGCTGAACTACGAGTTCTTCTTTTACATCCTGATTGCGTTGACGGTTCGGGTGACCGGCGACCGCAGCCTGTTGAGCGTCGCCGGGCTCATCATAGCGATTGCCGCCGTGGGCGCGGCGGTCGGGCCGGTCAATACCTTCTTCCAGTTCTATACGGATCCGATCATCATCGAATTCGCGCTGGGGATCCTGATTTACCGGTTCGTCTTTCGCGGCTCCAGGATATCCGCGGACAACGGGATCTCCTGGCTGGCACTGGTGACCGGCATCCTGCTGGTGGCCCTGCGCCATGACAACACCGCCGATGCGTGGCGGTTTCTGTCCTGGGGTACGCCTGCCGCCCTCATCGTTGCCGGGGGGCTTCATGCCTTCACGGGGCGTAACGAGTGGTTGCGCCGGCTGGGCGACTGGTCCTATTCGATCTACCTCCTGCACATCTATTTCATCCAGCTGGCCGTCAAGATCATCTTCCCGGCGTTCGGTGCGGACCGCACGCCGCTTGCGCTTGCCGCCGTCGTTTTGGTGCCGTTTATCGTCGTTGCCGCTGCTCTGCTCTACCGGAATGTCGAAATGCCGGTCATGCACTGGCTGATCGGCCGGTGCGGACATTTCCTTTCCCGACGCGCGCCGGCGTTTCCGGATGCTGGCGCATCGGCCCGAAACCCGGAATCGGCATTCGGAAAGCACGATGCGCCGGTTCAGTGATTTTCGGCGCCCTTTGTGCGTCCCGGTGGACGCAAGCCGCTGTAAAGAAAAAGCCGGGCACAGCGGCCCGGCTTCCTCGTAGGACGTGCGAAAAGGCTTCGCCGATCAGCGCTTGGAGAACTGGAACGACTTGCGGGCCTTAGCCTTGCCGTACTTCTTGCGTTCCACCACGCGGCTGTCGCGGGTCAGGAAACCGCCCTTCTTCAGGATCGAGCGCAGTTCCGGCTCGTAGTAGGTCAGCGCCTTGGAGATGCCGTGGCGCACCGCACCGGCCTGGCCGGAGAGGCCGCCGCCGGCAACCGTCGCCATGATGTCGTACTGGCCGTCGCGATTGACCGCAACGATCGGCTGGCGCAGGATCATCTGCAACACCGGACGGGCGAAATACTTGTCGTATTCCTTGTCATTGACCACGATCTTGCCCGAGCCGGGCTTGACCCATACACGGGCGATCGCGTCCTTGCGCTTGCCCGTCGCGTAGGCGCGGCCGTGGGCGTCGAGCTTCTGGACATGAACGGGCGCCGCCGGCTCTGCCGCTTCGGCCACCGTGCCCAGCTCTTCGAGCGAATTCAGTTCGGCCATGTGTTTCAGCCCTTCTTGTTCTTGCGCGACAGAGCGGCAACGTCGAGGGTTGCGGGCTGCTGTGCTTCATGGGGATGGTTCGGTCCGGCATAGACCTTCAGGTTTTTCATCTGGCGGCGGCCGAGCGGTCCGCGCGGGATCATGCGCTCCACGGCCTTTTCCAGCACGCGCTCGGGAAAGCGGCCTTCGATGATCTGCTTGGCCGTGCGTTCCTTGATGCCGCCGGGATGGCCGGTGTGCCAGTAATAGACCTTGTCGTCGAACTTCTTGCCCGTAAGCGCGATCTTGTCGGCATTGACGACGATGACGTTGTCGCCGTCATCGACATGCGGGGTGAAGGTGGGCTTGTGCTTGCCGCGCAGGCGGTTGGCGACGATTGTGGCAAGGCGGCCGAGAACGAGCCCTTCGGCGTCGATCAGCACCCACTTCTTTTCCACTTCCGCCGGTTTCTGCGAAAAGGTTTTCATGGTTCTGGCTTTCTCAGTTGACCGGTGCCTTGCGGCCGCCGGCTTTTCTTGTTGCTTGCGTTCCTGAAGCCATGGATGGCTGCAAAAACAAACGACGACCATCAAAGGTCGCGGTCACGCGGGCTTATAGGGGAGGGGCGAAACCGCGTCAAGCGGCAAAATCCGCACGATCATGGAAATATAGACGTAAATTCAAATAGTTACGAAAGAGGTAATAAATTACCACATGATTTGCCAGGGACCGGGAAGTCGAAGGCCTGTTCATTGACATCGCGGAGACGACGGCAAGGTGGCCATGAACCGGGTTTCCATCGATCACCTTGATGTGGGACTATCGCACCATGAGGGTCTCGCCGAGGTCCAGAACCCTTGTCGCTACCCCGCCGCCGCGCGCGGCGAGGAAGCGCCGTCTCGCCTCCTCGGGACGGTCGGGTGAAAGGGCGAACGTTCCCCAGTGGATTCCGATCGCCAACTTCGCCCTCACGTCCCTTGCGATCTGCGCCGCCTCTTCGGGCGAGGCATGCACATTTGCGACGAGGGATCGCGGTTCGTATGCCCCGATCGGCACGAGGACGGCATTGTAGGGTCCGCGCGCGGCACCGATCCGCGAGAAGGCCGGAGTGTACGCGCTGTCCCCGATGAACAGGATGCGGGTGCGTCCGTCGGACAGTTCCCATGAAACCGCGCCGCCGTCCTTGAGGCTGAACGGATTGCGCCGCGTCTCGTGGCGGGCTGGCAGGGCGGTCAATCTCAACCGCCCCAGCGTCGCCGATTCCCCTTCGGACAATTCCGTCGCCTGCGGGAAGCCACCCGCGACCAGCGGTGCTGCAACGCCTTGCGGCGCAAGAACCATTGCCTGCGGAAACCGCTGCGCAAGCGCTCTTATGGTCGGCAGGTGGAGATGGTCGTAGTCCCCATGCGACAACACGATCACATCGATTACCGGAAGCTCGTCCACCGTCAATGGAGGCGGTCCCAGTCTTGGCGGAAGCGGGCTCGCAGGCGAACTCTTCGGCACGATCACTGGATCGGTCAGGACAGTCACCCCTGCAATGCGGATGATGCTGGAGGAGTGGCCAAGCCAGGTGACGGAAGGAGAGCGGCCGGCCGGCCGCGCATCGACGGCCAGGGCCGCGCCTTTCTTTCCGGCCGCCCCATTGGCGTACAGGCCCGCGGCCATCACCGTATTGTGAAACGCAAGCCCGGCATCGCGGAGCGGCCGGGGAAGCAATTCAGGCGTCGAAGAGCGTTCGTTATCAGGGCCGAAGCTGGCAGAACATCCCGCGAGCAGGACGAGAAGAATCAGTTTCAGCGGGAACTTCGGCACTTTCATGCGCACTTATAGCAGCAACACCGTCTCCAATGCCAGATCGGCCTCAATGCGTCATGGACCGGTGTCAAGATATGGGTGCTCACCCGCCCCGCTTCGGCGGGATCGAGTAGGTTCCTGTCGCATGAGCCACCATGTGTCCGTCCGACACCATCTCGATGTCGAACACCATCAGGTTGCGACCGAGCTTGAGAATGCGGCAAAGCCCGTCCACCGGGCCGGGGCCGGCCTTGCGCATGAAGTTGATGTTGAGGTTGGTTGTCACCGCAAGCGCCTCGCGCCCGATATGCGACAGCACGCAGGCATAGCCGCCGATGTCGGCCAGCGTGAACAGCGAGGGGCCTGACACCGTATCGCCGGGGCGCAGGTGCCGGTGGTCCGCATTGAGCCGCACGCGCGCCGTGCCCGGACCGATCTCGGTGACGACATAGGCGGCGAATTCGCTGTTGAGCTGCGGATAGACCTCCTTCATGAAGGCGTTCAGTTCATCGGCGTCCATGACCGGGGCAAGGGAAGGGCGTCTGCTCATGGTTTCCTTCGCATGATTGCGGGCTATAGGGTTGCGGCGGGCGTCAACCGCCCCGGGGATTGATCGGTCGGTTTTCGGTCCAGTCGAATGTGCCGAGGTCGCGTTCGCGCACGGCCTGCTTCCAGCCCTGTTTCTCGGCGCGATGCTTGAAATTAAGTCCTTCCGGCGAGTGCCGGGTGATGCCGTCGAAGATTGTCGCGAACATCTGTGTCTGTTTCAGGCCCATCGCCTCGATCGCCTGGTTGACCACCAGCTTCTGCATCATCAACTGGTTGACCGGCACGCCGGCCATGCGCTCGGCGAGCCGCTCCACCTCGGCGTCGAGATCGGCGCGCGGCACCGCCTTGAGCACCAGCCCGATCCGCTCCGCCTCGCGCCCGTCTATTCTGTCGCCGGTGAAGAGCATGCGTTTGGCCCTTTCAGGCCCCAGCCGATAGACCCACATGGCCGTTGTCGGGCAGCCCCACACGCGCACCGGCATGTAGCCGATCTCGGCATCCTCGGCCATCACGATCATGTCGGAGCACAGCGCGATATCCGATCCGCCGGCGACCGCGAAGCCGTGCACCTTGCTGATCACCGGCCGGTAGGATCGCCACAGCGACATGAACAGCTCGGTGTTGCGCATCATGAAGGCATAGTCCTTCATCGGGTCCCACGGCATGTCCTGGGTCATGGCGTTGCCCGCGCCTTCGCTTTGCTGCGCATAGTAGGCAAGATCGTAACCCGCGCAGAACGCGTCGCCAGCGCCCGACAGCACGATGACGTGAACGCCCGGATCGCCATTGGCGCGCGCCACCGCGTCGGCAAGTTCCACCGGCAGATCGTCGTCGATGGCATTGAGAACCTCCGGTCGGTTCAACGTGATACGGCCGATCCGTCCGTCTTTTTCATAGAGCACCTTGGCCAATGTTTCCTCCCCGTATGCCGGAATGCCGCAGCAGCAAACGGCATTGGCCGAAGTTAAAACCGAAACGTACCGTTCGCCAAGCTGCCGCAACGGCAGGTGTGCCGGGCCGGTTGACGAACCGGGCCGCGTCGCCGAGGATCACGCGATGCGCCTGGATCGCGATCCAGGCCGGTTGGAACATCCGAGGAGAAGACGATGGCCGATGTCGTAGCG
>JAIOIW010000102.1 GCA_019912385.1 Notoacmeibacter sp. | reverse complement strand
ACCGTCAGCTTGATATAGCCGTCGAACACGCCCGACTTGTCGCGCTTGACCTCCGAGACGATGATGCCGCGCTCCTTCACCATGATTGGCGCGGAGACCATGTTGACGTCGGCGACCTGCGGCCGGATCAGGCCGGCGAGTGCGGCCGAAAGCAGCGCTCTGGTGTTCATCGCGGCGGTCGAGCCGTCGAACAGCACCTCGACTTCCTTGATCGGCTCGTCCGTGACCTGGCCGACAAACGCGCCCAGCACCTCGGCAAGCTTCACGAACGGCTTGAGCTTCGGCGCTTCTTCCGCCGAGATCGACGGCATGTTGACCGCGTTGGAAACCGCGCCCTTGATCAAATAGTCCGACATCTGCTCGGCGACATGCAGCGCCACGTTCTCCTGCGCTTCGGATGTCGCCGCGCCCAGATGCGGCGAGCAGACGACATTGTCCATGCCGAACAGCGGGCTTTCGATGGCCGGCTCGACCTCGAACACGTCGATCGCCGCGCCGGCGACCTTGCCGCTGTCGAGGGCTTCCACGAGGTCGGCCTCGACGATCAGCCCGCCGCGAGCGCAATTGATGATGCGCACGCCGTTCTTCATAGTGGCAATCGTCTGCTTGTTGATGATGTTGCGGGTCTTGTCGGTCATCGGCGTGTGCAGGGTGATGAAATCTGCGCGCTGGAACAGCTCGTCGAGTTCGACCTTTTCCGCGCCCAGTTCCACCGCGCGTTCCGGCGACAGGAAGGGATCGTAGGCAACGACATGCATCTTCAACCCGATGGCGCGTGTCGCCACGATCGAGCCGATATTGCCGCAGCCGATCACGCCCAGCGTCTTGCCGGTGATCTCGACGCCCATGAAGCGGTTCTTCTCCCACTTGCCGGCATGCGTGGACTGGTTGGCCTGCGGGATCTGGCGGGCGACGGCAAACATCATCGCGATCGCGTGTTCCGCCGTCGTGATCGAATTGCCGAACGGCGTGTTCATGACGATGATGCCGCGGCGCGAGGCGGCGGGGATGTCGACATTGTCGACGCCGATACCGGCGCGGCCAATCACCTTCAAATTCGTTGCCGCCGCGATCACCTTCTCGGTGACCTTGGTCGCCGAGCGGATCGCCAGGCCGTCGTAATTACCGATGATCTCGAGCAGCTTTTCCTTGTCCTTGCCGACCTCGGGCATGAAGTCGACTTCCACGCCGCGATCCCTGAAGATCTGGACGGCGGTTTCCGAAAGTTTGTCAGAGACGAGTACGCGGGGTGCCATGGATAAATCCTCTGCGGTTTGCTGCCATCTCTCCCGCTGCGGGCGGGACCGGTGCAAGCACCTGGATGGCGATCACTATTCTCGGAATTCGATTGTCGCTGAGCGATGTTGCGCGGACAGGGGTCCCCCTCCTGCAAGGAGGGGGAGGGATGTCAGGCCGCGGCTTTCAGCGAAGCCTTCTGCGTTCTGAAAGCCCAGTCGAGCCAGGGCATCAGCGCTTCCAGGTCGGACGTTTCGACCGTGGCGCCGGCCCAGATGCGAAGGCCGGATGGCGCATCGCGGTAGGCGCCGATATCGTAGGCGACGCCTTCCTTGTCGAGCGCCGAGACCACCGCCTTGGCAAACGCCGCCTGCGCTTCTTCATCCAGCGCCGCCACGTCGGGATCGACGATCGACAGGCAAACGGAGGTGTTGGAGCGTGCCTTCGGATCGACGGCCAGATTGGCCAGCCAGCCCGACCGGTCGGCAAAGTCGTTGATGACCCCGGCGTTGGCGTCGGCCCGAGCGATCAGCGCATCCAGCCCGCCGATCGACTTCGCCCAGTTGAGCGCGTCGAGATAGTCCTCGACCGCCAGCATCGACGGCGTGTTGATCGTCTCGCCCTTGAAGATGCCCTCGATCAGCTTGCCGCCCTTGGTCATGCGGAAGATCTTCGGCAGCGGCCAGGCCGGCGTGTAGCTTTCCAGCCGTTCCACGGCACGCGGGCTCAGGATCAGCATGCCGTGTGCGCCCTCGCCGCCCAGCACTTTCTGCCAGGAGAAGGTGACGACATCGAGCTTGTCGAAGGGCAGAGCCTGCGCAAAAGCCGCCGAGGTGGCGTCGCAGATGGTCAGGCCCTTGCGATCGGCAGGAATGAAACCGCCGTCCGGTACGCGCACGCCCGAGGTCGTGCCGTTCCAGGTGAAGACCACGTCGCGGTCGAAGTCGACCTGCGCCAGGTCCGGCAGTTCGCCATAAGGCGCTTCGAACTTGCGCACGTCGGCCAGCTTGAGTTGCTTGACCACGTCGGTCACCCAGCCGGCGCCGAACGATTCCCAGGCAAGCATGTCGACGCCGCGTGCACCCAGCAGCGACCAAAGCGCCATTTCCACCGCGCCCGTGTCGGATGCGGGCACGATGCCGATCCGGTAATCGGCCGGAACCTGCAACACTTCGCGGGTAAGATCGATTGCCTGCGCCAGCTTGGTCTTGCCGATCTTGGCGCGATGCGAGCGCCCAAGGGCAGCGTCGGCAAGCGCCTCGAGCGACCAGCCGGGACGTTTTGCGCAGGGACCTGAAGAAAAACGGGGATTTGCCGGACGCACGTCCGGCTTCGATATCTGTGTCATGTGCAACCTATCCTTCCAGATAGCACGCCCCTCGTTGGGGAGGGGTGGCCCACTGGCGGCATTACGCCGGGCGGTCGGAGACGTCAAGCCGGATTGTTGCAGTGCGACGAATTATACGCTGAATGCGCCATCGCGCAAAACGGAGCGGCGGCCCATTGACCGCCGTTCCCATGGACGATTCTGTGCGCTTACCAGATCTCGTAGCGCAGGCCGACCTTCACTTCATGGCTCGACATGCCATTGTCGCGCGCCTGCACGCCCGATGCGCCCGCAGCGATGGACGCGGCGTCGAAATTGAAGAAGTTGCCGCCGGCGATCTTGCGATAGCGGTATCCGACGTCGAGCTTCAGGTTCTTGGTGATGTCATAGGCCGCACCCGCCATGAAGGAATAGGCCAGGCGCACCGAGCTGACCCCGCCATGGGGCGTGGAGGTGGCGGACCCGACCGGGCACGCATCGGTCGCGCTTGCCACGCAATAGGAATTGTTCGTCATGGTGCCCCAGTTCACCCAGGCCACGCCGATGCCTGCGCCGAGATAGGGCGTTATGCCGACATAGGTGCCGAGGTCGACATAGGCGTTCGCCATCGCCGAATAGGCGACATAGCTTGCCGAATCGGTCGAGGCACAGGTCGTGTCGTCGTTGGGCGCGGTCACGACGCCGGTGCACGGATTGGCATCGCTCGTGGTCCCGTTGAACCTGCCCGTGAAGCGTTCCAGCGTCGCATCGGCGCGAAACCAGCGGTTGAAAGTGTATCCGAACCCGGCGCCGTAGGAAAAATCGGTCTTGATGGAACTCGTATCGAACACGTCGGTGCCGTAGACCCCGCCCGAGAACGTGCGATAGCTGGTGACCGAACCGGAAGAAAGCGCCGCATAGCCGATGTCGCCACGAATATACCAGCCGCTGCCGATCTCGACCGGCTTGTATTCCTCGATGACCGGCGTATCGGCCGGGTACAGGTCCGGCTCGTAGTCGGCGGCTGCGGCCGGCTGCAGGCTCGTCGCCGCCATCGTTGCGGCTACCGCTAGAATAAGCTTGTTCATGATCGACTACTCCGCCAATGCACCCGGCTGCATCCGTCCGGCCGGGGATTATTGAAGCGCAGTGTTAACCATGATGGTTAAGTTGTGGTTAAGCATGACGGGAAGGCCCCTTGCGCGATCGGGGCTTCCCGCAACAAAAACCGCCCGGCAATGCCGGGCGGTCAATCGTCGTCGGGAGCTCTCGCCGGGCGCTACTTGTAGACCGGCGGTATGTAATCCACGACCTTCTGCGGCGGCGGCGCACAGCGTTTCGAACCCTTGCCGAGGTTCCAGCGCAGACCGGCGCGTACTTCGTGGACGTTGATACCGCTGTCGAAGCCGGGGGCGACGCCCGAGGCATATTCGAACATCCGCCCGCCGGTGATCTGGCTGAACCGGTAGCCGGCATCGAGTTCCAGATTGCTGGTCAGGCAGTAGGAGGCACCGGCCATCAGCGCGTAGGCAAAGCGGATGCCACTCGTGCCGCCATGGATGACAGTCGTTCCCCCGGCCGTGTTGTACAAATTGTCCCAATTGACATAGGCGCCGCCGATGCCGGCACCGACATAGGGCGTGATGCCGTGCCACGTGCCCAGATCGACATAGGCGTTTGCCAGCAGCAGCAGCGCGGTGTAGCCCGACGTGTCGACCGAGGTACACGGCACGCCGCCGCAGGTACCCGTGGTCGAGCCGGTGAACCGGGAGCGAGACCAGTAGTCGAGCGTCAGGTCCGCGCGAAGATACCTGGTAATGTTGTAGCCGACACCGCCGCCGACGGACCATGCGCCGCGCAGGTTGGTCGTCACGAATGACGCGGTCCCAGGGGGCGGGCCATAGGTGATGTACGTGATGCCGCGAAGCTTCGACCAGTGGTAGTCGACGTCACCGCGGATGTACCATCCGCCAAACGCGGATTCCTCTTCCACCGTGTACACTTCCACCGGGGGCTGTTCGACCACTGCTGGCGGCTCGTAAACCATGTCGGCCGCATGGACCGGGACCATTGCGACGCCAAGCAAGACCGCGCTGGCCGCCAAACTCAAAGGAAGGTGCTTCATATCCCTACTCCACGGGTTCCGGCGAAGTCCGCCCAGCCGGATTCGACCTGAATCGGTAAGGATAATGATCGGGAAAGGTTAAAGGCCGCTTAAGCCTGTTTCTTAACCATGCCGGCGCCGCCGGGATCGCAACCAGGACGCGCAACGGTCCATCCGCCCAAGCGGGCGCAGCAAAGGATATGCCGCCCCGGACCGATCGCCCGAACCGGCGGGCTTCGGGAGTTTCTTGCGGGTGGTGAAACCGTCAGGCGGCCGAACGCGCCGCGGCGATCACGCCGGCGATGTCGTCGACCACGGTTTCGACGACCGTCATGTCGTCGCCTTCCGCCATGACGCGGATCAGGGGTTCCGTCCCGGACGGCCTGATGACGAGCCGCCCGGATTTGCCCAGGCGATCCTTGCCCTCGGCGATCGCCTGCTTGACCGCCGGTTCTTCCAGCGGCTTTGCCCCGACATAGCGGACATTCTTGAGCATCTGCGGAACCGGCTCGAACTTCGCGCAGACTTCGCTTGCCGGCTTGTCTGCCCGCTTGAGGCAGGCAAGAACCTGGAGCGCGGCGACGAGGCCGTCGCCGGTCGTGGAGAAATCGGACAGCACGATGTGGCCGGATTGTTCGCCGCCGAGGTTGAAGCCGTGCGCGCGCATGTGTTCGACCACATAGCGGTCGCCCACCTTTGTGCGGTGCAGTTCGAGCCCGATGCCGCCAAGAAAGCGCTCCAGGCCGAGATTGGACATGACGGTCGCCACGACGCCCTTGCCGGCGAGCCGTCCGGCCTTTTGCCAGGATTCCGCGATCAGCGCCATGATCTGGTCGCCGTCGATGACCGCGCCGTGCTCGTCAACGACCAGCATGCGATCGGCGTCGCCGTCCAGCGCGATGCCGATGTCGGCCCTGACCTCATGCACCTTGCTCGATAGGGACTCCGGATGGGTCGACCCGCAATGATCGTTGATGTTGAGACCATTGGGCTCGTTGTTGATGGCGATCACCTCGGCGCCCATTTCCCAAAGCGCCGCCGGCGCCACCTTGTAGGCCGCGCCATTGGCGCAGTCGACAACGATCCTCAGCCCCGAAAGCGACATCGAGCGCGGCAGCGTGCGCTTGGCGGCCTCGATATAGCGGTCGTGCACGCCGTCGATGCGCTTTGCCCGGCCAAGGGCATCGGCATCCGCCAGCATCGGCGACAGGTCGTGGTCGACGAGCCCCTCGATCTTCAGTTCGATTTCATCGGAAAGCTTGTAGCCGTCCGGGCCGAACAGCTTGATGCCGTTGTCCGTGTACGGATTGTGCGAGGCGGAGATCATGACGCCTATGTCTGCGCGCAGCGAACGCACCAGCATGGCAACCGCCGGGGTGGGAATCGGGCCGAGCAGGAACACGTCCATGCCGGCCGAGCAGAAACCCGCAACCATCGCGTTTTCGAGCATGTAGCCGGAGATGCGCGTGTCCTTGCCGATGACGACGCGGTGCCTGTGCTTGCCGTTCTGGAACAACACACCCGCCGCCATGCCGACCCGCATGGCGATATCAGCCGTCATCGGCGCGCTGTTGGCGCGTCCACGTATGCCGTCCGTGCCGAAATATTTACGTGTCATGGAACCACCCGTCCCCGCAGGATCGCCAAGATCAGAAATCGCTGATTTGACCCCAGCCCTTATTGCCATAAACCGCGCCGGTCCGGCATCAAATTATATGTGTATTTATTACTGAATTCTCGTGTTTTGAGCCAGTGTTCGGAACTGGTTAACAAATAGTAGCAGCGATCAGCGCATCGCGGCGATCCATTCGCGCAGCAGTGTGACGGCCCGCGGGTCGACAAGCGAGCGTCCCAGTTCCGGCATCATGATCCCGGCCTCAGCGCTTTCCACCCGGTAGAGGAGAATGGACGCCTCGGGATCGCCCGGCACGATGTCGAACGACAGATCACCTGCGCCCCGGCCCGCCGCAACGGGCCGCTTGTTGACGCCGAGCGCGACACGGTCCGTCTCCCCCCAGGTCAGGAACAGGCCGGAGTTGCTTGCCGCGCCCTCGCGCCGGTGGCAATGGGCGCAGTTGATGTCAAGCCATGCCCGCGCGCGCGCGTCCAGGGGCGCATCCGTGTCGAGCCAGTCCGGCACCGAGGATACCTGCGATACCTCGGGCAAGCCGGTGAGGATTCCCGCCTGCGCCCATCGCGCAAGCTGGTTCTGGGGACCGTCCCCGAAATCGATTGCGTGGTTGAGGTTGCGCGCCTTGGGCCCGATCGGCGTCACCTCGCCATTGATCGCATGGCAGCCCTTGCACTGGTTCTTGTTGGGTACCGCATAGGTGATCGCCTCGGTTCGCCCGTCGAGCGTCGGCACCTCCATCGGGATCCGGGCACCCGCCAGGTTCAGCTCCGCGTCGCTCTGTTGCTCGTCCCATACATAGGCCCAGGCCTGCCAGCCGGCTTGCTGGCGCAGCAGCACGCGCGTTTCGACCAAGCGCAGGCCGCCGGGCCGCTCCTCCGCCAAATAGGCGAAGGTCTTGACGAGGGCAGACCCGACAGGGAAATCAAGCGCCTCCTGCGGATCGTATCGCGCACTCTGGCCCGCGGGGACATAGACGAACCGCCGCTTGACCGCGAAATCGGTGAACAGCGGGGTCGCGGGTTTGAACGGCAGGACGCCTTCCGCCGGGACCTGGCGCGCCATGTCGGCAAAGAAACCGAACTGCGACAGCAACGCAGGCGGGCGGGCGGCCAGGATCGCCGCATCGTCGGCAGCGGCGGCCGGGTCTGGAGCGGCCAGGACGCCGAGGGCGCAAACGCACGCCTTCAGCAGGCGCGCCCCCAGGCGGACGGGATTGCCGGGCGCCATCATGGTCATCCGCGCGTATCCTGCGCCAGCCTGACCGCCTGCGGTTCGGGAAGGCTGCCGGCGTAGCCGGTGATGTCGCGGTCGGGTCTGGTGCTCCACGGCAGCAGCAGTTGCGAGATCATTTTCAGATTGGCGAAAGTCGTGCCTTCCGGCTCGTCGATATAGACGCGGTTTTCCGCCGACACCCAGCTCAGCCATTCGGGAATGCGGGTCACGCCGTCCCACACGATGTCGGGAACCGGTTCGCCGGTGACCCCGGTGATCGTCTCGCCGACCTCGCCGTCGGGCGCGTAGCCACCCTCGCCATAGACGTTGTCGTGCACGTAAACCCCGCGCGGGACGAACATGTAGCTGTCGTCATCGTAGTCGTTCGGATAGGCGGCAACCAGCACATGGGCCGTGCCGTTGCCCGACAGCCGGTTGGCGAACACGTGCACGTTGCGGTTGGCCATGACCATGATACCGACGCCCTTCGGCACGATCGCCACGATATTGCCCTTGGGCGCGAAATTCGCCGTGTCGTTGTCGACCACGTCATTGTCGAAGACACGGATATCGTGCCCGCCCTGGACCGGCAGGTTGGGCAGGTCGAAGATCAGGATGCCGCCGGTATTGTGCGTGGCGGTGTTGCCGTGGACATCGGCGCGAAAGGAGTTTTCGATCTCGATGCCGGCGACATTGTATTCGGCGATGTTGTCGCGAACCACGATATCCTGGCTCTGCCCGACATAGATGCCGGCATCCGAAGCGCCGCGAACCGTAACGCCCTCGATCAGCACGTTCCTCGACGACACCGGGTAGACGCCGTAGGAACCGTTGTTCTCGTCCGGTCCGTTGGTCCATTCGACGCGCAGGTTGCGGAAGGTGATCTGATCGGAGCTCTTCGACTTGATGCCGTCGCCCCTTGTGTCCTCGACGGCGAAATCCTCCAGCACCACGCGGTCCGACGTCACCAGAAGCCCTTCGCCGGCGCCGGTCTGGCCCTTGAACGACAGGATGGACCTGTCGGCTCCCGCACCGCGGATCGCGACCCCGTCGGCATCCAGCGACAGCCCCTCGGTCAGATCCCAGCGCCCGGCCTCAAGCACGATCGTGTCCCCCTCCTGCGCCAGGATCAGCGCCTCGATGAGCTTCTGGTTTCCCTCGGCAGCGCTGACTTTGATCTCGGCTGCCGCCGCCAGCGCGGCTGGCGACACTGCAACAAGCACCGCCAGCGCGGTGCGCGAAAGAAATGATGTCATCGAATTGTCCCTCCTGCATGCCGGCTTTTGGAGCCGGTCATTATTCACGAAATGATGCAGCGCGGCTCTGGCCCTGTCAATGAAAATGAAATAGTTTCATTTTTACCGCGACCGTCAGACGCCCAGACAGGATGCCGACGATGCAAAGCCTGCCCGATGAAACCGAACGGGGGTCCCCGGCAGGGCGGACAACGGCGGCAAAGGCCGTTCCGGTCCAGAACAGGGCGCTGAGAACGCGCGCCACGCTGCTCGAAACGGTGGAGGAAATCGTTGCGGCCGAGGGCGCTGCGGCGGTAACCACAACCACCATTGCGGAGCGCGCCGGCGTATCGGTGGGAACGCTCTACCGCTATTTCGCCGACCGCGAATCACTGCTCCTGGCAGCTTACGATGCGACGGTCGGACGAATTGTCGGAACCTGCGCCGAAACGCTCGGCAATCTCTCCAAGGACTTTTCCGTCGATGAGGCGGCACGCAGGCTGCTCGGCACCTATCTGGACGCCGCCGAAGCAATTCCTTCGCATGCGGGCCTGCTCCAAGCCATGCGTGCGATCCGCACCATCGAGTCGGACCAGTCGCGCTCGAACGACATCTCCGTCATCGGCGACCTGTTCGCGCCCTTCCTGGAAAAATACGCCCCCGGCACCCTGGCCGATCCTTCGCGGCTTCATTTCATGTACGTGCTGGTCGGCAACCTCATCGACCTCTACCTTGTCACGCCCGGAACCCCGGCCGCCCGCGCGGCGATGCGCCGCGAGATCGAGGCCCACATGCTCCTCGCGCTGGAAAGGATGGTGTCGCCGCACGACGGCACCTGATGGGGAAAGGGGAAATCGACGCCAGCCGGGCCCAAAAGAGCTCCGGCCTGGCCTTTTCACCCAACGCTACGAAAAACGCCGCCGTGCGGGCCCGACGGCATTTCAAATGCAGTTGTCGTGAAACCCGGCCGGTCCGCGACGTGTCGCGCTCAGCCCTGCGGCTGCGGCTCCATGTCGCCCGGTCCTGGCTCCTCGCCACCCTTTTTCTTGCGCGAGGAGCCCGCCTTGGGCACCGCACTCCCGCGCGACGGCGGCGTGTCGTCGCCCATGTCGCGCGACGGCGTCTTGCCGGCCAGCAGCTGCTTGATCTCGTCGCCCGAAAGCGTCTCGTATTCCAGAAGGCCCTCGGCCAGCGCGATCCAGTCCTTCTTCTTCTTTGTCAGGATGTCACGCGCATTGGTGTAGGCCTCGTCGATCAGCCGGCGCACTTCGGCGTCGATGATCTGTGACGTCGACTCGGAGACATTTTTCGTTTGCGCCACGGAATGGCCAAGGAACACTTCCTGCTGGTTTTCGCCATAGGAGACCTGGCCGAGCTTGTCGGAGAAGCCCCACTGGGTGACCATCGCACGCGCCAGCTTGGTCGCCTGCTCGATGTCGGAGGATGCGCCGGAGGTGATGTTCTCCTTGCCGAACTTCAACTCCTCGGCGATGCGCCCGCCCATCATGATCGCCAGCCGCGAGATCATGTATTTGTAGCTCATCGAATAGCGGTCACCTTCGGGAAGCTGCATCACCATGCCGAGCGCGCGGCCGCGCGGAATGATGGTCGCCTTGTGGACCGGGTCCGACGACGGCACGTTGAGCGCGACGATGGCGTGGCCCGCCTCGTGAAAGGCGGTCAGTTCCTTTTCCGCCTGGGTCATGGCGGTCGAGCGGCGCTCCGCGCCCATCATCACCTTGTCCTTGGCGTCCTCGAACTCCAGCATGGTCACGAGGCGCTTGTTGCGCCGCGCCGCCATCAGTGCCGCCTCGTTGACGAGGTTCATCAGGTCGGCGCCGGAAAAACCGGGCGTACCGCGCGCGATCACCTTGAGGTCGACATTGGGCGCCAGCGGCACATTGCGCACATGCACCTTGAGGATCTTCTCGCGGCCCGCGACATCCGGATTCGGCACCACCACCTGGCGGTCGAAGCGGCCCGGACGCAGCAGCGCCGGATCGAGAACGTCGGGACGGTTTGTCGCCGCGATCAGGATGATCGACTCGTTGGCCTCGAACCCGTCCATCTCGACGAGCAACTGGTTGAGCGTCTGCTCGCGTTCGTCATTGCCGCCGCCGAGCCCGGCGCCGCGATGGCGGCCGACCGCGTCGATCTCGTCGATGAAGATGATGCACGGCGAATTCTTCTTGGCCTGCTCGAACATGTCGCGCACGCGCGATGCGCCCACACCGACGAACATCTCGACGAAGTCTGAACCGGAAATGGTGAAGAACGGCACATTGGCTTCGCCGGCGATCGCGCGCGCCAGCAGCGTCTTGCCGGTCCCCGGCGGTCCGACCAGCAGAACCCCCTTGGGGATGCGTCCGCCGAGCCGCTGGAATTTCTGCGGCTCGCGCAGGAATTCGACGATCTCCTCAAGATCCTGCTTGGCCTCGTCGACACCGGCGACATCCTGGAAGGTCACGCGCCCGTGCGCCTCTGTCAGCAGCTTCGCCTTGGACTTGCCGAAGCCCATTGCCCGGCCGGAGCCCGACTGCATCTGGCGCATGAAGAAGATCCACACGCCGAGGATCAGGATCATCGGCAACCAGGAAAGCAGGTAGCCGAATATCGAATTCGAGCCGTCGCTCTCGGGGCGCGCATTGATCTGCACGTTGCGGTTTTCCAGCCGTTCCACCAGCGTGGCATCGCCGGGCGAGTAGGTCTGGAACCCGGTCGCGTTGTCGGCGTAAGTGCCGGTGATCCGCTCGCCCGAAATCGTTACCGATTTCACGCGGCCGCTGTTCACATCCTCGATGAACTGGGAATACGAGATTTCATGCGCCGCGGTGCGCTGCGTCTGGCCCTGGTCGAACAGGTTGAACAACGCAATCAGGAGCAGGGCGATGATCGCCCAAAGGACGATGTTTCGGTAGTTCGGATTCATTTTATGTCCCGATGACCGGCGGCTTTTTCGGCCGCTCAAGCTTCAATTCCTGCCTAACATAGGTCGCGCCAGGGGCATTGCCAAGCAACAGGCGCCGATTCACGACCTCACCGGCTTTTTTATCGCCTATGTTTGAATCAATCGTTCAATCGGGCCCTTGTATGGCGGCGGCGCAACCTTCCCGGTGCCGGCAATAAACGCAATCGCGTTGGCCGGCTCCAGATCGACAAGCGGCACCAGACGCGCCCAGGGATGGAGCAGGCGGCGTGCGGTCGTACCGGCCGTCGCAAAAGGCTGACGCGCGAGTGCCGCGCGGACCAGCGAAGCGGGTGCGCCCGTGCCGGCAAGCCCAGCCGCCCTGCGCGCCACCTCGGCGGGGTCCGGCAATCGCATTTCTGCACCACCGGCCGCCACGTATCGGTTGTCGAACGTGCCGTCGTCCTTCCCGGCACCGATGTTTCGCGCTTCGCGCAGGAGCCAGGCGCCGGCGTCGCGCCGGTCGACCAGCACGCGCGCGATTGTCGTGCGGAACCGCTTCTCCGCGGCCGCTCTCTCGGCAAGCGCCCGCGCCCTGTCCAGCGGCGGCAGATGCGCGCTCCCCCCCGCAAAGGCGATCGCGATCCGCAGCACATGCGTCACCGCTTCGCGGTCGGCATCGCCCAGAAGCGCGTCCGGCAACAGGAAAAGCCCCGGCGTCACCTCGCGCACATGGGTTTCCAGCAACCGCGCCGCGCGCCGCCCGAGCGCCAACCGGCCGGCGGCGGCATCATGCCGCATCGCATCGAGGCGAACCGGCATCGGATCGTCCGGCGCCAGGATCTTCAACAAGTTGCGCGCGCGCACCCGCTCGAAGTCCGCGCGCAGGTTGGAGGGATCGTCGATCCATTTGATGCCGTTTCCCGACAGGTATTCGCGCAACGAAGTTCGCCGGGTCCCGAGCAGCGGCCGCACGAACCACACGCCGTTGCCATCCGCCCGCGCGAATGTCGCCGGCGCAATGCCGGCCAGGCCGCTCCCCTCGCCCCGCCACGAGCGCATCAACACCGTCTCGCGCTGGTCATCGAGCGTATGCCCGATCAGCACGAAATCTGCCCCCGCCCGCCGCGCGAACCGGCCCAGCAGGTCGTAGCGCGCCGTCCTGGCTGCCGCCTGGATGCCCGCGTCTGGTTTGGGGCCGGTCCAGGTGAGTGTCTCGTGCGCGATGCCATGGTCGCGGCACACCGCCCCGGTCCATGCGGCTTCGCGTGCCGATTCGGCTCTCAGACCATGATCGACGGTTACGGCGATGACAGGCTTTGCCTGGCCTGTTCGTTCAAGACGGGCCTTGAGAAGAAACAGCAGCGCCAGCGAATCGCTGCCGCCGGAAACGGCCACGACAGCAGGACCGGGGCCCGAAAATTCGATCGCATCGAAGCCTTCGGCGAGTGTGCCGGCTGACCGGCTCAACAACCGGCGGTCGCCTGTTCGTGGGCGATCCGCTCCTTCAGAGCGGACGATATCGACGGATAGCGCTTGGCGATGGCGCCGAAGGTCGCGCAGGCGACGTCACGCTGGTTGATGGCGGCGAGCGAGACACCCAGCTTCAGCAGCGTGTCCGGCGCCTTGCGCGCGTTCGGATAGGCCTTGGAAGCCTTCAGGTATATTTCCGCCGCGTCTTGGTAGCGCTTGAGGCCGAGCAGCGATTCACCGAGCCAGAAATGGGCGTCGGCATTATGCTCGCTGTCGGGAAACCGCTCCGTGAACTCGCGGAAACCGGCTTCGGCTGTCGCGTAATCGCCCGACAGGATGAACTGGTAGGCATTTCGATAGAGCTCGTCGGGATCGTCCGTCCTGGGCAGTGCCGCGACGACGGTATCGTCCGTTTCCGTGCCGCTCACCAGGTCGAGCGGCTTGCCGATCCCCGCACCGGTGATGATACCCTTGGGATCGAAGGTCAGCGTGCCGAGATCGCGCGGCGGGGCACCGAGCTTCCCCGAACCGTCGTCGGATGCCGCGACGTCGCCGCCGGTGCCGTTCTCATCCGCCGGCGCCGTCTCGTCCGCCGCTGCCTGTTTCCCGCCTTCCGGTCCGGCACTCGAGCTTTTTTCCTCGAGCTGCTGCAGGCGGAATTCATTGTCTTCCTGCTGCTTGCGGATCTGTTCCTGCATCTGCAGGATCTGGAAATTGAGCTCTTCGATACGGCCGTTGAGCTGGCGCACGATTTCTTCAAGCTGCGTGACGCGAGGATCGAAGGACTGGGCGAGGCGTACCGGCGCGCCATCCCGGCGGGCATCCGCAACGCCGGGCAAGGGGATTGAGATTTTCGGCGCGCCAACGGGCATTTCGCCGGCCGGTCGCGCATTCGCCGCCGGCAACGCGAGGATCGTCAGCGCTGCTGCGGATAGAAGGAGAATTCTGGCCCTCATGTTTATCCTCGGTTTTCCGGGAACCCACTGCGCGAAATCGCGCAACCCGCGTTCTTATCAGGCCGGGCGAGTTCGGCCAAATTTTGTCCGCCCGACGCAGGAAAGCAGCCGCCAGCGCATCGGCCCGAAAACCGAAAGCGGTTTTCGAAAAACACGATGCGCGGAGAATTTGACTTACAGCGTCCTTTGTCTGTCTCAAGGGACGCGCGGCGCTGCAGGGCCGCCCCAAGCGGTTTGCGCTGACGTCGGGACCGGTCAGCTTCCCGCGCCGGAGAGCACCGTCACGGCGCGCCGGTTCTGCGACCAGCAGGAAATGTCGTCGCACACCGCGACAGGACGCTCCTTGCCGTAGGAGATCGTGCGCAGGCGGCCCGCGTTCACGCCCAGCGATGCCAGGTAGTCACGCGTGGCGGCCGCGCGGCGCGCGCCCAGTGCGATGTTGTATTCGCGGGTGCCGCGCTCGTCGGCGTGACCTTCGATCGTGATCGCATAGTTGGGATACTGGCCGAGCCATTGCGCCTGGCGGGCGAGCGTCTGCTGCGCGTCGGCCCGGATAACGGAAGAATCGGTGTCGAAGAAGATGCGGTCGCCGACATTGACCGTGAAATCCTGGGACGACCCGGGGACCGCGTTGTTGGCGCTCAGCCCGATATCGGCCGCGCTGTTGGGAATGGTCTTCTTGGACGCGCAACCGGCAAGCGCAAGGCCCGCGACGAGCGCGATCACTGCCGGGTTTCGGGCCAGTCCTTCGAAACGAATCATGGCCGCCTCTCCTATGAATGGAATGGATATTATTGACAGAACAGTAACCACATCTGACTTAACGGGCCGTCAACGAAAGCGGTTAACAGTCCCTTTCAGCCGTGGTCCCCATCTCTCCACATGGCGATCGTGTGTCACCCGCGAATGCGGCGGAAACGCGGCGCGCGGCGCGATTCTCAATCCAGAAGCGGTGACCAGGCCGGGTCGGACGCAAAGCTCGGCGTCGGGATGTGCTGTTCGTTGCGGCCGGTCAGGTCGATGGAATAGAGCTTGGGGCCCGCGGCACCGGCCTGCTCGCGAAAGAACATGATGACCCGCCCGTTCGGCGCCCAGGTCGGCCCCTCGTTGAGGAAGCCGGTCGTCAGGATGCGCTCGCCCGAGCCGTCAGGTCGCATCACGCCGATCGAGAACTCGCCACCCGACTGCTTGGTGAAGGCGATCAGGTCGCCGCGCGGCGACCAGACCGGTGTCGAATAGGTTCCTTCGCCGAACGAAATGCGCTTCGCATTCGAACCGTCTGCCCCCATCACGTAGATCTGCGCCCGCCCGGCGCGGTCGGACGTAAACGTGATCTGAGTGCCGTCCGGCGAATAGGACGGCGACGTGTCGATGGCGTTCGATTCGGTCAGCCGCTGCGTGTTCCGGCTGCGCAGGTCCATGGCGTAGATGTTGGAATTACCATCGTTGCGGCCGAATGAGAGCACAACGCGCTGGCCGTCCGGAGAAAAGCGCGGCGCGAAGGTCATGCCCGGAAATTCGCCGATCGGTTCGCGCTGGCCGGTTTCGATCTGCAGCAGGTAGATGCTGGGCTTGCCGCTGGCATAAGACATGTAGGTCACTTCCTGACGGGTCGGCGAGAAGCGCGGCGTCAGCACCAGGTCGTCGCCGCGCGTCAGGTAGCGCACATTGGCCCCGTCCTGGTCCATGATCGCGAGCCGCTTGATGCGCTTGTCCTTCGGTCCGGATTCGTCGACGAAGACGACGCGGGTGTCAAAATAGCCCTTCTCGCCGGTCAGCCGCTCGTAGATCGCATCAGCGATGATATGGGCGATGCGCCGCCAGTTGTTCTCATTGGCGAAATACTGTTCGCCGACGAGTTGCTGCTCGGCGAAGGTGTCCCATAGGCGGAACTCGGCGCGCAACCGCCCGTCGGCCTCCCGGCTCACCCGCCCGATCACCAGCGCCTGCGCGTTGATGACCTTCCAGTCGGCGAACCGCGGCGCCACGTCCGGATTGGAAATCTTTTCCACGAACGCGCCCTTCTCGATCGGCTTGAACAGGCCGGAGCGTGCGAGATCGGCGGCCACGACGTCGGATATCTGCGTGCCGATCCCGTTGCCCGAAATGAAATCGGTGATCGCGATCGGCAAGGGCTCGATGACACCCTTGTTGACGTCGATTTCCACCAGCGCTTGCGCCGGCACGACCATCGCCACGGCCAAGGCGGCAGCACCTGCGATCATCGCCACCAGCGGCTTGAGAAAATGGGGCATGCTTCTCTCGCTTTCTCCCTCGGACATCCCTTGAACAGGCGGTTGTTCGCGCCACCGGGCCGTCAGTAGAACATATCGGTCGGATCGAAATTGACCACGACCTCTTTCCAGGTTTCGTATTTGCCGGGCGGTACGTTCAATCCCTGCATGTCGCATTTCTGGATCGCGCGGACCGCCGAGCGGTCGAATTGCGGATTGCCGCTTGATTTGGTCACGCGCGGCATCCCGTCAAGACGCCCGTCGCGATCGAGGTTGAAGGTCACCGACGTCTTCAGATCCGACGGATCCTCGATCCCGGCATCGATCGACCAGCATCCCCCGATCTGGTTGCGCAGCACGCCCAGTTCGTCTGCCGAAAGCTTGGGCGCGTTGGTTGTCCTGGCGCCCAGCGACGCTTCCTGCTCCTGGCGCTTCACACCGCCGCCGGAAGGTTTTTCGCGGTTGATCAGCGCCTTGACCTCGTCTTCCAGCGCCGCAAGCTGATCGTTGCTTGCCGCTGGCTTGGGCTTTTCCGCAGGCTTGTCGGAATCCTTGCGTTCCGGCGCCTTGGCGGTCTGGGCAGGCGCCGGCGGGGTCGGGCGCTGCTGCGGCAGAGGCGCGGTATCCGGCAGCTCGACCGCTTTTTCGCTTTCCGCCGGCTGGTTGTCGATCGCCTCCTTGACCGGGTCCGGCTTCACCTCCTGCCTGGGCTGCGGTTCGGGCGTCACTTCCGTTGCCGGAACGGGTGCCGGTTCGACCTTGGGCTGCGGTGCCGACTCGGGCTGCGGCACGGGCAGGGGAGCGGGTTCTGGCGCGGGCTTCGGCACGCTCGCCGTCTCGATCTCACGCGGTTTCGGCTTCGGTGTCGGCGGGTTTTTTAGATCGGCGGCGTTTTCGCCGGCATTCTGGGCATCGGCGACCGGCGTCTTTTCCGTCGTCGGTTTCGGCGCCGGGGTCTCCTTGGCCGGCGCCTTGCGATCGCCGGCGACCAACTGCGCAAGTTCAGCCTCCGAAATCGTGGTGACGGGAATGGAATCCTCGACAACATCGAACGGTTTCGGCGCGGAGACCGTCACCAGCCCGAAGGCGAGAAGCGCCCCGTGCATCAGAAGCGATGTCGTCAGCCCGGCTTTCATAGCCCGCTCAGCTCTTCTCGTCCTCGAGGGTGACAAGACCGACATTGTCGAAACCACCGGCCTGGATGCGCGCCATGACCCGCATGACCGTGCCGTAGTCGATCGACTTGTCGCCGCGTACATAGATGCGCGCGTCGGTACCCGTGCTCTTGATCTGCTGCAGTTTCGCCACGACCTCGTCGAAGGCGATTTCGGTTTCCTGGATGAAGATGCGACCCTCGCCATCGACCGAGACCACCAGCGGCTGGGTCTCCGATGTCAGCGGCCTGGCCGAGGTTTGCGGCAGGTCGACCGGTACGCCGACGGTGAGCAGCGGCGCGGTCACCATGAAGATGATGAGCAGCACCAGCATTACGTCGACCAGCGGCGTGACGTTGATCTCGGATATGATCGTGTGGCGCCGGCCGCGTCTGCGATATCCGCGTGCGCCGCGCGCATTGGCCTGTGCCGATTGCATGCCCATGGCCGTATTCTCCTACGCCGCCTGCCGGGGCGCTGCCTTTTCGTCGATCTGCCGCGACAGGATGGCCGAGAATTCGTCGGCGAATCCCTCCATGCGGCTGGCGATCTTGCCGGCGTCGGCCGACAGCTTGTTGTAGGCGATCACCGCGGGGATCGCGGCCAGCAGGCCGATGGCGGTTGCCAGAAGCGCTTCGGCGATGCCCGGTGCCACGACCGCCAGGTTGGTGGATTTCGACCCGGCAATCGCCTGGAACGACGTCATGATGCCGATCACGGTGCCGAACAGACCGATGAACGGGGCGGCCGACCCGACGGTTGCCAGGAAGCCCAGCCGGCTTTCCATGCGCTCCATCTCGCGTGTCAGCGCTAGGTCCATCGCCTTGTCGATGCGCGTTTGCAGGCCGAGCGGCGCACGCGCGCCCTTCTCGTAGCTCTTCTTCCACTCGCGCATCGCGGCCACGAAGATCGCCCCCATGCCGGACGTCTTGCGGTCCGACAGGCTGCGGTAGAGTTCTTCCAGCGACTGGCCCGACCAGAACACCTGCTCGAAGCGGTTGAGCGCGGCGCGCATTCGTCCGAAGGCGATGGCCTTGTCGAAGATGATCGCCCAGGTCCAGACCGAAGCGACGATAAGGCCGATCATCACGAGTTTGACCACCCAGCCGGCCTGCCAGAAAAGCGTCCAGACCGACAGTTCGCTGCCGGGCGCGGCAAGTGCTATCTGTTCCATTTCAATCCGAATCCCCTGGAGGGCGGGTTCGCGCATGCCTGTGCGCGGTTACCGCCGCTGTTACCCGTCTTTCCGAAAAATTGCCGCTGCATAACAGTTGCCGGCCATGGCAGGCCTTTTCCGGGCAAAATTTGGTTAAACCAAGGCGCGTCCGCCCGTCGGCCGCATCCCGGGCACTTACCCGCCATTCATGAATCGTTATGGTTAAGGATGCGTTAGGATTGACCCTGCGCGTCTGGCGTTCCCGGCATCAGCACCGCGATCCACGTCTTGGGAAAGCGCCGCGGCCGACCGTTCTGCGAGATGATGGCGGCTTCGACCTTCGCGGTGATCAGCAACTCGCCGCCGCGGCGGATACTCTGCTCCATGCGCACCCGCGCACCGGAAATCTCCGCCGTGCGCGTGGTGATTTCCAGCACGTCGTCGATGCGCGCCGGCGCGCGGAAATCGATCTCCATGCGCTTGACCACCCACACCAGTTTCTCGCCGTGCTTGCCTTCGGCCAACTCGGAATGATGGACGCCGGCGAGCCGCAGGAAGTCGGATCGCCCGCGCTCCAGGAATTCGAGATAGCGGGCGTGATAGACGACGCCGGAAAAATCCGTATCTGCGAAATAGACCCGCGCCAGTAGACGGTGGCCGTCTTCGGTCAGTTCGCCCGAAAGGCCGGACGCGATATCGACGGATTCACCATGTTCGCCCATGCGGCTTTCCTTCCGGTGCCGGCGCTGTCATGTCATTGTGCTCCACCGGCCCGATGACGGATGGCATCGATTATGAACGCGATCAAGACCTTCCTCCTGCTGATGAGCGTGGCGCTCCCCCTTGCCGCGCCGGCCGGTGCGGCCAGTTTCAAGCCAGGCCGCGGCATCAGTCTCGACATCTGGGTGACCTGGCCGGGCGAAGACAGGTGGGGCGACCGGGAAGCGCTGCTGCCCTTCCCCGAGTGGCGCCGCAGCGTCGGCGTGCCGGAAATCAGGGCGCTGAAGGCGGCCGGCTTTTCAATGGTGCGCATCCCGGTCGATCCCGCGCCGTTCCTTTCGTCGAAGACCGAAGGTTATCGCGACGCGCTGTTGGCATCCGTGCTTGATTCCGTGCACCTGGTTACCGGCGCCGGCCTCAAGGTGATCATCGACCTCCACGCCATTCCCGCCGGTCCGGGCCGAAGCGTCGGTACGGGTGAAATCCTGGACGATGCGCGCACATTCGATGCCTATGTCGCCCTGGTGCGGAAAATGGCGCAGACGATCGCAAGAGAAGATCCGGCCATGGTCGCGCTGGAACTGATGAACGAACCGGTGGCCGAATGCGGCCGCAGGGATGCCAGGCGCTGGACCGAGAAGCTGAGACAACTTTGGGCGGCCGCGCGCGCTTCGGCGCTGGAAACGACGCTGGTGCTTTCCGGCGCCTGCTGGGGATCGGCAGATGGGCTCGTGGTGATGGATCCGGCCGACTTTCCCGATCGCAACCTGCTGTGGAGCTTCCACTCCTACGCGCCCTTTATCCTGACCCACCAGGGCGCGGGCTGGACCGGCGACATCTCGCCCTACGCCACCGGCCTGCCCTATCCGCCCTATGGCGAAAACGAGAGCGAGACCCGCAAGGCACTGGAGGGCATAAAGGCGCGCGTTCAGTCACAGGCGCCGTTTCTGCGCCGCGCCAGCATCATGTTCTTCGTGCGCGACGAAATGGCAAAGATTGCCACGCCGAAAAAGCTGGCCGCCGTCATGTCCGGGCCCTTTTCCGACGCGGCGCGCTGGGCCGACAGCCATGGTGTCGCACGGTCGGATATCGTGCTCGGCGAATTCGGCATGATCCGCCAGGAATATGAGAACGATTTCGTGATGAAACCGGAATGGCGGGCTGCCTACTACCGCGACATGATTGCGCTCGCGGAGCGCTTCGGCTTCGCCTGGTCGATGTGGGGCTATGGCGGCGCTTTCGGCATTGTGGAAAGCTTCTCCGGCGCGAAGGCGGAACCCGATGTCCTCGACCTGGTGCGCGGCCTGGACTGATAAAGGCGGTCACCCCGCCGCGTACCACCCGGCGCCGTGCGCGATCACCGCAAACCTGTCTGCGAGTTCGGCAAGCGCGACGCGATTGACATCGCCCGCGGCGATCACGCCGCCCGTCCCGTCCGGCAGGTCGCGCGTGGCGCAGGCCGCCGCCGCGACGGTCGTCGTGTAGCCAAGATCGAGCGCCGCCCTGACGGTGGAGCTGACGCACATATGGGTCATGAAACCGGCGACGATCAGCTTGCGCCGGCCGGTCGCAGCGACTGCTTCGGCGAGCCCGGTTCCCGCGAAGGCATTGGGGAGCGGCTTCTCGATCACATCCTCGCCTTCCCTCGGGGCGAGCGTTTCGATGATACGGCCACGTTCCTGTTCGCGATCGAACAGGCTGCCGCTTCGCCCCTTGTGGGCAATGTGAATGACCGGCGCATCCGCGGCCCTGGCGGCGGTTAGCAGCCGCGCGGTCTCGGCAACGGCGGCATCGGCGCCGGTAAGCGCCAGCGGCCCCGACAGATATTCGTTCTGGTAGTCGATAAGGACGAGTACCGCCTCGTCAAACCGCGCCGGGGCAAGGTCCGCGCCCGCCATTTTCAACAGTGTCACTGGGTCGTCCATCGTCGGTCCTCCTTGATGTCCAGTCCCGCATAAACCCTTGCGCTCATGCAATCACGCAGGAATATTGCAGCATGTGAATGCGATTTTGCAGGACGGATCATGCCGCTCGATTGGGAAGACCTGAAATACGCGGATGCGTTGGCGGCCGCCGGAACCTACGCGGCGGCGGGCAAGGCGCTGGGCGTCAACGCCACGACGGTGGCCAGGCGTATCGCGCATCTGGCCGCCGGCTTTCCCTATGCGCTGTTTGCCGCTGTCGAAGGTCGCTGGGTGCCGACCGCCCAGTGCGTCCGGATGCTCGCCCATGTACGCGAGATTCACGGCCACGTGGATGCGATTGCGCGCATCCCGGCCGCGCCGTCCGGGGTCACAGGCCATGTAAGGGTCGCTGCGACCCCGGCCGTCTGCGACGACATCCTCGCGCCTGCGGCAAGTGCCCTGCTTGCCGCTCATGGTGGCCTCCAGCTCACCCTGCTCGCCTCCGACCGCAATGTCGACTTTCCCCATTTCGAGGCCGACATGGCGGTGCGCCTCGCCAAGCCCGAGCGCGGCGGCTTTCTCATCCGCAGGCTGGGCGCGCTGAAACTGAAACAGTACGGACCGGCCGAACAGGGTGAAGCGGCGCTTGTCTGCGCCTATCCGCCCTATCTGGAGTCGACGCCGGAATCGCGCGAACTCGCGCGGCTGGGCCTGTCGGGCAAGGCGCGTTTCTTTTCCAACAGCGCGCGCGCGCTCGCCGCCGTGATCGCGGCCGGCAATGCAACGGCGATCCTGCCGGAGTTGGCGCCCGCCGCCACGCAGCCAGGCGTCGCGGCGCGGGAACTCGAGACCCACCGCGACGCATGGCTGCTGGTTCAGCCGCACCTGCGCAAGGACGCGGCCGCACTGGCCGTTCGCGACTGGATCATCGGCTGCTTCGCGCCGTTCAGGAAAACCGGATAGGCCGCGATGCGGAGAGCGGATTCCGCTACGTTTCGTCCCGTTCGACAGCCCGCGAGATCGCCAATTGCGTCAACAGCGGCCCGAACAGTTCGAAGATCGCGGTGGTTGCGATGGTGATCGCCAGGATCGTCTCGCCATGCTCGGGAAACGCATTGGCCGCTATCAGCGCCATGCCCATGGCCACGCCGGCTTGTGGCATCAGCGCGAGGCCGATCCAGGGCCGCGCGCGCGGCGAAAGCCCGCCGGCAGCACCGCCGATCCAGCCGCCGGCGACCCGCCCCACAACGCGCAAGCCGATACAGGCAAACCCGATCAGCCCGATCTCGGGCAATGCCGCGATATCGAGCGCTGCGCCGGCAAAGATGAAGAACAGCACCATGAACGGCCACTCGATGTTTTCGATTTCGTGAAAGGGGCGCGTGTGATGGCGTGCCAGATTGGCGATCACGACTCCGGCAATCATGGCCGTCAACAGGAAGGATGCGCCGATGGCCAATGCCAGTCCGCCGCACAGGAAGACGACGCCCAGCGCCTCGGTCAAGGAGGGTTCGCCGGGCTTCAACCGCCCCGTCAGATAGGCGGCAGGCAGGCCTATTCCCAGTCCGATCAGTGCCGCTCCGCCCAGTTCGACGGCCATGTGGGCAAATGCGCCGCCCGGTTCTCCGCCACCGATCGCCTGGCCCGCTGCCAACAGGAGTGAAAACGCCAGCAGCCCCCAGGCATCGTCGATCGCCACGACACCCCTCAGCGTACGGACGAAAGGTCCGCTCGCCCCGCTCGAGCGCACCACATCCTCCGTTGCCGCCGGATCGGTCGCGGTCGCGATCCCGGCGAAGGCGAGGGCGAGCAACGGATCGAAGCCCAGCGCCCACAGGCCGGCGCCAACGACAAGCACGGTCATCAATACGGTTCCGATCGAGACGCCGAGGATGCTCCGGCCGTCGCGCGCGATCACCGAGCGCGTCAATTGCCCCCCGAGCAGGAATGCGATCATTACGAGCGCGACCTCGGCGAGAAAGGGATACCAGCCTTCGATGTCGGGTGGCAGCAGGTGGAGCCCGGCGGGGCCCACCGCGAAACCGAACAGGACCAGCAGCGTCACCCGCGGCATTCGTGTGCGGCGGCCAAGCGTATCGATCGCCAGCCCGGCCAGCAGCAATCCGCCCACGGTGATCAGGATCGCATCATGATTCATCGGGCATTCCAGTCCGGGCCAAAAAAGAGACCCCCGTATTCCAGTTTCCGTGGCGGCCGGCATCGATGAACGCCACGCGGATTGCCGCCCGCGGTGATCCTGTCCAACGCCCGCCCGATCGCCCTTTGCCCGCCGTCGTCGGTGCGCGGCCGCCAGCGGCGCTCATTCCTCCTCGAACAGCCGCCCCTGGGCTTCCGCGAGATCGCGCGGCATGTCGAGGCCGAGATGCCTCCAGGCATTGGCGGTGAGGACGCGTCCGCGCGGCGTGCGCTGGATCAGCCCCTGCTGGATCAGATAGGGCTCGATGATGTCCTCGATGGCGTCGCGCGGTTCCGACAGCGCCGCCGCGATCGTCTCGATGCCGACCGGACCGCCGCCGAAATTGCGCGCGATCTGGCCGAGATAGCGACGGTCGAGCGCGTCGAGCCCCGCCTGGTCGACTTCGAGCCGCGTCAGCGCTTCGTCGGCGATCTGCCGCGTCACCTCGCCGGCCTTCGCCACGTCGGCGAAATCGCGCACCCGGCGCAACAGGCGCCCGGCGATACGCGGCGTGCCGCGAGCGCGCTTGGCGATCTCCGCCGCCCCATCCTCGGCCATCGCCAGGCCCATGATCCGCGCCCCGCGCTTGACGATGAATTCCAGCTCCTCGACCGTGTAGAAATTGAGCCGGACCGGGATGCCGAACCGGTCGCGCAATGGCGTCGTCAGCAGGCCGAGCCGGGTCGTTGCGGCCACCAGCGTGAACTTCGCGAGATCGATCTTCACCGAGCGCGCCGCCGGTCCCTCGCCGATGATCAGGTCGAGCTGGAAATCCTCCATCGCCGGATAGAGGATTTCCTCGACCGCCGGGTTCAGCCGGTGGATCTCGTCGATGAACAGGACGTCGTTTTCTTCCAGATTGGTCAGCAGCGCGGCCAGGTCGCCCGCCTTGGCGATCACCGGCCCGGAGGTCGAGCGGAAATTGACGCCGAGTTCCTTGGCCATGATCTGCGCCAGCGTCGTCTTGCCGAGCCCGGGAGGCCCGACGAACAGCACGTGGTCGAGCGCTTCGCCGCGCCCTCTGGCCGCCTCTATGAACACCTTCAGGTTCGCCCGCGCCGCCGCCTGGCCGACGAAATCGTCCAGCGATTGCGGCCTCAGCGAGGTCTCGATGTCCTCGCCGCGCTGTTCCGCGGAGATCAGGCGGGCCGGTTCACTCAT
>JAIOIW010000101.1 GCA_019912385.1 Notoacmeibacter sp. | reverse complement strand
GAAATCATGCTGCAACAAACAACCGTGGCGGCGGTCAGGTCCTATTTCGAAACCTTCATCACACGATGGCCGACGGTCCGCGATCTCGCAGACGCATCAAATGACGATGTCATGAAGGCCTGGGCCGGGCTCGGCTACTATGCCCGCGCCCGCAACCTGAAGGCTTGCGCGAAAGTCGTGGCGCATGAGCACGGAGGCCGGTTTCCCGACACCGAGGACGAATTGCGCGCCTTACCCGGCATCGGCGACTATACCGCGGCGGCGATCGCGGCGATCGCGTTCCAGCGGCCGGCGATCGTCATCGACGGCAATGTGGAACGCGTCGTCACACGCCATCAGGCAATCGCCACGCCGCTTTCCAAGGCCAAGGGCGCCATCCGCGATTTCCTGTCCACAAAACTCGATGAAAGCCGCCCCGGCGATTTCGCGCAGGCGATGATGGATCTCGGGGCCACGACCTGCACGCCGAAGCGCCCGACCTGCCCGCACTGCCCGCTGCGGGACGATTGCCGTGCACTGGAAGCAAATGACGATCCCGAGCGCTACCCGATGCGCCTGCCAAAGGCCGCAAAACCGGTCCGGCGCGGCGGCGCCTTCGTTGCCCGCTGCGGCGACGGCTCAGTGCTACTGGTCCGCCGGGCGGACAAGGGCCTGCTTGCCGGCATGACCGGCGTTCCGACCACGTCCTGGTCCGCACGAATGGATGGAGAAACCGGCCGCGATGCCGCTCCCTTTGCGGCCGATTGGCGGGCGGCGGGAACCATTGTCCATGTCTTCACCCATTTCGAATTGCGGCTCGAGATCTGGACCGCGGCCCTGGAGGAGCGCGTCCCGTTCCAGGACGGCTGGTGGGCGGCGGCCGGAGACATTCCGCAGGAAGCGCTCCCGACTGTCATGAAAAAGGCAATCGAAGCCGCTATGCCCGGCGCGACCAAAGCAGGAATCAAGAAGAGACCATGAGCGAGATACGCCATATCGTTTTCGACATCGGACGGGTTCTCATTCACTACGACCCGGTCATTCCCTATGCCGAGATCATTCCCGACCCTGAAAAGCGGCGATGGTTCTTCGAAAATGTCTGCACCGCGGAATGGAACCTGGAACAGGACCGCGGCCGCACGTGGCGCGAAGCGGAGGATCTGCTGATCGCCGAGCACCCCGACTGGAGCGAAGAAATCCGCGCCTTCCGCGCCTGCTGGCACGATATGGTTCCCCATGCCTATGACGGCACCGTCGAAATCCTGCACAAGGTGATGCATGCCGGGCACGATGTCACCTTGCTGACCAATTTTGCGGCCGACACGTTCGGCGAAGCGCGGCAGCGGTTCGATTTCCTCGACAAGACGCGCGGCATCACCGTTTCGGGCGAAATCGGGCTGATCAAACCCGATGTCGAAATCTACAACCATCACGCCGCGGCGTTCGATCTCGAAACGGCGGCGACGCTGTTCATCGACGACAGCGAGAAGAACGTGGCCGGGGCGATCTCGGCCGGCTGGCACGCGGTGCATTTCAGGGACGCGCAAACGCTCAAGAATGACCTTGAGCGTCTCGGCGTCAAGGCGTAGCAGGCTCTGTTCGCCAGATTACGGAGCGCCGCATTTACGCTCCGGCAGCGCTCATCGACTGTCGAGCCTGCTTGCGCAACTCGTCGATCGGCTTCAGCGTCTTGCCGTCCTCGTAGTGCCAGAAGGTCCAGCCGTTGCAGGCATCGAGGTTCTGGACCCTGGCGCCGAGGCGATGGATCGATCCCTCCTCGCTGCCCGTCTGCAGCGTCCCGTCGGCGCGCACTGTCGCCGTCCAGCGGCGCCTGGTGTCGGTGAGGCGGTCACCGGGGCGAACGAGGCCGGCATCGATCAGGCTGACAAAGGCGACGCGCGGTTCGGCGCGCTTGGGCGTCAACTGCTTCAGTTCCGCGCCATCGAGGCGGGTCACGCTGGCGATACGCGCGCTGGCCGCATCAATATAGGCCTGCTCGCGTTCGATGCCGACGAAATGGCGGCCAAGGCGGCGGGCTACGGCGCCGGTCGTTCCCGAACCGAAAAAGGGATCAAGCACGACATCGCCCGGCTTGGTCGACGACATCATGACACGCGCCAGCAGCGCTTCCGGCTTCTGCGTCGGATGGACCTTGGTACCGTTTTCGTCCTTGAGGCGTTCGCCGCCCGTGCAGATCGGAAACAGCCAGTCGGAGCGCATCTGCACATCGTCATTGGCAGCCTTGAGCGCCTCGTAGTTGAAGGTATAGCTCTTGGCCGCCTGGTCGCGAGAGGCCCATATCATGGTCTCGTGCGCGTTCTGGAACCGTCGGCCGCGGAAATTAGGCATCGGGTTGGTCTTGCGCCAGACGATGTCGTTGAGAATCCAGAAACCCAGATCCTGCAACGTCGTGCCAACCCTGAAAATGTTGTGATAGGAGCCGATCACCCAGATCGTTCCATTCGGTTTCAGCACCCGGCGGGCCGCGAGCAGCCAGGCGCGGGTGAACGCGTCATAGGCCGCGAAGCTCTCGAACTGGTCCCAGGCATCATCGACCGCGTCGACCTTGGACTGGTCGGGACGATGCAGGTCGCCCTCGAGCTGCAGATTGTAGGGGGGATCGGCGAAGATGATGTCGACGGATTTTTCCGGCAACCGCTCCAGCGCCGAAACGCAATCGCCCTTGATGATGGTGTCGAGCCAGTCGGCCCGAAGGGAAGACGAGGAAAGATCGTCCAGCGCACGCACTGCAGTCATTGAGGTTACCCGAGATACGCTTACACAAACAACGAGCCTCATGGTTACCGGACAGGGTAAATATTGGCTTAAGAGTGCGATGCTTCGCTCGACAATCACCTGGTGGCGCGGTGCCCGGCGGGGCGAAGGACGATACTGGACTCCTCAACGCCGCCCTGCAGGGCGAGGACTGACCGTTGCACCATTGCCGGGAGGGGCCTATATCGCGGCGGCCAGCCATGGTGGCGACCTTTCACCGTTCCCGGAAATGCGATGCTTGCCCCCGACCTCATAATCTTCGATTGCGACGGCGTGCTCGTCGATTCCGAAATCGTTGCCGCGAGAAACGAAGCCGGCCTGCTGACCGAAGCCGGATATCCGGTGACGACGGAGGATGTCGTGGAGCGGTTCGCAGGCATGACCTTTCCCGACATCCTGAAAGAGGTCGAGCGCGAAGCGGGAATCCCGCTCCAGGCATCATTGATCGAGAGAAGCGAAAAGCTCGTCGACGAGCGGCTCGCCCGCGAAGTCAAGCCGATCCCAGGTGCGGCGCAGACCTTGACCGGAGCGCGGGCGCCGGTATGCGTCTGCTCGAACTCATCGATGGCGCGCCTCGACATCACCCTTGGCCGGACCGGCCTGAAACCGCTGGTCGAGGGGCGTGTCTACTCCGCTTCCGATCTCGGCCTGAGGAACAAGCCCGCGCCCGATGTTTTCCTCCATGCAGCGAAAGCCCAAGGTGCGGACCCCGCAAGGACTTTCGTGGTCGAGGACTCGGTGCCGGGCGTGACGGCAGCCAGGGCGGCCGGCATGCGGGTCATCGGTTTTACCGGCGGCTCGCACAGCTACCCCACCCAGGCGGACCGGCTGATCGAAGCCGGTGCGGAAACGGTCATCAACCGGCTTGCCGACCTCCACGCACTGGTCGGCGCCATGACCGAGTTCGGGACGCTCGACGGCTAGAATATCGGCCGGAAAACCGGAACCGGTTTTCGGAATGCACGATGCGCAGTCCTGTAGATGCGCAGCGTCCGGCGTATGTTCGAACGGACGCAGGGTGCTGGAACGGTCAAGGCGTCTTGTAGGGTCCTTCGTCGTAACCGGCATAGACCACGATGTTGCGCTTGATCGGGCCGTTGATGACCACCGACGGATCGTTGAAAATGAACTGAGTTGCGCCGGCCGGAGAAACCGCCACGGCGTATTGGTGCAATTGCGAGTAAACCAGTTCGCCACCCTGGATAACGGCGATGCGGATGGGCATGGTGATGTCGCCGGCCTTGCCTTTCGGGCCGGGCACGATCTTGCCAGCAACTGCGACGTTCATCGTTATCGCGGTGTCTGAATAGGAGCAGGAACGCGTCACGTCTTCGATGGAGGCTTGATAAATCAGGTTTTCCGGCGCCTTGTCGGCTTTCTTCCCGTAGTCGCTGAAAAAAGCGGTGCCTTCGCGCAGCGTGACGTCCGGGCAATAGGCCCGCACCTCCTCCTGCGTAATGCGCTCGTCGGACGCCTGCTCCTTCTTCTTGCCGATGTTGAGAACGCCGGTCGGGTCGCCGGACTGGCAGCCGGATACCGCAATTCCAATACCGATTGCCGCCAAAACCGCATAGAAACGCATATTCATCCGCAAGGAACCCTCAAACTGCACTTTCATCAGCCAAAGAAGCTGTTCTATACCAACGCCGCGCCGAAAATGCGACATCCCTACGCGTAGCGCCAAAGTGGCGCTGTGCGCAAGCCGCCGAAACGATTGGATATGCTGGCATGCGATTTACAAGTACGAGAGGCGACGCGCCTCATCTGGGTTTTTGCGATGTCCTGCTGGCCGGCCTTGCGCGGGACGGCGGGCTGTATGTTCCCGAGACGTGGCCCCGGTTCACGCCCGACGAGATACGCTCGATGCGCGGGCTCTCCTATCCCGAACTCGCCATCCGCCTGCTGACGCCATTTGTCGATGGCGAGATCGATGACGCGGCCTTCGCCGCCATCGTCAACGACGCCTATGCCGGTTTTCGCCATGACGCGGTCTGCCCGATCGTCCAGACAGGGCCGAACGAGTTCGTCCTGGAACTGTTTCACGGGCCGACGCTGGCGTTCAAGGACGTGGCGATGCAACTCCTCGCGCGGCTGATGGACCACGTGCTCGAGATGCGCGGCCAGCGCGCGACCATTGTCGGCGCCACGTCGGGTGATACCGGCGGCGCGGCGATCGAGGCGTTCGCCGGGCGCCAGCGTACCGATATATTCATCCTGTTCCCGGAGGGGCGCGTGTCGCCGGTGCAGCAGCGCCAGATGACGTCGTGCACGGCCGACAACGTGCATTCGCTCGCCATCAAGGGCAATTTCGACGATTGCCAGTCGCTGGTGAAAGACCTGTTCAACAATCACGGTTTCCGCGACCGGGTCCGCCTCTCCGGCGTCAATTCGATCAATTGGGCGCGGATCATGGCGCAGATCGTCTATTACTTTTCCAGCGCGCTCTCGCTGGGAGCGCCAGACCGTGCGGTCAGCTTCTCCGTACCGACGGGCAATTTCGGCGACATATTTGCCGGCTATTGCGCCAAGCGCATGGGACTGCCGGTGGAACGGCTGGTGATCGCCACCAACGACAACGACATCCTTGTCCGTGCCCTCGAAAGCGGCGTTTACGAAATGCGCGGGGTGAAGGCAACGACCTCACCGTCGATGGATATCCAGATATCGTCGAACTTCGAACGCCTGCTGTTCGAGGCCGGCGGGCGCGACGCGACGGCCGTCAAGCGCTGCATGGACGGACTGAAACAGTCCGGATCGTTCGGTATCGAAAAAGGAACGCTTGCGGCCATCCGCGGCGAGTTCGACGCCGGCCGCTCGCTGGAGGCGGAGACGGCGGCAACGATCCGCGCACTTCTGGAAATGGACGGTTATCTCATCGATCCGCACACCGCGGCCGGCATGAAAGTCGCGCGCGAACATGCATCAGGCACCGCGCCCATGGTCGTGCTGGCAACAGCCCATCCGGCCAAGTTTCCCGCAGCCGTGGCGGCTGCCTGCGGGGTCAGTCCTGCGCTGCCGGCGTGGCTTTCAGACCTGATGCAGCGCGAGGAACGTTTCGATTTGCTTCCCCCCGACATAAATGTGTTACAAGACCATATCAGCCGCCTCAGCAGGGCGGTCATGTAAGGAGCAGATGCGTCTATGGGTGTCACGGTCAGCCGGCTTTCGAACGGGCTCACAATTGCCACCGAAAACCTGCCCCATCTCGAAAGCACGACCTTGGGAGTTTGGGTCAAGTCCGGTTCGCGCAACGAGCGCGACGAGGAACACGGTATCGCCCATCTTCTCGAGCATATGGCCTTCAAGGGAACGGGGCGGCGCAGTGCGGAACAGATCGCCTGCGACATCGAGAATGTCGGTGGCGAGATCAATGCCGCGACCAGCGTCGAGACGACATCGTTCTACACGCGCATACTCAAGGACGACCTGCCGCTGGCCATCGATATCCTTGCCGACATCCTGACCGACTCCAAATTCGATACCGCCGAGCTGGCGCGCGAGCAACACGTGATCCTCCAGGAGATCGGTGCCGCGCACGACACGCCAGACGACATCGTGTTCGACCGCTTCACCGAGACCGCGTTCCGTCATCAGTCGATCGGCCGTTCGATCCTGGGAACGCCGGAGACCGTCAAATCGTTCACGTCGAAGCAGCTACGCGACTACATGGACCGCCAATACGGCGCCGACCGGATGATCGTCGTCGCAGCCGGCGCGGTCGATCATGACGAATTCGTGCGCGAAGTCGAAAAACGCCTCGGATCGTTTCGGGCCAAGGCGGAAGCGCCCTTTCCGCCCTATGCCCACTACGTCGGCGGCGACTTCCGCGAAAACCGCGACCTGATGGATGCGCAGATCATTCTCGGCTTCGAAGGCCGCGCCTATCATGTGCGCGATTTCTATGCTTCGCAGGTCCTGGCATCGATTCTCGGCGGTGGCATGTCGTCGCGCTTGTTCCAGGAAGTGCGCGAGAAGCGCGGTCTTTGCTACTCGGTCTATGCTTTCCATTGGGGATTCTCCGATACCGGCGTCTTCGGCGTCCATGCCGCGACAGGCAGGGAAGACATTGCCGAGCTGGTGCCCGTCATCCAGCAGGAACTGCATCGTGCGGGCGAACACATCAACCAGCAGGAACTGGACCGCGCGCGCGCGCAATACCGGGCCGCCCTTCTCATGTCTTACGAAAGCCCCACAAGCCGGGCCGGGCAGATCGCGCGGCAACTGCTTCTGTTCGGCCGCCCCATCAGCGTCGATGAACTGATGGACCGCCTGTCCAACATCACGACCGAGCGGTTGACCGACCTGTCGCGACGTCTGTTTACGGGTACGACGCCCACGGTCACCGCCATCGGGCCGATCGGCGACATGCCGAGATTCGAGAATATCGCGGAATCGCTTTCTGCGAACGCTTCCGGCGCGCGCAAGGTCGCCGTCTGACGCGACCGTGACACCGACGATGTTCGCCCTGCCCTTTCGCCGCCCAGCACCCCGGCCGCTGGCGGCGGGCCGAGTCGTTCTCAGGCCGCCGGTCGCTGGCGATTACAACGCCTGGTTGGAACTGCGCGAAACAAGCCGCGCATTTCTCAAGCCCTGGGAACCAAGCTGGCTGGTCGATGAGCTGTCCCGCGCCAACTGGCGCGCACGCCTGCGCCGCTATGCCGACGAAAGGGCGGGCGGAACGGCTTTCGCTTTCTTCGTGTTTTGCGATGGCGAACTGGTCGGCGGGGTGTCGCTCGGAAATATCCGCCGCGGCGTCGCCCAATCAGCGCAGCTCGGCTACTGGATGGGCGAGCCCCATGCCGGCAAAGGCCTCATGCTGGACGCCCTTGGCGCTCTCCTGCCACACGCATTTTCGACACTGGAGTTGCACCGGATCGAAGCTGCCTGTATCCCCGACAACACGCGGTCGATAAGGCTGCTTGAAAAAGCCGGATTCGAGCGCGAAGGTCTCATGCGGTCCTACCTGAAGATCGACGGACGCTGGCGTGACCACCTCCTCTACGCCCGGCTCGCAGATGGCGTGGACAATTTGGGTCAGGACACATTAATTTGACTGGAATGGCGTTCGGGATGACGAGAAATGCAAGGAAGAGCCCACAGGGCGGGACGGTTCCCCCGGCCAAGGACTTTGACGCGGCAGTTCGACGTCAGATCGATCGTCCCTCGGATCAGGAGGATTTACGCGGCCGACTTTGTAGCAAGCCCATGAAAGGCTTCAGCCTTCCTGCGGACTTGCTCCTCGTATCCGCACAAATCCGCTTCGACCATTCCGGCCAAATTGATGGGTCCTGACCCTAGAGTATCGGGACTGGGTATATTGCGCGCTGCAACGCTGATCTTGAGCTGGCTGACTGCTGCTATCATCTCGCTCTCCTGCCTGATGTGGACGGGCCAGGCAAATGCTACCGAGGCGATCAAGATCAGCCGCGACGACACCGCGCTCGACCTTTCGCAGGCGGTCGAGATCTATCGCGAGCGGGGCTCCAGTTTCCAGGTATCGACGGCGCCTGGACCTGACGGGATCGTGCGGCGCATCGAAGTCGAGGCGCTCGACGACACCTCGACCGGCGACTGGGCGGTGTTCGCGCTCGCCAATCCCACGGATCGCCAGCTCGACCGTCTGATTGTCGCGCCGCATTTCCGCCTGGTCAATTCGGGTATCTTCTGGCCCGATCTCGGGTCACGCCGCATAACCAACATAACGCCGAGCGAAGGATTTGCACTGGACCGTCAGACATCCGACAACGCCGACATCTTTCTGGTGACCATAAATCCCGGCGCGGTCGTCACCTTCGTCGCCGAGTTGTCGGCCTCCAGCCTGCCGCAGGTCTATCTTTGGGATCCGGAGTCATACAAGGACACGGTCAATTCCTACACTCTGTTTCGCGGCATCATCATCGGCATTGCAGGCTTGCTGGCCCTGTTCCTGACCATCCTGTTCGTGGTCAAGGGCACATCCATGTTTCCTGCTACCGCGGCGCTTGCGTGGGCGGTGCTGGCCTACATCTCGATCGATTTCGGCTTCGTCAACAAGGTGATCGAGATCTCGCCGGGAAACGAGCAGATGTGGCGGGCCGGGTCCGAGGTCGCACTGGCGCTGACCCTGGTCCTGTTCCTGTTTGCCTATCTCAACCTCAACCGCTGGCACGAGAACTTTTCCTACGGCGCGGTTCTCTGGATTCTCGCGCTGCTCGGCCTTGCCGGGGTGGCGATCTTCGATCCGGCGGTCGCTTCGGGCATTGCGCGTCTGTCGTTCGCGGCGGCGGCCGTTTTGGGCCTCGGTCTTGTCGTCTATCTTGCGACAAAAGCCTATGACCGCGCGATCATGCTGATCCCGAGCTGGATCCTGATCATGGTCTGGCTGACCGGCTCGTTCATGGCCGCCACGGGCGCGCTCGATAACGATATCGTGCAGCCGGCGCTGGGCGGCGGATTGATCCTTGTCGTACTGCTGATCGGATTCACGGTCATGCAGCACGCGCTTGCGGGCGGAGCGCTGCAGCAGGGCCTGTTTTCCGACATGGAACGCCAGGCGCTTGCAATCACGGGCTCCGGCGACATCGTGTTCGACTGGGACGTGTTGCGCGACCGCGTCATCACCCGGCCCGACATCAGCCTGCCGCTCGGCCTGGCGCCCAACAGCCTGCGCGGACCGGCACGCAACTGGTTGCCGGTTCTCCACCCCGACGACCGGGACCACTTCCGCACCACGCTCGACGTCATCCTGGAGCATCGCCGCGGACGCATCCACCAGTCGTTCAGACTGCGCGGCGCCGACGGGCACTACCACTGGTTCGCGCTGCGTGCGCGCCCCGTCATCGGTTCCGATGGCGAGGTGATCCGCTGTGTCGGCACGCTGATCGATGTGACCGAACAGAAAAAGGCGGAAGAACGTCTCCTTCATGATGCAGTGCATGACAATCTGACCGGCCTTCCCAACCGCGAGATATTCATGAACCGGCTCGACGCCGTGATCTCGATCGCGCGGGAGGAAGAAAAAGTCAGGCCGACCGTCATCCTGATCGACATCGATCGGTTCAAGCAGGTCAACGAAAGCCTCGGCATTTCGGCCGGCGACACGATCCTGCTGACAATCGCGCGCCGCCTGCACCGGCTGATGAAGCCCCACGACACGCTTTCGCGCTTTTCGGGCGACCAGTTTGCCATGACGCTGCTGTCGGAACAGGAACCGGCACGCATAGCTGCCTTCGCCGACGCCGTGCGCAAGGCGATCAGCGGGCCGATCACCTTTGCCAAGCGCGAAATCGTCCTTACCGCATCGATCGGGCTGGTGACATGGACGTCGAACCAGACTTCGGCGGAAGAGCTGGTCAAGGACGCCGAATTGGCGCTCTACCAGGCAAAACGATTCGGCGGAGACCGCATCGAACCCTTCCGGCCGGCGTTCCGCTCGATGGGCACCGACCGGCTTCAGGTCGAGGCCGACCTCAGGCGCGCCATCGACCGCGGCGAACTGAAACTGGCCTACCAGCCGATCGTCAATCTCATGGACGGTTCGATCGCCGGATTCGAGGCGCTGGTGCGCTGGGAGCATCCCCGCCGCGGCACCGTGCCGCCAAGCGATTTCATCCCGGTTGCGGAAAACTCGGGACTGATCGTCAATCTCGGACTCTTCGCCATGCAGACCGCGGCATCGGACATGGTGAACTGGCTCAAGCAGGTTCCCGGCGACGACCTGTTCGTATCGGTCAACCTGTCCAGCCGCCAGCTGATGCGCCAGGACCTTGTGTCCGATGTCCGCTCGGTGCTGAAGCGCGCCAGCCTGGATCCGCGGCACTTCAGGCTGGAACTGACCGAAACGCTGGTGATGAGCAATCCGGAACAGGCCGCTCACGTGTTGCGCAAGCTCAAGGAACTCGGCATCGGGCTTTCACTGGACGATTTCGGCACCGGGTACTCGTCCTTGTCCTACCTGAACCGTTTTCCCTTCGACACAATGAAGATCGATCGCTCTTTCGTCGAGAACAGCGCGCCACAGGGCGGCATCCTGCTTCGGTCCATCGTCAACATGGCGCGCGAACTGGGCCTCAAGGTGGTCGTGGAGGGCGTGGCGGACGAAGAAGGTGCGGAGGAATTGCGCGCCATGCACTGCGAATTCGCGCAGAGCTTTCATTTCGGCGAGCCGGTTCCCGCCGACCAGGCCGTGGCGCGGCTCAAGGAATCGCGGGCGGAACCTGCCGCCTCCTGAACAGTCCAATCCGTCGCTGTGTCAGGCGCGCCCGGAATACTGGCTGAGATTGAGCGTATCGATGCCGAGCAGCGCCAGGGCGCGCGGATAGATCTGGCTCAAGTCGGATGCAAACACGACATCGCTTGCCGCCTCGCAGGTCAACCATCCGTTGCCGGCGATTTCCGCTTCGAGTTGACCCGGCCCCCAACCCGAATAGCCGAGCGCCATCAAGGCCTGTTCGGGGCCACCGCCTCTCGAGATGGCGCGCAGGATGTCGACCGTGGCGGTGAGCGATATCTCCGGTGTCACCTCCAGCGAGGAATCGGCCTGGTAATCGCCTGAGTGGAGGACAAACCCGCGGCTGCGCTCGACAGGCCCGCCATCGCGCACCATGAAGTCGCGGGTCTTGGGCGGGAGTTTTATGGCCTCATGCTCTTCCATGATGCCGAGTTGCACAAGGAGATCGGGAAAGACCATCTCCTGGCTCCGGTTGATGACGAGTCCCATCGCGCCCTCGGCGGAATGGGCGCACAAATAGACAACCGTGCGCTCGAAACGGCTGTCGCCCATCCCGGGCATCGCGATCAGGAACTGTCCGTCAAGCCAAGGTTCGCTCATGACGCTTCTCTCTTTCTGCCGAAGGGTAACTTCAAATGACCACCGGTGAAAAGGGGGCGTGACATTCTGTGCAGACCGCCAGGCCGCCGGCGACGTGGCCGGCATGGTCCAATTCACGGCAAAATGATGCGTTCGTGTGCGGACCTGCCTTGCCAAGCAGGCCGCGCGGCGTCAAGTTCGCCGCCATGAAACACCTTGCCATTGTTTTCGCCGCGATCGCAGCAAGCACTCCCGTTTTGGCGGCGTCGAGCGACTGGCACGATGCCGAAGGCGCGCAATTGAGACTCGTCTTTGATGACATTCCGGACGCGCAGGGCATGCTGCGCGGGGCGCTTATCGTCGATCTGCTGCCCGGATGGAAAACCTATTGGCGCGATCCGGGCGAGGCCGGCGTTCCGCCATCCCTGAAGACCGGCGGCAGCAGCAATGCCGGCGACGCGGTGCTGCATTTCCCGCCTCCCGTGCGCTTTACCGATGCCGATTCGACATCAACCGGATACAAACAGCCGGTCGCGCTGGCCATAACCATGCCGGTCGCCGATCCCGCACGGGGCGTCTCGCTGAAAGCATCGGTGTTTCTCGGCGTCTGCAAGGAAACCTGTATCCCCGTGCAGGCCGAATTCGAACTGGAAACGAACCCGGATGCCGGCATCACCGAAACCGATGTGGCGATGGCGTTTGCGGCCCTGCCCGAGCCGGCATTTGCGGGCTTCCGGCTCACCGCGGCTCGCCTGGATGGCGAAGATCTCGTCGTGGCGGCCGAGCTGCCGGACGGGACCGACGAGGCCGAACTTTTCGTCGCGAGCGAAAACGGCTGGTATCTGGACACCCCGAAACCGGAAACCGGGGCGGACGGAACCCCCCGTTTCCGTATCCCGGTAATCGAGAGACCGACGAACCCGGCGGGCGGAGAAATCTTTTACACGCTGGTCTTCGGCACGCGGGCCGTCGGGGGAACATTCAACCTTCCCTGACGTAACCACCGGGCAATACTGGACAATCGCATATCCCGGCATAAGTTCTGACGTTCGGAGATCCGCATCTCCGGATTTCCAACAACCAGACAATTCGAGGGCCCCATGACGATAGCCGTTGGCGACAAACTTCCCGATGCCGCATTCCTGACGCCGACCGAAAACGGGCCTGCCCGCGTAACGACCGCCGAACTCTTCGATGGAAAGAAGGTCGTCCTGTTCGGCTTGCCGGGTGCTTTCACGCCGACCTGCGACGGCAATCACCTGCCGGGCTTCCTGCGGCATTACGAGGAAATCCTGAACAAGGGCGTGGACCGGATCGCAGTTGTCTCGGTCAACGACGTTTTCGTCATGAAAGCGTGGGAGGCGGCTAGCGGCGCCAAGGGCAAGATCACATTCCTCGCCGATGGCAACGCGGACTTCGCCAAGGCGATCGGGCTGGACGCCGACATGAGCGCGGCCGGCTTCGGCACGCGCATGAGACGTTTCTCGATGATCATCGACGACGGAAAAGCCACTGCCATCTACATCGAGGTCGAGCGCGGCAAAACCGATATCTCAGGTGCCGCGACCATCCTGGCGCAACTCTGAATGCCTCAGGCGCGTTCATCCTTTGGTGAAGACATCACAATGAAGGACGTGATGGCAGTGACCTGCGGCAGTTCGCCCAGTACCTCCCTGTGGAAGACCTTGTAGCTGGCAAGGTCGTCCGTTTCGACGCGCAGCAGATACTCCACCGTGCCCGTCACGTTGTGGCACTCCCTGACGTCCGGCGATCGAGACATGGCGCGCTCGAAGACTTCCTGGGATGCTGCCGAATGGTCCTTCAGGCCGACCGAGACATAGGCGAGGAACCCCTTGCCGACCGCAGCGCGGTTGATCGTCGCGCGGTAGCCGGTGATCACACCCGACTGCTCCAGTTCATGGACCCGGCGCAGGCATGCCGACGGCGACAGCCCGACGCGACCAGCCAGTTCGATGTTGCTGATCCGGCCGTTCCGCCCCAGCTCTCGCAATATTTGTTGGTCTTTTTCATCCAATGACGCCATTAATTGCAAAAATAGACGTATGATCGCGATGTTTGCAACCCTATTGCGCTGAATTCCGACAATAATTGCGACATGGAAAGCAATCTGTTCATCGCCTTCGCGGCCTTCGCCTTCGTCACCGTTGCCACGCCAGGACCGAACAACCTCATGCTCATGGCGTCCGGCGCCAATTTCGGATTCGGGCGTACCCTTCCGCACATTCTCGGCGTCGGGCTGGGTTTTTCGTTCATGGTGGCGGTTGTCGGCGCCGGGCTCGGGCGCCTCTTCGAAACCTATCCCGCCATCCACGCGGCAATGAAGATTGCCAGCGTCGCCTACCTGGTTTTCCTGGCCTGGAAAATTGCCAGGTCGGCGGGCGTCGGCGAAGGTTCGGCGACAGCGCGCCCGTTCACCTTCCTGCAAGCGGCGGGCTTCCAGTGGATCAACCCGAAAGCGTGGGTAATGGCGCTCACGGCCGTCGCCGCCTATGCGCCAGGCCGCGAACCTGCGGCCATCCTTCTCGTCGCGCTGGTCTATGCGGGGATCGGGTTGCCAACGATCAGCCTGTGGGTTGTCGCCGGCCGCGAAATCCGCCGGTTCCTCACCGATCTGCGCCACCTGCGCATCTTCAACGTCGCAATGGCGGCGCTTCTTGTGGCCTCGCTCTATCCGATCGTCTTTGCCCGCTGACGCTTGAATGGCGCCAGTGCGGCGCGGGCGAGAGTGTCGGCACGCTCATTTTCCGGATGGCCGGCATGGCCCTTGATCCAGTGCCAGTGCACGTCGTGGCGGTTCCTGGCCTCGTCAAGGGCCTGCCAAAGCTCGGCGTTTTTCACCGGTTTCTTCGCGGCCGTTTTCCAGCCGTTCTTCTTCCAGCCGTGGATCCAGCTTCGGATGCCGTCGCGGACATAGACGCTGTCGGTGTACAATTCGACACGGCAGCGCTGCTTGAGCGCCGACAGAGCCTCGATCGCCGCCATGAGTTCCATGCGGTTGTTGGTGGTTTCCGGCTCCCCGCCCGAGAGTTCCTTCTCAGTACTGTTGTGACGCAGGATCGCGCCCCAGCCGCCGGGTCCCGGATTGCCCGAACACGCGCCATCGGTGAAGATTTCAACCGTCTTCATGCCGGCGTGCAGCCATATTCGGCGGCGCTTGCGATCTGGCGATGGAACCGCAGACGGCGCAGATATTCGCGCGGGTCCTTCTTCGTCACAACCGCGCCGTCCGGCGTGTTGAGCCAGTCATAAAGGCGCGTCAGCAGGAAGCGCAGCGCTGCGCCGCGGGCGAGCAGCGGCAGCGCGGACTGCTCATCAGCCGACAGCGGACGTACCGACTGGTAGCCTTCGAGCAGCGCTATACCCTTGGTCAGGTTGAACGAGAAGTCGCGCTCGAAGCACCAGGCATTGATGCAGATCGCCACGTCATAGACGAGGATGTCGGTGCAAGCGAAATAGAAATCGATCAGTCCGGAGAGCTCGTCGCCGAGGAAGAACACGTTGTCGGGGAACAGGTCGGCATGGATGACGCCGAGCGGAAGACCCGCTGGCCAGTCGCGCTCGAGTACGGCGAGATCACCCTCGATTTCGGCCTTCAGGCCGGGTTCGACGGTATCGGCGCGGTCGCTTGCACGCTCGAACAACGGCCGCCAGTCACCTACCGTCAAGGCATTGCGCCGGGTGAGCGGGAAATCTTCGCCGGCGAGATGCAGCCTTGCCAGGGCTTCGCCGACCTGGCGGCAGTGGTTGGCCGTCGGGCGGCGCGGCCACATCCCTTCCAGGAATGTCACGATGATCGCCGGGCGGCCCGCGAGTTCGCCGATCACTTCCCCGTCGCGCCGCGCGACGGGTTGCGGACAATTGATGCCGCGGCTGGCCAGGTGGCTCATCAGCCCGACAAAGAAGGGCAGGTCATTGGCATCGACCCGCTTCTCGAACAGGGTGAGGAAGGCCGGCCCCGTGTCGAGATGGAGCGAGAAGTTGGAATTCTCCACGCCCTCGGCGATACCCTTGTAGGAAAGCAGCCGGCCAAGGTCGTAGCGCGCCAGGAAGCGCTGCAGTTCGTCCTCGGAGATGTCGGTATAGACGGCCATCGGTTATCCATCTCCATTGACGAAGGCCATGTCGGCGGGCAGCAGATCCACGTCGCGCAACGCGCGCATGACCGGGAAGTTCTCGTTTTCCTCGACGGTCACCGCGATATCGACCGTGACATCGAAGCGTTCTCGGAAAGCGTCGACAATCTCGCCGACGATGATCTCGGGCGCGGACGCACCGGCCGACAGGCCGACGATCCGAGCGTCGCCAATCGCGTCCCAGTCGATTTCGCTTGCGCGCTGGACAAGAGACGCGGCGCGCGCGCCTGCGCGTTCTGCCACCTCGACCAGACGCTTGGAATTGGAGGAGTTGGGAGCGCCCACGATCAGGAAATGATCGGCGCCCCGCGCGGCCTGTTTCACCGCCTGCTGGCGATTGGTCGTCGCATAACAGATCGACTCGGCGGCCGGCGCCTGGATGTGCGGAAATCGCTTTTTCAGGACGTGGATAATGCCGGCGGTATCGTCGACCGACAAGGTTGTCTGGGTGACGAACCCGAGTTCGCCCGCGGGCGGCACGAACGCCTCTGCATCCGCCTCGGTCTCGACGAGAGATACTGCACCTTGCGGAAGCTGGCCCATGGTGCCGATGACCTCCGGGTGGCCGGCATGGCCGATCAGCAGGACGTGGCGGCCAAGGCGCTGGTGGCGCATGGCCTGCTTGTGTACCTTGGAGACCAGCGGGCAGGTGGCATCGAGGTAGAAGAGATTGCGCGCTTCGGCATCTTCAGGCACCGACTTCGGCACGCCATGGGCCGAGAAGACGACCGGGCGGTCGCGATGCTCGGGCGGAATTTCGTCCAACTCCTCGATGAAGACAGCGCCGCGCGCGCCGAGCCCTTCGACGACAAATCGGTTGTGGACGATTTCGTGACGGACATAGACCGGCGCGCCGTGCTTCTTCAGTGCCAGGACCACGATCTGGATCGCCCGGTCGACGCCCGCGCAAAAGCCGCGCGGCTCGCACAGGCGTATGGTCAGCGGCATTCTTTCGGCTTGGCGTGGATGCATCGTTCGCTACCGGTTAGGGCACCTCAACTGGTCAGGTTCGGACGCGCTGTCAAGCCCGCCGCTTCCAACTCCAGACTATAAAGACCCCGGCCAGCGCGGCAGCCAGCCCGTACCACGTGACCGCGTATTGCAGGTGATTGTCGGGAAGGCTGACGATGGTGACCCCTCCGACCGGCAGGCCGCCTGGATTGGGCGTGGCGTCGGCGTCGACAAAAAAGGGAAGCAATTCTTGCGCATCAAGGCCCGCATTGGCGGCCATGGAGTCGCGGTCCTTCCAGTAGAAAATGTTTGACGGGGGATCATTGTCGGGGACCACCCAGGAAGGTTTGGCAGCAAGCGGATTGCGCGCCAGGCCGGTCACGGTCACCAACCCCCGGACCTGCCCCTCGCTGCGCGAGGCCGAAACCTTGCGGTCAAAGGGCACGAAGCCGCGATTGACGAGGATGGCGCGGCCATCGGCGAGCCGCAGGGGCGTATAGACATAATAGCCGCTCTGGCCATTGTGCGTGGCGAAGAAGAACTGTTCTCCGTCGTGCTCGAATGTTCCGCTGACGGTTACCGGATAATAGTCGACATCGCCGGTTTCCGAATAGCGCTGCTCGATATCGGCGAACGCGGCCGGACGCGACGCTATGCGCTCGTCGATGGCGGCGATCAGGCCTTCTTTCCAATGCAGCCGTTGCACCTGCCATGTACCGAGGCCAAGGAGGATTGCGAACGCGACCGCGGCAGACACCGTGACCGGCCACAGGCGGGTCTTCCGGTCTGAAGGGCCGGCATTCGTCATTCAGATCCCTCGATGCGCCCTTCCTGCGCCTTGTGCTTGTACTGGAGCGTGATCAGCACGCCTTTCATCAGGCGAAGCGACACCAGCGACAGGACGACGATTAGCGGAATCCACAGGATGAAATGCACCCACAGAGCCGGGCTGTAGGAGACCTCCAGCCACAGGGCCAGCCCCACGACGACGAATCCCACCAGAAGGATGACGAAGACCGCTGGGCCGTCGCCCGCATCGGCAAAGGAATAGTCGAGGCCGCAGGCGCCGCAGCGCGGCCGCAACCCGAGATAACCCTGGAACAACTTGCCGTCGCCGCAACGCGGGCAACGCCCGCGAAGGCCGGCGCGTACCGCATCGACGGGCGGATAGTGGGCCTGGTCGCGATGGGTCATGACTTTGCGATCCTTTCCAAAAGCGAAGGCGGCCATGGTGCCATGGCCGCCCGCAGGAATTATCGGGTCGTCCCCGATTGCGTCAGTGGCCGGCACCGTGGATCGGCGCACCCCAGGAGGCCCAGACATAGACGCAGAAGAACAGGAACAGCCACACGACGTCAACGAAGTGCCAGTACCAGGCGGCGGCCTCGAAACCGAAATGCTGCTTTGGCGTGAAATCCCCGGCGAGTGCCCTCAACAGGCAGACAATCAGGAAGATCGTGCCGACAAGCACGTGGAAGCCGTGGAAACCCGTCGCCATGAAGAAGGTCGCGCCGTAGATCGAATCCTTGAAGGCGAAGGGAGCGTGGGCATATTCGTAGGCCTGCACGGAGGTGAACAGCACGCCGAGAGCGATGGTCAGCGCCAGCCCCCAGATGAGCCCCTTGCGATCGTTTTCCAGAAGCGCGTGGTGCGCCCAGGTGACGGTCGTTCCCGAAAGCAGCAGGATGATGGTGTTGTAGAGCGGCAGGTGCAGCGGATCGATCACCTCGATGCCCTTGGGAGGCCACTGCCCGCCGGTGAATTCGACGCGCGCGACCTGAGCGGCTTCATTGGCGAACAGGCTGGCATCGAAGAAAGCCCAGAACCAGGCGACGAAGAACATCACCTCCGAGGCGATGAACATGATCATGCCATAGCGCAGATGAATCGAGACGACCTTGGTGTGGTGCCCTTCATGAGCTTCCTTGATCGTGTCGGACCACCAGGCGTACATGACATAGAGCACGACGAGCATGCCGATCAGGAACAGCCAGAAATTGGCGCCCGCCAGATTCACGCCGAACAGGCGGAAGACATCGCCGTTCATGGAGCGCATCCAGGCGATGCCCCCAAGCGCGGTTATCAGCGCGCCCAGCGAACCGAGAGCCGGCCATGGGCTCGGATCGATGATGTGGTAGTCGTGGTGTTTGGTATGTGCGTCCGCCATGATGATCCCCGCGGTTCTACTTATTTGTGCTGTTGGTCTGGATTTCGGTGTCGACCGGCGCCGACGCCACCGGCTGTTCCTTCTCCACAACCGGGAACATGGTGTAGGAGAGGGTTATCGTCGTGATATCCTTCAGATCCTTGTCGTCGACGATGTCGGGATCGACAAAGAATACTACCGGCATGTCCAGGATCTCGCCGGGTTGAAGGGTCGTTTCTGTAAAGCAGAAACATTCGATCTTGTTGAAGTACACGCCGGCGAGTTGCGGATTGACGTTGAAGGTCGCCGTGCCGGTAATCGCCCGGTCGCTGCTGTTGCGCGAGGTGTAGCTGATCTGCTTCGTCTCGCCGATGCGGATTTCCACCTCGCGCTGCGCCGGCTTGAAGTCCCAGGGGATGCCGGCGGTATTCGCGTCGAAGCGGATCTTGATGGTGCGGTCGAGCACACGGTCGGCATAGGTGTCCGCACGCTGGGTGGTCCCGCCATAACCCGTCACCTGGCAAAACAACTGGTACAGCGGAACTGCCGCATAGGCCATGCCGATCATGCCGAACACCACCGCCGCGGCGGCGGCAGCAATCATCCCGTTTGAACGGGACCTGTCGTTCGGCGTTTGCGGCGTGGCGGAGTTCATGTTTCTCGCGTTACCCGTTGAAGAAATGCGGACCGAACTTGACGATGGTCGCGACGTAGAACAGCACTACCAGCGCGGCGAGCGCGATACCGATCGCCAGCGAACGACTGCGGCGCGCCTTCTTCTGCTTCTCGGTCAGTTCCACGAAATCCTCGCCCATCGCCATGCTCACGATCCTGCCACGAAGCCTGCGGCCAGCACATCGGCCAGCAGCGCGAGGAAGATACCGAAAAGATAGATGATCGAATATCCGAACAGCTTCCTGGCGGGAAGCATCGCGCCGTCGAAGTCGCTCATGCGCAACACCTGGTAGGCATACCAGACAAAACCCGCGCCGAGAAAGATCGCGACCAGGCCGTAGGCGGCGCTCGCGAAGCCAAGAATCCACGGCAAAACGCCGATGGGCGCCAGCATCAGGCTGTAGATGAAGATCTGCCGGCGGGTCGAACGCGCGCCACGCACATTCGGCATCATCGGCACGCCGGCTGCGCCGTAGTCGCCCGCCTTGAACAGGGCGAGCGCCCAGAAGTGCGGTGGTGTCCACATGAAGATGATCGCGAACAGCACGACGCTTTCCAGGCTCACGCTTCCGGATGCGGCGGCCCAGCCGACCATGGGCGGGAAGGCGCCGGCCGCCCCGCCGATCACTATGTTCTGAGGCGTCGAGCGCTTCAGCCACATGGTGTAGACCACGGCATAGAAGAAGATCGTGAAGGCGAGAATCGACGCCGCCAGCCAGTTGACGAGCACGCCGAGCGTGAACACCGACATGGTGGCAAGCACGAGGCCGAAGGCAAGCGCTTCTTTTGGCGCTATCCGCCCCGACGGGATCGGGCGGCCCGACGTGCGCGACATGACCGCATCGATGTCGGCGTCGTACCACATGTTCAGCGCACCCGACGCCCCCGCGCCGACCGCGATGGCAAGAATGGCAATGAAGCCGAGAACAGGATGGACGGTTCCGGGCGCGGCGACCAGCCCGACAAAGGCCGTGAACACAACGAGCGACATGACCCGCGGTTTCAGCAGCTCGATATAGTCGCTAGCCGTCGCCTCGGAGAGGCGTACCGACGGCGTGTCGTACTGGTTGTCACCGATGAGTGCCATTGGCGCCCGTATTCCCTCGTTCTTTCTTGTTTTACCGATGCCGCCGGATATCCGTTCCGGCGACATCGATTGATCATATCAGCGGCGGTCCGCTTACTTGATCTTCGGAAGTTGCTCCCACTGGTGGTACGGCGGCGGCGAAGGCAGCTGCCATTCCAGTGTCGTCGCGCCCTCGCCCCAGGGATTGGCACCTGCCACCCGCTTCTTGGAGAAGGCTTCCCAGACGCCGAACAGGAAGATCAGTACACCGATCGCCGATAGGTAGGAACCGTAGGACGACACCAGGTTCCAGCCGGCAAAGGCATCCGGATAGTCGATGTAGCGCCGCGGCATCCCGGCGAGACCCAGGAAGTGCTGCGGGAAGAAGACCAGGTTGACGCCAATGAAAGTGATCCAGAAATGGGTCCGCGCGATCAGCGGCGAATACATGTAGCCGGTCATCTTCGGGAACCAGTAGTACCAGCCCGCGAAGATGCCGAACGTGGCGCCCAGCGACATGGTGTAATGGAAGTGCGCGACCACGTAATAGGTATCGTGCAGCGAGCGGTCGAGACCGGCATTGGCAAGCTGCACGCCGGTCACGCCGCCGACGGTGAACAGGAAGATGAAGCCGAGCGCCCACAGCATCGGAGTGCGCAGCGAGATCGACCCGCCCCACATGGTGGCGATCCAGGAGAATATCTTCACGCCGGTCGGCACAGCGATGACCATCGTCGCGAAGACGAAATAACGCTGCGCATCGAGCGAGATGCCGGTCGTGTACATGTGGTGCGCCCACACGATGAACCCGACCACGCCGATGGCGACCATGGCGTAGGCCATGCCGAGATAACCGAAGATCGGCTTGCGCGAGAAGGTCGACACGATGTGGCTGATCACGCCGAAGGCCGGCAGGATCAGGATGTAGACTTCCGGATGACCGAAGAACCAGAACAGATGCTGGAACAGGATCGGATCACCGCCGCCTTCGGGGGCGAAGAAGGCGGTGCCGAAGTTGCGGTCGGTCAAAAGCATGGTGATGCCGCCGGCGAGCACGGGCAGCGACAGCAGCAGCAGGAAGGCGGTGATCAGCACCGACCAGGCAAACAGCGGCATCTTGTGCAGCGTCATGCCGGGCGCGCGCATGTTGAAGATGGTGGTGATGAAGTTGATCGCGCCGAGGATGGAGGAAGCACCGGCAATGTGCAGGGCGAGAATCGCCATGTCCATGGCTGGACCGGGCGCTCCGGCGGTCGAGAGCGGCGGATAGACCGTCCAGCCGTTGCCCGCGCCGTATCCGCCCGGAGCGCCGGGAACGAACATGGACAGGAACAGCAGGGTGAAAGCCGGCGGCAGCAGCCAGAAGGAAATGTTGTTCATGCGCGGGAATGCCATGTCCGGCGCACCGATCATGATCGGCACCATCCAGTTGGCGAAGCCGCCGATCAGCGCCGGCATGATCATGAAGAACACCATGATCAGGCCGTGGGCGGTGACGAACACGTTGAACATGTTCTTGCCGGCATCGATCGCCGCTCCACCTTCGTAGCCGTACACCATGGCCGCGAGGCCGTGGAAAATCTGGATGCCCGGCTCGGCGAGTTCCCAGCGCATGAACACCGACAGCAAACCGCCGACGACGCCTGCCGTGATCGCGAAGATCAGGTACAGCGTACCGATGTCCTTGTGGTTGGTGGAATAAACCCAGCGAACCCAGCCCTTGGGCTTGTGGTCGTGGTGGGCGTCATGTGTAGCAGCGCCTGCCATGTGTCCCGCTCCGTCTGTGATTATCTTGCGCTTCGCACGGCTCAATTGCCGGCGGAAGCGAGTTTCGTTTCGTTGTTGATCGAGGCCATCAGCGCCTTGTTGGCACCGGTCAGATCAGTCTTCGCCGCAGCCATCCAGCTATCGAACTGCGCTTGCGAAACGACCCTGAAAGCGATCGGCATATAGGCATGGTCCTTGCCGCAAAGTTCGGAGCACTGGCCGTAGAACAGCCCCTCGCGCTCGGCCTTGAACCAGGTTTCGTTGATGCGGCCGGGCACGGCGTCGACCTTCATGCCAAAGGAAGGTATGGCGAAAGAATGGATCACGTCGGCGGCGGTCACGAGCACGCGGACCGTCGTGTTGACCGGAACGACGACTTCATTGTCGACAGCGAGCAGGCGCGGATATGTACCCTTGTCCTGCTTGCCGGCGGCGGTGCGATCCTCTTCCTTCAGCATGAGGGAATCGAAGCTCAGCTGATCTTCTGACTGGTACTCGTAGCCCCAGTACCACTGGTAACCGGTAGCCTTGACCGTCAGTGCCGGCTCTTCCGGGGGCGTATACTGGGCCGTCAACAGGTTGAAGGACGGCACCGCAAGGAACAGCAGGATCACCACCGGACCGACGGTCCAGATCACCTCGACAAGGGAGTTGTGACTGGTCTTCGACGGATTCGGATTGGCGCTCTCGCGGTAGCGAAGCACGACCCACGCCAGAAGAAGGAGCACCATGATCGTAATCGGTATGATGAACCACAGCGTGTAGGTTTCGAACCAGGCGATTTCCTTCATGATCCCGGTGGCGGCGGGCTGGAACTTGGTTTGCCACGGCGTCGGCTGATCGGCATGGGCGGCCGCGCCGAAGAAGCCAGCAAAGGCCACAAGACTGGAAAGGATTTTCTTCATTTCCCCTATCTCTCCCGAAACGGCCACCAGGGCCTTAACAATTTTATCCGCGCGAGACGCATCTCGGCATGTTTACCGCCGTTAAAATCACACTCTTCGCCCCACCGCAAGAAAGCGTTCTGCGAAATCAGTGCGGCAAAATTTCGCGCGCGAATTTGCCGCTTGTGCCGGTTGCATGACGAGCCGACCGCGGCAAGCCCAAAACCGGCTCAATCCCGCCATTCCGACAAAACGGCGGTGAGGCCGCATTTCAGTCGAATTCGAAACGCAATGAGACACCGACAGCACGCGTTGCGGATCGGCACTTTGCATTTTGCTACAAGCGACGCAATGTGAGTTTTCAGTGATTCGCCATGGAGCCGCCATGTTTTCTGTTGCTCTCCGCAATTTTCCTGCCGTTTTCGCGGCGATCGGGCTTGCCGTTGTCCCGCTTTCTGCGAATGCCCAGCAGAGCGGAATCGTCCGTTCGACGCACGGTGCCTGGAAAATGATCTGCGACACGCCGGCGGGCGCCGCCACGGAGCAATGCGCGCTGATCCAGAATGTCGTGGCGGAGGACCGGCCCGACATGGGATTGTCGGTTGTTGTACTGCGCACGGCCGACCGCAAGGCCGAGATCCTGCGCGTTCTGGTGCCGCTCGGTGTGCTGCTGCCAAACGGCCTGGGCCTCTATGTCGACGGCAAGGACATCGGCAAGGCCTATTTCGCCAAGTGCTTCCAGGACGGCTGCTATGCGGAGGTGATCCTTGAAGATCCGCTGCTGTCGACGCTGAAGAGCGGTCAATCGGCGACCTTCATCGTGTTCCAGACGCCCGAAGAGGGGATCGGCATTCCCGTCGAGCTCTCGGGCTTTACGGAAGGCTTCGCGGCCTTGCCCTGACGGCGGCGGTCCGGCGACCGGTGACAGGCGGGCGCGACCTTCCTATATGGGTTGGATAACGCAGGGAGCCCGCCGTGACATCGAGCCTTATCGACCGCTTCGATATTTCCGACACCGAAGTCAGATCCATTACCGCCGACGCCCTTTCGGGCAGCGACGATGGCGAGCTCTATCTGGAATACCGCGAGGGCGAGTCGCTGGTGTTCGACAATGGGCGACTGAAAACCGGCAATTTCAACACGGAACTCGGATTCGGACTGCGGGCGGTCGCCGGCGAAGCGACGGGCTACGCCCATGCGAGCGAATTGTCGGCAAGCGCTCTTCGCCACGCGGCGGATGCGGTGAGCGCGGTCAAGATGGGCCACGCGGGCAAGCTGGACGTGGCTCCCGCGGGAACCAACAAGAAGCTCTACGGCGACGAAAACCCGATCGCCGAGCCGGCGTTCGGCGAAAAGGCGCTTCTGCTGCAGACCATCGATGGCTGGCTGCGCGAGAAGGATCCGCGCGTGCGCCAGGTCACGGCCGCGCTCACTGCCTCTTGGCAGCACGTGGAGATCCTGCGCGGCGACGGGCAACTGGTCCGCGACATCCGCCCTCTGGTGCGGCTCAACATTTCCGTCGTCGTCGGCGACGGCGACCGCCAGGAGAGCGGTTCGCACGGTATCGGCGGGCGCAAGGGCTTTGGCGAATTCCTCACCGAGGGCAGTTGGCAGGATGCGGCTTCGGAGGCCCTTCGCCAGGCGCTGGTCAATCTTGAAGCCAGGCCCGCGCCGGCCGGCACGTTCGACGTCGTGCTCGGCAATGGCTGGCCAGGCGTCATGCTGCACGAGGCGGTCGGCCACGGGCTGGAAGGCGATTTCAACCGCAAGAAAACCTCCGCCTTTTCCGGACTGATGGGCGAGCAGGTCGCGGCGAAAGGCGTTACCGTGATCGACGACGGAACGATTCCCGAAAGACGAGGTTCGCTGACCGTCGATGACGAGGGCACGCCGTCGGGCCACAACGTCCTGATCGAGGACGGGCGGCTCGTCGGCTACATGCAGGATCGGCAGAACGCCCGGCTGATGGGCATGAAGCCGACCGGCAACGGCCGGCGCGAGTCCTACGCCCACCAGCCGATGCCGCGCATGACGAACACGTTCATGGCCGGCGGCGACAAGGATCCCGGCGAGATCATCGCCTCGGTCAAGAAGGGCATCTATGCCGTTTCCTTCGGCGGCGGCCAGGTCGACATCACGTCGGGCAAGTTCGTGTTCGGCTGCACCGAGGCTTACATGATCGAAGACGGCAAGGTGACCTTTCCCGTGAAAGGCGCGATGCTGATCGGCAACGGGCCGGAGGCAATGAAGCGCATCACCATGGTCGGCAACGACCCGGCGCTGGACACCGGCATCGGCATGTGCGGCAAAGGCGGCCAGGGCGTACCGGTCGGCGTCGGCCAGCCGCATCTGCGCATGGACGCCATGACGGTCGGCGGGACGCAGGGTTGAGATGACGGGTGATTGCAGACAGAATCGGAAAAACTGTCTGTAACGGATTCCAGCATGATCCCCTCCTCCATCGTCATCCTGACCGGTGCCGGCATATCGGCCGAAAGCGGGTTGTCGACCTTCCGCGACAAGGACGGCATCTGGGCGAAGGTCGACGTCAACGACGTGGCGACGCCGGAAGGTTTTGCCCGCAATCCCGACATGGTGCACGACTTCTACAACCAGCGCCGCGCGAACATGGCATGGGCAAAGCCAAATCCCGCGCATTTTGCGCTGGCAAGGCTGGAACAGGCATTTCCGGGCGCGTTCCTCCTGGTGACCCAGAATATCGATGACCTGCACGAGCGCGCCGGTTCGCTGGAACTGGTCCACATGCATGGCGAGTTGAAGCGCGCGCTGTGCGGCAATTGCGGATATCGCTGCGATGCCGATGGCGATCTATCGCGCGACCGCACTTGCCCGGCCTGCGGCGCGAAGGGCTTCTTGCGTCCCGACGTGGTCTGGTTCGGCGAGATGCCCTACCACATGGACCGAATCTATGCGGCGCTGAACGCCTGCGACCTGTTTGTTTCGATCGGCACCAGCGGCAACGTCTATCCGGCCGCCCAGTTCGTCCAGGAGGCTGCTTTGGCAGGCGCCCACACGGTTGAACTCAACCTTGAACCTTCGCTCGGCATCGACGATTTCGCCGAGACGATCCATGGCAAGGCGGGAATGATCGTGCCGCAATGGGTCGACCGCCTGCTTGATGGAAAAACGGCCTAACGCCGCCTCTTCGGCTTCTCCAGCAGGGCCACGGCCTCGACATGTGGCGACCAGAGGAACTGGTCGACCGGCAGGACCGATTTCACGCCATAACCGCCGGCAATCAGGATTTCCAGGTCACGCGCCAGGGTCGCCGGATTGCAAGACACCGCAGCTATCTTCGGCACGTCCGACTTCGCCAGGTGCCGGCACTGCGCCTCCGCCCCGGCGCGCGGCGGGTCGAATACCACGGCATCCAGTCCGATCAGTTCGCGCGGCAGCAGCGGACGCTGGAACAGGTCGCGGCGTTCCGCGGTCACGCGCTTCAGTCCCGGCGTTGCGCGGTATCCTCGATCCAGCGCCGCGACGCTCGCCGCATCGCCCTCCAGCGCCAGGACTTCAGCGCGCCTGGCGAGCCTGAGCGCGAAGGCACCGCAGCCGGAAAACAGATCGGCAACGCGCTTGGCCTTGCCGACATGAGCGAGCACGCGTTCCGCCATTACCTGTTCGGCATGCGCAACCGCCTGCAGGAAGCCGCCCGGCGGCGGCACGATCGCCGCGCCGTCAAACAGGATTTGCGGCTTTGCCAGTTCGATGATCGTCTCGCCGTCGACGCTGACGCGAGCGAAACCGGCGCTGATCGCGAAGCGGACAACAGCCTTGCGCGCGGCTTCGCCCAGGTTGCCGCTGCCGGCAAATGCGATGTCCAGCCCGGCTTCGGTCTGCGTGACCGTTACGTGGAACGGATCGTTCCCCACCGATATGATCGCTGCCAGCTTGTGCAGGGATGGCAGTGCCGAAACGATGCGCGGGTCGCAGACCGGGCATTCGGCCACATCGACCACCCGGTTCGACAGTGCCTGGTTGAAGCCGATCTCCATGGCGCCTTCGCTGCGGCGGGCGGAGAAGATTGCTCGCCGGCGCGTACCCGGTGCGCAGGCGATGAGTTCGTCCGGCTCGACATCGATCTTGCGGGATGCCAGCGCCCGGGTAACGAGGTCGCGTTTCCAGGCGCGATACCTGTCTGGCTGCCAGTGCTGCAGCGCGCAGCCTCCGCAGTCGCCGAAATGGCGGCATGCCGGTTCGACGCGCTCCGGCGAGGGCTGGAGGATCGCAACCGGCTCGGCGCGTTCTCCCGCACGCGCGGCATTGACGATCTCGCCCGGCAAGGTGAACGGAACATAGACCGGCCCGTCCGGCGTGTCGGCGATCCCGTCGCCCTGGGCGCCCATGCGGGCTATGGTCAGGCGTATACTCACGGCGCTCCGTCCAATCGATCCTTGATGCCGGCCAGAAGATATTCCCGGTTTCCCTCGCCACCCGTAATCGGCGAGGGCGCAAGGCCGACGGTCCGCCAGCCCGGAAGTCCGTCCAGCCAGGCCTTCAGGTCTTGCGCGACACGGCGGCCATCCTCCGGATCGCGCAGCAGGCCGCCCTTGCCGATGGCTGCCCGGCCGGCCTCGAACTGCGGCTTGACCAGCAGGACACACCGCGCGCCCGGACGGGCCAGGCCCAGCGCCGGCGCCATGGCGAGCTTCAGCGAAATGAACGAGACGTCGCAAACCACCAGATCGGGCACTCGACCGCCGAGGCGGGACGCGTCGAGATCGCGGGCATTGAGCCCCTCGATCGCAGTTACGCGCGGGTCGGCTGCAACGGATTCATGCAACTGGCCGTGGCCGACATCGATGGCGGTCACGTGGGCCGCCCCGCGTTCGAGCAGCACCTGGGTGAAGCCGCCGGTGGATGCACCGACGTCGAGCGCCTCTGCTCCGGCAACCTCGAAGCCGAAATGATCAAGCGCGTGGACGAGCTTGAGGGCCGCACGCGAGACATAGCCGCGCGCCGGATCGGCGACCGTCAGTTCTGTATCCGGGGAAACCGGCTGGCCGGGTTTCGAGGCGACGGCGCCACCAATACGAACCGTGCCCCGGACGATGGCATCACGCGCCCGCGACCGGCTCTCGAACAAGCCGCGGTCGACGAGTAGCTGGTCGAGACGAATTCTGGTCGCTGTTGCCGTCATGCCCCTGATTGGCTGAAGGTGGAGAGCTTGGCAAGAGCGGTTCCGCCTTTCAGCGACCGACCGCGCCGGTGAACAGCCTGCCGTCGGCAATCGGCCGGCGCCCGACGGGCGACGGATCGACCGCCGGCGCCAGCCCGTCAATCCAGACATCGACAGAGCGTGTCTCCGGGCGTGCCTCCGGTGCCGGGCCGGCGCGGTCGATGGCGGTCGACAAAGCGGGATTGTCATGCCGCTGGAACGTTCCGCGCAACACCTTGTCGAGCGGGCCGATCTTGTCGGCCACGATCTTCATGGCTGCGCGTTCCAATGTCCGATCATAGTCGGGAAGCGCGACGGCCTGCCCCGCCATCAGCAGGAATGCCGCCGCGCCCAGCATCGCCTGACGCCTCATCTTTTTCTCCCTGTCGTTGAACAAAGACTAGCAGGCGCGGGCTAACAAACGGCCAAGCGACAGGGTAAGGAAAGCACCAAATTTCAATGTAAACAGAATGTTAGATGAAGAGATTGGTGCCTTGATTCGGCGCCTTCACAATCCGATTCAACGACCTGAGACGGTGATTCAACGCTCCGGCAACGGCACGAACTCGTTTTCGTCACCCGGCACGATATCGAACCTGGCGGTCCGCCATTCCTCCTTTGCCTGCTCGATGCGCTCGCGCGACGACGAGACGAAGTTCCACCAGATGAAGCGCCGCGAACCAAGCGCATCGCCGCCGAGAAGCATGATGCGAGCGCGACCGCCGGCCGCCTCCACAACGACCGCATCGCCGGGCCGCAAGACGAGAAGCCGGTCGGCGGGGAAGGTGTCGCCGGCGATCGACACCGACCCTTCGAGCACATAAACCGCCCGCTCCTCGGTATCGGCCGGGATGCGCCATGCGGCGCCTTTCGCCAGCTTGATATCGGCGTAGAGCGTCGGGGACTGCGTGACGACCGGTGAAACCAGTCCTTCGAGTTTCCCGATGACGATGCGGCCCGAAACGCCCTCGCCCTCGAATTCGGGCAGGGCTGCGCGGGCCGTGTTCTCGAATCGAGGCGCGATTTCCTCCTTGCCGTCGGGCAAGGCCAGCCATGTCTGCAGGCCGGATACCGCCATAGGCGAGCCACGCAGTTCCCGCGGCGTGCGCTCGGAATGGACGATCCCGCTGCCTGCGGTCATCAGGTTCACGTCGCCCGGCTCGATCACCATCTCGGTGCCGAGCGAATCGCGATGGCGGATGCGGCCGTCGAAAAGATAGGTCACGGTCGCAAGGCCGATATGGGGGTGCGGCTTCACATCGATGGCATGTCCAGAGCGCAACACCGCCGGTCCCATGCGGTCGAGAAAGATGAAAGGTCCGACGAGGCGGCGGCGCGCGCTGGGCAGTGCCCGGCGCACTTCGAAGCCGCCAATGTCGCTGGTGCGCGGCAGGATCAGCATCTCAATGGCGTCGGTGGCCTTCCGGTCTCCCGGGCGGGGATCATTTCCTGGAAAGAAGCTCATCGGCGTTGCTCGCTGTTGGCATTTCCAACAAGTAGGCCAATGAGAAGCGAACGCAATCGCCGCGCGGTGAACGCTGTGTCGGCGGCTATTCGGAGTCGAGCGGTTCGACGCCCTCCGGCTTGCCGTCACGCGACAGCCTGATCTTCTCCACCTTGTCTTCGGCCGATTTCAGCAGCTTGTCGCAATGTTTCTTCAGCGCCTCGCCGCGCTCGTAGATGCGGATCGACTGGTCGAGCGGCACATCGCCGCGCTCAAGGTTATCGACAATCTTCTCCAGCGCATCGAGCGCCTGCTCGAAGCTCATCGCCTTGATGTCGTCGTTGACTGTATCGCCGGACATCGCCGCTACCCCCTCATGAGACGCTTGACATGGGCCCCCACCGAAAAGGCCAGCCCCTTGAGGTCGTAGCCGCCTTCCAGAAGGCTAACGACTCGGTCGCCCGCATAGCGGTTGGCCCTGTCCATCACTTTTCCGGTCGCCCAGTCGAAATCGTCCTCGGTCAGTTCGATCTCGGCAAGCGGATCGCGGTAATGGGCGTCGAACCCCGCGGAAATCAGGATAAGGTCGGGGCGGAAATTGTCGATGGCGGGAAGAACACGGCTGCTGAAAGCCTCGCGGAAATCCGCGCCGTCGTCACCCGCCGAAAGCGGCGCATTGACGATATTGCCGGCACCCGTCTCGTCCTTCGCGCCCGAGCCGGGATAGAGCGGCATCTGGTGGAGCGAGCAATAGAGCACGGACGGATCGCTCCAGAAAATGTCCTGCGTACCGTTGCCGTGGTGTACATCCCAGTCGATGATCGCGACGCGCTCGGCACCGTGCACCTTCTGCGCATAACGGGCTGCGACTGCGACATTGTTGAACAGGCAGAAACCCATCGCCTGGTTCTTCTCGGCATGGTGACCTGGCGGCCTGGCTGCCACGAAGCAATTGTCGGCCTCGCCTTTGAAAACCGCATCCACCGCCGCGTTTGCCGCGCCTATCGCCGTGAGCGCAGCTTCCCAGCTCTTGGGGCTTGCGGACGTATCGGCATCGATCCGCGCCAGCCCCTCCTCGGGGATCGATCTTTCGATGCGGCGCAGATATTCCTCCGGATGGGCCAACAGCACGACGTCCGGGTCGGCGCGCGGCGCCTCGACGCGATCGAGTTTCTCGAAGGCCTCGTCCTCCAGTATCTTGGCAATGGCGCGCAACCGGTCGGGCCGCTCCGGGTGGCCGGTCGGCACAAGGTGTTCAAGAAAAACGGGGTGGGTGAATAATCGTGTTGTCATGGCCTCAATCTAATGGTGGGCGCAGCCAATTGCCATGGCGATGCGGCGCGTGGAGCGAACTTTTCCCGTCTGGCAGACGTTCCACACGAACTTCGGGCCGCCGGCCCTCACACGCGCCCCGTCTGGCCGCGATGGCGCAGATAGTGGTCGGCGATCGCACAGGCGACCATGGCTTCTCCGATCGGCACCGCGCGGATGCCAACGCAGGGATCGTGCCTGCCTTTCGTCGTGACATCGACCTCATTGCCGTCGGAATCGACCGACTTGCGCGGGGTGAGGATCGAGGACGTCGGCTTGACGGCGAAACGGGCGACCACGGGCATTCCGGTCGAAATGCCGCCGAGGATGCCGCCGGCCTGATTGGACAGAAAATGCGGCTTGCCGTCCTTGCCGATACGCATCTGGTCGGCATTGTCCTCGCCGGTCAGCCGGGCGGCTGCGAAACCGTTGCCGATTTCCACGCCCTTGACCGCGTTGATCGACATCAGCAGCGAGGCGATATCCTGGTCGAGCTTGCCGTAGATCGGCGCACCGAGGCCCGCGGGAATGCCCTCGGCAACGATCTCGATGATCGCGCCGACCGAAGAACCGGCCTTTCGGATGCCGTCGAGATATTCGGTGAAAATCGCGATCGACGCCTCGTCGGGCGTGAAGAACGGATTGTCCGGGCGATCGACGGTGGACCAGTCCCAATTGTTGCGATCGATATCCTTTTCGCCCATGGCGACGAGCGCGCCGCGCACCTTCAATCCCGGAACGACCTTTCGCGCCAATGCGCCGGCGGCCACCCGCGCCGCGGTTTCGCGGGCCGATGATCGGCCGCCGCCGCGATAATCGCGAATGCCGTATTTCATGTCGTAGGTATAGTCGGCATGGCCCGGCCGGTAGCGTTTGGCTATCTCGCCGTAGTCCTTCGAGCGCTGGTCGACATTCTCGATCATCATCGAGATCGGCGTGCCGGTGGTCATCAGCGTCTCGCCGTCATCCTCCGGCAGCACGCCCGACAGGATCCTCACCTGGTCGGGTTCGCGGCGCTGGGTGACGAAGCGCGAGGAACCGGGCCGGCGCTTGTCGAGATCGGCCTGCACTTCGGCCTGGGTGAAGCGGATGCCGGGCGGGCAGCCGTCGATGACGCAGCCAAGCGCCGGGCCATGGCTTTCGCCCCAGGTGGTTACGCGAAACAGGTGACCATAGGTGTTGTGCGACATGTGCCGGCCCGCAATTGCTCTTCAGATCGCCTTCTAGAACATCGCCTGACCAATTGAAACCGCCATGGCTGTCGAGGACAGGCCAAGTGCGGTCCGTCGCAAAACGTTACCCCATGCGCACCGGCGGAGTTTTACTTTTGACACAATCGTGCCGTTTCTGCTTTTTTACAAAATCACGAAGCCGTTCGATCCCGAGGCGGCCTGCACGACAGAGGAAACGAACCATGCGCAGTGTGCTTTGCGCGCTTTTTGCGCTTTTCATGACCAATGCCGCCCTCGCCGAAATCGCCGAGGGAACCATCAAGGTCGTGGACAATGAAAAGCAGACGGTCACGCTCGACGACGGATCGCAGTTCAAGCTTTCGAGCGAGTTCGATTTTACGGCTCTCTCCGAGGGTGTTGAGGTGACGATCGCCTATGATCTGATCAACGGCATCAACATCGTGACCGACATGCAAATCTGGGAATAGGCGGGGCCGGGAACCGGTCTACAGCCACTCAAGCCGGCCGTCGGCCAGGCGCAAGATCCTGTCCTGGGGAATATTCATCGTGGCGGCTTCGCTCTCCTCGATGTCCTGCACGATGCGAAATATGCAGCGCATGACTCCGCCATGGGTGACACAGACCGTGGGCGGCGCAACGCCCGAAAACCACGTCCGCACCCGTTCGCACAACATCGCGTAGCTCTCGCCGTTCACTCCCGGCGCGACACAGTTCCACTTGTCGGCTTCGCGCGCGGCCGTGATTCCGGGCGAAACAAACTCCAGTTCCGCGAAGGTATGCGATTCCCAATCGCCGAAGCAGATCTCCTTGAGCAGCGGGTCCCGGCGGAAACCGTCGGGCGCCAGGCCCATCGCCACGCGAATGCGCCGCATGGTCTCGCAGGTGCGGTCCAGCGGGCTGGCGACAAAATCGAACCTTGCGGGTGAAGCAATCTCGCGCGCGAGCTTGCGGCCGTTCTGATCAGCCTGAACCCGGCCGATCTCGTTGAGCGTGGTGTCCCACTGGCCCTGCAGCCGGCCCTCGACATTCCAGTCGGTCTGGCCATGGCGGCAAAAATAGATCAACGGAGCCATCGAGACGCAATCGCATTGAAATGTGTCGGCTGGATGAAGCGTCCAACTCAGACGGTGGAGATGTCCGGCGCGTCGACGGCTTTCATTCCCACGACATGGTAGCCGGAGTCGACGTGGAGAACCTCGCCTGTCGTGCCGCGCCCCATGTCTGACAGCAGAAAGACGGCCGTGTCGCCCACTTCCTCGATCGTGGTCGTGCGCTTGAGCGGCGAATTGTATTCGTTCCACTTCAGGATATAGCGGAAGTCGCCGATGCCCGAAGCCGCCAGCGTCTTGATCGGACCCGCCGAGATGGCATTGACGCGGATGCCGTTACCGCCGAGGTCGACCGCCAGGTAGCGCACGCTCGCCTCGAGCGCAGCCTTGGCGACGCCCATGACGTTGTAGTGCGGCATGACCTTCTCGGCGCCGTAATAGGTGAGCGTCAGGAGGGACCCGCCGTCTTTCATCAACGGCTCCGCAGCCTTGGCCACCGCCGTGAAGGAATAGACGGAAATATCCATTGTCATCTGGAAATTTTCGCGCGTGGTTTCGACGTAACGGCCGTCCAACTCGTCCTTGTTGGAAAATCCGATCGCGTGAACGACGAAATCCAGCTTGCCCCACTTTGCCTCCAAATCGGCAAACACGGCGTCGATGGTCGACTGGTCGGACACGTCGCAATGGCCGGCCACGTAGGCGCCCAACTCGGCGGCCAGCGGTTCCACGCGCTTCTTCAGCGCTTCGCCCTGATAGGTCAGCGCCAGTTCCGCACCGGCGTCGGCGCAGGATTTCGCGATCCCCCAGGCGATCGACCGATTGTTGGCCAGGCCCATTATGAGGCCACGTTTTCCGGCCATCAGGCCGCCGGTTCCCGCCATGTGCGTCCTCCCGCGAAGCTGCGTCAGTTTGTCAAGCCTATTGCACAGGCCGCCGAAGGCATCAAGCCACTTGGGGGATTGCCACAGTCAGAAGGGTCCGGCCGGCGGAACCGGTCAGCCCGCGCGCTTTTTGAGGAACGCCTCGAGTTCGCGGTCTCCGCCCTCGGGAAGCATGATGCGCACATGGACGAACAGGTCACCCACACCGCCGCCCTTGGTGGGCAGTCCCCGGCCTTTGATACGCATGACCTTGTCGGATCCAGACCAGGCGGGAACCGAGACAGCGATTCGGCCCGTCAGCGTATCGACGGGAACCTTTGCGCCGAGAACGGCGTCGTGCAGGCTGACCGGCAGATCGACATGCAGGTCACGCCCCTCGACACGGAAACGCGGGTGCCTGGCGAACCTGATCCTAATCAGGGCATCGCCCGGCTTGCCAAACGGGGTCGGCTGGCCTTGCCCCTTCAGTCGGATCGTCTGCCCGTCCTCGACATAGGCCGGCAACTTGATCGCGAGCTTGCGGCCACCGGGAAACACCGCCGTTACCTTGGCAGCGGCGGCGATATCCTCAAGCGAAACATCGAGGGTCGCGGACATATCCGCGCCATCCGGAGCGCCGTGCTGCGGCCGGTGGCCTGAAAACGGATCACCGGTGGAGTGCTCGCGCGTGCGGGCGCCGCCGCTTCCGAAAGCCTGGCCGAAAATCTCGGAAAAGATGTCGCCGGCTCCGCCGGGACCGGAGGAGTGGAATTCGAAATGCGCGCCGCCGGGACCGCCGCGGGCAAACCCGCCGAACGGACCGTGATCGCCTGCGCCGGCCCCGAAATCGGCAAAGCGCGGCTTACCCTCGGCATCGATCTCGCCACGATCGAAGGCCTTGCGCTTCGTTTCGTCGCCCACGATATCGTAGGCCTGACTGATCTCGGCGAAACGCTCCTTGGCCCTGGGATCATCCGGTTTCTGATCGGGATGATACTTCTTGGCCAGTTTGCGAAAGGCCGATTTTATTTCCTTTGCGGGCGCGGTCTTGGCCACACCCAGCACCTGGTAGGGATCGCGTGCCATCGTGCTTTCCAGAAAAGCAAATATTTAAGTTGGCAGACATATGTGCATCCGGGCCGCGCAATTCCAGTCGCCGATGGGCGAAAAAGCAGGTTTTACACCAGTTTGGACGCGCTGGCCGGTCCGATTCAAATGCTACCGAAGGATCGCATGGTCCAGTTGCCGCCCGGACCGAGGCACGCCTCGCCGGCACCCTGCGATACACCGTCGAAGCGCTCCAGGGAAGCAGTGAACGCGCGGCACAGCACCCCTTTGCGGTCCTTGTACTCCGTGACCCTGGTAATCGAGCCGCGGGCGCCGGTGTCCTGGTTCGCCCAGGCGATCGGAGCATCGCCGGTTTCCTGCAGGTTTGCGGACGAGACGGCATTGCGAATGGTCAGTTCATCCGACGCCCGCTCGGATTCAGCCGACGGCGAGACCGGATCCGGAATTGAACCTGTGATGATGGTTGGATCCGTTTCCGCCCTGGTGAGGATGTTGCCGGTCGCGCAGCCAGCCAGAGCTCCGGCCAGCAGTAATGTCGAGCCAAGGGTCTGGAAAATGCGACCCGAACCCCCTAAGCGTAGACCGGCTACCCCATTGGCAAACCCCACTGGCAAACGGCTCGATAGAAACGGACGAATTATGGGTGAAACAGGGTTAACAAGTGATGACTTCACGCTGTCGACCGAACCGATCCGGCTGTTCGGTGCGTGGCTGGCGGACGCTGAGAAAAGCGAAATGAACGACCCGACGGCGATGGCGCTCGCCACCGTCGATCCCTCAGGCATGCCGAATGTGCGCATGGTGCTGCTGAAGGAATTCTCGGAGGCGGGTTTCGTTTTCTATACCAATTTCGAAAGCACCAAGGGGCGCGAAATCCTGGCAGCGAAGAAGGCTGCCTTGTGCTTCCACTGGAAGAGCCTGCGCCGCCAGGTGCGGGTGCGCGGCAACATCGAAGAGGTCTCCGACGCCGAGGCCGATGCCTATTACAGATCGCGCCCGCGCGGCAGCCGGATCGGCGCCTGGGCCTCGAAGCAGTCGCGGCCGCTGGAAAGCCGGTTCGCACTCGAAAAGGCGGTCGCCGAGTACACCGCGAAGCACGCCATCGGCGACATACCGCGCCCGGACTACTGGTCGGGCTTCCGCCTCGTGCCGGTGTCGATCGAGTTCTGGCACGACCGCCCGTTCCGCCTGCATGACCGGGTCATGTTCACGCGTGCCGGCGATGGAAGCTGGGAGAAGACGCGGCTCTATCCGTGAACTTGCGGGGCAAAGCCCTTCGACCCGGCGGGAAATCGCAATCGGCCCGAGAAAACTGCGGGCAAACCTGCCGCAACGCCCGTTCGCGATGGTGCCCGGATACCAGTGGTTCGTTTCCACCATCAGCATCCGTTTGCATCGGCTGCCAGCGCAAATGTCGGAAACCGAAGAGCCACTAGCAAGGTTATGACTCTAGCGGAACTTTTGAATCTCGCGTTCGATCTTTAGGTCGACATCGAACGGGTATCGAATGTCAAATTCGTTCCACTAGCCGATCTCCACCCTGTTGCGCCCGGCTGCCTTTGCCGCGTAGAGCGCCTTGTCGGCCCTCGCAAGGGCAGCATCAAAACCGGTCCCGGGTTGGGCTGTGCTGACCCCGATCGATACCGTGATGGAGAAATCGCCGTCCGGATCGACGATACGTCGGCGCTCCACGCGCTGACGCAGTTGTTCGGCGAAATCACGAGCCTGCGCCACATCGCAGCCCGGAAGCAACGCCACGAACTCCTCGCCTCCGAACCGGCAGAACGGTGCCAGTTGCTCGCCAGGATACATGCTGGTGAGCTCGGTGCCGATCTCGGCCAAAGCAATGAGAGCCGCATCGCCCGCCGCGTGTCCGTAGGTGTCGTTCACCGCCTTGAAGTGGTCGGCATCAATGATCAGAACGCCCAGGGACTGGCTGCTTGGCGCTGACAGCAGGGCTTCAGCCTCATGCATGGCGAAACGCCGGTTGTAGGTTCCGGTGAGCGGATCTCGCTGGCTCAGAAGGCGCAGTTTCAATTCCGTCTTCTTCAGATCGGTGATGTCCTGCAGCAGCACCTGGATGACGGGATTGCCGTGCCAGGGCAATTTGCAGGAGATCAGCTTGATATGCAGGTCTTCGCCGCTTGAATGTGCAAGGCGCGTTTCCTGGCTGTGCATGTCGCACGTGCGGAAGGAAGCCGCAAACTGCTCCATCACCGAGGTAAACTGGTTCTGCGCCACGAAATCGAGCAGGTGCTGGCCGACCGCCGCCTCGTTGGTGACCTCCAGCATCCGGCACGCCTCCTGATTGGCGAACAGGATGCCTTGCTCGGTGTGGATCAGCAGGCCCATGGGCATGACGTCCAGCATCATCCCCATGCGTTCCTGCGTGTCGATAAGCGTCTGATGGGTCTTGCGGGCAGCATCAAATGCGTCGTCATCGTCCTCGAAATCAACGAACGAAAGGACTTGCGCTGTAGCAGACATTCTGGAATTTCCCCCGCAGGTATTCTGGTGCACGAGCGAATAACTAGCAGGTGAATCTGAACAGTTCCTTGTCGGGTCCTGCGTAAGCCTGTCGCACCAATCGTTCGCCAGCCGCACAAAGACGGTGGGCACAGGCAAGCAGGGTGAACCTTGGCAGGGGCTATCGCTGTTCGGTCAAATCTGACCGGTCGCGACCGCAAGCGAAAGGTGGATGGCGACAAGAACAGCAAAAACAATGGCGACAACCGGCCGGCCCGCGCCAAGGAATGCGCCGGCGCCGGCACCGAACATGGCGATCTTGAACGCCAACAGCGCCGACATGTGCAGGCGGGCCGCGGCGTTGGGCGCGGCAAACCTGCCCCATAATGCGACCGCTGCCGCAACGATGACAATCGCCAGGACCCAGCGAATAACCGGGTGGCCGGTGATCTGGTACCCGTACATTCCGAAGGCGGCAAGCAATGCGAGTTCCAGCGAGAACGCCAAGGCTTGATTGATGATGACGACGATAGCCATGTGTCTCGATCCTGTGCGGCTTCGGCGCATTTGGATAGCGCCCTTTCGCCGGTCGAACCAACCCTACTTCTTGCGGCTCATGAACGCCATGAAGGCCTGGCGGGCTTCATCCGACTGCAGGCGCTCACGGAACAGCTTGCCTTCGTGCCGGATGCGCTCGACGAGTGCATCGCGGTCACCGAGGAGCAGGTCGCGGGCGATCCGCATGGCTTCTGGCGGCTTGGCGGCGATACGCGTTGCAGCTTCCAGCGCGGCCGCTTCCACTTCGTCCTCGCCAACGACGGCGTGAATGAGGCCCGCGGCCCTGGCCTCGGCAGCCGGCAGGCCTTCGCCCATGGCGAGCAGGGCGAACGCGCCCTGGCGGCCGAGCGCGGCCGGGCCCAACAAGCTGGAACCGGCTTCCGGCACGACGCCGAGATCGACAAAGGGCGTGCGGAAGACCGTGCGCGGGGTGGCAAATGTCAGGTCGCAATGGAACTGCATCGTCGTACCGATGCCGACCGCGATACCATCGACGGCCGCAACAATCGGCTTTCTCGACCGCGCGAGCGCCATCAGGAAGTCATAGACCTCCATTCCCTGCTCGCCGCCCATCGAATAATTCATGAAATCGGCGATGTCGTTGCCGGAGGTAAACGACCCCGGGACGCCCATCAGGACGGAGACGCGGATGGCGTCGTCCTCGTCGGCCTCGCTCAGGACGGAAGCCATCGCGGCATACATGGCGCGCGTCAGTGCGTTCTTCTTGTCCGCACGGTTTATGCGGATTGTCTGCACCCCCGCTTCGCGCGCGATGATGATGTGTCCGGTCACTTGTTGTCCCTCCCTGGCCGGAGCTTTGCCTGCCGCTGCATGTCCGCTAGCCCGCAGCTCGGTTCCGATCATTCCATTCTACTATTGACGTTAACGTCAAAGTCAACTGGGCATCGACCACTGGAAAAAGGGGTTTCTGCCGGGCTGATCGCGAATGTCGGCGATTGGAGAAGATGCCGACGGCATGGGCTCTTCCTTTTCCCGTTCGCGGGAGAAGAAAGGAGGTGTCAGCCACGGCGCCCTGTCTCAAGCGACGCCGAGAACCGCGTCGGCTGCCGCCAGGCTCGCCGCGCCTTCGCGTACACGGGCCGACAATGCTGCCGTTTCGTCGACAAGGTTCTCGGCGAAGAAGCGGCAAAGCGCGATGCGCGCCGCATCGTCGCCCACAACCGCGCCGCGGGCGAGATAGGCGCCGCCGGCGGCAAGTCCGAACAGCCGCAGATAAGGCGTCGCGCCCGCAAGCGCCTCCTCCATGCGGCCCGCCGAAAGCGCCTCCTGGAGGAAGCGGGTGGTTTCGACGAGATGATCAAGCGCGGCGTCGAGCTTTTGCGCGGCCTGGCCGAATGCAGGATTGTTGGACGAGCGGAGGGCTTCGATATCGCCGCGCAACTCCGCGATGTAGCCGTGGACATGCTCGCCGCCTTCGAGCGGCAGCTTGCGGGTGACCAGGTCGATCGCCTGGATGCCGTTGGTGCCCTCGTAGATCGGCGCGATGCGGGCGTCGCGCAGCAGGGCGGCGGCTCCCGTTTCCTCGATAAAACCCATGCCGCCATGGACCTGGATGCCGATCGAGGCGACTTCGACGCCGGTATCGGTCGCGAACGCCTTAGCAACCGGCGTGAGCAACGCTGCGCGTGTGCTCCAGAAACCGCCGGAATCGCCGCTGCGATGGTCCATGTCGATGGCATGGGCGCAGGAATAGGCAATGGCGCGCGCGGCCTGGGTCATCCCCTTCATGGTCATCAGGTTTCGCCGGACATCCGGGTGAAGGACGATCGGCGCCATGCCTTCGCCGCGATAGCCTTCCGCCTTGCCCTGGCGGCGCTCATGCGCATAGCCGAGCGCCTTCTGATAGGCTGTTTCGGCGACGCCGACCCCCTGGATGCCGACCGCGATACGCGCATTGTTCATCATCGTGAACATGCATGCGAGGCCGCGGTTCTCCTCACCGACCAGCCAGCCAATGGCGCCGGGTGCGTCGCCATGCTTGCCGTCGCCATAGATCATCGTGCAGGTGGGCGAAGCGTGGATGCCGAGCTTGTGCTCGACGGAGTGGCAATAGACGTCGTTGCGGGCGCCGAGCGAGCCGTCCGCATTGACCAGGAATTTCGGCACCAGGAAGAGCGAAATGCCCCGCGTGCCGGCCGGCGCATCGGGCAGGCGCGCCAACACCAGATGGACAATGTTGTCGGTGATGTCGTGTTCGCCGTAGGTGATGAATATCTTCTGGCCGAAAACGCGATAGGTGCCATCGCCGGCCGGCTCGGCGCGGGCGCGCAACGCGTTGAGGTCGGAACCGGCCTGCGGTTCGGTCAGGTTCATGGTGCCCATCCACTCGCCGGAGACGAGCTTTTCCAGATAGATGGCCTTGAGCTCGTCCGAACCGTGCTTGTCCAACGCCTCGATTGCGCCCATGGTCAGCGTCGGCCCGATTGCAAATGCCATGGAACCGGAATTCCACATCTCCAGCGTGGCAACCGACATCGCGGTTCCAAGATCCTGGCCGCCCCATGCTTCGGGCGCTGCAATCGCGTTCCATCCGCCTTCAGCCCAGCGCCTGTAGAGGTCGCGCCAGCCGTCGGGCATGGTGACCTTGCCGTCGACAAGCTTTGCGCCCTGCTCGTCACCGATCTTGTGCAGCGGATAGATTTCCTCGGTCGAGAAGCGGCCCGCTTCCTCTATGACCGCATCCAGCAGGTCTTCGCTGAGTTCGCCGAGCAGGCCTTCGTCCATGGCCTGCTTGAGACCCGCCACGTGCTTGAGCGTGAATGCGATCTCTGCAACCGGGCTGCGATACATGGGTCAATTCCTCCCCTGATGTCCTGAACCGATCGGAGTGAAAGCATTTTATTGCGCTGCACAAAAGCCCAGAATTTACAGTTTTGAAGGTTTTTTTGCTCGCCCGCTTCTCCCGTTCGCATCCTGCATGTTTCCGGCCATCGCCTACAGGACGTCGAATATCCTCTCGGTTGGCCGTCCAAGCACGGCGCCCTTCGGCCCGACGACCACAGGCCGGTTGAGCAATGCGGGATGTTCCGCCATGAAGTCGAGAAGCTGATCGTCGGACCATTTCTCGTTGTCGAGATCGAGTTCATCATAGGGTGAGCCCTGTTTGCGGAGCAGCGCGCGGACCGGCTCGCCGGTCGCCTTGACGATTTCCGCCAATTCGTCGCGCGAGGGCGGCGCCTTGAGATACTCCACAACCTTCGGTTCGATGCCCTTTTCCCGCAACAACTCAAGCGCCTGGCGCGACTTGGAGCAACGCGGATTGTGGTAGATCGTCACGCTCATCGTTTCAATTCCTCTCCCGCTCGATCGCCCGCCAGCCGATGTCGGTGCGGCAGAAGCCGTCAGCCCAGTCGATCTTTTCGACCGCGGCATAGGCGCGGTCGCGCGCTTCGCTCACTGTCTGGCCGAGCGCCGTGACGTCGAGCACCCTGCCGCCATTGGCGACGATGTCGCCATTGCCGCGCGCCGTGCCCGCATGGAAGATCACGACATCTTCGCCTGCGCCCGCCACTTCGAGGCCGCGAATGATCCCGCCCTTCTTCGGCGTGCCGGGATAGCCGGCGGCAGCCATGACGACGGTCAGCGCAACGTCGTCGTGCCAGTCGACCGTCATGCCCGCAAGGCTGCCATTCGCCGTCGCCAGCAGCACGGGCAGCAGATCATCCTTCATCCGCATCACCAGGACCTGGCATTCCGGATCGCCGAAACGGACATTGTACTCGATCAGCTTGGGTCCCTCGCCGGTGATCATCAGCCCGGCATAAAGCACGCCCGTGAACGGCGCGCCCGCGGCTGCCATCCCTTCAACGGTCGGCCAAATGATTTCGGCCATGGTGCGTTCGACGAGCGCGGGCGTCATCACCGGCGCCGGCGAGTAGGCGCCCATGCCGCCGGTGTTGGGGCCCGTGTCGCCATCGCCGACGCGCTTGTGGTCCTGTGCCGTCGTCAGCGGCAAGGCGGTCGTACCGTCGCTCAGGCAGAAGAAACTGGCCTCCTCGCCGATCATGCATTCCTCGATGACGACTTCTGCACCGGCGGCACCGAACGCGCCGTCGAAACATTCGTCGATTGCCGCGCACGCCGCCTCGACCGTCTCGGCAACCGTGACGCCCTTGCCGGCGGCAAGGCCGTCGGCCTTGACCACGATCGGTGCGCCCTGGGCTTCGACATAGGCCTTTGCGCCGGCGGAATTGTCGAAGCGGCCCCAGCGCGCGGTCGGGATGTTCATCCGCGCGCACAGCTCCTTGGTATAGGCCTTCGAACCCTCGAGCTTCGCGGCTTCCTTCGAGGCGCCGAAAACCGCGATGCCCTTAGCGCGCAGATCGTCTGCAAGTCCGGCGACGAGCGGCGCTTCCGGCCCCACGACGACCAGGCCGATTCCATTGGATGTGCAGAACCGGGCGACGCCAGCGTGATCGCTTGCATCCAGGCCGATGCATTCGGCGTGGGCGGCGATGCCGGGATTGCCGGGAGCGCACCAGAGCTTTTCGAGCATCGGCGATTGCGCGATTTTCCATGCCAGCGCGTGTTCGCGTCCGCCCGAACCGATCAGAAGAACTTTCATCAATGCCTCGCCTGCACCGTTCCCGCCCCGTTCCGCTAATACCCGAGGCGCACCGGGTCAAGCGAAGGCGGGTGATTTCGATAGTTTGGCGCCGACAAAGGCCAACTACGTGCCGGAAGGGCGTTCGGGCGCAGCCGGGAAACGCGCGGCGTAGGGCTCAAGCGGCAGAGCCGTCGCGTTGGCGAGGTAGGAGATCGTCCGGTAATAACCGGCAATAATCAGCACCTCCAGTTGCGCAGTCTCGGAGAAGCACGTGGCGAAGCGCTGCCAGAGAGCGTCATCCAGAGTCGAACGCTCGTGGAGCATGTCGCAGACCGCAATCAGGATTCTTTCGGCCTCGTCGGTCCAGCAGGCGTCGTCAGCGCCGCCACGGACAAGCGAGGCAATCTGCTCTTCGGAGAACCCGGCCTGCTTGCCGAAGAACGCGATGTGAATGCCCCATTCGTATTCGCAACCGCACAGGGCTGTGATGCGGTCGATGATAATCTCGCGCTGCCGGATCGGAAGGTTGCCGGCGTCAAGCAAGCTTCCGCCCCACATCCGCTCCAAAAGCCGCCGGTCCCCGGCAAGCATGGTGAACAGCGCAAGCGGCGGGACTCCCGGCGGCATCAGCCGATCGAAGCGGGCTTGAATATCGTCCGGGAAGGGCGGCAAGGCAGGCTGAATTCTGGGCGACATGGAAAAACCTCTGTGCTATTGAAACAGTAGCATAACGACTGTCTGCTACGGATTCAATAGCATGAAGCATCCCCTCCCCGACTCGCCAGTCCGCGGTTCGAATACCGGAAGGCCGGTCATGGCGCTGCTTGATCTGTTGGGCCGCAAAACAGCGCTGCGGGTGCTCTGGGAGCTGTCGAAACGCAGCCTGAAGTTCCGCCCGCTGCAGGAGGCCGCCGAAACCAGCCCCGGCGTTCTCAACGCAAGGCTCGGCGAACTGCGTGCTGCGGGACTGGTCGAACGGGGTACCGATGGGTACAACCTCACCACGCGAGGCCGCGAGCTTGGCAAATTGTTGTTGCCGCTGGTGCATTGGTCGGAGGACTGGGCGAGAGAACTGGCGACGTACGATGCCTGTCAGTGAAGGGGCCTTGCGTCCCGTCGTCTGCCGGATGACTCTGCCGCCCTTGACGCTGCGCCGCCGCGCTGGCACTGCTCGGCTCATGGAAACGATCCAGTCCAGGGACGCCCAGGGTCGCGTAGCCGATGCGCCGTCAGGCCATTGGGTTTACCGCGCGTTGCCGCGCGCGGCCTGGCCATATGCCCAGCTTGCACGATGGGACCGGCCGATCGGATGGTGGCTGCTGCTCTGGCCCTGCTGGTGGTCGGCGGCGCTGGCAGCCAGCGCCCATGCGGAACCAGGCGCAGATCTCGCCAGCCTGCTGCCGTCGCTCTGGATACTCGCCCTGTTCCTCATCGGAGCGATCGCCATGCGCGGCGCGGGCTGCACCTACAACGACATCGTCGACAAGGGCATCGACGAACAGGTTGCGCGCACGCGGTCGCGGCCCTTGCCGTCCGGCCAGGTGAGCCGCAAACAAGCCTGGGCATTCCTCGTCGCCCAGTCGCTGACCGGCCTCCTGGTTCTCGTGCAGTTCAACGGTTTCGCCATCGCCACCGGCCTCGCGTCGCTGGCGGTGGTGGCGGTCTATCCCTTCGCGAAGCGATTCACCAACTGGCCGCAGTTCTTTCTGGGCCTTGCCTTTTCCTGGGGCGCGCTGATGGGCTGGGCGGTGCACTTCGGCACGCTGGCAACGCCCGCCTTCCTGCTCTACGCCGGCGCGATCCTGTGGACGATCGGCTACGACACGATCTATGCCCACCAGGACAAAGAAGACGATGCGCTCGTTGGCGTGCGCTCGACCGCGCGCCTGTTCGGCGCCAGGACCAGGCAGGCGTTGATGTTCCTCTATTCCGGTGCGCTGGCGCTGTTTGCGATGGCATTCGCGGCAGCGGACGTGCCGCTGCCGGCGATGGCGGGGCTGGTGGCTGCCGCCGTGCACATGACCAGACAGATCAGGACCCTCGACATCGACGATCCCGACCAGTGCCTTCGCCTGTTCCAGTCGAACAAGGTGCTCGGATGGCTCGTGTTTTTGGGATTGATCGGCGGCGCAGCCTGGGCCGCGATCTCGCCGTCCTTCTGAACGGCTCTAGTAGCGCGCGATGATCTCCTCGCCGGAAACGACGAGGCGCAAGCCGAGATCGCCCGATTTCCGGCGCGCCAGGAAGCGCGGACGGCGGCGGCGCGGTTCGCGCCCCTGGCGGCGTTCGCGCACAGGTCCGGCCTTCACCTGCCCGATCGCGTCCTCGATGGGCCGCGCAACCCCGTCGGCCTCGAACAGCAGCATCGGCAGTTCCAACGTTTCGGACCAGGCCCGCCAATCCGCCGCGATATCGTAGAGGTCATTGGCAACCAGCAGCGGCACGCACAGCGCGGGATCCTCGTGCAGCAGCTCCAGGGTCACGGTCACCTCGCCGTAGTCCTGCTCGATGGCGCGGGCGGCCACGCCCCTGAATGCCCTGGTGGGCATGACCATCGACATCGGCAGACCGCATTTCTGCAACATGCGACGAACCGAAACACCAGTCGCATGGATGGTGAAGGTGATGTCGCCCGCGCTGGCGCTGTCCGCGTAGCTTGCCACTTGCGGCAATCGTTGCGGGTCGAGCCGCATGTCGCGGCCGGCCCAGCGGGGTTTCCTGTCCAGGTTCATGTCTAACGCCTCTGTAAAACTCCCGGGAGCGGCAATGCCATTTCCGGACGGGCCTTTTGGCCTCGTTGTCAGCGCAGACTAGCGGGGGACCTTTTTCGGCCCGCTTAAGAAGTTCGGTTAAATTTGTTTGGACGTTTCCATTGGTTAGCAAAATGCCAATATGTGTAAGGAAATTGAAAGCTTGCGGCGCGTCACACACATGCAGGAGGCGATCAGGGCCCGGACAGATTATTGAGTCCGGACCCTAGATGACCTTGCCGGGATTCATGATGCCCGCGGGATCGAACGCCGACTTGATGCGGCGCATCAGGTCGATACCGACCGCCGGCGCGGTTTTCAGCAACTCGTCGCGCTTCAGTTGCCCGATGCCGTGCTCGGCCGAAAACGATCCGCCGAGCGCGCCGACGATGTCGTGAACCGCCCTGTTCATCGCCGGGTAGGCGTCAAGGAACTTCGGGTCGCCGGCGGCGGACTCCGAGATATTGTAGTGCAGATTGCCGTCGCCCATGTGACCGAAGCAGCAAACGCGGGCGCCGGGTTTCACCTTTTCCACCGCTACAGCCGCGCGGTCGATGAATTCGGGAATGCGCGCGACCGGCACCGATATGTCGTGCTTGATCGAACCGCCTTCGAATTTCTGAGCCTCCGACAGGCTTTCGCGCAGTTTCCAGAAGGCCTGCTGCTGGGCGATGCTGGAAGCGACCGCCGCGTCGCGGACCAGGCCGCGCTCGTAACCGGATTCCAGAACGGTTTCGGCAAGCGCCAGCGCGTCTTCCGCCGAGCGGCCCGACGAGACCTCCATCAGCACATACCACGGGAACGACTGCGCCAGCGGCGCGCCGATGAGCGGAATGTGGCGTACGGCAAACTCGATGGCGATCGCGCGGACGAGTTCGAAAGCTGTCAATCCGGGACCGGCCCGTTCGGTTGCCAGATTGAACAGGGCCAGCGCGTCGCGCGGGGATTCGACCCCGATCCAGGCGACCTCCCTGCCCTTCGGTCTGGGAAACAGCTTCATGACCGCGGCGGTGATGACGCCCAGCGTGCCTTCTGAACCGACGAACAGGTTCTTCAGGTCGTAGCCGGTATTGTCCTTCTTGAGCTTGCGCAGGTCGTCGAGGATTTCGCCGGTCGGGAGCACGACCTCGACACCCAGGCATAGCTCGCGGGCATTGCCATAGGCCAGCACGCCCGTGCCGCCGGCATTGGACGACAGGTTACCGCCGATCTGGCATGTGCCCTGGCTGGCGAGCGACAACGGGAAGAGCAGGCCGGCATCGTCGGCCGCCTGCTGCACAGTCTGGAGGATCGCACCCGCCTCCACGGTGATGGTGGCGGATTCCACGTCGAGCTCGCGAATGCGGTTCAGCCGCGACAGAGAGAGAATGACCTGGCGGCCCGACTTGTCAGGCATCTGGCCGCCCACCAGTCCGGTATTGCCGCCCTGCGGCACGACCGGCGTACCCGTCTGGCTGGCGAGGCGAAGGATCGCGCTGACCTCTTCCACGCTGCCGGGCCTGAGAACGGCAGCCGGGGCGCCGGTCCAGAGCCCGCGGGGTTCGCTGGCATAGGGCGCCATGTCGCCCGGCGCGCGCAGCGCGTAGCGACCGCCGACGATCGCGGCAAAGCGGTCGAGCGTGGCGCTATCTGCAAGGGTGCTGGGTTCGCTCATGGTCCCGTCAGCCGTTGTCTGCACCACTGTCGCGCGGCGCGGCGGCGCGGGCAAGCCGGTCGTTGATCGCTTCGCCCAGCCCCTCATGCGGCACGGGTTCGACAGCGATCAGTTTTGCGCCTGAGGCATCGAGCCGGTGGAGGTGCGAAAACAGGTTGGCGGCGGCTTCGGTCAGATCGCCGGTCCCGCTGAGATTGAGCACGAAGGATGCGTCCCGCGCGCCCGCGATCCGGCTCGGGCCGAAGGCGAGCAGCGCCTCGCCGGGAAGAACGGTGTCCGCATTCAACCTGAGCGCCGCGTCGGGCGCGTAATGCGATTCGAGCATACCCGGCGCCTCGATCGCGCCGCCCGTCGCGCCACGGATGACGCGGATGCCCAGCGCCTCGATTTCCCCGACCGCGACCCCGCCGGGGCGCAACAGGCGCACGGCATCGCCCTCGCTCTTGACGATGGTCGACTCCAGGCCGATCGGCGTCGGCCCGCCATCGACGATCAGCGCGATCCGGTCGCCCAGGTCGCGTTCGACATCATTGGCGGTTGTCGCGGAGATCTTCCCGGAACGGTTGGCACTGGGGGCGGCGACCGGCCGGCCCAGCCGTTCGATGACCTGGCGGGCAAGGCCGCGCGGACAACGCAATGCGACCGTATCATTACCCGCGCAGACCAGCGGGTGGACGGCCGCACCCGGCCTGAGCGGCACGACGAGCGTCAGCGGGCCGGGCCAGAAATGCCGCGCCAGGGCAACGGATACGCGGTCGAACGCGCCGATTGTTTCGGCCATTTCCAGGCCGGACACATGTGCGATCAGCGGATTGAAGCGCGGGCGGCCCTTGGCGGCGAAGATGGCGGCCACGGCCTCGCCATTGGTCGCGTCGGCGGCCAGGCCATAGACCGTTTCGGTGGGAATGGCGACCAGCCGGCCCGCCTCCAGTTCCCTGGCGGCGGTCTCGACGGCACCCTCGTCGCTCGCACGCATGATGCGGACCAATGCCGCCGCTCCTTCTTCCACATATGCGACGTTGACTAGCGCCCCGGCGCGCCTGCGGCAAGCCCGGCAAGAAACCGATAAAATTCGAATGATTGCTCTCACGGGATCGCAATACCGTTTTGTTAGCCTGTCGGCGAATAAGGTATTTGGGGAATGGTAATGAAGTCGATCCTCTCTCTTGCGGCCATCGCGGCCTGTGTCGCCAGCGCTCCGGCAAACGCTGGCGAACTGGCCAACGGCGCGCCTTTCGAGATCATCTCGCCTTCGATCGTTCTGGTCGGCAAGGCACCGGTCGAAAAGGCGCCGGAAACGGCAGACAACAAGTTCGACGGTTTCGCCTCGCATTTTCCGATAACGGCATCGCTTGACGATCCCGCGGTTGCCGGACTGTCGCTCGACGAAATCGTCGGCGACAAGACCGGCATCGGAGAAGAAAGCGTGATGGCCGTTGCCAGCACGAAGGAAATCCCATCCCCCGAGAGCAAGCCCGTCGCGGCGGCCAGCGTGGCCCCGACCCCGTCGCCACACCCCGAAGAGGTGGCCGTGGTGCCGCCGGTTGCGACCGACGAGGAAACCGCCTCCGTTGGCCCCAGGATCCGGACTGTGCCAGCCAAGTTGTTCGAAGACATGGAAATCCGCACCGGCGACTGAAATCCTGGTCATGAGTATCAGTCCCGGCGGATAAGGAAACGGACAGGCGTGCCTGTCCGTTTCACGTATTCGGGCTTGACCGGCGGCGCGCCATGGATGACGCTTCGCTCAAAACCGGGAGGCCGTCATTCTCGCATTCGTCAAGTTCCTGCACCTCTTTTCGTTGATGCTCGGCGCCACGGCGAGCTTCGGCAACCTCGTCGTCGCCTGGCATATCAAGCGCTCCGCAACCCCGCCCGCGCCGCAATTGATGGCGCTGAGGCCCGTGCTCGGCATGATCGGCCTGCTGGCGATCATGGCGATCTGGATCACCGGTCTGTGGCTCTATATCGGCTGGTACGGGCTGACGCCGCTCGGCGAGGTCTTCTGGATCAAGGTCCTGCTCGCCGCCGCGCTGCTGGTGCTGATCGTGATGCTCAA
>JAIOIW010000100.1 GCA_019912385.1 Notoacmeibacter sp. | reverse complement strand
CCGCGCATCATTCCACCGCCCATCATCGGCGGCTCGAATGGCGCGGTCGCGACATATTCCGCGATCGCGCGGGCCTCCTCTGGCGAAATCTCCACCGCCGGCATCAGTTCGAACTGCTGGATCGCGGCTGGAAACGCCGAGTTCTGCTCCGATGGCTCGATGATCCAGGACGCGATCGCCTCGACAAGCCGCGCGTCGTCGGGATAGGCCCGCCGGTAGTTCCTCATTACCCCGAACATCGGCGGCGCAACGAAATCCTCATGCGCCTGATCCGCTGCCGGAATGTGACAGACCGCACAATGTTCCTCGAACAGCGCATTGCCGTCAGCGGCGATCGCAGGCGGTAAAGTGAGGGCGAGCAGCGCCGCAGCAAGCGCTCCGGCAGTTATACGGATGAGCATTGGAAATATTCCCGGCTGAGAAACTGCGCAGTGTTGTGACCGCCCTGTTTGCACAAGTCCAGGCATCAGGGCCAGTCTCAATCCGCGCTCGGCAATCTTCTCATCGTGAACTCGATCACGTCGTCCGGCCATTCGTGCCAGCTTTCCACTTCCGACCAGTAGGCCGCGCGCGGAAAGCGCTTGAGGAATTCGCGTGCTTTCGCCCGCGCCTCTGCGCGCGGCAGGCGGAACGTCTCGCGCACGAAACCGTCGCGCGGCATTCGGCTTTGTTCGTCGCGGCTCCTGTCGAGCCGCTTTTTCAGCCCGTCGAGTGGCGGGCGGGGTGGGACTCGCATCAACAACTCCTTGACCCCCACAGCAGGGAGTTTAGGGATCAAGACCGGAATTGACGAGTCATTTCGGCGCCTCTCGCGCGCACCGAAGAGGAAAACCCATGCAGCGCCCCGACATCCCCGCCGGCCTTCCCGCCGACATCGAGGACAAGAAGGCAACCGCCAGGGCGTGGTTCGAGGAACTGCGCGACACCATCTGCGCGGCCTTCGAGAAACTGGAGGACGACCTGACAGGCCCGCTTGCCGGGCGCGCGCCCGGCCGCTTCGAGCGCAAGCCCTGGCAGCGTGACGGCGGCAAGGGCGGCGGCGTGATGTCGATGATGCACGGGCGCGTGTTCGAGAAGGTCGGCGTCCACACCTCGACGGTCCACGGCGAGTTCTCGCCGGAATTCCGCAAGCAGATTCCCGGCGCCGACGAGGACCCGCGTTTCTGGGCGTCCGGCATCTCGCTGATCGCCCACATGCAGAACCCCAACGTTCCGGCCGTCCACATGAACACCCGCATGGTCGTGACTTCGCGGCAATGGTTCGGCGGCGGCGCCGACCTCACCCCCGTGCTCGACCGCCGCCGCACCCAGGACGACCCCGACACCGAGGCCTTCCATGCGGCGATGAAGGGCGCCTGCGCCCGGCACGCCGTCGCCGACTACGGCCGCTACAAGGCCTGGTGCGACGAGTATTTCTTCCTGCCCCATCGGGGCGAGCCGCGCGGCATCGGCGGTATCTTTTACGACTGGCTCCATTCGCCCGGCGAGAAAGGTGGCTGGGACGCCGATTTCGCCTTCACGCGCGACGTCGGGCAGTCTTTCATTCGGGTTTATGACGAGCTGGTCCGCCGCAACTTCGACACGCCCTGGACGGACACAGACCGCGAGGAACAGTTGATCCGCCGCGGCCGCTACGTCGAGTTCAACCTGCTCTATGATCGCGGCACCACCTTCGGGCTCAAGACCGGCGGCAATGTCGAATCGATCCTGTCCTCCATGCCGCCCGAGGTGAAATGGCCCTGACGCCGGTCAGGCGCAGTCCGTGCACGGCATGAAACGGCCATCCGCCTGTTCCTGAAGGGATCCGCAAGCCGCGCGCGCGTCATGCTGAAGCGTCATGGCCGGCGTCGCCGCCCCCATCCAACCCAATGGCAGGTCGGCCAGTTCTCGCGGTGTCATTTTTGCGATCTCGGGATGCGACAGCGGGTCTGAATGAGCGCACCGCTCGTTCCTGGTCACCGGAACGGCCGGCAGGATTCGGCTCGCCGCACTACGCATAAATATCAAGATATTCTGTATCAACATCGGCCATACTCACTTATTTTCATCGTATTTTCCGTGGGATAGTTAAAAAATCAATGGAGTTTGTCTCGCCAATCATATAGAAAAACTGCATGAAGGAATTGAACCGTATCCACCTCAACGGCCTGCGCGCGCTTGAGGCCGTCGGTCGTCTCGGCACATTGGCCAGAGCGGCAGGCGAGCTCGGCGTCTCGGCGGGTGCCGTGAGTCAGCAGATCATCAAGACAGAGGCGCAACTCGGCAGGCCGGTATTTGTACGCAAGGGAAGAGGACTGACCGTTACCGATTTCGGCGAGCGGTTCCTCGCCCGCCTCACCGCAGGTTTCCGGACGCTTGACGAGGCCGTCGCCTCCGCGCAGCGCCACGCCGATACGGTCCTGACGATTTCCGTTGCACCGGTATTTGCCTCGAAATGGCTGGTGCCGCGCCTCGACCGCTATAGCCGGGCCAATCCCGGCATGCGGTTGCGCCTTGATGCCACGGTCGACCTCGTCGACCCCGACGTGTCGGACATCGACGTGGCGATCCGCGTCGGGCCCGGCGAATGGCCGAACGTCAAGCTGGACAAATTGCTGGATCAGGAAGTGTTCCCGGTCTGCGCTCCGGAACTGGCAGCGCGGATAGCGGAACCGGCCGATCTGCTGGGCCTGCCGGTGGTGTTCGACTCCAATTCCGTACTCAAATGGGATAGCTGGCTCGGCCTGTTCGGTCTGTCGGAAAAGGACATGCAGGGCGGCAGCAGCTTCACCGACGCCGCGCTGGCGCTTGATGCGGCTATCGCCGGCCAGGGTGTCATGCTGGCATGGCAGACGCTGGCCTATTACCCGCTGAAAACCGGGGCCCTGGTCATGCCGTTCCGCGAACGCGCACGCACGGGCAACAGCTATTGGCTGGTGACGTCGTCAACGCGGCGGGAGGAGCCGAAAGTGGCACGATTCAAAAACTGGCTCCGGGCGGAACTGGCTGAGACAGAGCGCGACTTTGAACTGCTGGCACAAAATGCCGCCGTTCCCCGCCTGTAGCGGAATGAACGGACAACGAAAGCGCCCGCTGGCGATCTGGTCAAGGTTGTCTGCAGCGCATTGCCCGTTGCATTGACATGGGTCATTGCGCGACTATCCCTATACTATGCTAGCCTCCGCTCGAACCCACGGAAAAGGAGAAATGCCTTGAAGACCTATCATTGCGGTTCGCTTGTTCCGGGATGCGACTGGCATACGCGCCATGAGGACGAGGCCGAAATCATTCGTCGCGCGGCCGAGCATATGCGAGAGACGCATGGCGAGACCACGATACGCGAAACCATGGTCGAGGCGATCCGCTCGCGGATCACCAAGGCGGAGGCGGAATAAGCCGCTCACTGCTTGTTGAGCAGGGCGAGCAGGCTTGCCCGCGTCAGCGCAAAGCCGCTTTCGATCCACTTCGCCTCAAGCGCGGCGAGCGTTTCGCCCATTTTCGGGCCGGGCTTGTGTCCGGCCGCCAGCAAATCGGCACCCTTGAGCGGAAAGACCGGTTTTTTCCATTGATCGGCGAATTTGAGCAGCCGCGCATAGCCGCCAGCCTCGACCAGCGCCTTGTCTTCGCTTGCCGCGCGCTCGCGCGCCGATGAAAGCGCAAGCTTCATCCCGTCGACGATGCCGTCTGGCCGTTCACGATAGAGCAACCGCGCAAGCTGGCTTTCGGTCAGCTCGGCCGCCGGCTTTTCGGCAAGCGCCCAATCCTGCATCCGTTCAGCCTCGGCGTTCGAAAGCCTGAGCCGTCTGGCCATCTCGGCCAGGCGCGGCGCGTCCGGCGGAACGATCGCCTCCAGTCTCAGCAGCGCATCCGGCTCCCATTGCATGGCCGCTTCCGTGGCGACGAGCGGGCGAATGGCATCGATGCCCCATTTCTCGCTTTCCGGCAGCACCTGCGCCAGCACCGAGGTCTGGCGCATCCACAGCAGTGCGCGTGACGGGTCGGGCGCCTGCAGCAACCGGCGCAACTCGTGCCAGACGCGTTCGGCCGACAGCCGCGCCATGCCGTCCTTCAGCCGGGCACAGGCCTTGAGGCCCTCCGCATCGGGCCGGCCATCGCCGTACCAGGCGAAGAAGCGGAAGAATCGCAGGATGCGAAGATAGTCCTCGCGAATGCGCATTTCCGCGTCGCCGATGAAACGCAAGCTACGCGAGGCGACGTCGTCCAGCCCGCCAACGAAATCGACCACGGTTCCGTCGGCATCCGCATAGAGCGCGTTGATCGTGAAGTCGCGCCGCTCGGCATCGGCCTTCCAGTCGCGGCCATAAACCACTTTCGCCCTGCGTCCATCGGTCTCGACATCGGCGCGTAGCGTCGTCACCTCGTGCGGGATGCCCCCGGCGATGACGGTGATCGTGCCGTGTTCGTAGCCGGTCTTGACCGCCCTGAAGCCGGCTCCTTCGGCGCGGCGGATCGTCTCGTCGGGCAGTGTCGTCGTGGCGAGATCGATGTCCGCCACCGCTTCGCCGAGCAGCGTGTTGCGCACCGCGCCGCCGGCAATGCGCGCCAGTTCGCCGTCATGCGACAGACAGGCCAGCAGCGCCTGGAGGCCGGGCTCGGAAAGCCAGGGCGCCCGGTCGGCGATGGAAACACCGGTCATGGGGCATAGAGCCTTTCATAAACGGTGCGGATGATCCCGGCGGTGACGCCCCAGATGTAGCGGTCACCATGCGGCATTTCCCAGAAGAAACGTTCCTCGCCCTTCCAGAACCGGCTGGCGCGGACATGATTTCCCGGCGACATCAGGAACTCGAGCGGCACCTCGAAAGCGTCGGCCACCTCATGCGGATTGAGCTTCAGATCGAACACCGGTTTCACGATGCCGAAGACCGGTGCGATCCGGTAACCGCTGCCGGTCACGTAGTCCGGCATCCGCCCGATGACCTCGATTTCGCCCGGTGAAAGGCCGACCTCCTCATCGGTCTCGCGCAGCGCGGCATGTACCGGCGACCGGTCGCCGACATCGATGCGCCCACCGGGAAATGCCACCTGGCCCGAGTGGCTGCGCAGCTTCTCCGTGCGCTGCGTCAGCAACACCGTCGCGCCACCCTGCCGGTCGATCACCGGGATTAGCACCGCCGCGTCGCGAAGCTCGGCATTGACAATGCGGTCGCGCATATCGGGATTGAGCAGATGATCGCCATGGTCGTCGCCCGCCGCGCCGCCCGTCATCCGCACCACGCGGTCGCGGAAATCGCGCGCGGAGAATATTTCGCCCGCCACGCTCATTGCGACAGCCTCTTCAGCTTTTCCATCGTCATCATCGCAAAGACGGCGCCTTTCGAACGCACGGCAAACATCGGCGTACCGTCGATCTCGATCTCCTCGCCGGCATTGACAAGCTCGTACATCACCGGGCGGGCCACAAGTGCCTCCAGCCGGCCACGCACATGGA
>JAIOIW010000099.1 GCA_019912385.1 Notoacmeibacter sp. | reverse complement strand
GCTTGCCGGCGAACTTGTGTTCGGCGAGGCGTCCGAGCGGTTCCTGGCGCGGTGCGGCCAATCCGGCCTGCTCGACTGGTCGAACGCGAAGGCGACGCCGGCCGCCCTGTTCCTGCGCAAACTGGAGAAAACGGGATGGGCCGACGAGGCCGCCATCGATGCCGAGGCGCTGGAATTGCCGCGGACCCCTGGCGAGATCGGGCGATGGCTCGCTTTCGCCAAGGGCGAAAGAATCGTTCACGACGCTGAAGCGGTGCCGGAAACGACGCTCTATTCACGGCGCCGGAAGCAAGAACCGGTCGCCGGCCTGCGATCCGGCGCCATGGGCGCGCGCTACGCCGCGCGCCTGGCCGAACTTGCCCGCCTGCCGCTCGAAATGCGCGACCTTGCAATGGGCCGCGCCCGGCCGGCCGCTTGTTCGGGCATGGTCGTCGGCCACGGCATCGCCGTCGTGGAGGCCGCAAGGGGCCTGTTGACCCATGCCGTCAGGCTGGAAGCGGGAAGGGTGGCCGACTACAGGGTCGTCTCCCCGACCGACTGGAATTTCCATAGGCGCGGTATTGCAGCAAGATGCCTGGCGACCCTGGGCGACCGGGAGGACAGGATCGAGATGGCGCATCTCGTCGTCCGCGCGATCGATCCTTGCGTGGCCTACGATATGAGGGCTGGCTGATGCACGAGATGGCGATTTGCGAAAACATCCTCGGCATTCTGAAGGAGCAGGCGCGCGCGCGGAATTTCGACGAGGTCAGGCGTGTGTGCCTGGAAATCGGACCGCTGGCGGGTGTGGAGATCGAGGCGCTGCGCTTCGGCTTCGACGTCGTGATGCGCAATTCGCTGGCCGAAAGCGCGACGCTTGATATCGTCGAGACCAGGGCCACGGCGTGGTGCATGCCCTGCGGGGAGACCGTCGCGATTGCCGAACGCTACGACGCGTGCCCGAAATGCGGCTCGCACCAGCTTCAGATCGCCACGGGCGAGGAACTGCGGATCAAGGAACTGGAGGTGAACTGATGTGTACGGTTTGCGGTTGCGGCGAAGGCGAGGTCCGCATCGAGGGTGACGAGAAGGCGCACGGCCACCATCATCACCATCAACACGCCCATGATCATGACCACGGTCATCGCCACGATCACGGCGATGATCACCACCACCATAGCGGGCTGGGCGATCTCGACTACGGTGCGGGACCGGCCGGCGCCGCGGTTCCCGGCATGAGCCAGGGGCGGATGATCCAGCTCGAGCAGGACATCCTGGCCAAGAACAACGCCTATGCCGCCGAAAACCGCGCCTTCTTCGCCGAACACGGTATCCTCGCGCTGAACCTCGTCTCCAGCCCCGGCTCCGGCAAGACGACGCTGCTGGTCAGGACCATCGAGATGCTGGCCGGCCGGCTTCAGGCGAGCGTCGTCGAGGGCGACCAGCAGACCGCGGCGGACGCCGACCGCATTCGCGCCACCGGCGCGCCGGCGATCCAGATCAACACCGGCAAGGGCTGCCATCTCGACGGCCACATGGTTGGCCATGCCGTCGAGCACCTGGCGCCCATGGACGGCTCGGTCGTGTTCATCGAGAATGTCGGCAATCTCGTCTGCCCGGCGGCCTTCGACCTCGGCGAGGCGCACAAGGTGGTGATCCTGTCGGTGACCGAGGGCGAGGACAAGCCGCTGAAATATCCCGACATGTTCGCCGCCTCCGACCTGATGCTGCTCAACAAGACCGACTTGCTGCCGCATCTCGATTTCGATGTCGACGCGGCGATCGCCAATGCGCGCAAGGTCAACCCGTCGATCCGGGCGCTGAAGGTCTCGGCGCGCACGGGCGAGGGGATGGCAGCCTGGCTCTCCTGGATCGAGGCGGCGCGTTCCATGGCGCTCGCCGGTCATCCGCTGTCGGCGACGGCGGCGGAATAGGGAGGGGCGTTGCGATGTGCCTGGCAATTCCGGCGAAAGTGACGGCGCTTGAAGACGGCGGCATGGCCGTGGTCGCACTCGAAGGCGTGAAGAAGCGGATATCCGTCGCGCTGGTCGACGGCGTCGCCGAGGGCGACTACGTGCTCGTCCATGTCGGCTACGCGCTGCACAAGGTCAGTGCCGAGGAGGCCGCCCGCACGCTGGCGCTGATGGCCGAGGCGGGGATCCTGGAGGAGGGATTGCAGGAGATCGCGGAGGGCGCATCATGAAATATGTCGACGAGTTCCGCGCCCGCGACCTTGCCGAAAAGCTCGCCCGCCAGATCGCCCGCGAGGCGCAGACCGGGCGCGACTATCATTTCATGGAGTTCTGTGGCGGCCATACCCACGCGATCTTCCGCTATGGCGTGCAGGACCTGATGCCCGCCAACGTGCATTTCGTCCACGGGCCGGGATGCCCGGTTTGCGTGCTGCCGGTCCGCCGCCTCGATGATGCGGTTGAGCTCGCCGAGAAGCACGGCGTGATCCTGGCTACATACGGCGACATGATGCGCGTGCCGGGCACGAAGCAGCGCTCGCTGATCCGCGCCAGGGCCGACGGCGCCGATATCCGCATGATCTATTCGACGCAGGATGCGCTGAAGATCGCCCGCGCGAACCCGGACCGCCAGGTCGTGTTCTTCGCTATCGGCTTCGAGACGACGACGCCGCCGACAGCGGTTGCGATCCTGCAGGCCGAGGCCAAGGGCCTGGAGAACTTCTCGGTTTTCTGTAACCACGTACTCACCCCGTCGGCGATCGGCCACGTCCTGGAATCGCCGGAAGTGCGCGATCTCGGCACCGTCAATATCGACGGCTTCCTCGGCCCCTCGCATGTCAGTTCGGTGATCGGTTCGCAGCCCTACGAGTTCTTCGCTCGCGAATTCGCCAAGCCGGTGGTGATCGCCGGTTTCGAACCGCTCGACGTCATGCAGTCGGTGCTGATGCTGGTGCGCCAGGTCAACGAAGGCCGCGCCGAGGTGGAAAACGAATACACCCGCGTCGTCACCCGCGACGGGAATCTCAAGGCGCAGACGTTGGTTTCCGACGTGTTCGAGCTGCGCGAGAGCTTCGAATGGCGCGGCCTCGGCACCGTGCCCTACAGCGCCCTGCGCATCCGCGACGCCTACGCCGCCTTCGACGCCGAGAAGCGCTTCGCGATCTCCGAGAAGCAATCGCGCGAGACGAAATCCTGCGAATGCCCGGCGATCCTGCGCGGCGCCAAGAAACCGACCGATTGCAAGCTGTTCGGCACGGTCTGCACGCCGGATAACCCGATGGGCTCCTGCATGGTGTCGTCGGAGGGCGCCTGCGCCGCCTATTGGACCTATGGCCGCTTCCGCGAGCAGGCGGCGAAACGCGAAAGGGTTCCGGCATGAACGCGATCGACCGTCCTTCACGCCTGGCCCGCGGCTCGGTCGACATGACCCATGGCGGCGGCGGCCGCGCCATGGCCGACCTGATCCGCGACCTGTTCCACCGCCACCTGGGCAATTCGTTCCTCGACCAGGGCAACGACGCGGCACTGCTACCCGCCGAGAAGGGCCGGCTGGTCATGTCGACCGACGGCCATGTCATCTCGCCGCTGTTTTTTCCCGGCGGCGACATCGGCTGCCTGTCGGTGCACGGCACGCTGAACGATGTCGCCATGGCGGGCGCAAGGCCGCTCTATCTCGCCGCCGGCTTCATCCTGGAGGAAGGCTTTCCGCTCGCCGACCTGGAACGGATCGTCGTCTCGATGGCGCATGCGGCGCGCCAAGCCGGCGTGCCGGTCGTAACCGGCGATACCAAGGTCGTGGAAAAGGGCAAGGGTGATGGCGTCTTCATCACGACGACCGGCTTCGGCGTCGTGCTCGACGGCGTCGAGATTTCGCCCGCCCGTGTCCGGCCCAGCCAGGCGATCCTGCTTTCCGGCACAATCGCCGACCATGGCGTCGCCATTCTGTCGAAACGCGAGAACTTGGAATTCGAGACCGAGATCCGCTCTGACACGGCCGCGCTGCACACGCTGGTCGCCGCCATGGTCGAGGCCGTTCCCGGCGTTTCCATGCTGCGCGACCCGACCCGCGGCGGGCTGGCGGCGACCTTAAACGAGATCGCACGGTCCGCCCGCGTCGGCATGCGGCTGAAGGAGGCGGCGATCCCGGTCAAGCCCGACGTGCGGGCGGCCTGCGAACTGCTCGGCCTCGACCCGCTGCACATCGCCAATGAGGGCAAGCTGATCTGCATCTGCGATGCCGGCGATGCGGAAAGGCTGCTGGACGTGATGCATGGACACGAAAACGGCGTCGATGCTGCGATCATCGGCACGGTCGCGAACGACGATGCATATCTCGTACAGATGGAAACCGGTTTCGGCGGCAGCCGCGTGGTCGACTGGCTGGCCGGCGAGCAGTTGCCGAGGATTTGCTGATGCGCATCCTCATTCTTTGCCACGGTTTCAATTCGCTGAGCCAGCGGCTGTTCTGCGAATTGTCCGAGCGCGGGCATGATATCTCGGTCGAATTCGACATCAACGATACGGTCACCCGCGAGGCGGTTGCGCT
>JAIOIW010000098.1 GCA_019912385.1 Notoacmeibacter sp. | reverse complement strand
CCGGCGGCCTTGCCGCCTTCTTTCCGCCGTCGGCGTTGGCTCTCCGCCAGCGGAACGCGGCGGTTATATCACGAGAAAAGGCGGTGGCAAGCGCCTGATCATATTTTTCACCACGCACGGCAAACTCGCCATTTCCGGACGTCGCCGCGCTACGTCGCACGGCATGCAAACCTCATTCTCCTCCCTCATCGGCGGTGTTTTCCTCCGCCTCGGTCACGGGAATGGCGTAGGAGCCGGAAAGCCAGCGGTTGAGGTCGATGTTCTTGCACCGCGAGGAGCAGAACGGAAAGGTTTCGCGCGCCGACGGCCGGCCGCATTCCGGACAGGGCCGGGGCGGCCTCAGCGGCGTCACGACCTTCTTGCTTTCGCCGGCCGAAGACATGCGTCTCAGCCCTGCGCCACGTGCGCGCCGGACAGCCAGCTGAAATGGACGCGGTAGCCCTCGCCGGCCAGCAGCGCGGCAGTTTCATACAGCGGAAGGCCGACCACATTGGTGTAGGAGCCGACCAGCTTGACCACAAAGGTGCCGGCCAATCCCTGGATCGCATAGCCGCCGGCCTTGCCGCGCCACTCGCCGGACGCCAGATAGCTTTCCAGTTCCTCGCGGCCAAGACGCTTGAAGCGCACGCGCGTTTCAACCAGCTTCTGGCGGAACTTGCCCTCAGGCGTGACCAGGCAGACGCCGGTATAGACGCGGTGATTGCGCCCCGAGAGCAGGCGCAGGCTGTTGGCCGCCTCGTCGAGCAGTTCGGCCTTGGGCAGGATGCGGCGGCCGACTGAAACCACCGTATCGGCGGCCAGCAGAAAGGGAGGCTCGAAATCCGCCTCGGCCTTCAAACCGGCAAGCGCCTTTTCGGCCTTTACGCGGCATAGCCGCTTGGCCAGCGAACGCGGGTGTTCGGCGCGCTCCGGCGTTTCGTCGATATCGGCGGGAAACAGCCGGTCGGGTTCGATTCCTGCCTGCTGGAGGAGTTCCACGCGACGCGGCGAACCGGAGGCCAGCACGAGCTTTTGAAAAGTGCTCATCGCGAATGCATTCCTGTCCCGCGCGGAAGGAGGCCGGCCACGGCCGGTCTATTTGAAGCGGTAGGTGATACGCCCCTTGGTGAGATCGTAGGGCGTCATCTCGACCAGCACCTTGTCGCCGGTCAGCACGCGGATGCGGTTCTTGCGCATGCGTCCGGCCGTATGGGCAATGATTTCGTGGTCATTCTCGAGCTTCACGCGAAACATCGCGTTGGGCAGGAGTTCGGTGACTACACCGGGAAATTCGAGGACTTCTTCCTTCGCCATTCGTTACCTGTTTTCCTGTTGTGCGCGCCGGCAAGTATTTGCAGCCGGGATTTGGCGCGGAACCTATATGAATAAGCCCGGCTTGTGAACATCCTTGTTCGACGCATTTTCGTGTCGCTCATTGGCCGAAACGCGCGCGTATGCGGCGCTCGAGCGCGTCGCGCACCTCGCGATAGGCGCCCAGGATCTGCTCGCGGGTGCCGCGCGCGATCGTCGGATCGGCCGTGGGCCAGTATTCGACATCCACGGATTGGGTCCGCGTCATCTCGAGCGCGCGGTGGTGCGCCTCCGGCGCGAGCGTGACAATGACGTCGAAATAGCTGTCCTCGAGGTCGTCGAGATGGTGCGGCAGGCGTTCGCCGAGCGTCAGCCCCTTTTCGGCAAGGACAGCATCGACGAAGGGGTCGCGTTCGCCCGGACGCACGCCCGCCGAGGCAATATAGGTTCCAGCCGGCAGAATGGAGCGCGCCAGCGCTTCCGCCATCGGCGAGCGGATAGCGTTCATGCCGCACAGAAAAAGGATGGCGCCGGGGCCTGTCTTTTCCCGCCCCGTGACGCCATCCGCGATGTCGCGAGCAGATGTCAAGACGACCTTATCCGCGCCAATGGAGAACGCAGACCAGCGTGAACAACCGGCGGGCGGTATCGAAATCCACTTCGATCTTGCCGGCAAGGCGATCCATCAGCGTCTGCGATCCCTCGTTGTGCAGCCCGCGCCGGCCCATGTCGATCGCCTCGATCTGGGTCGGGCTCGATGTGCGGATCGCCTCGTAATAGCTCTCGCAGATCATGTAGTAGTCCTTCACGATCCGCCGAAAAGGCGTCAGCGACAGAATGTGGGTGATCACCACCTCGCCGCTTTCGCGCATCACCTCGAAGACCAGGCGCGATTCGATCAGCGACAGCTTGAGCTTGTAGGGCCCCATCCCGGTGTCGCCCACCGGCCGGAAGCTGTTTTCCTCCACCAGGTCGAAGATCGCCACAGCGCGCTCGTGCTCGACATCAGGAGTCGAGCGGCCGATCGATTCGTCCAGGACGACATCGACCAGTCGCGCGGTGTTGGCCGCATCAGTCATTGCCCGTCCCGGCCAGGTTCATGCGGATGGCAACCGAGCGTCCGTGGGCCGAAAGGCCCTCCGCCTCGGCGAGCGTAATCGCCGCAGGCCCGAGCTGGCGCAACTGGTCGGGGCCCAGTCTCAGGATCGAGGTGCGCTTCACGAAATCAAGCACCGAGAGGCCCGAGGAAAACCGGGCCGAGCGGGCTGTCGGCAGCACATGGTTGGAGCCGCCGACATAGTCGCCGATGACCTCGGGGGTAAAGCGGCCGAGGAAGATCGCACCCGCATTGCGGATTTTCTGCGCCAGCGCGTCCGGCTCTTCGACCGCGATCTCGACATGCTCGGCGGCGATGCGGTTGGCGAGCGGAACGGCCTGCTCCAGATCGTCGACGATGATGACCGCGCCGAAATCCCGCCAGCTCGCGCGCGCGGTTTCGACGCGCGGCAACTGGCCAAGCTGGCGCTCGACCGCCGCTGCGACGGCTTCGCCAAAACCGGCATCGTCGGTGATCAGGATCGACTGGGCGGCGGTGTCGTGTTCGGCCTGGGCCAGAAGATCGGCGGCAAGCCAATCGGGATCGTTGGCGGCATCGGCAATGATGAGCACTTCCGACGGACCGGCGATCATGTCGATGCCGACGGTGCCGAAGACCTGCCGCTTGGCCGCCGCGACATAGGCATTGCCGGGGCCGACGATCTTTGCGACCGGCACGATGGTCTCGGTACCGAATGCGAGCGCGGCGATCGCCTGGGCGCCGCCAATGCGGTAAATCTCGGAAACGCCGGCAAGGTGCGCGGCGGCAAGCACGAGAGGGTTGATCTCGCCGCCCGGCGCGGGAACCACCATGACGATGCGCTCGACACCGGCGACGTTCGCCGGCACCGCGTTCATCAGCACGGAACTCGGATAGCTTGCCGTACCACCGGGCACATAAAGCCCGACTGCCTCAACGGCCGTCCAGCGGGACCCCAGTTCGACGCCGATCGGATCGACATAGCGGTCATCCTTCGGCATCTGGCGCTCATGGTGCGAGCGGATGCGATCGCGCGCCAGTTTCAGCGCATCCATGGTGTGCGGATCAACGACCTCCAGCGCCGCGGCAATTTCCTGCGGCGAAACAGCGATACCAAGTGTTTCCAGGTCGGCCTTGTCGAAGCGACGCGTATAGTCCACAAGGGCGGCGTCACCGTCCCGCTTCACCGTATCGATGATCTCTCGGACGGCTTCCCCGACATCGACGGAGGCTTCCCTCTTGGAAGCGAGAAACGCCTCGAAATCCGCCTTGAAGCCCGGATCAGCGGCGATCAAAGTCCTGGCCATGATGTCCCGCCTGCCCCCCTATACGTGACTGGGACGCGACGGGGTTTCCCAGGCCGCGCCGAGATCTGCGAGTTGCGCCTCGATGCATTCCACCTCCACGCGGAGCGCCGCGCCACCGGAAAAGGTCAGCACGATTGTGCCCGACGGAGCCTCGCCCGCCTCGAAGATGACCGCCAGCAGGTTCAGCACATCGTCCGGCCTGGAACGGTTGAGCCCGATCGCCTTGACCGATCGCACGCGCTCGAAATGAAGAACGGCACGGCGGCGCTCGCCGACCGGCCTGAAGAACCGGCGTTTCTTCTCCCAGACGAACCGGTTCATCTCGAGGATGAAACGCCTGCCGCGCGCATGCATCTGCAGGTCGCCGACCTTGAGGACGGCGTCCTGGACATGGGCAGATATGATGCGAAGGTCCTGCTCATCGAGAGCGACCAGTTTCAAAGCATTCATCGCCAAGGCTCTTGCTGGAGCAAAATCACTTTCTAGTTAGGGGGTTCTTCGCTGCAGCGCAACCGAAACCCAAGCGGCATGCGGTGACTGGTCCCGTCAGTCGGAAACGCGCTCGATCATCGCACCGCAGCCCGTAAGCTTCTCCTCGAGGCGCTCGAATCCGCGGTCGAGATGATAGACCCGGTTGACCTCGGTCACCCCTTTGGCGGCGAGCCCGGCAATGACCAGGGAGACGGACGCCCTGAGGTCGGTCGCCATCACCTGCGCGCCCTCCAACTCGTCCACGCCGTGAACGGTCGCGGTCTGGCCGGACAGGGAAATCTCCGCGCCCAGGCGCGCCAGTTCCTGCACATGCATGAAGCGGTTTTCGAAGATGGTCTCGGTTATATGAGAGTCACCGTTTGCCCGCGTCATCAGCGCCATGAACTGCGCCTGCAGGTCAGTGGGAAAACCGGGATAAGGCTCGGTTACGACGTCGACGGGCCGGATGCCGTTGCCGTTGCGCCTCACGCGGATGCCCGTATCGGTTTCGGTGATTTCCGCGCCCGCCTCGGCTATCTTTCCCAGTGCGGCGTGCAACAGGTCGGCGCGCGCACCTTCAAGCAGGACGTCACCGCCGGTCATCGCCACGGCCATCGCATACGTTCCCGTCTCGATGCGGTCGGGAATGACCTCGATCTGCGCGCCGCCCAGTTTCTCGACCCCCTCAATCGTAATCGTCGGCGAACCGGCGCCGGAAATCTTCGCGCCCATGGCGTTCAGGCAATCGGCAAGGTTGACCACTTCCGGCTCGCGCGCGGCATTTTCCAGAACGGTTTCGCCCCTGGCGAGCGAGGCGGCCATCATCAGGACATGCGTTGCACCGACCGAAACCTTCGGGAAGACGAACCGCGCACCCCTCAGACCGGCCTTCGCGTTCGCGGTCACATAGCCGCTTTCGATGTCGATTTCCGCGCCGAGCGCCCGCAATCCATCGATGAAGAGATCGACCGGACGCGTACCGATGGCGCAACCGCCCGGCAGCGAGACCTTGGCCGTGCCCATGCGCGCGACAAGCGGGCCAATGACCCAGAAACTGGCACGCATCCTCGATACCAGTTCGTAGGGGGCGGTCGTATCAACGATGTTGCCCGCGGTGAAATGGATCGTGCGCGAATAGCCCTTGCCCTGGGAGCGGCGGCGGCCGTTGACGGAATAGTCGACGCCGTGATTGCCGAGGATTCGGATAAGCTGTTCCACATCCGCCAGGTGCGGCACGTTTTCCAGCGTCAAGGTCTCACTGGTCAGGAGCGCCGCGATCATCAGCGGAAGCGCCGCATTCTTGGCGCCCGAAATCGGAATCACGCCGTTGAGTTCATTGCCGCCGGTTATGCGAATTCGATCCATGACAAGCGCTTTCCCGGAATCCGTCCCGGCCTGGTGTGCAATCCAGTATCCCGAATCCGAAATCCGCTTCATTTTTCGGACGCGCCGCGCGGATTTCGGATTCGATCAGGACACTAGCAAGTTAATTTTTCTAGTGTGGTTTTCGGATTTGAAATTCGCAATGCGACCTCGATCCAACAATAAAGCGAATTTCAAATCCACCACACTAGTGTCGAGCCGGTTCCTCTAGACCATAGATATGGCCGGTTCAAGGATCGAGCGTCGCATTCGCGCCGCACGCACGCGCGGACCGGAGATCGCGGAGCACTGGCACCGACGTCCTGAGCGCCGGAGCCGCGGTTCAACCGTCCCGCCCGCTTCCCTTTTCCGTATCCAGTCCTTCGGGGCGCTGGTCTGCATCGCCTGCGCGGCGCGCCCGCGCCTGCGCCTTGCGGCGCTGGAGATTGGCGCGCAGCTGTTCAGCCAGGCGCGCCTTTCGCCCGGCATCCTTTTCAGCGTGTTTGGTCCCGTTTTCCGACACGGCATGAAGCTCCTTCATACCCTTCCTATCGCGGATTGCGGCACTGGCAAAGGCTCGCGGGGCGGCTTGCAAAACAGAGTCGCCGAAGCTGCCGCAAAATAGGCGCAACGCGCTTGCGCTTGCGGTATTGTTGTGGCAGAAGTCCGCCGCATTCGAACTTGGCTGCGGTAGCTCAGTGGTAGAGCACTCCCTTGGTAAGGGAGAGGTCGAGAGTTCAATCCTCTCTCGCAGCACCATAATTTCAATGATTTAGCGGCCCCCTCTCCGCCACCGCTCGGAAACCGAACGGAAACGCGGCGGCGCACAGGACATTCACGTCACATCGTCGGAGCGCAAAAATGGGCGCCGCGGCTGGGTTTTCGGTGGCCATATCGTCGAGTCTTTCTGGACCGCCACACTAAAGAGCGACTGGATCATCTCGTGACTCATGAGCGCAATCGCCTTGTGCATGCGCGCCCGCACCTGCTCCATCATTTCGGCCGAGATTGACGCGCCGGACTTGATCGGCATGACGTCAATGATGTCGATGGTGCGCAACGTCGCCACCCGCGTCTGGTCGCCCTCGTCCGTGCCACTGTCAATGCCGATCTAAACCATGCCGGTGCCGTGCTTCCTATTGGTGAAGGCCTGACGCTCGGTACCCGACGCGCAGGGCAGATCAGGGCGGGGAACGGTCTTTCACATCCACGTAAACGGCGACTGCAACGCGCCATAAGTGGCCGCTGGCTCAAGATCCATGGAGCAAAAGCTCGCCGGCGCCGGGGCGGCGTCATTATTCGATGGCTCAGATCGGCGATCAGCTTCGGCCGCGGATCGGCGATTGACGCTGATAACCGGGCGGTGTCGAATACGTCAGCATCTTGGCGACGCTGACGCGCGATATGTTGAAATGCTTTGCAGCCTGACGTCGGCTCATTCCTTCAGAACAAGCCAGACGGACCTTCAGATAAAGTTCCACGGTATAGATCCCGAACCCTCCTGCATTCGTCACGGAAGGAAAATAGGTTGCCGGGTTTTTTGCACCGCCCGAAGCGGGACGATCCCGCCGCTACCGTGGACTAATTTTGTACCGCCGCTCTCATTCTCCCGATCGCCCGGCTTTCCTGGAATAAGCGAGCGCGCGACCACGATGCACTCGTGGCCAAGATCGCGGTTCAATCGGCAAAGACCGTAACAGGCTGGGTCCGACCTCGTAGCAGAGATGGACCCGATCGTACTTGGCCGCGATCCGCCGGGCTGGGGTCGAGACGATCGGGCACCGCCTCGATGCCTGGAAATGTTCCAGGTCTGGATTTGGGTGCAGACTGCAAACAGACCTCCCGTGAGAATCTTCACGAGAGTGTCGCGCCCTTTGTCGATCCGCGAAACATAGGGCCAAGTGGGCGCTTGCGCTACGGATATCGTCGCGCGCACATCCTCCAGTTGCGAGAGGGTTGGCCGATCGACATGAAGCGAACCGGCGAGCTTTACAACGAGTTGGATCTGCAGCTACGCAACACTCTGTCGTTACCAGATGTCACGCCGCGCAAGTGATGTTCTTTTTCCCCTTTGGCAACAGGTGCGCTATGTCCCTGACAGGTCTGGGCAGGGCGAACAGGTAGCCCTGCGCTTCCGTGCAGCCCTCCGCCTTGACGATCTCCAGTTGTTCTTCTGTTTCGACACCTTCCGCTGTCGTCTCCACGCCGAGTCGGGACGCCAGACCCACCACCGCCTGGATGATCCCGATGTCGGAATCCCCATGGGAAAGGCCACGGACAAAGGTCGCGTCGATCTTGATCTTGTCGAACGGAAAGCTCCGCAGGTAGCTGAGTGAGGAATAACCGGTGCCGAAGTCATCCATCGATATGCGAACGCCGATTTTCTTCAGCTCATGAAGCGTGGCAAGTGTCTCACCGCTTTCGTGCAGGAGCACCGACTCGGTAATCTCCAGCTCCAATCTGCCGGCGCGCAATCTGGTTGCAGCAAGCGTGTCCTGGACCAATTGCGCAAGGTTGCCGGGCCTGAACTGAACCGGCGAAACATTCACGGCGATCTTGATGTCATCGGGCCACCGCGCCGCCTCCTTGCAGGCCTGTTTCAGAACCCACTCGCCGATTTCGCCGATAAGGCCCGTCTCCTCCGCAATTGTTATGAACTCGCCCGGCGAGACAGTGCCGCGCTCGGGATGGTGCCAGCGCAACAGCGCTTCAAAGCCGCTGACCTTGCCCTCCCTGAGATTGAACAAGGGCTGGTAGTAGAGTTCGAACTCTTTTCTGCCGAGCGCCCCGCGCAGATCGAGCCCCATGGTGTGCCGCCGCTTGGCATCGGTCTCCAGTTCCGGCTCGAACAGGCAAAATGTCCCGCGACTGACACCCTTGGCATGGTAGAGGGCGATATCTGCGTTGCTCAACAATTGTTCCCCGTCGGAACCATCTTTCGGCGCAATCGCGATGCCAATGGTCACGCCAATACTGACTTCGATCTGTCCGAGCGCGAACGGAGTGCTGATTGCCCTATTTATTCGCTTGGCGAGTTCTGTTGCGCCGGACGGCTGCTCCGCCGAAGCTTGAAGGATCGCGAACTCGTCACCACCGAACCGGGCGACAAGATCTGTTTCCCTGATACAATCCTGCAGCCGCTCGCCGACGATTTTCAGGAGCTCGTCACCGGCCGAATGGCCGAACGTATCGTTTATCCCCTTGAAGCCGTCGAGGTCGAGATAGAGCAGAGCAAAATTGTCACCCCGCCGGCTACGTTTCAGCTCCTCGTCCAGCCGTTCCTTCAACAGAGCGCGGTTTGCCAGTCCGGTAAGTGCATCGTGGTGGGCAAGGTAAGCGAGATGCTTCTCGATACGTCTATAGTCGGTGATGTCTTCATGGGTGCTCAGCCAACCGCCATCGGCGAGCGGCTGATGCCGGATCACCACGGTACGGCCATCGGAGAGTTCGTGAACCTTCGTGCTGCTATGGCGCTCCATGACAGCGGCGCGACGTTCCCGGATATACTCTTCCGGCGTATCACCATTATAGATACCCGATGCAATGCGGTATTGCAGGATCTGTGTTAACATTGTTCCAGGCTTGATCATTTTGGGCGAGAGACCGTAGATCAATGCATAGCGATCGTTGCAGACAACAAGACGTTGCCATCGATCGAACATGCACAGGCCGTGCGACATGTTCTCCAAGGCAGCATTGAAGCGCTCGTTCTGCTCGCTCAACTCGGCGTCACGCTTGCGCAGCTGTTCGTTTTGCTGCTTGATCGTTTCCGCTACCCTAATATCATCCGTGATATCCTTCGCAACGCCGATGAACAACCTGTTCTTGAGTTCAGGGTCTGCTTCGCCAAGCGCAAGTTCCATGGGAAACTCCCGGCCATCCTTGCGGCGCCCGGTAAGCCGGCGCGGCCCACGGCCGATGAATTTTTTCGCTCCGGTTTCCAGATAGGAGCGGACGTGGCCATCGTGCAGCTTTCCTTCTGCCTGCGGCATCAGGATCGAGACATTCTGCCCGATTGCTTCCTTTGCCGAATAGCCGAACGTCGTCTCAGCCGCCGGGTTGAAGTTCCTGATGATGCCATTTTCATCAACGGTAATGATGGCGCGGGGAACGTTTACCAGAATCTGGCGCAATTGTTCTTTTTGCGCGTGAAGGGCCTTTTCCGCGGCCTTTCGTTCGCTGATGTCGATGATGACACACTGCGTCGCAGCGATGCCGTGCCAATCGACATTCCTGACGCGGAATTCGAGCCAGATCTCCGATCCATCCTTGCTCAGCCCGCGGGCCTCGTAGATTTCGGGCGCGTCCTCGCCTTTCCCGCGCTCAGTTCTGTAGCCCGTCAGGCGCTCGCGCTCATCCGGCGCGATCAGCGGCTCGACCCTTTTGAGAGCGAGAATTTCCTCGGGGCTATCATAGCCAAAGATCTCCGCCATCGCCTGGTTGGCGAACAGGATGTTCCAGTCCTCGTGGACAAAGACGCCCTGGATCGAGCCTTCGATCAAGTTGCGGAACTGCTTCTCGCTTTCTTCCACGGCGGCGCGCGCTTCGATCTCGGTCGTCTTGTCGGTGCCTGTGCCGCGATAACCTTTGAAATTGCCATCGGCATCGAATATGGGCTTGCCGCTGATTTGGATGTGTTGCGGGCGTCCGTCGGACTGGGCGGTAGAATAGGTGAAATTGCGGAACGGGCGGCGGTTGGCAAGATCGTCGAGGTGCCGGCGCCAATTCTCGTCGCACGCTTTCACGCCGGCAAATTCCTCACGGGTCTTGCCGATCAGGTCCCCGCGGGCGATCGGGAAAATTTCAAAAAATCGCGGAGTCATGAACGAGAGGCGCAGATTCTCGTCCATTTCCCAGATCCAGTCACCGGCCGTTTCGGCGATGTCGGTGAACCGCTGCAGACTCACTTCAAGGTCGCGCTTTGTCCGCTCTATCTCCGCGGTGCGTTTTTCGACCATGATTTCCAGGTCGTCATGTGCCGCACGGATTTCGTCGCGGGAAGCGGCCAGCGCTTCGCCCTCGCGCACCATTTTCTTGAAGACCATGAAATAGAGAACGGGAAACAGCGCCAGCGTCAGGATGGCGGGATCGATGGCGGAAGCGAGCAGCGGATGGGACTGCAAATACGGTCCCAGGGCGAACATGATCGCCGTCTCGGCGTTGAATATCACCGCTGCGAGGAGCAGCAGCAGACGGAAAGCCCCAAACCGTGAAAATCTGGACAGCTCCTTGACCATTCTGCACCCCCTCCCCGGGGCTCGTCGATCGAAATTCGCTTTAAAAGCTTATTATTGTTTGTTGATGGAGCTACGATCACTGCCAACTTGCGTCGCGGCTCAGTGCTTAAGATATGCATTAATCGTAAAAAATATATGTAAGATAGCGTACATAGTTCTGGACGCATTCCCTGGACCGCCGGACTGGGGGATTTCTCGGGAGCGCTTTTCTGAAGTTGAGGCGTCCTGCCTGTCCCTATCCCCGCTCGAAGCTGATGCCGCGCGGCAGGCTCGCCCAGGCGATGCGGACGAGCTTGGCGGCAAGCGCCCGGTGGATCAGCAGCATGCGGGTCGAAAGGTCCGTAGGCGGCTCGGCAAGGAACGGATCGATTTCCCGTTGAAGAACCTTGCGCCCCTGCCGAAAGGAATGTCCACGCTCAAGCAGGATCGCCCTCAACTGGTTCGCTGGCGCCTTGCGCGCTGCCACCAGACGAGAGCGGGCTCGGTGCAGCGTCTGCAGGTCGAGCCGGTGCTGGCTCTTCAACTCGACGAAACGCATGGTCGGTCGCGTCGCTGCCGCGGCAATCCCCGCCGCTTCGTTGTCGTCATTCTTTTGTGCACGGACGTGAGGGCGGACATACTCCGGCGATATCAGCCGGACCCGATGCCCTTTGCGGCAAAGAGGCGGCCGACATGATGCGCACCGCAGCACACCTCCATAGCGACGGTACACGGTGAAAGCCTGCCTGCGAGTTCGGTGAAGGTCGCCCGCCTGACGCGTCGGCGCAAAACGATCTGACCCTCCGCATCCAGGCCCATGACGCTGTTCAGGTTCTTGCCCAAGTCAATCCCAAGGGTCACGATGGTGATCGGTTCGCCGCGGCGATGTCGACGTCATGGATGACCTGCCGACTCACAAGGTGGCCGGTGCCGGCGAGATCATCAAGGCAGCCGGGGCTTCCCTTCGCTATCTTCCGCCATACTCGCCCGACTTCAATCCGATCGAGATGGTCTTCGCCAAGCTGAAGGCCTTCCTGCGAAAGGTCGCTGTCCGTTCAATTTCCGAATTGTGGGACGCCGTGTCTCTCGCCATCGATCGCTTCCAGCCCAAAGAATGCGAAAACTTCCTCGCCCACGCCGGTTGCGATGCATGACCGAATTTATCCCGAAAACGCTCTAGGTGAGTTGGATCAGCGTCGTTCGCAGCCTTGGATTGCCGGCCCTCGAAGCCCCTGGTCGTGACTGACCGAGCCGCTCCGCCGGGGTATCGGTGCAAGGCCGGCATCGCAAGTTATTGATAATGTCTCCGGCGACGTAGGCAGCGCGCCCTGCCGCTTAAAAGAAGAAGTCTTCAATTGCTTCCTGCACATGCGAGGGTGAATCCGTGGCAGCCATCGCACTGGGAAAAGTGCCAAATAGCCTACCATGAACCTGGCGCTCGCTGTCCATCGTGTAAAGCGCGAAGATGTTGGACAGGATATCTGCATCGATCTGACATGTTTGCAGGCCATCTTGGTCAAGGCATGTAAGGGAGACAATCTCAACACATGCATCGCGCCAGTCCTCTACAAAGTCTCGCCGTCCTGAAACAGCCTCAACTGCCGCCTCGAGCTGATCGACGGCACGCGGACCAACCGTGGCAATTATGCCCGCATGATCGCGAAGTCTGCTGACCACCGTTCCAAACAAATCGCTTGCTGTCCTCGCATCGTTCTCGAGCGTTGCAGTACGGCTGCCTAAATCCAAAGACCGGCTGTCGCTCATATCCTTGGCTAGTCCATCCGCCACATCCAGCGCTATCTTAATGGCACCCGTGGCAGTTACAGTTCGCTGCGCCAGTTCACGCAGGTCGTGGGCTATGGTTCGCAGCCCGCTCCCGTCTTCACCCAGCCGACCGCAATGGATCGTGGTGTTGAGGCTCAACATGCGGATCTCGCGCTCGATCGCATCGATCGCACCGAGGTGCTTGACCATCACGGAAGCCGAATGAGCCAAACCGTTCAGGGCGAGCTCCATCCGCGCGCGTGTCTTGCCGAAATCCGCGAACAGAAGGCCGATCTCGCCGAGATCGTCGATGAGTGCATTCAGTGCCGTTCCGCCGGCCGATAGCAGCGCTTCGGCTTCCCGGTGACCGGCCCGGAGCACGGCGTTGGCATCTGCGGCAAGCGTCTGCAGCGATTGGGCCAGGTCGACAATCTGCTGATCGAACTCCTTCAGCGTCTCGTCCAGTTGCGCCGACTGGAGGTGGCAGACGGCGGACCTCGTATGGTCATGCGACCGATCGGTCTCAGGGAGCTGATTGCGTTCCCAGTCGACCAGGAATTGCAGCGCCTGCTCGATATGCTCGACGCGCTGGCGCGTAATGTCACCGATCTGCAAGGCACCCACGGCGGCACCGATGCGCGACCGTATCTTGTCAGTCACCTGACCATGCTCTGCAGCTCCTGCCCGCGCATGATTTCGGTGCTCTTCGGTGATGGTCAGGTGATGGATGAGACGCCCGGATATCTCGGCCATTGTGGAACCATGGCGCGCGGCAAACGCTGCGCTGGCAGAGCGTGCACCGGCAAGATTGGCTGCGAATTCCTCATAGGCCTTGATGAATGCCGCCACGACCTCCTCAACCTGCCGGCTCAACCCCATCATGTCCTTGGTGAAAGCGGCCATGTCCTCCTGCTGCGCCTGCACGTAAGCCGCAGCAATACGTGCGTTGACCGCGATGAACCGAACTGCGCGCGTGGCACTACGTAAGTCCGCCAGGGAAGTGGCGACCCTTGCGGCCAAAGGGGCCAGCCGTTCTATCGTCGCCTGCTCGTAGGAGCTGGCGTCAGCCATCTCCTCGACCTTGCCGCGGATCGTAGCGAGGAGTTGTGAAGCACGATCGATGTCCGGGCCCTCCATCTCGACAGGCATCCGTTCATAAGCGGCCGACGTCTCGTTGAGCAGGGCAATGCAGTCGACGAGACGCGCTCCCATGTCCAGAAAGGTGCGCTCGATCTCCGCGCGCGGACTGGCCAATTGCCCGATGATGGCGGCAAGCGGCCCGCTCTCGTCAAGATCGGCACGTTGCACGGGCGCAGATGCGAGAGAGGCCGCGGTCATCGGCCAGGTTCCGACTGGCGCGCGTGCTCCGCTGTGATCTCCCGGGCGATGCGATTGAGCGGCAGCACGATTGCCGCTGCGCCAAGCGCAATAGCCTCCTTGGGCATGCCGAAAACGACGCAGCTTTCCTCATCCTGGGCTATCGTGCGTGCGCCGGCATTGCGCATCTCCAGCAGACCGTGGGCCCCATCGTCACCCATACCGGTCATCAGGATTCCGAGCGCGTTCGGTCCGGCGGCTTGCGAGACCGAACGGAACAGCACGTCGACCGAAGGCCGGTGGCGCGAAACATGTGGTCCGTCCTTGATGGCGACCCGGAACTGCCGCCCAATGCGCTCCACCACCATGTGACGATTGCCCGGTGCGATCAGCGCCCGTCCCTGGAGCACGGAATCGCCATCTTCGGCTTCCTTAACCGAGATTGCGCACAGTCCGTCGAGACGGCGCGCGAATGCAGCGGTGAACTTCTCCGGCATATGCTGCACGATGACGATTCCCGGACAGCCGGCCGGCACTGCAGTCAGCAGCGTGCGCAAAGCTTCGGTCCCACCGGTCGAAGCGCCGATGGCGACGACCGGGTCGGTCCTCAGGTTCGCCGAGCGGCCGGGATGCATTGCGGGAATGATGACGTCAGCCGAGAGCTTGGCCTCCACGCGGACGGGCGGAGCGAGGCGCGCCTTGCGCCCGAACTGGGCGTGGGCGGCGGCGCGAGCCACATCGCAGATACGCATCTGCGACTCAGTCAGAGCCTGGGCCGTATCCACCCGTGGCTTACTGATGACATCGACGGCGCCGGCCTCGAGCGCCTGCATGAATGCGTGAGAACCCTCTTCAGTGAGTGTCGAACAGATCACGACCGGGATCGGCCGTTGCGCCATGATCTTGCGCAGGAACGTCAGGCCGTCCATGCGCGGCATCTCGATGTCGAGGAAGATGACGTCGGGTACTTCCTGCCTGATGCGTTCGGCTGCGACATACGGATCGGATGCCGTGGCCATGACCTCCAGATCGGGAGCGCTCGCTATGATCTCCGAAAGCGTCTTTCGCACCGATGCAGAGTCATCGACGATCAGGACGCGGATTTTCCTTGAGGGAACGGATGTTGAGACTGCGCTGGCCATTCCACTCACCCGTTAGCTGTCGGTTTCTGAAAGACGCCCGGCGCCCATTGGGTAAGGCTCAGGCTGGTACCAATCATGGATTCGGAATGACCGAGGACTAGAAAACCGCCCGGCCTCAAATGTCCCATCAACCGGGAGACAACCACCTCTTGCGTTTCTTTTTCGAAATATATCAAGACGTTGCGCAGGAAAATGACGTCGACGTCCCGCTCCACCGGATAGCTCTCGTCCATCAGGTTGAGCCGGCGAAAGCGTACATGCCGGCGCAGTTCGGGCACGATGCGCACCTCGCTCTGCCGGGACTGTGATCGCCCGTGCATCAGGTATCGTTGCTTCATGCCGGCCGGCACCGGCCCGATCATCTCGGCGGGATAGACGGCCTTTTCACCGGCGGCGAGCATCCGGGTCGAGATGTCGGTCCCGAGCACCACGAACTGCAAGTTTATGTTGCGCGATGCGACCAGATCGGCCAGGACCATGGCGATGGTATACGCTTCCGCTCCGTTGGAGCTGGCCGCGCTCCAAAGCTTCAGCTTCGGCGTCGATCCGGCCCGGCGCAGGGAAAGCAGGGAGGGTACGAGCTTGTTCGCGAGGACGGTGAAGTGCCCTTCTTCACGGAAGAAATCCGTCTTGTTGGTCGTCACCGCATCGATGACGTGGACAAGCTCGTCGTTGAGGCCATTCTCTTCAAACAGGAAGCGGCAATAATCCGTCAGGTCGGCGAAACCCAGGCTGCGTACGCGCCGGCGCAAGCGACCTTCTACCATGAGCCTCTTGGCCGGCGGCAGCTTAATCCCCGTACGACTGCCGATCAGCGCGGCGATTCGGTTAAAATCGGCTTCGCGCAGCCGATTAAACTCGGCGGGTGAAACGCAATCGTCGTCAATTCGCAGAACCTCGCCCACAATACCTCCTCGCCGCGTTGCGCAGGCAATCAGAACCGCCGGTCAGGCGGCCTGGTTGGCCGCTATTGAAAGGGCAGTCGCCTCGCTGGAAGAGAACAGATGCTCCAAATTGAGCACCGTTACGAAAGCGCCGTTGCGGCGTCCGATCCCCACAATCAGGTCCAAATGCCACTTGACGCCAATCTCGGGAGGAGGCTCCAGCCCGGTTTCGTCAAGTGCGGTGACCTCAAAGACCCGGTCCGTCTTGAGCCCAAAGGTTGTCGCTCCAGCAGCAGTGGGGACGTTCAGGACTATAACCCGTGTATTCTCATCGTCTTCGACCTGTTGAAAGCCCAGCTTCAGGCGCAGATCGATGACGGGGACACCCTGACCGCGCACGTCGATCATGCCGAGCAAATGCGCCGGCGCATGCGGCAGGCGCGAGACCGGCTGGACTTGGAGAATTTCGCGCACCTGATCGACAGGCACGGCAAGCAATTCGCCGGCTATTGCGAGAGTGACGAATTGTCTGGCCTCAGTCATCAAGGCTCTCCGTCAGTTCGAGTGCGGTTTCTGCGGGTGATAGGCTTCCAGGCGTGCCGCAACCAGCATGGCCGACTGCCTTGGCAGCGAGCCTTTGCGCGTCGCGCTTGCGAAGGGAGGGCGCGCGTCCGCCGCGCCAGCCCTTCAGGGGAACGGACGTCATGCCGCACCCTGGCGCTTGAATTCAGTATCAAGTTCGTCGCGATCTTCGCCCAAGTCGAAGGTAAACCCGCCATCGGTTATGTCGGCACGATTCTTCTTGATGAGCGGAGCGGCTGCAGCGATCTTTTCTTGCAGGCCTGCCACAACACTCCTCGATCTGCCGCCCGAGCCGGCATGCTCGACATGGGCCGTTTCGCTACGGCGGGCCGAACTTGTCTTCAACGACTGGCGGCGTTCACCGTCATTAAAGCGGAAGTAGTTGATGCTCGACTGCAGCTGTTCGGCCTGGCTGGCCAGCTCCTCGGCCGTGGAGGACATCTCCTCTGCGGCAGAGGTATTCTGCTGGGTTACCTTGTCAAGCTGCTGTACGGCGGCATTGATCTGGCTGGCGCCGGCATTCTGCTCGTTGGAAGCAGCCGAAATCTCGGCAACCAGCTCCGCGGTCCTCTGGATGTCGGGCACGAGCTTGGCCAACATTTCTCCAGCGCTTTGTGCCGACTTGACCGTATTGCCGGATAGTCCGGAGATTTCCTGGGCAGCCGCCTGGCTGCGCTCGGCGAGCTTGCGCACTTCTGAGGCAACGACGGCGAAGCCGCGGCCGTGCTCACCGGCCCTTGCCGCCTCGACAGCGGCATTGAGAGCCAGAAGATCGGTCTGCCGGGCGATTTCCTGAACGATCAGGATCTTGTCGGCGATCGTCTCCATCGCCTTCACAGCCTCGCCAACAGCTTTGCCGGAACTCTGTGCGTCCATGGCCGCCTGACGCGCAATCGATTCCGTCTGCGCGGCGTTGTCTGCGTTCTGCTTGATATTGGCAGCCATTTGCTCGACGGAAGCGGAAGCTTCCTCTGTCGAGGAAGACTGCTCGACGGCACCCTGGCTCAATTGCTCGGCAGCAGCGGACATCTCCTGGCTTCCCGAGGCAACATTGCGCGTAGCCGTGGTGACCTCGCCAACGACCTCACGCAGCTTGGCGACCATCTGGTTGAGCGCGTCGATGAGATCCTTGATCTCGTCATTGGACTTGGCATTTGCGCTTGCATGCAGATCACCGCTTGCGACGGCACGAGCAAGGTTGACCGCATTCGATACACCGCGGGAGATGTTGAGCACGATCCAGGTTGCGGACAGTACGGCAATCAGGACCGCAACAGTCAGGATCGCCAGCATCATAGTGCGGGCGGTAGAATAGGCAGCCGCTGCTTCCGCGCCACTCTTGTTCATGAGCTCGCCCTGGAAGGCGACAAACTCGTTAATGGCGCCGATGAACTTGCCCAGGGCCGGAACCATGGTCTCGTTGGCGACGCGAATGGCGCCCTGCTGGTCACCGATATTGAGAAGCTTCGCGATCTCCCCGAAGCTCGCCACGTAGGGTTTCCGCGTCTCTTTCACCTGGACAATGAGTTCCTTGCCCCTGGGCGCGTAGAGCATCGCCTCCACCTGGTCCACCTTCTCGGTGATGGCCTTGGCGTTACTGGAAATCCGTTCGCTGATCTCGGATCGTTCCCTGGCGTTTTCCGCTAGGATCATCTCGAAATTGGCGCGTGCGTTCTCATTGACCGACGCAAGGAATTCGTTGGACAATTTGATCTTGACCCAGTCCTCCTGCGTGATCCGTTCCACCCTCGTGTTCAGGCTTCCAAGGTTGAGTATGCCGGCAATCACGCCTCCGGCGGCCAATAGGATGACCGTCCCGAAGGCCGCTGCCAGTTTAACCTTTAGCGTTAGTCTCATTGTCCCGTCCTCTCTTCGTTCCTAGAGGCGCGTCCCCCGCCTCCCTCATGTCCGAAAATCCGCCCCATGTCGGGGAAAATGATGAAGTCGTCGCCGCGCTTGCCGATTCCCTTCACGTATTCGGGACGCCAGCGCATACCGACTTTCGGAGCCTCTTCGATGCTCGCGGTCTCGATGTCGGCGACGTCGTCGACGCGGTCGGCCAGAATGGCGGCGATCGTCGGCTCGCCGGCCAGCTCGATCTCGATTACGATGATCCGCGTGTCCGGACCCGGTTCCGGACGGTCCATGCCGAACATCACCCGCAAATCCGCTAGCGGCACAACGCGCCCGCGGACGTTGATCAGTCCCCCGACGAATGCACGGGCGTTGGGAACCTCAGTGATCGGGACCAGGTCCAGGATCTCGCGGACGCTCTCGGCCTCGATCGCGAAGACTTCGTCTTGCAACCCCATGGTCAGTGCCCGCATCGTAGCGCCGGTCTTCAAAGTTTCGGCCTTTGTGGCTGTCGCCATCGTGCTCACGCCGCCCTCCCCGTCTGCTCGCTTCTCAAACGGTCCTCGAAGCTGTGTCCGAACCGGACCAGGTGTCCTACATCGAGGATCAACGCGACCGTCCCGTCGCCGAGAATTGTGGCGCCGGAGAATGTCTCGACGTCCGAATGGAGCTTGCTGAGCGACTTGATAACCGTCTGGTTGTTGCCGAGGATCTGATCGACCACCAGCCCGACCTGCTGCTCGCCGGTCGAGACGATGACCACCTTCTGGTGCAGTTCGGCTGACGTAGAGGTATTGAACAGTTCCCTCAACCTCAGGAAGGGCACGAGATTGCCACGGATGTTAAGGAAGTTGCGTCCCCTGTCTCGGGCGGCCACCGAAGCGGGGAGTTCCACGCATTCCTCGACAGCCGAAAGCGGAATGGAATAGCGCCCGGCTCCGACACGCACCAGCATCCCTTCGATGATGGCAAGCGTAAGCGGCAGGCGCAGCGTCACCGTGGTACCCTCTCCAGGCTTGCTCGACACGTCGATCGTCCCACGCAAGCCTTCAATCGTTCGCTTGACTACATCCATGCCGACGCCGCGACCGGAGACCGAGGTGACCTCGCTTGCAGTAGAGAACCCGGGATTGAAGATGAACTGGTAGAGTTCCTGTTCGGGCAGCGTCGAATCCGCCGGGATCAAGCCCGCCTCCTCGGCCTTGGCGCGGATGCGATCGGCGTCGAGACCGGCGCCGTCGTCGGTGATCGAGATCGCGACCTCGGCCCCGGTATGGACCGCAGCCAGACGCACGGTTCCCTTGGCCGCCTTGCCCGCAGAACCTCTCCGCTCGGGTGTTTCCAGACCGTGGTCAACGGCGTTGCGTATAATGTGGACCAGCGGATCTGCGAGGCGCTCGATGACAGTCTTGTCGAGCTCGGTCTCCTCGCCGGAGGTCAGGAATTCGACCTGCTTGTCAAGCTCGTCGGAAAGGTCGTGAACTAGACGCCGGAACCGGCCGAACAGAGTGCCAATCGGTACCATCCGTATGCCCATGGTGGTGTCCCGCAGGCCAGAGGTCAGCCGTTCAATCTCTTCGACCACCGACTTGAGGTTCAGGTCGTCACCGGCGGCTGCGATCTGGGAGAGACGGGCTTGAGCGATCACGAGTTCGCCGACCCGGTCCATCAACTCGTCGAGACGCTCCGCAGGAACGCGAAGCGAAGAGCTTGCCTTTTCGCTCGCAGCCGGTTTTCCGGCGTTTCCGACCGCCGCCTTCGGCGCTGGTGCGGCCTGTGACTCGGTCCTTGGTTCGTCGCCGGTTGCCGACGGCCTCGCGCTCCTCCCACCTTCGATCGGCGCAATGGACAGGTCCATGTCGTCTTTAAGGAAAATGAATACATCCTCAATTGCTTCCCGACCGGCTGCGGTTTCCAGTACGACATCCCAGATGAGATAACAGGCTTCCGGTTCGATCTCCTCGATCGGAGGTATCTGTTCAGTCAGCGCAGCTACCGCACAGGGGCCCAGTGCTCGCAGTTCGTCGAGCAGGAGCACAGGGTTTGTGCCGAGAACCAGCGCATCACCGGGAAGACCAAATGTCACCCTCCAGGTGGTCGCTGTTTGCCCCGGCTTCACTTCGTCGGCCGCCGGAGATCCGGACGCCGGTAATCCGGCGTCATCAACCCGGCTGTCGACAATTGCGCACAGAGACTTGAGGATTGGCTCTCCTGCGGCGGTATTTTGCCCCGGCTCGGCGATTAGCCTGGCGATGTGATCCTTGGCGTTCAGCGCGATGGTCACGAGTTCAGCGCTGATCCGGGTTCTACCCTTGCGCACATGGTCGAATGCGGTTTCGAACTCGTGGACGAACTCGGAGACCTCGGTGAAGCCGAACATTGCGCCCGACCCTTTGATGGTGTGGAGCGCACGGAAGGCCGTGTCGACAAGGCCGTCGCCATTTGGATTCTGGTCGAGATCGAGAAGTGCCTGTTCGAGTTGTTCAAGCAAGTCGCGTGCTTCCTGTCGGAAGGTGTCGGCTGGATCGGTCGTCATGCGCCCGCAACCTTTCTCATAACAGCGACCAACTGATCCTGACGGAACGGCTTGACGATCCAGCCCGTGGCGCCGGCCGCCTTGGCCTGCGCTCTCATCTCTGGATCGGATTCGGTTGTCAGAAATACGATCGGTACGCCCGTGCTGGCCGGATGAGCGCGAAAGGCCCGGATGAAGTCGAGCCCGTTCATCACCGGCATGTTGAGGTCGGTCAGCACCGCATCAATCCGGCAGGACGTAGCCTTGGAAAGCCCCTCGGATCCGTCCGCCGCCTCCACGACGGTGTAGCCGGCACCGGCAAGTGTCAGGGAAATCATCTGCCTGGCGGAGGCAGAATCGTCGATGGTCAGGATTGTCTTGCTCATTACGCCACCTGTGCTTTCGACGCTGTTTGCGACAGCCAGAACGCCTCGGCCGGCGTACGCGGCTCACCACCGGGTCCAAGAAGACCAAGCGAAGCGAGGACCTGGCGACAGCATTCATCCAGCCTGCCGGTCAGCAGTAGGACCTTGCCCTGTCTTTGGGTGCTCTTTCGAATAGACAGAAGAAGCTGCAGAGAACTGGCGTCGATGTGCGTCAAGCCGCTGATGTCGATCTCGACCTGATTGGATGATGCGACCGCTCTTTGCAGGCTGACGGCTAGTTCGCGCGCGTGTTTGAGATTGAGATTGCCCCTGAGCGCAATCTTTGATCCCGCCGCTTCTATGGCGCCAGTGATAGAAATCTCGTCATGCATGCCCGATCCCCCCCGAAAAAAGGCCGCTGATTGGCGCGTTTGTGCGACTCCATCAGTGGACTTGAGCGAAGTCATAGCTCGCTAGCCCCCAACATCCGCGAGCGTTCTATCCACTGAACTAAACCGTACATATATGAAGTTAACCATGAGTAAACGCTGCGTAAGCGACAGGACCCTATCGCGCTGGCGGTTGCTGCACGCGCCATGAGCGGTCTTGATTTTCTCCAGACCGTTATTCGCGGTGACCTACCCTTGCCCCCGATCTGCAACCTCATCGACTTCTCGTTCGAGGAGTTCGGTGACGGACGCGCTGTGATGGTGCTCCGGCCGCAAGAGGCGCAATACAACCCCATTGGCTCCGTCCACGGCGGCGTCATTTAAGAAGAAGGACGGCTTCCGCACAGAAACCGCACAGAAATGACCGCATGTTTTTACTGTGTTCTGGGGGTTTCAGGGGTCAGAAGCCCGGAAATCCATGGAAGATGTTCCCTTGGCAAGGGAGAGGTCGAGAGTTCAATTCTCTCTCGCAGCACCACTTCCCTTTATTCACGACCCTACACAACACCGCGATCTACCGCGGCAGGATGGCGCCGCGGTACCGGATCACCTGCGAGGCGCATTCGTGACCGGCGGCCATGGCTTCCTCGAACGACGCGCCTTGCAGGCGCGCGGCCATGAATGCGCCGTTGAAGCTGTCGCCGGCGGCCGTCGTGTCGACCACCTTCGGCACGGGCGCGAAGGCCGGTTGAGAAAACCCGTCGCTGTAAAGGGCGATCGGCCCCCTGGCACCGCGTTTTACCACGGCCTCGCCAATGCCATAGCTGCGCAACCTGGCCAGCGCGGCGCTCTCGTCCGCATCGCCAAACAACGCCATCTCATCGTCGACCGACGGCAGGCCGATGTCGCAGACCGCCCAGGCCGCCGAAACCGAATCGCGCGCCGCCTTGCGGTCTTCCCAAAGACGCGGCCGGAAATTGGAATCGAAGGCAAACCTTCCGCCACGTTTGCGGAATTCCGCGATCCAGGCGATCAGCCCCATCCGTACATCGGGCGGGAGGATGGCGAGCGTTATGGCCGACAGGTAGATAACGTCATAACGCTCCAGAACATCGAAAGAGACCGTCCCATCCAACTGGAACAGAAGCCGCGCGGCCGAGTTCTCCCGCCAGTAGGAGAAGCTGCGTTCGCCGCCGGCATCGTTGCTGATCGCATAGAGCCCGGGCAGGCGATGGCCGTGACGCCTCACATTTTTCGTCGACACGCCTTCGCTTTCAATGAAGGCAAGCATGCGTTCCGACAAGGCGTCGCTGCCGACGGCCGAAACGAAATCAACCTGATGGTCCGGCGCAAGCGCGCGGCGAAGGTAGATGGCGGTGTTGAGCACGTCGCCGGCGAAGCCGAGCTTCGCATTGGATCCCGCGGGATCGAGAGACAGCTCGATCATGGCTTCGCCGACACAGGCAATCTTCAACGATTCACGCATCGCGGTGACGCTTGCCGGCATCGGCACGAGACACGGCAACGCCGAGAGGTTCACCTTCAACCGCAAACACGACCGGCACCTGGCATTTCCATCCTGTCATCCCGGAGAGAATGTTCTCCCAAACGGGACAATCCATGACTCGGCAAGCGGGTGCAAGCCGCGCGCGGAGCCCTGTTCCCGGCATGAATGGCTATTGCGGGACGACCTGTCTGGCAACCATCAAATTCGTCAGGTCTTCGAGTGCTTCTCCGGCGCATTCCGCAAGCGAAGATTCGCACAAGAGTTCGAAATGCTTCGAATCCCTGATCCGGATCACGCGCTTGCGCGCCAGCAACTGGATGTTGCGGCTCAAGGTTTCGGGCGTCGTACCGATAAAACCGGCGAAATCCCGCCGGCTGACCGGAACGGTTATGAGAGGGAAAGCCGGTTCGCTTGCAGGCGTGCAGAACAGGTTGCTGGACCGCTTGGCAAGGATGAACAGGAAGGTCGCGACCCTCTGCATGGTCGTGCGGCCATTGATCAGCGCGGACCATTCGCGCATCGCGTCGATTTCGTCGAGTGTGGAGATATACAATTCGTGCTCGAGCTCTGGGAAACGCGCCAGCACGTGCTCGAACGCGATGCGATCCATGCAGCACAGGGTGACGTCGGTCGCCGCCTCCAGGGAAAACCGCGTTTCCTTCTGATATGCACGCCCGAAAAAATCGGATGGATAGAGCAGCCCGACGATCTGCTGGTGACCGTCCTCGCTGGTATTCGTGAGCTTTAGGATCCCGCTGATGACATTGCCGACCAGGATCGCATCTTCGTATTGCGCCATGACAACCTGGCCGCCGGCGAAGTTACGCAGGCGCGAAATGCGGTTCAACTCCTTGACCGCATCGTCATTGGCAACGCGGCAAATGGCACGATTGTGAACTACACAAACATCGCATTTGGCACAGCGTGACGGCGAGAAGGCTACCGTGTTCATCGGTTCCGATATCCTGCCGCGGGGTGGTCGTATCAAATCATCGCCATGTGTTCGGTGTCAACTTCAACGCTGGGTTTAGAGTAAAGTATCCGTCGCCGGCCGTCATGGCCTGACTCATGGCCTGACGACGATCCGCGTCGCTGATTTTCCAAAGCGGCGCACGAGATCAAACAGGATGCGCGCGTTGTCGGGATGGAGACGGACACAGCCATGGGAGGCGGGGCGGCCCAGGTTTCCTATTTCGGTCGTTCCGTGAATGGCATAGCCGCCCAGAAAGAAGATCGAATAGGGCATCGGCGACATATTGTACTTGCGCGAATACCATGTGCGCTCCAGCCGTATCGGGCGGTAAGTCCCCACCGGCGTGCGATAACCACGTCTGGCCGTGGACGTGGCCCATGTATAGGTCCGGCCGGCCGCCGAGACATACATGCGCTGGTCCGACAGATCGATCGTCACGTTCACCGAAGCGGCAAGTGCGGCCGGCGCGCCGGTCATGCCAAGTGCAAGGGCAATCGCGGCAAGAACGGGCCGCATCGCGTCCGAAATCCGCGCCGGCAAGGGGTGCGGGCACAAGCCATCCGGGGCAATCGTCATACGTTGTTTGCTCATTCCGGCTCCCGCCCCCGGACCACTCTTTGTCCCGCATTCGGTCCGCGCGTCTCTGTCACGACCGTACACCGGCCCTCCGGCTGGTCGCCCAGGTGATAGTAGATCACGACCCAGTCCCGGGTCTTGTCGAGCTGGTGGGCGAGCAGCGTATTGGAATAGAGGGCGGTGAAGTGCCAGTCGTCGTGGCGCGCGTGCATGATCGGCAGCCAGGCCTCGCCCGAAGGATTGAACCGCTTCGGGGCGATCGTGCGCAGTGAACCGGCCGCCGCCTGTTTGCGGTACAGGGCATCGACCTCAAGGAGCAGGGCCACGGGCGGAGCGGGCGTTTCGGCCGTGCGCAGCGCCAACGGCCGGCCAAGGCGCTGCGCGAGCGCGGCCGCGATCATCGCGCGGCGGCGCGGGCCGAAGCCCTTGACGTCAAGAGCGCCCAGGTGAAGCGCGGCTTCCAGGTCTTCAAGGGTTTCCATATGTCCATCCTCGGCAAGACGCGCCGCCAGTTCGGGCCCGATGCCCGGGATCGTCCGGAACAGCTTTTCCGGCGCCAGTTCGCCGCGAAGCCGCTCCAGCTGCGCCCAACGGCCCGTCTCGATCATTTCGGCAATGGCGCCGGCAATTCCCTTGCCTATGCCCGGCAGCGTGACCAGGCCGTCCCGCCCGCTTTCCCGCAATATCTCGTCGAGCGGGCGTTCCAGCGCGGAAACCACGTCGGCGGCGCGGCTGTAGGCCCGCTGCCGGAAGCCGTCAGCCCCCTGCTGCGTAAGCAGTTCGGCATAGTCGCGCAACTTGATGGCAATGGCCGCGTTTGTCTTTTCCTGCGCCTTGCCGCTTCTGCGCGCGCGCTGCACCGGAGCGGAGCCGGCGCCCGAACCGCCACGCCCGCCCTTGACGGCTATGGCATCCGGCTTCGCCATCATTGCCCATTTCCCGTTTGCCGCTGGTCACGTTGCGTCACTTGCACCAGATACGGGCACCGTTCCCCGGCTTTCGTCAACCCCGTGCGCCCGCGACCTGTCCTCAATAGGACCGATGAGCTATTCCAATGCCAGGATGCAAACCGTGAATGGCAAGGGACTCTCGATGAATTGGGATACGCGAAACCCCGTGATGATTGCCGCCGGCGGCGCCGTTCTGAACGGCCGCTGTTTCGGCCCCTGCCCCCGCCACGCACCGACCCTGGTCCTGCTACATGAAGGGCTCGGCTCGGTCGAGTTGTGGCGGGGTTTTCCCCAGGCACTCGCCGAGGCAACCGGATACGGCGTGTTCGCCTACGACCGGCGCGGTTACGGGCGGTCGAGCGGGCATCCGGCGCCCTGGCCCGTCGACTACATGACGCGCGAGGCCGAGGATGTGCTTCCCGGCGTGCTCGACGCGCTCGACCTGCGCGAAGGGATACTCGTCGGCCATTCCGACGGTGCCTCGATCGCCGCGATCCATCTCGGCCGCAGCAGCGATGCCCGGATACGCGGCGCGGTGCTGATGGCGCCGCATTTCTTCGCCGAGGAGATGGGGCTCGCCGCGATCGCCCAGGCCAGAAAGGCCTTTGAGGAGGGTGGATTGCGCGCGCGCCTCGCACGCTACCACGATCACGTCGACGATGCGTTTGGCGGCTGGAACGGCGGCTGGCTGACGCCCGCCTTCAAGGCGTGGAACATCGAGGGCGCGATCGACGGGATCGGCGTACCGGTGCTCGCCATCCAGGGCGCGAACGACCAGTACGGCACGCAGGCGCAGATCGACACGCTGGAACGCCGGCTCAATGTGCCTTTCACGCGCCTCATTCTCGACGGCTGCGGCCACTCGCCCCATATCGAGAAACCGCAAGCGACACTGGCGGCGATAACGGAATTCGTCAAAAAGCTTGCCGAAGACGGGCGGATTTCGCCGGCTCGCGGCACGATGCGCGATCGCGCGTGAGGGGCGCCATCTGTTCCGGTTTCTTGTGGAAGCAAATGGCGCGAGTGACGGGGCTCGAACCCGCGACCTCCGGCGTGACAGGCCGGCACTCTAACCAACTGAGCTACACCCGCGCGATAGACGTCCGGTCCGCTTGCAGCCGGCGTCGTGGCGGTGACTTAAGCGCAACCACGGTGGCTGTCAAGCGGCTCGAAACGAAACCGTCAGCCGTTTTTTCACATTCCGGAAACCGCACCGGGATTACACCGGGCGGCGCAGGATATTTGCCCAGATTTCGTTTCCTTGGCGCCATGCATGCCAATTTCGGTTGCGCGCCGGCGGCGAAACGCATAAACCGGCGCACGGCCCACCGATGATGGCACAAGGGCGGTTAGCTCAGCTGGTAGAGCGCCTCGTTTACACCGAGGATGTCGGGAGTTCGAGTCTCTCACCGCCCACCATCACAAGCGATTGATTTCGCAGAAGACATTGAAATTCAAAGTGTATCAGCCATCGACTGTGGTATGCAGGGGTGGCCACATGAGATTGCAAGCGCCTGGCCCTGAGAGGCATTCCGGGGGTGCTCAGCGTGGCCGAACCATATCCCGGCAGATCTCGCATTTCAGGCAAAGACCGCCCGCCGATGCTTAACGGCGGCAATCGGCTGCCGTCCTTTTTAGGCAACACAGCTTCGCGGCCGATCAGGTCCGTTTGCGCTCCGTAGGGAGATCGGGCGCCATCAGCGCCATCTGGACGTCCACGAGCCGTGCGCCTTCCTCCGTCAACGATCCCTTCCGCGCGCCGAGCGACCAGCGGATCGCCAAACCCTGCACGAGGGAGGTCAGAAACACCGCCGCGTCCCCGGGGCTTACGTCGTTGCGCACCGACCCTTGCGCCTGTGCTTCGCCAAGGGCGGCTGCCAGATGGCCATGAAACGCCGCCAGAAGGCTTCCGAAAGCCTCGCGCAGGTCCGGATTGTCCATGTTCAGTTCGCGCGAAAACAGAATCGAAGGCAGGGCTGGCGTTGCCTCGATCTGCCCCAGTTGGGAAAGGATCAATGCCTTGACGCGCGCTTCGGGACGATCGTTGGCGGCAATCGCTTCAGCCCATCCTTGAGACAGGCGGACCCCGATCTGATCGGCTACCGCAAGCCATAGTGCGCTTTTCCTGGCGAAGTGACGAAAGATTCCCGGCTGGCTCAGGCCAACCGTCTCCGCCACCTTCCTGGCCGTCATCCGATCGGGGCCCACCCGATCGGCCAGGTCCAGGACGGCCGTGACGATTTCGGTCTTGCGGTCCTCCGCCGATTTGCGCCGAAGCATCCTTGCGCCAATTTAGTTAGTGTTCACTTGCTAACTAAATTGGCATTGCTATAAAGTCAATCGCAGCCGTCCGCACGACTGCCGTCAACAACAGGAACCTTCATGCCCGCCGCGACCGGATGAACAGCCAGGCCCCTTGATCCGGTTTTCCGGACTTCCGGCCCGTTCGCCGATTCCCGTTTGAATCCTGTCGCAGAAAGGACCAAAAGCATGCCTCGCCTTTCCGCCCTTTGGATCATCCCGCCGATCGCCGTTGGCGCAATCGTCGCGTTCTGGTTCGTCGCGCGCGCGCCCGGCCCTGCCAGGGTCACAGCGGACCCGCCCGGCCTTGCAGTCAGGGTGACTTCCGTGTCGGCGCGGGAAATCAGGCCTGTTGCCCGAGGATGGGGCAATGTGCGGGCGGCGCGGACCTGGACCGCGGTCGCCGAGGTGAAGGGGCAGGTGATCTGGCGGCACCCAGACCTGGAGGCCGGAAAGCTCATCGCGGCGGGCACAAGGATCCTTGAAATCGACCCGGCCGACTACAAGCTCGCGATCGCACAGGCCGAAGCCGACCTGAAGGCGCTGGAGGCGGAGGCAGCGCAGATCGATGCCGAAGCGGAAAACACCGCGCGCATCCTGTCGCTCGAAGAAGCCAGGCTTGCACTCTCGGAGGAGGAGTTTGCGCGCATCCGCGAACTCGTGGCCCAGGGAACGGTTGCGCAGAGCCGGGTGGACGAGGCCGAACGGGCAACCCTGCTCGCCCGGCGAACGGTCGTGGAGCTGAAGAACGCGCTTGCGCTTCTCCCATCGCGCCGGGATCGCCTCGACGCGCAGACCGGGCGCACGCGGGCAGCGCTCGCCCGCGCCCGCCGGGACCTCGACCACACGGTGATCGCCGCGCCGTTCGACCTGCGCGTCACAAGCGTGACGGCGCAGGAACACCAGTATGTCAATGCGACCCAAACGCTGGCGGCAGGCGACGGGATCACGCAGGTCGAAGTTGTGACACAGGTGCCTGTCGCCACCTTCCGGCGGCTAATGTTTGGCGACGACACGCCTCACGATGTGCTTGCCGCCATGCAGGTGGGACCTACCGCACGGGTACAGGCCGAGGTGCGGCTGGCGTCGGATCCGTCGCAGATCTGGGAGGGCAAGGTAACGCGCATCGAAGGCGCGCTCGATCCGCGCGCGCGAACGGTGCCCGTGGTCGTCCTGATCGATGCTCCCTATTCCGGCGCAAATCCGCCCTTGCGCATGCCTCTCGTTCCCAACATGCAAGTCGAGGTCGTGCTGACCGGGCTGGAGATGCCAGGCGGCGTGGCGATACCGGAGGCGGCGCTGCATGGCGATCTTGCTTATGTCGTGGATGCGGCCGGCAGGCTCGAACTTCGCCCCGTCACGCTTGTGTTCCGGCAGGACGGGATGGTGGTCGTCGCAGACGGCCTGGAAATCGGAGAGCGTCTCGTTCTCGATGACATCGCGCCCGCCATTCCCGGGTTGCGGCTCAATCCGATCGAGGTGCAGGAATGATCCGCTGGTTCACTGGCCATCCCACCGCCGCCAACCTTCTGCTCCTGCTGTTCATAGCGGCCGGCAGTTTTGCCGCCCCGACGCTGAAGCGCGAGACATTTCCCGACTTCCGCCCCGTCGAGGCGGAAATCGTGGTCACTTATCGCGGCGCCACGCCCGGCGATGTCGAAGACGCCGTTTGCAGGCCGCTTTGGGACGGACTGCAGGGCGTGGAAGCCCTGCGGGAACTGACCTGCACCGCGCAGGACAACAGCGCACGAGCTGTCGCGACGATGATGCCGGGCGGCGATCCCATCCGTTTCGTGAGCAATGTGAGCACCGAAGTGGCTGCAATCGACAGCTTTCCCGATCGCGCCGATACGCCGGTGGTGCGTGAGTTGCACCGAACCGATCTCGTGGCCTCGGTAGCCGTGTCGGGTGAACTGCCGATGCGCGAACTGGACCTGTATGCGGACGAACTGGCAGACCGCATCGCCGCCTTGCCGGACGTGGCGCGGGTGATCCAGTCGGGCACCGGCGAGCGCCAGTTCCGCATCGAGGTACCCCGCTCCGTGCTGGCCCGGCACGGGCTGACAGCGGCGGGCCTGGCCGCAACGATCGCCGCGCACAAACTGGACCTTCCCGCCGGCAGTCTGGAGACCGTGGCCGCCGATCTGGCGCTTCGGTTCACGGAGGAACGGCGAAGCATCGCGAGCATGCGGACCATTCCGGTGCTGACCCTGGCGAATGGCGCGACCCTGACGTTGGGGGAGATCGCGACAATCACGGAGACCTTCGACCCCGCCGAGGAACGCACCCTCCTGAACGGCAGGCCCGCGATCCTTCTGGAAGTTCACAAGCCGCTGGATGCGGATGCGCTGCGCGCGCTGGACGCAATATCCGAACTCGTTGCGGAAGAGACCGCCAGGATGCCGCCGGCCTTGCAGATCGAGGTCGTACAGGACGTGACGTCGATCATCCGCGACCGGCTGACCATGCTGGTGCAAAACGGGATCTTCGGACTCGTTCTCGTCATTGGCGTGATGAGCCTTTTCTTCCGCCCCGGTTTCGCGATCTGGGCCGCGATGGGCCTGCCAGTGGCCTTTCTCGGGGCCTTCGTCTGGATGTCGCTTACCGGCTTGTCGCTCAACATGATGACACTGGTGGCGCTGCTGATGGCGATCGGGATCGTGATGGACGATTCGATCGTGATATCGGATTCCATCGCCGTCCATGCCAAGGATGGCGCAAGTCTGGACAGCGTGACGCGCGGGGTGATGGCGGTCGCGCCGGGAGTGCTGTCATCCTTTCTCACTACCGTGGCGGTTTTCCTGCCCCTGTCGTTTCTTGCCGGCGAACTGGGGGCGGTGCTGGAAGTCCTGCCCCTGGTCCTTCTCGCTGCCCTGGCCGCAAGCCTGGTCGAGGCCTTCCTGATCCTGCCCCACCACCTGAAGGGTGGGCTCGTCCGCGCCGCCAGGGCACCTGGCCGGTTCCGCACCGCCTTCGACGCCCGGTTCGAACGGTTGCGCGAAAACGGCGTCGGACGGCTGGCCGACCTTGCGATCGCCCGGCGCTACCTGGTGGTCGGCATGGTGATCGGCGCCTTCATTCTCACGATCGGCGCACTTGGCGGCGGCATGGTGAAGCGCGAGGCGATGCCCGAGATCGATGGCGACATGCTTGAAGCGCGCATCCTCATGCCGCTGGGCACGCCGCTTGAAAGAACCGAAAGCGCGGTCGCCCAGGTCGAGGCGGCACTTGCCCGCGTCAACGAACGCCTGACCCCGGAACAGCCCGGCTCCCAGGCGCTGGTCCGCCGCACTATCACCCGGTTCAATCGCAATCTGTCGGCAGGCGGCAACGGAGCGCATCTGGCAACGGTCTCGGCGGATCTTCTCGGCGCGGAGACGCGCAACACGACGCTGGACGAACTTATCACCGAATGGCGCAGGGAAATCGGCGCCCTTCCCGGCGTTTCGTCGCTGGTCCTGACGGAACCGGGGATCGGTCCGCAGGGAATCGCGGTCGAGTTGCGGCTGAGCCATCCCGATCTGGACGTGCTGCAATCGGCGGGGCGTGCCACCCTTGCAGAACTTGAAACCTATGCCGGCGTGCGAAATGCCATGCTCGACCTTCGCCCCGGCAAGCCCGAGCTGCGCCTCACGCTGGCCCGCGGCGCCCAATCGCTGGGCCTGACCGCCGCGGAGGTCGCGGAGCAACTTCGCGCGGCCTATCTCGGTACCCGGCTGGCCGATGTGCGCACCGGCGATATCGCACATGAAATCGAGGTTCTGCTCGCCGGCAGCGACCGCGACGCACGCGCCGACCTTGACGATTTCACGCTCTCGCTGGCGGACGGAAGCGAGGTCCCGCTGGGCACCGTTGTCCAGTTTGCCGAGGGGCGCGGCTGGGGCAGCATCACGCATGTCGACGGCCAGCGCAGCGTGACCGTCCAGGCCGATGTCGACGGGCGGATCGGAAATGCCGACGCGATCACCGCGCGCATGAGAACAGGCTTCCTGCCCGATCTGGTCGCCGCGACGCCCGGTCTCCGCTTCGAGATTGGCGGTCAGGCTGCGAATTCGGCGGAAACCGTGGCTTCGATCCTGCGCGGTTTTCTCTTCGGGCTGGTGGGCATCTACATGGTTCTGTCGTTCCAGTTCCGCAGCTATGTGGAACCCGTGATCGTGATGATGACGATCCCGCTGGCGTTCCTCGGCGTGCTCTGGGGCCATGTCGCCATGGGCTACAACATCTCGATGCCGTCACTGGTCGGCGCCGCTTCCCTGGCAGGAATCGTCGTGAACAACGCCATCCTGCTGGTCGAGGTCATCAAGGACCGTTCGTGCGGCGGGATGAGCGTTGCACAGGCGGCGGGCGAAGCCGCGCGCGCCCGTTTCCGGCCGATATTCGTGTCGGTGACTACCACGATCATGGGCATGGCGCCGTTGCTCGCCGAGACATCGACACAGGCGCAGACACTGAAACCGCTTGTCATTTCCGTTGTCTTCGGCCTGCTGGCCTCGACCTTCCTGATCCTCCTGGTCGTCCCGTCGCTCTACGCGATCCTGGACGATTTCGGTGTGGCGCGGGCCGGAAAGCAAAGCGCGAAAGCAGTCGAGACCTCTTGATCCGGACGGCTTCGGCGGCGGCCGTCCCCGGCGAAGGAAATCAGGTGGCGGCAGGCAGCGACGGCCAGCAGCCGGCCGGGGCGCGAATGACGCCGAGGCGGGCATAGTCGCGGTATGGGCTCGCAAATTCCAGCGTGCCGCCGATCCGTCCCGCAATCTCGCGCATGGCGCCTTCCAGATCGCCGCGCGGCGTGACGTGGAACTTCGCCAGCCAGACGTGGAGCGTGGAGCGAAACCAGCGCGGCAATCGCTCCTGCTGCCCGAAATCGACCACGTGGAGTTGACCTCCCGGCGCCAGAACGGATGCCGCCTGTTGAAGCGCCAGGCGCCAGTCCGGGATCATTGAAAGGCTGTAGGAAATGAAGACGCGGTCGAAGTCTGCGGTGCCGAACGCGGCTTCCGTATCGAACGCCGTGGCATCGCCTGGGGTGACACGGGCGCGGTCTTCAAGTCCGGCCCGGTGCAGCGCCGCGCGGGCCGATTTGAGCATCTCCGTGGAAATGTCGATGCCGTAGAGCCTTGCCTGCGGATAGTGCCGGCCAACCGCGATCAGGTTCCTGCCGGTGCCGCAGCCGATCTCCAGCACGCTGCCGCCGCGCTGCACGTCGAGGCCGGCGATCAGCGCGTCCCGCCCGAGCAGGTAGTACTTGCGCGTCGCGTCGTAAATCAGACGCTGACGGTGGTAGATGCCGTCCATGAGACGGCCGTGATCGCCAAGGGCGGCCGTCATCTCAGCCCCGTTTTTCATAGAGATGGAAACCGCCATAGATGGCCGAACGGTCGGCCGAGGCGAGTTCGCGCGAGCGTTCCTCGTGATAGGTCCATTGGCCAAGAATGGACTCCGCGATGCGTTCCGGCAGCAGCGTCGGCTCGGCGGCGGTGCGGAAGATCACCCGGGCGCCCGGCGCCGCGGTGCGCGTGATCTCCCTCCAGAGCGCGTTGAGTTGCGCATCGGTCATCCAGTCCTGTGCATCGAGCAGCACGTAGCGGTGGCGCGAACCCGCCGGCAGGCGGGCAAGATGCTCCGTCATGTTTTCGTTGAGCACACGCACCCGTTCGGCGTTGGCACGGACCGCCTTGTGGTTTTCGCGCTGCAGATAGGGGGGCAGCTGCGCATCAGCGTCCACACCATATCCCCGCGTGAAGGCCTGCCAGGCAAAGTAGTTTTCGGAGAGGGGAGAATCGCAGGCAAGCCTGCGCGTGCGCTCGCGCAGCACATTCGCCATGTCGCCATTCGGCCCGGCCAGCGCCTCGTATTGTGCCGGCGGAATGCCAAGCCCGAACAGCGAGGCGCGCCGCGACGTCAGGAAGCGGACGAAAGGACGATCGAAGAGCGGCGACAGCTTTTCGGCGAAGAAGCGGCGCTGTTCTTCCATGGTCCTGCACCTGGCGAGATCGCGCGGATCGACGCCGTGAAGACGGGCGAGCGCATGGCCCGCCCAGATGAACCGGCCGAGCAGTCCGTACCTGTAGAAGCCCCGCGCGAACATGGAGATGCGCCGGCGACCCGACGGCCCGCGTGTCTCCCACCATGCCCGCGTCTGCGCGTCGATCTGCTCGGCAAGATAAAGCTCGTAGGCATCGACATTGCGGATGTCGGCCGCAATGGCGAACATGCGATGGAATGTCTCATGATCGGGGAGATGGCGCGCGGCGGCGAGCTTGAGCCTTCCAAGCGCCACATGGGCGGGCGACAGGTCCACGGCGGTGATCGACCGCGGGTTGGCGACAAGGTAGGAGAGCACGTTGCACGAGCCGGAAGCAATACAGACCATATCGTGATGCGGCTCGATGGCCAGGGCCGCCATGTCGACGACCGGATCTTCCCAGATCTGCGGATAAACCAGCCCGCGGAACGCGAAGCTGAAGACGCGCTCCAGCATGCCTTCCTTGCTCAGGGCGCGGTTCTGGTGAACGGCATCGCCAAGCCGTCTGGCGACCGTGGCTATATCGGTGTTCGACATCGCATCATGCCCCGTAAGATGTTCAGGCCGCCTCGCGGGCGGCTTGTGCGGTTGCCTTCCTGGCAGTCCTGGTGATGGTCTTCGCGCGCTCGCGAGTGATCTTCGACCAGTCGATCAGTTCGAAGCGGCCATCATGGTGCTCGACGATCGCCGTACAGCTCTCCACCCAGTCGCCGGTGTTGAGATAGAGGATACCCGCGCGCATTTCGTTGGCAGCGTGGTGGATGTGGCCGCATACGATGCCCGACGCCCCTGCCCTGCCCGCTTCCTCGGCCAGAACCGTCTCGAAGTCGCCGATATAGCTGACCGCCTGCTTGACCTTCAGCTTGACCCATTTGGAGATCGACCAGTATTCCATGCCCGCCAGCCGCCGGGCGCGGTTGAACCATTTGTTGGACCACATCGCTGCCGAGTAGGCCCAGTCGCCGAGATGGGCGAGCCACTTGGCATTCATCACCACCATGTCGAACTGGTCGCCGTGGATGACCAGCAGGCGGCTGCCGTCCGCCGTGATATGGATATCGCGGTCCTTCACCTCGATGCCGCCGAAATGCAGGCCCTGATACTGGCGCAGCAATTCGTCGTGATTGCCGGGCACGTAGATCATCTCGGCGCCGTTGCGCGCTTTGCGCAGCAGCTTCTGGACGACGTCGTTGTGCAGTTGCGGCCAGTAGAAACCCTTGCGCTTCATGCGCCAGCAATCGACGATGTCGCCCACCAGGTAGATCTTCTCGGCATCGTGCTCGCGCAGGAAATCGAGCAGCATCGCCGCCTGGCAGTCGGGAGTTCCAAGGTGGATATCGGAGAGGAACAGCGTTCGAAAACTGGCCGGCTTGTTCATGGGATCTTTCCGGTAATTCCTGTCTTCCGCGCCTTAGACCCGATTTCCATTTCAGCTTTGTGACGGCGGGCTCGGCAAAGTCGGCATCAACGCATCTCGTCGAGCAGGCGCAGGATCATATGCCCGGCAACTTCGACGGGGCCGGTGTTGTCGATTTCGATGACATCGTCTCCGGCTTCGAATTCGAGCGCGGCGCGGGCAAGCCGGCGTTCGATCGCGGCCGCCCCTTCGCGGCCGCGCGCGCCAAGGCGGCGCGCGAGTTCCGCAGGCTCGACAGTGAGCGAGATCACAACGCTGTTGGCAAAGACCGTGCGGATGAGCGGCAACGCCTGGCGCGAGCCGTTGACGATGGCAGAGCCGCCGCAGGCGACGTGCTGCCTCAGGTCCGAGCGCAAGCCGTAGTGCAACCCATGGGCCTGCCAGGTGACGCAGAAGGCCGAGCGGGCGCGCGCGGCGGCGAACTCGTCCTCGCTCATTGCCTCATGCGCCTCGCCGCCGGCCGAAGCCGGACGGGTGATCGCTCGGCGAGCAAACAGAACTCCGGCATGGGTTCCGCTGGTGCGTCGCAGCCAGTCGATCAACGTGTCCTTGCCGGAGCCCGACGGCCCGACGATGACAAACAGGCGGCCTTCCCCAGCGTCATGCAGTGCAGATGCGGCCATTGCCCGGGCCGGCATGTCAGATCACCCGGCGCCCTTCGCGCCAAACCGTGCGCACGACCGGTACATGATCGTCCACGCGCACCCGCACCATATCGGCGCGCTTGCCAATGTCGAGGATGCCACGATCCTCCAGGCCCACGGCGCGCGCCGGATTGGCACTCACCTTGGCGATCGCCTGCGGCAGCGAAATGGCGTTGACGACCTCGCCCAGGAAGAACGCCGACTGGATCAGACTGAAGGGGATATAATCGGACGACAGGATGTCGAGATAACCTGCCTCGGCGAGCGAGCGCGCCGAGACATTGCCGGAATGGGAGCCGCCACGCATGACATTCGGCGCGCCCATCAGCACGAAAAGCCCACCCTTGTGCGACGCCCTGGCCGCCTCCATCGTGGTCGGGAACTCGGCAACGCGGACGCCCTGCTCCAGCGCTTCGTCGACGTGATCAGACGTCGCGTCATCATGGCTGGCCAGAACGATGCCGCGTTCGCCCGCCTGTTTGGCGATTGCCTGGCGATGCTTGTCGGAATAGAGCGCGGATGCCTCCATCCGCTGCTCGCAGAACAGCCTGAAGGCCTCGTCCGACATTTTCAGCTTGCCCTGGTAGTAAGCCTGGTAGGCCTCCAGTTGCGCAAATTGGCGCTGGCCGGGCGCATGATCCATGAGCGAGGCAAGCCTGACGCGGCGGTGGTTGCCGAAAGCGGCAAACGCATCCTCGCAGTCGGCCGCGGAGACCTCGCAACGCAGATGGATGAGGTGATCCGCACGCATGCGGCCGTTCTCGACAGAATCGTCAATCGCCTCGGCCAGTTTCAGCATGTCGGCCACTTCCATGTCGTCGCCGGCCCCGTGCGTGCCGACGCGCAGCGCATCGAACACGGTGGTGATACCGGAGGCCGCGATCTGGGCATCATGGGCCAGCACCGCGGCATGGGGGTTCCAGCGCACCTTGGGCCGCGGCGCATAATGGCCTTCGAGGTGGTCGGTGTGAAGCTCGACCAGACCGGGGACCAGGTAGTCGCCCTCCATATCCTCGCCGGCGCGCGAGCCACCGGGCCAGATGTCGGCGACTACCCCGTCGCGGATCAGAACCGAACCGTCGAGAACCTCGTTTTCGAGCACGATACGTGCGTTTTTCAGAATGGTTTCGGAACTCATGTCATGCTCTCAGTCGTTCGGGCGTCTGGCCGAGGCCGGCTTGGCGATAGACGATGAAAGGGGCGCCGGGTTCGGGTTCGACGAACAGGGTCAGGGCGGAAATCCCAACAGGGGCGTCGAGGACGGGGGCGAACCAGTCGGAAAGCACGCGCTCCAGGCGCTGCGCCTCCTGCCCGCTCGCACGCCCGGTCAAGGTCATGTGAAACCGGAATGTGTCGAAGACGAAGGGATAGCCCCACTGGTGCAGGTTGCGCAGTTCGGCCGGCTTGAGGGAGCCTGGATGCCGCCGGGTAATCTCGCCGGTGCTCAACGGCGCACGGAACCGGTCGAATGCCAGCACGACCTCGCCGGCGAACTCATTGAGGCGCCGCACGTCGCCATCGGGCACAAGCGCGAAAAACCCGTCGATTTGCGCCAGTTTCAACCGCGACAGGTCGAACGGGCGGCTGGCCTCGCAAAAGGCGGCGAAAGCTCGAAGCAATGCCTGTTCGCCTTCCCCCGGCGCGAGACTGAAGGGCGCCATCAGCGTGGCATGAAAGCCATAGCGCCGGGCGGAAGCGGTGTGGAAGGCTATTTCCGCGGGGTCGAGTCCGCCAAGGGGCGGCGGCAGGACCGTTTCGCCGGAGAACCCGTCGCGCCCCAGCCAGTTGGCGGCGATACGGGTCAGCGGGTCGTCTGGTGGCGGCGTGAAATAGATGGCATAGCGCATTTTGGATACCTCGCGAGCCATCCACTAGGTGATTTGCATGACAGAATGACGAAGGTGCGAAGGGGGCGACCAAACCGGCCACCTGGTCAGCCGTCCGGCCGGGCGCCGCTGCTATCGCTTGCCGACGAGCTTTGAGCGCAACCAGCCGGAGATCATGTCCATCGTCGTCACCATGATGAGCGTCAGGGCGATGTAGTACGTTACCTCTTCCCAGTCCTTCTGCGTCTGGATTGCCTGGGTAAGCAAAAGGCCTATGCCGCCGCCGACGATGGCGCCGATAATCGTCGCGCCGCGCGTGTTCGATTCCAAGTAGTAGAGCACCTGGCTGGCGATGACCGGCGCGATCTGGGGTATCACGCCGAACCGGTTGCGCTGCAAAGTATTCGCGCCGGTGGACCGCAGCCCCTCGATCTGCCGGTTGTCGACATTCTCGAGCGCTTCGGAGAACAGTTTGCCGAAGGTACCGGTATCGGTCAGCAGGATGGCCAACGAACCGGTCAACGGCCCCGGACCGAAGGCACGCGCCAACACGATGGTCCAGATCAGGCCGTCAACGCCACGCAGGAAATCGAAGATGCGCCGTACCCCGAAGCGCATGACACGGGTCGGGGTGAAATTCGCGGCTGCGGCGAAAGCCAGCGGCACGGCGAACAGAGCCGCGCCCATCGTGCCCAGGAACGCCATCAGCACCGTCTCGAAGATTGCCCAAGCGACATCACCGTGCCGCCACATGGCATTGTTCCAGAAATCGGAGCCCATGGCGGCAAGGTTCGATCGCTCCGGCCGCACGCGCTCGCCGGAAAGGGCCATGGACGCGAGCTCGCCCCAGGACTTGCCGTAAAACGGGCTGTCGAGCGTGAAGAAAAAGAGCTCCCATCCGCCGAAGTAGCGGAACAACTCCGCCCTGGTCTTGGTCACTGTCAATCGACCCTCGGGCCTCGTGACGGTGACACGGACGCTCGACGCATTGATCCAGTCGGGAATTTCGCCATCCGGTGTATCGAGCATGATTCCCGATCGATCCTGCACGATCTTCAGAAATCCGTAGCCCGGAATCTCGAAGCGGACTGCGTCGGGGTCAAAGCGGACAATGGAATCGTTATCGAGCGTGACGACCGTCGCTCCGCCTTCGCGTGCGACCCAGCCCGGCCACTGGCCATCGCCATAGGTTCCCTTGGTCTCGCCCTCGATGGCGACGGTCGTCCGGCCGACGCGATTGTCACGGGTGACGTGCACCTTGTAGCTCACCATATCGGCGATCAGGATACCGGCGTTGTCCATGCGGGCGCGGTTCGCCAGTCCCGACAGGTCGAAGGCAATAGCGACATAGGCAAGATAGGCGACGATGAGCGCTGGTACGGCGAAGGCAAAGGCCCGCCGGCGCAAAAACAACCGCGCGACTTCGCCCTTCAAGCCGGCAACGTCGGTCGAGCCGATCAGATCGGTGGATTCAACGCTTGCCATCAGCGTGTCCTTACCAGGTGGTTGCGGAAGTGGCTGGAAAGCTGGTCGATTGCCACGATCGTCAGAAAAAGGAGCAGGAATATCGCCGCGGCCGCGTCGTATCGACCGAGACCCCAGGAAATCGCAACCCGCAGTTCCGATCCGATGCCGCCAGCGCCGACGAAACCCAGGATCGCGGAGGCTCGCACATTGATCTCGAAACGCAGCAACGCATACGAAAGATAGTTCGGCAGGACCTGGGGAATGGCTCCCAACCACATGCGCTGGATCCACGAAGCTCCAACTGACGAAAGCCCCTCGAGTGGCTTGAGATCCGCGTTCTCGTTCACTTCCGAAAAGAGCTTTCCGAGCGCGCCGGCGGTGTGGAAGGCAATCGCGATCATCGCCGGAACCGGTCCGCCACCGAGTACGAAAATCAGTACCAGCGCGATGACGATCTCCGGAATGGCGCGCATTCCGTCCATTGCGCGACGGAAGAACGGGATCAGGCGCGGCCAGCGCGCCATGCCGCGCGTCGACAGGAGCGAAAGCACGATCGCCAACATTGCGCCGATGAGTGTCGAGACGGCAGCGATATTGATCGTTTCGATCATTGCCGGCAGGAAGCGCCAGAGATGCCCTGGCAGCGCGGCGGTTTTCTCGATCGCTTCGCGAACGAGCTCCGACGGAAAGTCAAACAGATTCGACAGACCGGACCAGAAACCGCCGGCATTGCGGCTGTCGGCCAGCCCGAAGCCGGCGGCAAGGATCGCCACGAAGAGAACGACAATCAGGCCCGAATAGGCCTGGCGTCGGCGGACGAGCGCCAGATAATCCAATTTTGTGCCGTCAGCACTGCCTAGCGCCAGTCCCGTCATGTCTGTCCTGCCCCACATAAGCGAGGCGGGTCTCGCAAGCCCCGCCCCAGTTGCCTGTTAGCGATCAGTTGGTCTTCGCCTCGCGGACCGCGATAATGGTCTCGTACGCCTCGTGGGTGATCGGCTTGAAACCGGCGGTGTCGCCTGCGGCAATGTTGTAGGCGCACTGCTTGTCTTTCTCGTGCATACCGCCCACGAGCTCGGTCATCCTGGCCTTGACGTCGGCCGGCAACTTCTTGCGCAGCACGACCGGTCCTTCCGGGATCGGCTTGGAGCGCCAGATCTCGACGATATCGTTCATGTCGACGATCCCGGCATCGACCGCCTTGCGCAGGGCGCCGGAATTGAATCCGTCTTCCCATTCGCCCTGGCCGTCGGCCCAGGTCACACCGGCATCAACGTCGCCGTTGACCACGGCCACAATGGTCTGTTCGTGTCCGCCGGTGAACACGACCTCACCGAAATAGGCGCCGTTTTCCATGGTCGCACCGATCGCCTGCGGGATCTCCACAGAAGGGATCAGATAGCCGGAGGTGGAGTTCGGATCGCCGAAGCCGAATTTCCTGCCCTTCATGTCCGCGAGCGACGTGATGCCGGATTCCTTCCGTGCAAAGCCGATCGAGTGATAGGCGAAGGAGCCGTCGAGATTGGTCTTGACCAGTACCACGTCGACGGCCTCCGGATCGGTCAGGTATGTCTTGGCGTAGGCGGAGGCGCCGAGCCAGGCCATGTCGATGGTGCCGCCGAGCAGGCCCTGGATGACGCCGTCATAATCCGCCGGTGTGAACAGTTTCACCGGCACGCCGAGCGCTTCTTCCGTATAGTTCTTGAGGCATTCGTGTGAGGTCATCCGGTCCTGGGCATTCTCGCCGCCGAGAATGCCGATGCGGAACTCGCTGATTTTTTCCTCGGCAAGAGCCGGTGTGGCGAGTGCCGCCGAGGTCAAGAGGATTGCAAGCAGTTTCTTCATGGTCTCTCTCCTGGTTGGAAAGACAGGAAGGCCTTCTTCTCCGAAGGCCGAATCCTGCCGGTTCAGTGTGCGAATGCCGGTTCGCGAGCCGGTACGAAAACCGGCTCCAACGTCTCGATCGACGTCGAGGTGGACGCTTCCGAGAAGGTCTCGTCGGCGCCGTAGATTTCGCGCGCGGCCGACGTCGTCAGATCCTCCGGCCGACCATCGAACACAACGCGCCCGGCGCGCATGCCGATGATTCGGTCGCAATAGCGGCGTGCGGTGTCGAGCGTATGCAGGTTGCAGACAATCATGCGTCCGTCCTCGTCATGGATGCGCCTGAGCGTATCCATGACAATCTGCGCATTCATGGGATCGAGCGATGCGATCGGCTCGTCGGCGAGAATGATCTTCGGGTCCTGCATCAGGGCGCGCGCGATTGCGACGCGCTGCTGCTGACCGCCCGACAACGCCTCGACCCGCTTCGAGACATGATCGGCGATCCCCAGCCGATCGAGAATGTCGATCGCCTTGTATATGTCGGATTGCGGGAAAAGGCTGAACATGGCCGCGACGGTGGAGCGGCGGTTGAGTGTGCCATGCAGGACGTTCGATACGACATCCATGCGCGGCACCAGGTTGAATTGCTGGAAGATCATGGCGCAATCGCGCTGCCAGCCGCGCAGCGCCTTGCCGTTGATCGCGGAAACCTCGGTGCCGTCAAAGCGGATCGCGCCTTCGCTCGGGTCAATCAGCCGGTTGATCATGCGCAGCAGGGTCGACTTGCCGGCGCCGGAGCGTCCGATGATGCCAACCATCTGGCCTTTCGGGATCGTCAACCCTACTGCGTTGACTGCAGTGTTGGTGCCGAATCGGCGCGTGACATTTGCGAGTTCAAGCATGTGAGCGGCCCATTCGTCTTCGGTTTCCGGTTTTTCCGTGCCCTGAAATAGAAGCCTTGTGTGAAAGCGGCATGTCGGCCGGGTGTCAGTTCCGTGACAGTTCACAGGCCAGGAGCAGCGGAAGCCTCGCATTCGTGTTTTCCAAGGAATTCAGCCGCATCGAGGATGCGGAAATCGTCCAGCGCGGCGCGCAGGCGCGCATGACTCCAGTCCCACCAGCAAAGCGCATCCATGCGCCGGGCCACATCGGCGGGGAAGCGCTCGCGGATCAGCCGCGCGGGCACGCCGCCGACGATCGTGTAGGGAGCGACGTCCTTCGACACGACGGCGCCAGCGCCGATCACAGCGCCGTTTCCGACCGTGACCCCGGGCAGGATCGTGGCGCCGTGGCCGATCCACACATCGTGGCCGATGGTCACCGCATTGCCGCGACGCCAGTCGAAAAAGGCGGCCTCGTGGTCCGCGTCCTCGAAATAGTCGCCGGCGCGATAGGTGAAATGATGCAGCGTCGCGCGCCAGACCGGATGGTTGGTCGCGTTGATGCGCACATGGCTTGCAATATTGACGAACTTGCCAATCCGCGCGGCCCAGACCTCGCATTCGCGCATCATGTAGGAATAGTCGCCAAGCACGGATTCGGTCACCTGGCAGCGCTCGGCGATTTCGGTGTAGCGGCCGAGTTCGCTTTCGACGACCGCCGCCGTTTCGTGGACCAGCGGCCGTTCGCCAAGCCGGGTCATGCCGCTTTTCCTTTCGGGGCGAAACCGGTCACGTCGATGACCGTGTCGCCGACTGCTTCGCGCACATCGCTATCGTGGAAAATGCCGAGCATCGCGACACCGGCAGCCTTTTTCTCGTTGATCAGGGCGATGACAACGTCGCGGTTGGCGGCGTCGAGCGAAGCGGTCGGCTCGTCGAGCAGAAGCACCGGGTGGTCGGTAATGAATCCGCGCGCAATATTGACGCGCTGCTGCTCGCCGCCGGAAAATGTCGCCGGCGGCAAATGCCAGAGCCGCTTGGGCAGATTCAGCCGGGCGAGCAGATCGGCCGCGCGCTGGCGGGCGCGCTCGACGTCCAGGCCGCGCGAAAGCAGAGGCTCGGCTGCGACATCGATCGCCGGAACCCTCGGTACGGCGCGCAGGAACTGGCTGACATATCCGATCGTATCGCGCCGGATCGCCAGCATCGTGCGCGGCGTGGCGTGGGCGATATCGACGAGGCGCCCGTGGTGGGCGATGATGATCTGGCCGGCGTCAGCGGCATAATTGCCGTAGAGCATCTTGAGGATGGAGCTCTTGCCCGAACCGGACGGGCCGCCGAGAACGGCGCATTCTCCGGCCTTGAGCGAGAAATTCACATCCTCGACGACAGCCAGGCGCACGCCTTCGCGCAGGTGCATGGTGAAGGTCTTGGTAACGTCGGATACTACGAGGGGCGTCGGCATCGTCACACCTGCAGGATGGAGGACACGAGGAGCTGGCTGTAGGGCGCCTGTGGATCGTCGAGCACGCGGTCGGTGAGGCCGGTTTCGACCACGCGGCCCTCCTTCATCACCATGATGCGGTGGGAGAGCAGGCGCGCGACCGCAAGGTCGTGGGTGACGACGATCGCCGACAGACCGAGATCGGCGACCAGGCCGCGCAAGAGGTCGAGCAGGCGCGCCTGGACCGAAACATCAAGACCGCCGGTTGGTTCGTCCATGAAGATGAGGCGCGGTCCGGTGACCAGGTTGCGCGCGATCTGGAGGCGCTGGCGCATTCCGCCGGAGAAGGCGCGTGGCTGGTCATCAATGCGGTCGGCATCGATCTCCACACGACCAAGCCAGTCGAGCGCCGTTGCACGGATACGGCCGTAGTGTCGGTCGCCGACGGCCATCAGCCGTTCGCCTACATTCGCTCCGGCCGAGACGCTCATGCGCAGGCCGTCTGCGGGATTCTGGTGGACGAACCCCCAATCGGTGCGCATCAGCATGCGCCGCCCGGCCTCGCTGATGCGGAACAGTTCGCGCATTTCGCCGGACCGCATACGGTAGTGCACCGTGCCCGACGTGGACCGCAGGCGCGCCGATACGCAATTCAGCAGCGTCGTCTTGCCCGAACCCGATTCGCCGACAATGGCGAGCACCTCGCCGGGCCACAGATCGAAGCTCACGTCCTGGCAGCCGATGCGATTGCCGTAGAACTTCGACAGGGCACGAACGGAGAGCAGCGGATCGTCGCTCATGATTTCCCTCCCGCGGGCGAAACGGCAGGACCGCCCTGCCCTTCTCCCGCCATTTCACCCCGGTGGCCGGCGGCACGGCGCTCCTCGCAATGATCGGTGTCCGAACAGATGAACATGCGCCCGCCCCGGTCATCGAGGATGACCTCGTCGAGATAGACATCCTCGGCGCCACACAGCGCGCAGGGTTTCTCGAAATGCTGGACGGTGAAGGGATGGTCCTCGAAATCGAGGCTGACAACGTCGGTCCAGGGCGGGATCGCATAGATCCGCTTCTCGCGGCCCGCGCCGTAGAGCTGCAGGGCCGGGTTTCTGTGCATTTTGGGATTGTCGAATTTCGGCGTCGGCGACGGGTCCATCACGTAACGCCCCTCGACGCGAACCGGATAGGCGTAGGTGGTAGCGATGTGGCCGTTGCGGGCGATATCCTCGTAGAGCTTGACGTGCATCAGGCCGTATTCCTCCAGAGCATGCATCTTGCGGGTCTCCGTCTCGCGCGGCTCCAGGAAGCGCAGCGGCTCGGGGATCGGCACCTGGAAGACGATCACCTGGCCCTCGACCAGCGGCGTCTCCGGTATGCGGTGGCGCGTCTGGATCACGGTCGCTTCCGCCGTTCGGGTCGTCGTCTTCACGCCGGCGGTCGTTTCGAAGAACTTGCGGATGGATATGGCGTTGGTGGTGTCGTCGGCCCCCTGGTCGATGACCTTGAGCGTGTCGTGCGGCCCCAGGATCGCGGCCGTGACCTGGACGCCGCCCGTGCCCCAGCCATAGGGCATGGGCATCTCGCGCGAAGCGAAAGGCACCTGATAACCGGGAATGGCGATGCCCTTGAGGATCGCACGGCGGATCATCCGCTTTGTCTGTTCATCCAGATAGGCGAAATTGTAGGCGGCGATATTGCAGGTCATTCCGCCGCCTCCCGTGGCTGCTGTTCGTGCGGAGCCGTACTTCCGGCGTGCTCGGCGCGCATGCGGCGGACCAGGTCGAGCTCGGCCTGGAAATCGACGTAGTGCGGCATTTTAAGATGCTCGACGAAGCCGGTCGCCTGCACGTTGTCGCAATGGGCGATGACGAATTCCTCGTCCTGTGCGGGAGCCACCACGTCTTCCCCGAACTCCGCGGCACGGAGCGCCCGGTCAACCAGCGCCATGGCCATGGCCTTGCGCTCCGACTGACCGAAGACCAGGCCGTAGCCGCGGGTGAATTGCGGCGGCGCCTTGGCCGAACCGGCAAACTGGTTGACCATCTGGCATTCCGTCACCTGTATCCGGCCGAGCGAGACGGAAAAGCCGAGTTCGGGAACCTCGATCTCGACCTCGACCTCACCGATGCGGATTTCGCCGGCAAAGGGGTGGCTGCGGGCGTAGCCGCGCTGGGTGGAGTAGGCGAGCGCCAGCAGAAATCCCTCGTCTCCGCGCGAAAGCGCCTGAAGGCGGCTGTCGCGGTTCATCGGGAATTCGGCGGGCGCGCGGGTGATGTCGCCGACGCCGCGCGCCTGGTCGATCGCGCCATCGGCCTCGATCAGCCCTTCCTGCGCCAGAATTTCCGAAACCCGCATCATGGAGGCATCGCTGGTTTCGCGGCGCGCCGGTTCTTCGATGGAAACATCACCCGCCAGACGAGGATCGAGGAGGCGGTGGGTGTAGTCGAATGTCGGTCCGAGCAACTGGCCGCCGGGCAGGTCCTTGTAGCAGGCGGAAATGCGCCGCTCGACAAGCATGGCAGCCGTGTCGAGCGGTCTGGAATAGCCAAAACGGGGCAAGGTCGTTCGGTAGGCGCGGGCGAGGAACACCGCTTCGATCAGGTCGCCACGGGACTGCTTGACGGCCAGCGCGGCGAGTTCGCGGTCGTAAAGCGAGCCTTCGGCCATAACCCGGTCGACGGCAAGCGCGAGTTGGCCCGCAATCTGCTCCAAGGTCAGAGCCGGAACCGCGCGGTCACCGCGGCGCCGGTCGGCCAGAAGGCGATGGGCGTTGTCGATGGCGGCTTCACCGCCCTTGACGGCCACATACATTGCTCAATCCTCCAGGTTTGCGATCTTCGCCGTGCGCGGCAGCGCAGCGACGGCGCCAGGTCCGGCAAGGATCATGTCTATGCCGCGCGGGTAATGCGCGTTGTTGGCCGCCCATTGGGTCACGAAACTGCGCGGCATCGGCGCCGGCGCGATCGATGCGCGTACGCGGATGCCCGGCCCAGACAGGCTCAGGCCGGGGCCCGAATGGAAATCCGCAACCTGCAGGATGATCGTGGTGGAACGGTCGGGGAATTCCTGGCTGCCAAGCGCAAAGCTTTCGAGCGCCGGCATCGCCTGCGGGTCGCTGACGACTGCAAAATACGCCTCGACCGGATTCTGCGTCACCGGTGCGCCGGTCCAGAAGGCGATCCAGCGCGATACGGCATCGCTTTTTACCAGAATAGGATCGAGCCACAGCGGAGTGTCGGCGTCACACAATGTGCAGATGACGGCAGCCATGGCCGGCGACAGCGGGGTTGGCGGGGTCGGCCCGTCGCCTGGAAGGTCTCGTATCGTGCCGGGTTCGGCCATGGCGCCCATGACGGCGCGAAAAGCAACCTGCGCCCCAAGGACGGGTTCGGCGAATCCGCCGCCGAGAACGTTCATCACTTCCATCAATCCTCTCCGCGCACCATGGTGAAGAAATCGACCCTGGTGGCCGCGGTTTCCGCGACGCGGCTGCGGTCGTCCGTGTCCTGCGCCGAAGCAAGGGGGCGGATGACCGCCTCGTCGATGCGTCCGGCCATTTCCGTGTCCTGGGCCAGGGCGTCGATAATTGCCGCCAGCCGAGCCTTGTCTTGATCGCGCCCGAGCGCCCAGGAATGGCCAATCGCGCCGCTTTCCAGCCTGACGGTCGCCCGGGTAACGGTCGCCTCGCCGAAATTGAACGGCGAACCTCCGCCGCCGACCCGCCCGCGCAGCGTGACCAGGCCCGTCTCGGGGCCGCGCAGCATCGTGAACGTGGGATCAATGCCAAGAGCGGTCCAGCAGCGCGCAATCGCGGCGCTGTCCGCGCGGGCCAGTACCGCCATTCTGCGTTGCCGGATCGATTGATTTTCGTCCGGCGCCTGGTTCGTTTCGATCATCGGTATCGACCATTTCCTATTTGTCTATTGTTATAGACAACCAAACAACATAGCCTTGTATAGCGTTCGTGAATGACGGACATGTGACAGGGGGGGGCGGATCTTGGACCTGGAGCACGATGGCGATATCGAACGGCGCAGCGGGGTGACGCTCTGGCGCCAAATCGCCGACCGCATCCGTTCGGGCATTGCCAGAGAGCCGGATGGACGCGAGGGCCGGCTGCCGCCGGAAGCGGAACTGGCGGAGCGCTTCGGCGTCAATCGCCACACGGTGCGCGCGGCAATCGCGGCATTGGTGCAGGAAGGCGTGCTGCGCAGCGAACAGGGGCGCGGCACGTTCATCGTGCGCCGCAACCGCCTGACCTACCCGATCGGCGCGCGGACGCGGTTTGCTTCCGGCCTCGAAGGCCAGGCAGAAGCGCGCCGCAGCCGTCTTCTGCGATCGCGCGTGGAGACGCCGCCGCCGGAAGCCGCGAAAGCACTGGGATTGAATTCGGACGCCCGGACGATCCGCCTCGAAACCTTGTCGGAAGCCGACGGCACGCCGGTCTCGGTCGCAACGCACTGGTTCGATGCATCACGCCTTGCCGATATCGCCGACGCATTCAAAAGGACCGGATCGATCACGCTTGCGCTGCGCGAATGCGGCGTCGACGACTATCTGCGCCGGACTACCGCTATCGAGGCCCGCCATGCGGGTGCGGGCGACCTGGAAGCGCTGAAGCTTTCGCCGGGCGCGATCGTCCTTGTCACCCGTGCGACCAACACCGACATGGACGGGGCGCCGATCCAGTATTCGGAAACGAGATTTGCCGCCGACCGCGTCACGCTGAGTGTGGAATAATGGCGAGCGTACGCGCGCGGGTTACTTGCGCCGTGCCATAAAAAAGACCCGGCCGCGCTTGCGGGCCGGGCCTGAAACAGAAAGGTGGCCGATGATCAGTTCACGGCGTCCTTGAGACCTTTGCCGGCCGAGAACTTCGGCACGTTGCGCGCCGGAATATCCACCGCCTTGCCGGTCTGCGGGTTACGGCCCGTGGTCGCTTCGCGACGGGAAACCGTGAAGTTGCCGAAACCGACGAGGCGGACATCGCCGCCCTTCTTCAACTCGCCTGTAATGGTATCGAAGATCGCATCAATCGCAGATTGTGCATCTGATTTCGCCAGGCCCGCCTTTTCGGCGACGGCTGCCACAAGCTCGTTCTTGTTCATGGTTTTCCCTTCTCCATTATCCAATTCAAACCGGGGAATCACTCGGCCGGCTGCGCAACACTTTATGTGCGCTGCATCCGCTTCCCAAGAGACAAAATCTAAAGGCGGGCGGAAAATCACCGGAAATCTCGGGTTTGCCAAAGAAAAAGGGCCCATCGCTGGGCCCTTTGCTCTTTCATTCGGCGTACGAGGCTCAGTGAGCAATACCCGCAGTAGTTGATTCTCCCGCGACTTCGCCGGCAGCCGGCGAAGCGGCGACAGGTTCTTCCCACTTGATCGGCTGCGGCGGGCGCACAAGAGCATGGGCCAGGACCTCGCCTGCGCGCCCGACAGGAACGATCTCCAGACCGGACTTCACGTTCTCGGGAATGTCGGCCAGATCCTTGGCGTTGTCCTCGGGGATCAGGACCTTCTTCAGCCCGCCGCGGTGGGCCGCCAGGAGCTTTTCCTTCAGCCCGCCGATCGGCAGCACGCGACCACGCAACGTGATCTCGCCGGTCATCGCGATATCCTTGCGCACGGGTATGCCCGTCAGGACGGAAACAATCGCCGTCACCATCGCAATGCCAGCCGACGGACCATCCTTGGGCGTCGCGCCCTCCGGAACGTGGACGTGGATATCGCGCTTGTCGAACAGCGGCGGCTCGATGCCGAAATCGATCGCACGAGAACGGACATAGGATGCCGCCGCCGAAATCGATTCCTTCATCACGTCGCGCAGGTTGCCGGTTACGGTCATCTTGCCCTTGCCGGGCATCATCACACCTTCGATGGTCAGCAATTCGCCGCCCACCTCGGTCCAGGCAAGCCCGGTAACGACACCGACCTGATCCTCGCCCTCGGCCTGGCCGAAGCGGAAGCGCGGCACGCCGAGGAAATCGTCGAGGTTCTTGTCGGTCACCTTCACCGACTTCACCTTGTCGCGCAGGATCGTGGTCACGGCCTTGCGCGCCAGCGTCATGAGTTCGCGCTCGAGGTTTCGCACCCCCGCTTCACGCGTGTAGGTGCGGATTATCACACGCAACGCTTCATCGGAGACGGAGAACTCCCTGGGCTGCAGCGCATGGTCGCGCACCGCCTTTGGCAACAGGTGCCGCTTGGCGATCTCGACCTTCTCGTCCTCGGTGTAACCAGCGATGCGAATGATCTCCATGCGGTCCATCAGCGCCGGCGGAATGTTGAGCGTGTTGGCCGTGGTGATGAACATCACGCTCGACAGGTCATACTCGACCTCCAGGTAGTGGTCCATGAAGTGCGCGTTCTGCTCGGGATCAAGAACCTCCAGCAGAGCCGACGAGGGGTCGCCGCGGAAATCCATGCCCATCTTGTCGATCTCGTCGAGCAGGAAGAGCGGATTGGACTTCTTGGCCTTCTTCATGGATTGCACGACCTTGCCCGGCATCGAACCGATATAGGTCCGCCGGTGGCCGCGAATCTCGGCCTCGTCGCGCACACCGCCGAGCGCCATGCGGATATATTCGCGGCCGGTCGCCCTGGCGATCGACTTGGCAAGCGACGTCTTGCCGACGCCGGGCGGACCGACGAGGCAAAGGATCGGGCCCTTCAGCTTGTTCTGGCGGCTCTGGACGGCAAGGTACTCGACGATACGGTCCTTGACCTTGTCGAGACCGAAGTGATCCGCGTCGAGCACCTCCTGGGCGTAGTTCAGGTCGTGCTTGACGCGCGAGCGCTTGCCCCAGGGCAAGGACAGCAGCCAGTCGAGATAGTTGCGGACGACAGTCGCCTCCGCCGACATCGGCGACATCGAGCGCAGCTTCTTGAGCTCCGCTTGCGCCTTCTCGCGGGCTTCCTTCGACAGCCGGGTCTTCTTGATGCGCTCCTCCAGCTCGGAGGCTTCGTCGCGGCCGTCTTCGCCTTCGCCAAGCTCCTTCTGGATCGCCTTCATCTGCTCGTTGAGGTAATACTCGCGCTGCGTCTTCTCCATCTGGCGCTTGACGCGGCTGCGGATGCGCTTCTCCACCTGGAGGACCGAAATCTCGGCCTCCATGAAACCCATGGCCTTTTCAAGCCGCTGGCGGATGGAAAGCGTCGCCAGCATTTCCTGCTTTTCGGGAATCTTGATCGCCAGATGCGAGGCAATGGTATCGGCGAGCTTGGAGAAGTCCTCGATCTGGCCGGCGGCGCCCACGACCTCAGGCGAGATCTTCTTGTTGAGCTTCACGTAGTTCTCGAAATCGGAAATGACGGAGCGCGCGAGCGCTTCCAGCTCGATTTCCTCTTCGCCCGGCTCGACCAGGATCTCGGCATCAGCCTCGTGGAATTCGGCTCGGTCGGTGAACCCGGTGATACGGGCACGCGCATTGCCTTCAACCAGCACCTTCACCGTACCGTCGGGCAGCTTGAGGAGTTGCAGGACGGTGGCCAGCGTGCCGATATCGTAAATGCCCTCAGCCTCCGGATCGTCTTCCGACGCATCCTTCTGGGTGGCGAGGAGAATCTGCTTTTCGCCGCCCATGACGTCTTCCAAAGCCTGGATCGACTTCTTGCGCCCGACGAACAGCGGCACAATCATGTGCGGGAATACGACGATATCGCGCAATGGCAGAACGGCATAACGGCCGTCGCCCGGTGCAATCCCTTCGACCTTCGTGACTTCAGACATTTCCATTCCTTCCTGAACCCGTGTGGCGGGCCCCGCTGCAACGCTAAGCCGTCCCTTGCGGAATTGGCAACGGCTTCATGCGCCCAATCGGACAATGGTGCATTGAATGCCTCCCACGTCCCAATTCACCTTAGTTGGAGGACGCATGAGGTCTTTTCAAGGCGATTCGAACAATTGATGAGGAGCATAGACCCGCGGGAACCGCATGCAATACGCGACCGCCCGAAACCGGTCCGGTTCTCGGAAAAGGCCAGTTCGCCCGACGACATGTCAGGCGCTGGCATTGCCCTTTTCGGCTTCGCGCTCTGAATAGATGTAGAGCGGGCGGGCATTCCCGTCGACAACCTCGTCGGAAATGACGACTTCCTGGACACCTTCCAGCGACGGAAGCTCGAACATCGTGTCGAGAAGGATCGCTTCCATGATCGATCGAAGACCGCGCGCGCCGGTCTTGCGTTGGATCGCCTTCCTGGCAATCGCCTTCAGCGCGTCCTCGTGGAAGGTCAGGTCGACATTTTCCATCTCGAACAGGCGCTGGTACTGCTTGACCAGTGCGTTCTTGGGTTCGCTCAGGATCTGGACCAGCGCTTCCTCGTCGAGGTCTTCCAGCGTCGCCAATACGGGCAGGCGTCCGACAAATTCGGGAATCAGGCCGAATTTCAGCAGGTCCTCGGGCTCCACCATGCGGAACAGCTCGCCGGTGCGGCGGCCTTCCGGATCTTCCACGCTGGCACCGAAGCCGATCGAGGTCTTGCGGCCGCGATCGGAGATGATCCTGTCGAGGCCGGCAAAGGCGCCGCCGCAAATGAAAAGGATGTTGGCGGTATCGACCTGCAGGAACTCCTGCTGGGGATGCTTGCGGCCGCCTTGCGGAGGAACCGAGGCAACCGTGCCTTCCATGATCTTGAGCAGTGCCTGCTGCACACCCTCGCCTGAAACGTCGCGGGTGATCGAAGGATTGTCGGACTTGCGCGAAATCTTGTCGATTTCGTCGATATAGACGATGCCGCGCTGTGCCCGCTCGACATTGTAGTCGGCCGATTGCAGCAGCTTGAGGATGATGTTCTCCACGTCCTCGCCGACATATCCGGCTTCGGTCAGCGTCGTGGCATCGGCCATGGTGAATGGCACATCGATGATGCGCGCCAGCGTCTGCGCCAGCAGCGTCTTGCCGCAACCGGTCGGGCCGATCAGAAGGATGTTGGACTTGGCGAGTTCCACGTCCTGGTTCTTGGAGGCGTGGGCAAGCCGCTTGTAATGGTTGTGGACGGCGACCGACAACACCCGCTTTGCATGGTTCTGGCCGATCACGTAATCGTCGAGAACGTTCTGGATATCCTGCGGGGTCGGTACGCCTTCCGACGACTTGACCATCGAGGACTTGTTTTCCTCGCGGATGATGTCCATGCACAGTTCGACGCATTCGTCGCAGATGAAGACGGTTGGTCCGGCGATGAGCTTGCGCACCTCGTGCTGGCTCTTGCCGCAGAAGGAGCAGTAGAGCGTATTCTTGGAATCGCCGCTGCCAACTTTGCTCATCATCCAGTCCTTTCAGTGCATCAACCAGCCAACACGAATGGCCGGCAATGAGATCGGCCGCAAGGCCATGGATTGTCCCGATTTGCGGCAATCACAGCCTTAACGGAAACAAGCACGAATCCGCAAGACCGGCAATCACCGGGACGTTCGCCGACAAGGCTAGCGTCACGAGATTCAACATAGTCTTAACGTAGGTCGCGGACCCGCGCGCGCCAACATCATTGTGGCGCTAAACAGGTTCATTCGACGAGAAAAGCTCGCCGAACGTTACCGAAGTATCACTATGGCGGGCCACAACCAGGCGAACGGCGCCTTTGGCGTCAGTCCTTGGCGCCCTCGATGGCTTCGCGAGTCGTTATCACCTTGTCGATGATGCCCCAGGCCTTGGCTTCGTCCGCGGTCATGAAGTGATCACGATCAAGCGTGTTTTCGACCGTGTCGTAGTCATTGCCGGTATGAGCCACATATACCTCGTTGAGGCGACGCTTTAGCTTGATGATATCCTGGGCGTGGCGCTCGATATCGGAAGCCTGGCCCTGGAAGCCGCCCGAGGGTTGATGGACCATGATGCGCGCGTTCGGCGTAGCGAAGCGCATATCCTTGTGGCCGGCACACAGCAGCAGCGAGCCCATCGAGGCAGCCTGGCCGATGCACAGCGTGGAAACCGCCGGCTTGATGAACTGCATGGTGTCGTAGATCGCCATGCCGGATGTGACGACGCCACCCGGCGAATTGATATAGAGCGAGATTTCCTTTTTCGGGTTCTCGGCCTCCAGAAACAGGAGCTGGGCGCAGACCAGGGTCGCCATCCCGTCCTCGATCGGGCCGGTGATGAAAATGATCCGCTCCTTCAGCAGACGTGAGAAGATGTCGTAGGCCCGTTCGCCCCGGTTGGTCTGCTCGACGACCATCGGCACGAGGTTCATGGCTGTTTCGACGGGATCCTTCATCGCATTCGGTCCTTGATGGCTGGAAAAGGGCTGCCGGATGGCGGCCGCTGGAATCAAAGTTGTTGCTCGCCCCTAAATAAGGGCTTGCCCCCTCGCCGCGCAAGGGCAAGGGGCCGCCAAGGCGGAACCAAAATGAAGGCCCGGCGAAGGACCGGATCGCACACCAGCGAAACGCCGGGCTTCGCGGCGGTTTCGAGTGGAGCTTGAATTGCCGGGCGATAATTGAGCCAGGCGGGTCACCCGGGTCAATACAACGAAAGGAAAGCGCTGAGATTGCTCCCAGCGCCTCCCTGTCGAGATCAGGACGTTCGGACGGTTTCCCGTCATCACCGTCCTGTCTGACGGTTCAGACAGCGCGTCTTCCGCAAGGGCGTCCGTTCTGTCCGACCCCGCCCGCAAAACCGCAAGGGTCCTGACGAGCGCACCATCGAAGGGCTTGACCGGCCTTCATGGCAGCATCGGTTCTGCCTCTCGCGTTCCAGACCGCTCCTGGCAGGTCCGCTGGACTTCCGGTTCCGATGGGTGCGGGTTTGACCCCGTCGCCTGTCGTTGCCGGCGCGGTCCCAGGTGAGACCCCTTGGCTTGAACCCGTTGTCCATTCGGAAGCTGTCGGGCACCTGAGATGTCTGCAGCTTACGCAGCACAAGCAGCGGCGGCAATGCAGGGTCCCCTGTGGAAAACGAGGAATACGGGGATGACCCATATAAATAAATATGTCCGGCAGCGATGCGGATCGCTCCCGGTTTCTATACCGAGCGGCCTCAGTCCGCCGCTTCAAGCGAAGCGATCGCATTACCCATGATTTCACGCAGCAGCTTGCGCTTCATCGCGGCTTCGTAGTCGGCGAAATCCCTGGCCACTTCGACAAAGGCGCCCGAGCCGCGAATGACGACGCTGCGGTAGTAGCCGACCGGATCAGGATCCGCACCGGCGATCACGAGTCCATTGACCACGACATTGTCGAACGGAAAGGCGCGATAGGCGATTGGCGGACCGAATCCCTCGTTGTTCACGCCGTCGCCCGACACATCGATCACCTGGCGGATGCATGGCAGCGGCGCCTTCTGCAATTCCATCGCCCCGTAGCCGAGCGCGTAGCCAAGCGCTGTCGGGAACTCGTCGTGATTCCGCCCGTGGCCGGCCAGCTTGTCGGCGAAGGCATCGATCGAGGCCTCGTCGAACAGCCAGCTCCAGGGTGCTATCGTGGCCTGCTGGTATCGTCCGCTCCATTCGTAAGCCGAGACCTGAATGCCGCCGACCCGATGGATGGCCTCGCGAACGGCTTCGTCGCCGAATGCGCGTGCCAGACCGTCGAGCTGCTGGCGGTTTTCAGCCGCATCGACGCTGGAAGACGCGTCGATCGCAAGGACGAGGCTCAACGCGCAAACCGGTTGGGCGCGCGCCGGCGCGAAAGCCACGGTTGCGAATAACAGGCCTGCCAGACAGAGCAGCGCAGACCCGCCGGTTCGCTTGCCAGTCACCGTTCAGATCTTGCCCAGGGCCTGCTCGATATCGGCGATTATATCGTCGGCGTTCTCGATGCCGATCGAGAGGCGAATGGTATCGGGACCCGCGCCCGCCGCGATCTTCTGCTCGTCCGAAAGCTGGCGGTGCGTGGTCGACGCCGGATGGATGACCAGGGACTTGGTGTCGCCGATATTGGCCAGGTGCGACAGCATCTCCAGACCTTCGACAAACCTGATGCCGGCCTCGTATCCGGCCTTGAGCCCGAAGGTGAACACCGCCCCGGCGCCCTTCGGCGAATATCTGCGCATCATCTCGTGGTTGGGGTCGGTGGCGAGCCCCGGATAGGAAACCCAGGCCACTTCCGGCCGGCTCTTGAGCCATGTCGCAACCTTCAGCGCGTTCTCGCAATGGCGCTCCATCCTGAGCGGCAGGGTCTCGATGCCGGTGAGGATCTGGAAGGCATTGAACGGCGAGATCGCCGGGCCGAAATCGCGCAGGCCGAGCACGCGGCAGGCGATGGCGAAGGCGAAATTGCCGAAGGTCTCGTGCAGGACCATGCCGCCATATTCGGGGCGCGGCTCAGACAGCATCGGATACTTGCCGGAAGCAGACCAGTCGAACGTACCGGCATCGACGATGATACCGCCCATCGAATTGCCGTGACCGCCCATGAACTTGGTCAGCGAATGGACCACGACGTCGGCGCCGTGCTCGATCGGGCGCACGAGGTATGGCGTAGCCATGGTGTTGTCCACGATCAGCGGAATGCCATGCTTGCGCGCGACGTTGCCGGCGGCCTCGATGTCTGTGAAGGTTCCGCCCGGATTGGCCAGGCTTTCGATGAAGATTGCCTTGGTCTTGTCGTCTATCTGTTTTTCGAGGTCGGCGGCATCGTTGACGTCGGCCCAGCGCACCTCCCAGCCGAAATTCTTGAAGGCGTGGCCGAACTGGTTGATCGAGCCGCCATAGAGCTTGCGGGCCGAAACGAAATTCTCGCCCGGGCTCATGACGGAGTGAAACACCAGGAGTTGCGCGGCATGGCCCGACGCGGTGGCGAGCGCCGCCGTACCGCCTTCGAGAGCGGCCACGCGCTCCTCCAGCACGGCCTGGGTCGGGTTCATGATGCGGGTGTAGATGTTGCCGAATGCCTTGAGGCCGAACAGCGAGGCGGCATGATCCGCGTCGTCGAACACATAGGCCGTGGTCTGGTAGATCGGCGTGGCGCGGGCTCCGGTCGCCGGATCGGGTTGCGCGCCGGCGTGAACGGCAAGCGTTTCGAAACCCGGGGTGCGTTGTGACATATCGCCTATCCTCCAAATCAATGTGTCAGGCGCTTTATCACGCAGCTTTTGCCTCGCGTCAAAGCGGATTGATCCGGAAGACGGTCGCGGGTGGAAATTTCATTTCGCTTCCCGGAAATTCCGTACTGTCATAAAAGCTTAACCATGCTGCGCCATCCTGCCTGCAGATTTGCTGCGGCTGGCCACGGATGAACTGGCGTCGCGGCGGATCCGACCGGTTTAACCGGGTCTGGGAAAGCGGGGTCAGGCCCCGCTTTTTTCGTCAGCGGACAACGCTTATCGTTGCGCGAGCGCGGCAAGGCCGACGACGGTAAGCATCGCGCCGGCCATCGCCAGGTTGATCGCGAAATGCGCGCGCTGCGACAGGTTCAGGCGGTGCAGGCCGACGCCTGCGCCAAGCCACAGCAGATGGATGCCGATCCAGATCGTGTTGAGGACGACCAGCTTGACAATCGTTTCGCGGACAATGTCACCGGGGAAAAAGGGAAAGCCCGTAAAAAGGGCGGTATTGACAACATAGGCCTTGGGATTGAACGCCTGGAGCACGATACCGCCGAGCACGCCCGGCGGGCGTTCGGAATGGATGAAGGCGATCTTCGACCCGGCGAAGGCGATCTTGGCGGCAAGGTAAAGCAGGTAGGTTGCCGAGACGGTAAGCAGCGCGATGCGCAGGACCGGATAGAACTCCAGCACCGCGGCCATGCCCGAGATCACCGCGAAGGCCACCATGTTGGTGCCCACGAAAAGGCCGGCGATGTAGGTGAGCCCAGGCCGGAAGCCAAAACCCGCGCCGACCCCGGCAGCGGAAAGCACGCCCGGGCCGGGCGTTATCAGCAGGAAGAAAACCGCCGCGGTGAAGGCCAGCATGCGCTTCTATCGCTGCCGGATGCCGAAGCTCTGGAAACCGGGGCGCAGGACAGGCTTCCTGGAAGAAATCTGCCCCGAATTGACACCGTTCCAGGCGATTTCGCGCGAAAGCCGGCCGTATTCGATCTTCGGGCAGCGGTTCATCACGACCTTGATGCCGTGCTTCTCCAGCTTCGCCGCTGCTTCGTCATGGCGCACGGTCAGTTGCATCCACACCACCTTGGGAAGCGGATCCATCTTCAGGATTTCCTCGGCGATGCCCGGCACCGCGCTGGAGGCACGGAAGATGTCGACCATGTCGACCGGTTCCGGGATGTCGGAAAGCGAGGCATAGGTCATGGCGCGGTCGATCATCTTGCCCGCATGGCCCGGATTAACCGCAAAGACCTTGTAGCCCTTGTCGATCAGGTATTTGAGTACGAAGAAGCTGGGCCTGACATCGTTGGCGGAGGCCCCAACGACGGCGACGGTCTTCACCGAATTGAGGATGCCGGAGATGTAGGCGTCGTCGTAATGGTCGTGGTTCATGGGTCCGCATCATCCTGGCAAGGCCATGTGGCCGTTTCCGTCGACAGGCATATAAGGATTGAAAGCCATTTCCCACAAGTGGCCGTCGGGATCGGCGAAATAGCAGGAATATCCGCCCCAGAACACCTTTTCCGGCGCCTTGACCGGCTTTGCCCCGCAGGCGAGCGCATGGGCATAGGCTTCATCGACAGCCGCCTCGCTCGGCAGGTTGTGAGCCAGAGAGACACCGGAAAAGCCCGGCATGCTGTTCTCGACACCGGCATCGCGTGCAAGGTCGGCACGCCCGAACAGGCCGAGTACCGCGCCATTCATGCGGAAGAACGTGACCTGCTCGTTGGACGCCGACGATCTTGCGAAACCAAGCTTCTCGTAGAAAACCGTCGACGCGGCGACATCGGCGACGCCGAGGGTGACCATGGTGATACAGGGGGCGAGTTGCATTGCCGGCCTCAATATCAGAACATAACACGAACATACTTCGCGTTCGAGCCGCATACAACCGGTTTCATTCCCCAGTCCATTTCGGTTCGCGCTTGGCGAAGAATGCGTCGAGGCCTTCGCCGGAGTCCCGGGTCATGAAGCCGTCGACCATGACGGCATTGGCGTGATCATAGGCCTCCGACAGCCGCATGTCGGCCTGTTCGTAGAAGGCGCGCTTGCCGCGCGCGATCGCGACCGGCGATTTCGAGGCGATCATCCCGGCGTACTTGTCGACAACCTGGTCGAGGTAGTCGCGCGGCACGACACGGTTGACGAGGCCGAATTCGCGCGCAGTCGAGGCATCGATCATCTCGCCGGTCAGCAACATCTCCATGGCGTGCTTGCGCGAGACGTTGCGCGACAGCGCCACCATGGGGGTGGAACAAAAGCCGCCGAGATTGACGCCCGGCGTGCAGAATTTCGCGTCTTCCGACGCAATGGCGAGGTCGCAGGAGGCGACGATCTGGCAACCGGCTGCAGTGGCGATACCGTCGACCTTGGCGATGACCGGCTTGGGCAGACGCACGATCGCCTTCATCATCTCGGAACAGCAGCGGAAAAGCTCTTCATAGAACACACGCCCGCCGTCCGGATCGTCGCGATGGGCTTTCATCTCCTTCAGATCGTGGCCGGCGCAGAATATCTTGCCCGACGAGGCGAGCACGACAACGTTGACGCTCTTGTCGGCGCGAGCCTCTTCGAGCGCCCGGTGCAACCTGTCGATTACCACCGTCGACAGGGAATGGGCCGGCGGGTTCGCCAGTTCGATGGTCAGTACTGCGCCCTTCTGTGCAATCTTGAGCAAATTGGGCCCGCCCTGCCC
>JAIOIW010000097.1 GCA_019912385.1 Notoacmeibacter sp. | reverse complement strand
ACGCCGGTCCAGCCGTTTTCATTGTGCGAAGCCGTCACCATGGCGACAGACGGCACATCGAGCGCGAACTGCGCGAAATAGGCCATCGGCGAGAGCGCCAGGCCGATATCGTGCACATGCGCGCCGGCCGCCATCAGGCCCTGCGCAAGAGCGATCTTGATCGCCATGGAATAGGAGCGGAAATCGTGCCCGGTAACGATATCGGGGCCGGCGCCGCGACGTTGGATCAGCGTGCCCAGGCCCATGCCGAGTGCCTGGACGCCCATCAGGTTGAGTTCCGGCGCCTTGGCAGACCCGGGATGGCCAAACCACCAGCGCGCATCGTATTCGCGAAAGCCCGTCGGCTTGACCAGCGCGGAAGTCTCAAATGCATATGTGTTGGGGCGGACATCGGCCACCGGTCTGGGCATCACTTTATGGAACTCCCGTTTGGAGGGCGACAATCTTCTGCGTCCCGGTCCCACCTGTCGGTTAGACTAAACCCGCCTCGTCCTGAAGTTTTGTTAAGGCAGTGTCCGTTTGGGAGAACCGAGCACGATTTCCGTCCGGCGGAGGCATTTTGGTCGTGCGGCATCCGCTGAATTACGTCGCCTTCGCTTCGCTCCACGCGGGTCGCTTCGCCGGGCCACAAACAAGATTGATTCAATCTAATTCACTATTATATTATAATCTTATGTAATTTCTAAATTCGTAGACGCGAAAGGTCAACATGTGAGGTCGCGTACAAGCCTTTGGGATTCCGGATGAAAATCGAACAGGCCGGTCCGTCTTTAATTTTCACCGCGGGTTGACCAAATACGAGGCTTGGTTTCAGTGTCCGGCCGGTTGGAAGTGGTGGGCCAGCGCTGGGCATTCCGAGAAACTCAAGCGTACTGATGTATTTTATCGCTTTTTCAAATGAACGTATTTGGGAGTATGAATCGGTATGACTAATATTCTTGTGACAGGAGGTGCAGGATATATCGGTGCCCATTTCTGTGTTTCATTGATAGAATCCGGAAAACGGCCGGTTATTTTTGATAATTTAAGCAATTCTCACCCTACTGTCATCGATCGAATCGAAAAAATATGCGGCATAAGACCAGATTTTATCTATGGCGATGTGAGGGATGAAGAATCAGTTTGTCGTGCTATACAAGATCACAAAATATCGAGCGTCGTTCATTTTGCTGCACTCAAGGCGGTCGGACAATCTGTCAAGATGCCCGTTGAATATTATGATGTAAACGTTCATGGAACTCTGCGCCTTCTTGCGGCGATGCGCCGTAAGGGTATTAAACAGTTGGTGTTTTCTTCGTCAGCCACTGTGTATGGCAAACCTGAAACAATCCCGATCCGCGAAGATTCTCCGAAAAGCGCTACAAATCCCTACGGGCGGACAAAACTGATCGTAGAGCAATTGCTCGAAGATCTCGTCCGAGCAGAACCCGACTGGAGGATTGCGAGACTTCGATATTTCAATCCAATTGGCGCTCACATTAGTGGGCTTATTGGCGAAGATCCGAAAGGCGTGCCCAACAACCTCGTGCCCTATATCGCCCAGGTAGCCGTTGGGAGGCGCGAGTATCTGTCGGTGTTTGGCGATGACTACCCGACCAGGGATGGCAGCGGGGTCAGGGACTACATTCATGTGATGGACCTCGCCGAAGGTCATGTAGTCACCCTGGACTATCTGTCTCAACAACCTGGATTATTGACCGTCAATCTGGGCACAGGCCAAGGCTACTCGGTCTTTGAAATGATCAGTGCATTCGAGACGGTGAGCGGGCAATCGGTACCCTTCCAAATTGAGGGGCGGCGGGACGGCGATATAGCTGAATATTGGGCCGACACGACGCTGGCGCATACTCTGCTGAGCTGGCGCGCCAAACGGTCCCTTACCGAAATGTGCGAAGATGTCTGGCGTTGGCAATCGAACAACCCAAACGGTTACGGAGCTCCGTGATTTCGCAAGTCCGAGCGTCGGTTAACCCTACGTCTGGATTTCGCGAATGGAAGAAATACCAGCACGTCACTGTCCACCTCTCTTTGTCGCTGTGCATCGTGGAAAAGCGTCTAATTCGCGCCGAGAATGGCGGCCATTTCACTTCCCTATCCTACCCACACCCGCTCAAACGGGAAAGCGCTGTTTCGCGTTTCATCGACGTTTCAATCGGGTTGGTTACCGGCCCGAAATCTGCTAGAAGAGCGAAGTTGGAGTTGCTATGCGGCGCCTTTCAGGTCGGTCTGTCCGAATTGCAATTATCAACGCCGTCGGCTACCAGATTTAAAATAGGAAGTGGTATTTTCGTTGCCCGAAAATTCGCAGCTTAGCACCAATTTGAACTCAATGATCCAGATTGCGGCATTCGGGTTCCTTATCAATTATCGCAAAACCATGGTCGGACCGCTATGGTTGCTTATCGGGCCTTCGCTCTTCATCGTGGTTTTGGGCGGACTGTATGCAAAAATAGGAGCGACTGAACCCGATAAATTCATTCCGCACCTGTCGGTCGGCCTGATCTGCTGGACGCTGATTACCAGTTTTACCAATCAGGCGCCGACGGTCTTTCAGCGTGCCAGAACGCAAATTCTTCAGGCAGGACTGTCGCTCGATAACATCGCTATGCTCAGTATCATTACATCAGTGATCATTTTCATTCACCAAATACCCATCATACTGGTCGTTTTTTTCCTCTACGGGATTTCGCCGACTTTCGGCGTGATCCAAAGCCTAGTCGGATTGGTATTTCTAATTGCCTCTGGCGTTTGGGTCACACGACTGCTGGCTATTTTGGGGGCTCGTTTTCGTGACCTGTCAGAGATCGTGCAGGCCATCATGCGCATTGCTTTTCTTGTAACTCCGATCCTCTGGATGCCGGCTGTTGCTGAGCGGGGCGGGGCCCTGGGGCACTACTTGCTGTACAATCCTTTCTTTCATTTCATCGAAGTCGTCCGTGCTCCGCTCTTGGGCAATACGGTCGAGGTCGGGAGTTGGATTGTCGTACTCGTTGTTACCGCCGCAGGGAATATTTTTACCCACTTCTTTTCGCGTTCTTATCTACGCTTTGTCCCGCTTTGGATATAGCAGCATCGAGGCTGAACGTAATGACCGATACCGAACTCGCTGGTGCGCCGGAACCAGTTCATGGTCGCTTAGACCATTCTGCTACGCCTTTGATTGTCGCAGAAAACCTGACGCTGCGCGTGCCAATCATAAAGCCACATGAGAGGAGCTTTCTCACTAGTCCCCTACAGCTGTTTGGAAGCCTTTACCTGTCACGCCAGCAGCGGTTAACCGTCAGCCTGCTACACGGGTTAAGTTTTTCCCTGGCATCGGGAGAGCGGTTGGGCGTCATCGGTCCGAACGGAGCTGGAAAATCCACTCTGCTTCGCCTACTCGCCGGTATTTATCAACCGACCTCAGGCAGGTTATCGGTTCGCGGAATGACGAGGGGCCTTTTCGACGTCTCGCTTGGCATGAACCTCGAGGCAACGGGACTGGAGAACATCTACATTCGCGGTTTGCATATGGGAATGCGCCTGGGCGAGATCCGGTCGCTGGTGCCATCCGTTCTCGATTTCGCCGAACTCGGTACACATATCGACAAACCGCTGATGACCTATTCCACCGGAATGCGTCTTCGCCTCGCAATCGCGGTATCGACAATGATCGAACCCGATATATTACTGCTCGACGAGTGGATCGGAACCGGTGATAGCTACTTCAACGAAAAGATCAAGAAGCGGGTGATGGCTCTCATCGAGGGCAGCCGCGGCCTGATCATTGCGACACACAACGCCAAACTGATGAGTTCGCTTTGCACGCGAGGACTGGTGCTCGAAAATGGCGCCGCGGCGTTTCACGGGCCCATCGACGAAGCGCTCGCGTTATATCAAAATCGCCAGAAGCAGAGATAGCGCTCCGGCCGGCTGGTCAGGAGCGGTTGATCGATTGCGTGATGCGTTTTAGGCGTGATCCGTGAGGCGCCAAACGGCGCACCGTGGCCTTAATTTTTTGTTTCAACGGTCCCGGCAGTAAAAGGCGCCCGGAGCTATCGATCTCCTCCCCGCCCGACAGGAGCGTTGTAACCAAATCATAACTGATGTCGACCTGCCGGCCGAATTCCACAGGATCATCCGTTTCGGCGAAAAACACAAAACCCGGAACATCTTCTTGGCTAGGCACATCTTGGAAGAGACGTTCCGCGGCTATGGGCGCATATTTGCTGGCCGCCTTGGAATCCTTGATGAAGTCGGAAACGGCCTGCCAGGCCGCCCGCCGCCGGAACCATTGCCGTGTCAGTCGTTCTGGGTCGATCACATGTTCGACAAGTGCATCGGGGGAATAGAGCGCGGTTTTTCCAGATGCCTTGATTCGTTCCATGGCATCGGTTTCCTCGTTCGAGAGCAATGTATAAACTGATCCGACACGCCCGAGCGCGGCTGAAAATCCGCCAGCTTCGACAAGCGCTTTTTTATCGAACGCGATATTGCAACCAGCAAGCCATTCATTGGATTTCAAGGGGCGTAAATCACCACCCCAATCGATGACGGAAAGATAGCCAAGAAGTGACTCTGGTAGCCAGCGTGGCTTCGGTTGGACCCAACGTGGCAAGATTCGTCCGCCAACGATAGCTATGTCTTCCCGATCTGTCTTGAAAGCTGCAACGATCTGGCGCGCCCAATCCGGTGCCGCGATCGCGTCATCGTCGACGAAGGCAACGATATCCGCTCTTGCGAGCGACGTGCCGACATTTCGTGCATTCGACAAGCCGGGGCGCGGTTCCAGCCGGTAATCGATTCGCGTTTCGTCGGCATAGCGTGCGCCAAAGCGCGCAGCGGCTTCCTGATCGGGCGAATTATCGACAACGATCACTTCGATGAAACCGTCCGGTACGTCTTGTGCTAGCAGCGAGTTTAACGCGTCAGCAAGAACTTCGTGGCGATCGTAGGTAGCGACAACAACCGAAAGTAGGGGTTTTCCGTCCTCGATTAGCGGGTTCAGGTTCGCGCTGCGCTTCTTGCGATGCATGCGCCTGCTCTGTTTAGCGGTGCCGATCCTGGAGGCCGCCGGTTGTCTGTCCCCCCTTTTGCCCTGCCGCGTCCCGCGCTTCGTCTTCGGAATTTCGACACCGCCGGAGAGCAGGACCGCAACGAGATCATAAAAAATGGCGGCATCTTGCTGAAATGTCTCGCGATCCTCTGTTGCTGCAGAGAACCCGAGCGGTAACTGGCTTTTGCGATGCCGTGCCGCCCAGCGGATATGCTTGGTCGCGCCGTCTATGCGCTCGGAGGCGCGTCGCGGATCCTTAATAAAGTCGGACACAGATTGCCAGGCCAAACGCCGGCGGAACCACTGGCGTCGCAGGCGGGCAGGATCAATCACGTGATCGACTTTCGCGTCGGGTGCATAGACAGTTATGTAGCCCTTGGAATGGATCTTTTCAGCGACTTCGGTCTCGTCATTCGACAAAAGGGAGAGACCAGAACCAATGCGACCCAATGCGCGCGAAAAGCCGCCGACGGATTGCAATGCGGCCTTGTCGAAAGCGATATTGCAGCCGGCAACCCACTTGTCGGATTCCAGAGGTCTCAATTCGCCGCCCCAGTCGATCAGGGAAAGATTGCTTAGTAGTTCGTCAGGAAGCCAGCTTGGCTTGGGTGTCACCCAGCGCGGTAATATGCGTCCGCCAACAATGGCCACCTCGCCTTTGTATGCATCGAAAGCTTCGACGATGTGCCGCGCCCATTTCGGATCGACGATGGCGTCGTCATCGACAAATGCCACGATCTCCGCCCGTGAAGCATCGGTACCGACGTTGCGAGCGTTGGAGAGGCCCGGTGTGGGCTCGAGAATGTAGTTAACGATGCCGATATCGGAATAACGTTCCGCAACCTTTGCAGCGTATGCTTGGTCGGGCGAATTGTCGACCACAATGATTTCGACAAAGCCTTCCGGGACATCCTGCTTGCATAACGATTCGATGGCGTCGGGCAGTACGTCATATCGGTCGTATGTTGCAACGACGACCGAAATTCGCGGACACACATAATGTTCAATGGCTCCGACCTTCTTCAAGTTCGCAACTTCTGCGGTTGGCGATACTTCTGCTTCCAGTTCCGGATACTCGTCCGGGATCGACGCCCTTGCGCGGGCAAAGATATCTGGTCCCACCGTCTGAAGAACCCTGCGCCATGCATCCTCATATGCGGGACGCGAGAAATTGCTTTCGTATAAAGCGTTCGCCGTGGCAATTCGCCTCTTGCGAACGTCGCGGGAAGCCAACAACTCGCAGATGTCGTCGGCAAGCGCTTGTGCATCGGATGCTGGTTCGTAGTCAGATCCAGTCAAGTCGGTGCCACGCATGCCCGGCCTAGTAGCAGCGAAGCATTGTCCCCAAGCCAGGGCATCCATGGCCTTGACACAGATACCGGTGCCTTGCTGGTCCGGGATGACAAGAACGTTTGCCCTCGAGGCAAAATCCTCTAACCAATCGACGAAGTCGCAGGAAACGACGTCAGGGTGTCCGTCCAGATAACGTTTGAGACCCTTGACGAGCTTGCCCGCGACGACGATCCGCGCATCGAAATATTTTCCCAACAGGGGCCTGACGTTCTCAAGGAACCATTTAGCGCTCTGGACATTGTTTTCATGCCAACTGCCCCAGAGCATGATGTCGAAAAATCCGGGAGCGATCTTGTCTGCTGGAATCCGATTGGCGATCGCGACCTCCGGCCAGGATCGAGCAGAGGGCAAAGTGCGCGCCTTGCATGGCCGGATATAGGCAGCATTCTTCGCATGTGGCGCTATTATCGCCTGGTCCTCTGGCGACAGGTTGACACAGAAATCGACGCTCGCCCAGGCAGCCTTCTCTTCGGCAAGCCGCAACTCCTCGCTGTCCGGCCCCCTGGGCACAAACTGCGGAATACCGTGTACGTCTAGCAGATGTGAGAATATATCGTGGGTTTCGAAGACAACTGGAGCCTTTGTAAGCTGGCGCGTCGCATCGAGATGGGGAAGGTGGTTGACGATGGCGATGCTTGCGATGTCACCTAGGAAGCTCGCGCGCTCCCTGTCGGTGGTTAGCGCATTTTCGAACATCATACACATGCGTCTGACCGGAGAAGCCCTTCTGAATTTCCGGTGGGCTTGCAAACGGGCTAAGTAATCGCCGCGTTCGTTGCGCTCGAACACGATGCTGTAATGCGGCCGGAACTCACGTTGGTCTTCCGCTACCATGCCTGCAAGTCGCGGAAGCCTTTCGTCCCCGTAATGCGGCCAGTGGTCGAAATAGAAACGCGCGACGCGGTAACCCTGGTTAATGAGAAAGAAAACCTGGGAATCGAAGATCGTGGAACTGCCGACTCGTCCCCACAATGCGGAACTGACAATCGCCAGCGGCCCGAAATCCGTGATCGACACGGCCGCGACTGGTTCCCGGGAGGCTCCCGACATCAGAGAAGAGGCCATTGCCGCGATCACATTCGCCATAACCGGCGCGGCAGCGCCATCGTCCGCGATGTCCGACGGGTTGGCTCCATCCGAGGTGTCGCCGGGCGCAGCGCAAGGCGAATTGACCGGCATGCCTTTCCAAAAATGCCGATCCGCTTGCGCGTGCCGGTCCACCATGTAAATCCGTCCAAACGGACTGCCGCTGGCTAGCCGCCGCGAAAGGCTCGCTCCGTCGACAAGGCCTGGCCCCTGCAGGATGCGATCCTCGTCGGCGAGGCAGGCAATGACCGGAATGTCGAGCGGCCGCCCGAGCCCGAGAGCGGGAACTAGCGCCAGCATGGCTTCGAAATGGGCGGCCTCGGCACAAGGCAGCACGATAAGGTCCGGCGCGCCGTCCGTCGCCACCATTTCCGCAAGCCAGTCGCCAAAGCGGTCAAAAAGTTCGTGCAGGGCATCGATGTGCGGATCATTTCGATGCGTCGTTGCATCTCCGCTGCCGTCCACTCCATCTCCGCTGCTGGAACGGCTGGCGGATTCCGTTTTCGCCCCCGTCGAACGGAATAAGCCGATCCGCTCGCGGATGCCGCCGAGAACGGCGCCTGCGCCCAACGAGGCACGCCGCCAAGGCCGGGTGATCGCGCCTGAAACCGTATAGATCAACGCCCAGTAGAACCGGCGGGCGGCTTTGCCCGCCGGCTCGACGCTGTAGGGGTAGAGCGCACGCCAATAGACAAAGCGCGTGGCCCGCGACGCGGTTTTGGCGACCGGATGCAATACCCGCCATCGCACCGTTTTCGCGACACCGTGGGCCGGCTCGATGACATAGGGATACAATATCTTCCAGTATACCATTTTTAAAACGGAGCGACCTACCTCGCGCAGCTTCCAGTTCGCGACCGCCGCCGCATAGCGGATGCGGTAGTAGATGCGAATGAAGGCCCAGACGAGCAGCGCCACGGCACGCATAACGATGCCGCAATCAGGTGAGTGCCAGGCTGCCCGCGCCCAGCGGTCGATCGCCGCGATCCGGTCATCGTGCTGCGGGGCGGGCGCCCGCTTCACATGGCCGCGCATGGCTACGGCGCGTGGTTGATCCGCAGCCGGCCGGGCGGTCGACTCGCGCGCAAAATCAAGCGGTGGTTCGGCGCCGGAAACAGGCTCACGCCCTTCGGCCATCCTCACCGGCCGCAGCGTACGATGTAACCTGGCATAGGGTCGGTAGGCGAGCGCGTCGTCCAGATCGACATGCCAGTGAACATCCCATCCCGCGTTGCAGAAGTCGCACGCGAGATGCTCGGAAAAAAACCTTTCATCCTCCGATCCGTAATGTCGGCCCGGATCGAGGATGACGACTTTTCGCGTGTTCAACGGCATGAAGTCCCCGGCAGCGTCAGCCAGCAATGTGTGGCACATACCAGTGTCCGTAGCTTCTTGCCGAGCTTAAGGCAACCGACCGCTCCAAGTTCTGCGGCTGAAATTGATCCGGATTGCACTTCACTGCGGTCAGGATAGTATATCCTGATCAAAATAGTCATATGCGGACGCCAATGTCTCTCGTAGATGTGCGAGCGTGTCAGGCAAAAGCACGGGTTTGTAATCAGAGACAAAGTGCTTTTGCGCTAACGCCTGCGCGTCAAAACGTTGCGGGTCGACACCCAGGAAGGCACTCAGGCGCTGAACGGTACCGTCCAGATCGCTCGCAATGTCCTCCGTGCGGATGATGAGCATCTGCTCGGGCGCCAGGCGGCTTCGCCATCGCGCAACGATCTCATCGTATCTGCTGCGATCCACGACCGACGGTTCCAGCGCGATCTGGTCGAGGAAGGGGCGAGCGTTCGGAACCTGTCCGCCTATCATCGATAGGTGCGAGACAATACGCTCCACCGGATCGCGCAGCATCAACAGGATGCGCACGTTCGGCGCGAAGGTGAGTAGCTGATCGATCTCGCCCGCGGGCAACTGGGCATATTCCGGCGTGATGTCGCCGCGCCGCGGAACGAGCGGGTAGAAGCGGAACAGCGCCTCGTACCAGGCCTGATCGATCCGCGATTCCATCATGTGCGTCAGCAGCCGCAGCCATTCGGGCTTCATCGTCTCGTTGTTCTGCACGTAGCTTCGCAACATCTGCTGCGCCTTCGCAACCGTCCAGGCGCCGGAATAGGCGGAAGATGGCGCAAACACGCGGCGATTGAAGAAGCTCACCTCCTTGCCGCCGGGCATGGTGATTTCGGGATGGCGCTGCAAAGCGCGAGACATCCAGGTCGTCGCGGCCTTTTGCACGCCGATGCCGATGAAATCCGGGCAGGTCCCTCCGCGGCTCAGTGGCGGAGGCGCGGGCTGGCGCAGTGCGACGCTGGCCAGCGCATCCTGCAAAACGACGGAACCGTAGTCGGACGCCCTTTGCTTCAGCTCCTCGTAATTTCCCGGAGGCGCCTTCGGCTGCAGGCCTGCATAGTCGAATTCCGGTCCGTAGCTGTGCGCGGGCGCCGTGCGGCCGCCGCAAAGAGCCTCGTAATAGGCGACATCCTGCCGGAAATCGGTGCGCGGCGGAACTATTGGCTTGCGGCGCACCGCCCGCAGAAATGCCTCCGGATGCACGAGGGCATGTCCCCTGCCCTCGCGCGCGCCGGGCATGAAGCGCGCCGGCGCATTCCGTCTGCGGTAGAGCATGATGTTCTGGCGATACCACCAAGCGATATCACTGTCGGACCAGATTTGGGGCCGGATCGCGTCGAAAACCTCATACCCGGTCCCGTCGAAGAGCTGATGCCAATATTCCGGCCAGTTCTCGTTTTGGTGGCCGTCGCCGCCCTGGTACGGGATAGCCGAAGAAAACAGCACGGTATCCGCGTGACGAGTCAACGTTTCGACAAAGCCGCGCGCCGATTCGGATGGCAGATGTTCGGCAACTTCCACTGAAATCGCCAGGTCGAAACGGCGCTTCAGGTCGACCGGCCGGCTCAGGTCAAAGGATGCGAAACGCGTCGGCTCGATCAACAACTCGGCAGGTTCCACCCAGGGGCCATCGATACCGAAATGATCTTCCACGCCAAGCTCGCGGGCAGCCAAAAGCCACGGGCCGACACCGCAACCCACGTCCAGGACGCTTTGCGGCACATGTTCGCCAAACAGCAGGTGGAGCACCTTGCGCGCAGAACGCAGGCTTTCGCCGCTTTGCCTGTCGAAAAAACGGGAATCGTAAATACTGCTCATCGAGCTGCCGGGCACTCCCAGGAAGAATTTCGGCACACTACCGGGCCACCATGGCGATGTAAACTGAGCCCCATCACGCCACCACCGCCCGGTCGGTTACCCGCCGCCAGTTCGCGCCGTCCGAAAAATCGAGGACGGCACCGCCCGATTCGTCGGAGACAAAGGCGATTGAACCGGCGCCGTTGGCTGAGGCGCTCGGCAACCCCGCGGCCGTGTAGGTTTTGACCCGTACGGGGCCATCAACATGCAGTTTGGTCGAGGGCGTCGCCGTACCAATGCCTACATTACCGCCGCCGCGTACCCGCATTGATTCTTGCCAAACGCCGTCGTTCAGCGTGGCGATCCTGCATGCGGCGCTCTTTGCGATGGCAAAGTCCGTATCAGCGAGGAAGCTAAGGCCACCGCAGAGCACATAAGCCGCGCCATCATGGGCTTCCGGCGAGAAGGCGAAGTTTGTGTCCCGCCCTCCACCGCAGCAGGTACGGCTTGCGAGCCGAGTGCGCGGCGCACCCTTTATTGTCCCCAGGAGTTGTCGGCGGCAACAGTGATCTGTGCGGTGGTCCATATGTCGCCGTTGAGCAGAAAATTGGCTCCGTCGATCGTCAGTTGTTGCCGGAACGTTGTCTTGCCGGAGAAACGGCCCACGTCGAAGGCCGGATACCAGGCGACACCATCGTGCGAGACCTTGACACGCCAGTCCTCGTCGCCGGAAAGGCCGAACTCGGCACGCCCCGACCACCCGGTCTGGAACACCACGCTTGCGGTTTGCGCCGCCCCGGCCTTGTTCAGCACAAGGCGCATGTCGCCGGTGTTCGGCATGACGTCATCATGGGAAAACAGAGCGGCATCGGATTTGACCGCCAGACGGTTGGTTGCGTCTCGGCCGCGGCATTGACGCCGAGCCGGCACGCCGCACCGTCGCCGAGTTCGCTGACACTGGCCACGTCGAGCAAGATGGTCAGGTCGGACCAGGCGCCGGCATGGCGGACCAGCATGCAGCCGGCAGCGAGATTCCAGAGCCTCAGGCCCTCCACCGGCGCTATGAATTGCCACTCGCCGTCCTGAAAGGCGGCAATGCTGCCGTCCTGGCCGGCAAATTAGCCGCCGGCATTGCCGGCGACCAGCCAGCATGCCCCTGCGGGGGCGAGGCCGGCGGCGTGTCCGCTTCGTTCTCGATGCAGGCATGGACGAGCGCATCGAGGAGGTGCACAGCCTCGTTATGGGTGACATGCTTTTGCGCCTGGCTCGCGAAGATGTAGGCAAGGCTGAAACGGGGCGACGTATCCAACATGTTGGGCTCCATCGAACTTGCAGACTTGAGGCAGTCTGTAATCGGCGTCCAGGGTGTGGACATAAATTCTTGCGCCGCCTACTCTCACTTTCGCCCGTGTATCGGGTGGCTCATCATCTATCCGCACGATCGCGGAACATTAAGTAGTGGATTGCGGGGAATATGAACCGACGCCTTCATTCTTTGGATGGTTTGCGTGGTATGGCCGCTTGGCTCGTCGTAATATCACATGTTTCGAACGAGAGTGGTCTTTGGGGGAAACTTTTGGGAAATGGCGCTGGCCAAGTAGGAGTAATTTTGTTTTTTTCATTAAGCGGTTTCCTGATGGGGTATTTGTATTCAGAAATGGATTGGAATACTGAGAATGTTTGGAATTTTGCAATTGCACGCGTAGCGCGTGTCGTACCTTTATTTTTTATTATTGTATTATTTTGCTTTATATTTAGTACATATTTTAATAGTACAATTTTGTCGCGAAATATTGCTTTTTATGCTATTAATAAAGATAATCTATTTGATAACATTCTTTTCGTAAAAGGCACAAGTATTCTTTGGACCGTGCCGGTGGAAATTAAGTTTTATATTTTCTTTGTTTTTTATGGTTCCTGGCTTCGGTTAACCGCTTCGCGTACATCTCTCTATTGGTTCTAGCGATCTCTGTATCCTTTTATAATAGGTGGGGCGACGACGCGGAATACCAATACCTATACGGGTATATTCAATATTTTAGCGCCGGATTGCTAGTTTTCGAAATTTTTCGGTGGGATGTAACTAGATTTTTTTCCAATAAGTTTATGGAAAAAAATATTTTTAACATTCTTTTTGTAATTTCTATGCTATATATGATAATCACGCTACCGGCTGTACATAATTACATATTTGGTAGATGGTACCACATATGGTCAAGCTATATTCCGTTTACCGTTTCATTATTGGTGTTACTTGTTTTTCTCTACTCTTCGTACGCAGATATATTGTTTGGTAATAATTTTACTAAGTATAACGGTTCCATATCTTATTCTATTTATTTACTTCATACAATCGTTCAGCACACCATCGCAAATAAAACTGATTTGATCAGGACCTCTCCGCTATTATTTCTGGCATTTGTAATAACAATAACATTTATAATCTCCTCCATAACTCATAAATATATCGAAATGCCGTTGCAAAATTTCGTACGCCGCAAAGGTGATTTTAACAAAATTCAATCTCCGCAAAAAGCTGGAACCCAAACAAAGCTTACCTGATAGCGTCGGCTATTTGGGCTAAACTATATTAGGCTGTGGACTCATAATGGCGGAGGCATAGCCTGATGCAAGCGAGTTTGGCCATGGCGAGGAATGTCGATCCGAGCTTGTCGTAACGAGTGGCTATCCTCCTGTAATATTTGAGTTTGTTGAAGAACCGCTCGATCAGGTTGCTGAAGTACTCCCTGTCTTCGGATCGCACCGGGCGGGAACTTCCGGGGTGTCTGGCTCAGGGCGTGCAAGCCGTCGATGAGCCTTTCATAAGCGATATCGGCGGCTTGTTGCCGATGGCGCTGTGAGGTAATCCCCGATCGTTGGACAGATTTCCGGTCTTTTTAAGCTGCTCTCTGCTCCTGCTGATCGGTTTCGATTTGGGTGAAGTAGACCACGGCGGGCGGCTGTCCGCCATGGGCGGCATGAGGCCGCTGGTAGTTGTACAACTCAGCGACGGAACACCCACGGGACCGGCATTGAGCGCGAGCTTCTTTATCCATGGCACCCTTGGGCTGGGCGGCAGGTCCATATCCATGAGGTGATCGAGAAGGGTGCCGCTGCGGTCTTCCGCTGCAGTCT
>JAIOIW010000096.1 GCA_019912385.1 Notoacmeibacter sp. | reverse complement strand
CATGCGGCAGCGTGAGGTGGGACGTATGACCGAAGCTGTTAGACCCGATACCACTGCCGCCGCCATCACGGGCGGCGTCGCCGTGCCGGCGCACCACGATTCGGCGTCAAAGCACGTCACCGGAACCGCGCTCTATATCGACGACATTCCCGAGCCGGCCGGTTGCCTGCACGCCTATCTGGGCCTGTCGAAGGTGGCGCACGCGCATATCCACGGCATGGATTTTTCCAGGGTCCGCACGGCGCCGGGCGTGGTCGACGTCTTCAATGCCTGGGACATTCCCGGCTCCAACGACATCTCGCCGACCGGGCGCAACGACGAGCCGGTGCTGGCGCGCGGGCGGGTGCAATTCGTCGGCCAGCCACTGTTTGCCGTCGTGGCGCACACGCGCGAGGAAGCAAGGCGCGCCTGCCAGCTGGCGAAGATCGACTACGAGGCGATACCCGCCGTTTTCGATGTCGCCGATACCGGCGCCGATCCCCGGCTCGTCACCGACCCGCTGACGCTTGCGCGCGGCGACGCGCAGTCCGCGATCGAGGCCGCGCCCCGCCGCCTCTCGGGCTCCATGCGTTGCGGCGGCCAGGACCATTTCTACCTCGAGGGGCACATCGCGCTCGCCATTCCCGGCGAGGACGGAGACGTTCACGTCCACTCCTCCACCCAGCATCCCTCCGAAGTGCAGCACATGGTGGCCCATGTGCTCGGCGTGCCGTCGAACGCGGTGACCGTCGATATCCGCCGCATGGGCGGCGGCTTTGGCGGCAAGGAGACGCAGGCCAACCTGTTCGCCGCGATCGCTGCGGTGGCGGCCAGGCGCAGCGGCAAGGCGGTCAAGATCCGGCCCGACCGCGACGACGACATGCAGGCGACCGGCAAGCGGCACGACTTCCTGATCGACTATGATGTCGGCTTCGACGAGGACGGCAACATCCTCGGCGCCGACTTCACCTACAAGGCGCGCTGCGGCTTTTCGGCCGACCTGTCCGGGCCGGTGACCGACCGCGCGCTGTTTCATTGCGACAACGCCTATTTCTGGCCTGCGGTCAGGGCGGAATCCGTGCCCGCCTATACCAACACGGTCTCCAACACCGCGTTTCGCGGTTTCGGCGGACCGCAGGGCATGGTGGCCGCCGAACGGATCATCGACGAGGTGGCGTTCGCCTGCGGGCTCGATCCGCTCGATGTCAGGCGGCGCAACTTCTACGGCGGGCCGGGGCGCGACGTCACACCCTACCACCAGACGGTCGAGGACAATGTCATCGAGCGCATCGTCGACGAACTGGAGGCGTCGTCGGACTACCGGGCGCGGCGCGCGGCGATCCGCGCGGAAAACGCCAAGGGCGGGGTGATCCGGCGCGGAATCGCGCTGACGCCGGTCAAGTTCGGCATCTCGTTCACGGCCACGCATTTCAACCAGGCGGGCGCGCTGGTGCATGTCTATGGCGACGGCTCGGTGCATCTCAACCACGGCGGAACCGAGATGGGCCAGGGGCTCTATATCAAGGTCGCGCAGGTGGTGGCCGAGGCTTTCCAGATCGACATCGACCAAGTGAAAATCACCGCGACGACGACCGGCAAGGTGCCGAACACCTCGGCGACAGCCGCCTCGTCGGGCTCCGATCTCAACGGCATGGCCGCGCTGGCGGCCGCGCAGACGATCAAGGGCCGCCTGGTCGATTTTGCTGCCGGGGAATACGGGGTGCCCGCCGAGCAGATCGAATTCCTGCCCAACCGGGTGCGCATCGGCAACCAGGAGATCGCGTTCTCCAAGCTGGTGCACCAGGCCTACATGGCGCGGGTGCAGCTTTCGGCGACCGGCTTCTACAAGACGCCCAAGATCCACTGGGACCGCACGACCGGGCGCGGCCATCCCTTCTACTATTTCTCCTACGGCGCATCGGTCGCGGAAGTGGCGGTCGATACGCTGACCGGCGAATACATGGTGGAGCGCGTCGACATTCTCCACGAGACCGGCCGCTCGCTCAATCCCGCGATCGACCTCGGCCAGATCGAGGGCGGCTTCATCCAGGGCATGGGCTGGCTGACGACGGAGGAATTGTGGTGGGACGAGCACGGGCAATTGCGCACGCATGCGCCGTCGACCTACAAGATCCCGCTCGTCTCCGACCGGCCGAAGGTGTTCAACGTCAAGCTTGCCGACTGGAGCGAGAATCGCGAGGAGACGATCCACCGCTCAAAGGCGGTGGGCGAGCCGCCCTTCATGCTGGCGATGAGCGTGCTGCATGCGCTGTCGGACGCGGTGGCCTCGGTTGGCGGCTACCAGGCCTGTCCGCGGCTTGATGCGCCGGCGACGCCTGAACGGGTGCTGATGGCGGTGGAAAAGCTGCGCAGAGCGGATTAGAATCCGTCCGCCATGACCCCTTCCACGCTCGAAGATTTCCTCCATTCCCAGCACCGCGCGGTGATCATTCACGTCGCCGGCGTGGAAGGATCGGCGCCGCGCGAGGAGGGCGCATGGATGCTGGTCGGGCCGGGTGCGATCCACGGGACGATCGGCGGCGGGCAGATGGAGTTCATGGCGATCGACCATGCCCAGAAGATCCTGGCGGGCGAGGAGCGGGAGGGCAGCTACGATGTGCTGCTCGGTCCCGAGATCGGCCAATGCTGCGGCGGCCGGGTGACGCTCGACCTGCAATTGCTCGACGAAGACCGCAAGAGCGATGTCGCGGCCAGAGCGACGGGCGAATTGGCCGCGCGGCCCGAGGTCTATGTCTTCGGCGCCGGCCATGTCGGGACAGCGCTGGCAAGGGCCTTGTCGTTGCTGCCGGTACGCGTCATCGTCGTCGAAACCCGCGCCGAGGCGCTCGCCGGTATCGAGCCGCCGGCCGAGGCGCGACTGACCGCGATGCCCGAGGAAGCGGTGCGCGGTGCAAGGCCGGGTGCCGCATTCGTGGTGCTCACCCACGACCATTCGCTCGATTTCCTCATCGTCGCCGAAGCGCTGTCGCGCGACGACGCAGCTTATGTCGGCATGATCGGTTCGAAGACCAAGAAGGCGTCATTCAAGAGCTGGTACCTGAAAAACGACGGCACGGCGGATCGATTCGCCCGCCTTGTCTGCCCGATCGGCGACGTACAGGTGCGCGACAAGCGCCCGGCGGTGATCGCAGCCCTGGTGGCCGCCGAAGTGCTGGCGGCAGTGGCGAAAAGCGGTGCGATGGTGTAGGCCGGCACGCTGGAGGTCCGTCGCCCGCGCCGCTCGCGGGTGTGCCACCCACGAAGGGAAACCCGATGCATCCCAATCCCATCTACCGCAAGGCGACGCGGGAACAGAACATTGCCTTCGCGCGCGAGCGCGCCTTCGGCGTGCTTGCCGTCAACGCGGCTGGCGGGCCGCTCATCAGCCATGTGCCTTTCAGCCTGGGCAAAGACGGGTCGCTGCTGGAGGCGCATCTGGTGCGCTCCAACCCGATCGCTCGCCTGCTGGAAGAACCGGTCGAGGCGGTGATGGCCGTGCCGGGTGGAGATGCCTACATCTCGCCCGACTGGTACGGGATGGATGACCAGGTGCCGACCTGGAACTACGTCGCGGTTCATCTGCGCGGAACGCTCAGGCGCCTCGATGACGATGCGCTGCCCGGTATCCTCGATCAGCTGTCTGCCGATTTCGAAAGCCGTCTCCTGCCGAAGAAACCATGGGCGACGGCCAAGATGGATCAGGAAATCTATGCGCGGATGCGCCGCCAGATCGTGCCCATTGCGATGGACGTGAAGGAGACCGACGGCACCTGGAAGCTTGGACAGAACAAGCCCGCCGCTGCGCGCAAAGGTGCGGCAGTCGGCGTGAAAGAGGCGTGTGTCGGATTGGAGACCGGGCGCATCGCGACATTGATGCAGCAGGTCGAAGGCGACTGACCCGACCTGCAGCGCCGTGCGTCCCAAGGGACCCATGAAGGACGTCGCAGGTCATTGAATCCGCGTATCATGCCTTCCGAAGACCGGTTCCGGTTTTCGGGCCGCTGCGCTACCCCTTCACCGCCATCAGCCCCCTGATCAGTCCTTGGCAGCGGTCGGCCATGAAGTCGAGGAACAGGCGGATCTTGGGATCCTGCAGCTTGCGGTGCGGATAGAGGGCGGCGAACTGCACCGGCTCGGGTGGGACATCGGGCAGGACGACCGACAACCGGCGGTCGCGAAGGAACGGTTCGATCTCGAAGCGCGGCTTGTTGACGATGCCGCGCCCGTCGAGCGCCCAGGCGGTCAGCACGTCGCCGTCGTCGGAGTCGAACGGTCCGCGCACCTCGAACTTGCGCGGGCCTTCCGGCGTCCGCAGCGTCCACGAAAAGTCGGGCGAACCGGGAAAACGCAACAACAGGCAGTCGTGGGCGGAAAGGTCGTGCGGCGAAGCCGGCTGGCCGCGCGCCTTCATATAGGCCGGAGACGCGGCAAGAACGCGCTCGCAATTGGCGATGTTGCGCATCTTGAGGCTGGAGTCCTCCATGATGCCGAGCTTGAAGGCGATGTCGATGCCTTCCTTCATGATGTCGACATTGTGGTCCGACAGGCGCAACCGCACCTCGATGTCGGGATAGATGTCGCGGAAGGCGGGGATGCCGGACGCGATGAAGCGGCGGCCGATGCCAAGCGGTGCGGTGACGCGGATGGTGCCGCGCGGCTGGCCCGACAGTTCCGAGACGGCGGCCTCGGCGTCGGCCACCGCGTCGAGTACCTTCTTGGCGCCGTCATAGAAAGCGCGGCCGTGCTCGGTCGGGGTCAGTTGCCGGGTGGTGCGGTTGAACAGCCGGACGCCGAGATGCTTTTCCAGTTCCTTGATGCGGTTCGACGCGACGGCTGGCGACACGCGCATATCACGGCCCGCCGCCGACAGGTTGCCCAGTTCGACGACGCGTACGAAGACGGCGATATTGTCCAGATAGGCCATCGATCCCAATCCGTCCACAGGGCCCAGGCCCTTTCGGACTCTTCAGGTTTTCACGATATTATTGTTTGGACTTTTTTGAAAGTCATCGGGAATGTTCGCGCTTTTCAAATGCTGTCGGCGCGACGATGATCGGGCGAAGCAGCAAAGAGGGGACCATGGACCAGTATGCGATATTGTGGGAGTGGCTGGGCTTTGCGGCGCGGTGGCTCCACATCGTGACGGCCATCGCCTGGATCGGATCGTCGTTCTATTTCATCGCGTTGGATCTTGGCCTGCGCCAACGGCCAGGCCTGCCGGAAGGCGCGTTCGGCGAGGAGTGGCAAGTGCATGGCGGCGGCTTCTACCACGTCCAGAAATACCTGGTCGCGCCGGCGGCGATGCCCGATCACCTGACCTGGTTCAAGTGGGAAAGCTACTGGACCTGGATGTCCGGCTTCCTGATGCTGGCGATCGTCTATTACGCGGGTGCCGACCTGTTCCTGATCGACCGGGACGTGCTCGACGTTTCGGCGCCGGTGGCGATCGCGATCTCGCTTGCCTCGCTGTCGGTCGGCTGGATCATCTACGACCTGCTGTGCAAGTCGCCTCTGGGCAAGAGCGACGTCCAGCTGATGCTTTTCCTCTACGTGGCGCTGGTCGCGATGGCCTGGGGCTACACGCAGGTGTTCACCGGACGCGCCGCGTTCCTGCATCTCGGCGCCTTCACCGCGACGATCATGTCGGCGAACGTGTTCTTCATCATCATCCCGAACCAGAAGAAGGTGGTGGCGAGCCTGAAGGCCGGCGAGAGGCCCGATCCGGCGCTCGGCAAGCAGGCCAAGCAGCGTTCGCTGCACAACAACTACCTCACCCTGCCGGTCATCTTCTTCATGCTGTCGAACCACTATCCGTTGGCGTTCGGCACGCAGTTCAACTGGATCATCGCGGCGCTGGTGTTCCTGATGGGCGTGACCATCCGGCACTATTTCAACACCGTGCATGCTCGCAAGGGCAACCCGACCTGGACGTGGCTGGCGACGGCGATCCTGTTCGTCCTGATCGCCTGGCTGTCGACCGTGCCGAAAGTGCTGAGCGGCGACCGCGAGGAGAAGGCGGCCTCCGCCCATGCCGCGCCCTATGTCGCCTCGGCGCATTTCGAGGCCGTGCGTGACACGGTGCTCGGGCGCTGCTCGATGTGCCATGCCGCCGAGCCGGTGTGGGAGGGCATTCACCAGGCGCCGAAGGCCGTGATGCTCGACACCGATGCCGAGATCGCCGCGAACGCGCGCGAGATCTACCTGCAGGCCGGCCGAAGCCATGCCATGCCGCCGGGCAACCTCACCGGCATCACGCCGGAGGAGCGCAAGCTCATCGTCGCCTGGTTTGAAGGGGCGCGGGGAGAATGAGCCGACGCATCATTCGCGGGCGGATGCTGTCGTTCGAGGCCATTCCCCAGGCGCCCGACGATGCCGCCGCCTACTGGTACGAGGCAGATGGCGGGCTTCTGGTCGAGGACGGAAAAATAGCCCGGCGCGGCAGTTTCGCCGAAGTAAGCGCGGCGGCGGGCGAGGGCGTGCCCGTCGACGACCACCGTCCGCACCTGATCCTGCCCGGTTTCATCGACGCGCATGCCCATTACCCGCAGATGCAGGTGATCGCCAGCTTCGGCGCGGAGCTGCTGGAATGGCTGAACAAATACACCTTCCCGGAGGAGACGAAGTTCTCAGACCCCGCGCATGGCGAACGCATCGCAAAAGCCTTTCTCGACGAGATGGTGCGCAATGGCACCACGACGTCGGCTGTCTATTGCACCATGCGGCGCGAATCCGCGGAGGCCTTCTTCGCGGAAGCGGAACGGCGCAACATGGCGATGATCGCCGGCAAGGTGATGATGGACCGCAACGCGCCGGACGCGCTCACCGACACGCCGCAATCGAGCTATGACGACTCCAAGGCGCTGATCGGCAGATGGCATGGGCGCGGGCGGTTGTCCTACGCGATCACGCCGCGGTTTGCGATCACCTCGACGCCGGAGCAGCTCGAGATGGCGCAGGCGCTCGTCGCCGAGCATCCCGATTGCTACATGCAGACGCATCTATCGGAGAACCACGCCGAGATCGCACTCGCCAACGCGCTCTTCCCCAAAGCCGGCGACTACACCGGCGTCTACGAGCGCTACGGCCTGCTCGGCCCGAAAAGCCTGTTCGGCCACTGCATCCACCTGAGCGAGCGGGAGGCCGACGTGCTGAGCGAGACGGGCTCGGTCGCCGTGTTCTGCCCGACCTCCAACCTTTTCCTCGGGTCCGGCCTGTTCGACTGGCAGCGCTACCGCAACCGGGCAAAGCCGCTGCGCACGGCGATGGCCACCGATGTCGGCGGCGGTACCAACTATTCGATGTTGCGGACCATGGACGAGGGTTACAAGGTGATCGCGCTCAACGGCGAGAAGATCAATCCGCTCGCCTCGTTCTGGCAGGTGACGCGCGGCAATGCCGAGGCGCTGTCGCTGACGGACGGGATCGGTACGCTGGACGAGGGGTCCGACGCCGACCTCGTCGTGCTCGACGCAAATGCCACGCCCGCCATGCGCCTGCGCATGGAGACGGTCGGGACGCTGGCGGAGGAACTGTTCCTGCTTCAGACGCTCGGCGACGACCGGGCGGTCGCCGAGACTTACGTGGCCGGCCAAAAGGCGAAGGCCGGGCTGGCCGGCTAGGAACCGCTTGCCGGTCCTGCCGGTGTTTTCCGGCGTCTGGCGATTTCGCGGTAGAGCGCCTCCGGGGTGACGCCGAGTTCGAAGGCGAGCGCCTGCCACTTGCCCTTTTCCGGCAATTGGCCGTCATTGAAGGCCAGCCAGGCGGACAGGCGCTGTCCCACCCTCTTGAGCGTCAGGATTTCGGATCGCAGCCGGGCGGCCTGTACCTGTCTTGCAAGATACGCCATCCAGCTGCGGGAAAATTCAGGGTCGCTGTCCAGCAGGTCA
>JAIOIW010000095.1 GCA_019912385.1 Notoacmeibacter sp. | reverse complement strand
GTGCGCGAGGGGCGGCTGTCGATGCAATCGCCGGTGCGCGTCACCAAGGCGGCATTGGCGGAACCACCGAGCAAGATGGGCTATCCGGTCGGGTCGGTCATGACGCTCGACAACGCGATGAAGATGCTGCTGGTCAAATCGGCCAACGACATCGCGGTGGCGATCGCCGAGGCGGTGGCGGGAAGCGAACTCGAATTCATCTCGGAGATGAACGAGGAGGCCCGGCGCCTGGGCATGACGGGCACCCGTTTTGCCAATCCCAACGGCTTGCCCGACCCCGCCAACTACACGACGGCGCGCGACATGGCGCTGCTTGCGGTCGCGATCCGCCGCCAGTTTCCCGAATACGATCCGGTTTTCGCCATCGAGGCGATTGCCGCCGGCAAGCATGTCATCCGCAACTACAACATCCTGATCGGGCGATTTGCCGGCGCCGATGGCATGAAGACCGGCTTCATCTGCTCGTCGGGCTTCAACCTCGTCGGCTCGGCGACGCGCGACGGGCGCACGATCGTGGCAGTCGTGCTCGGCGCGAAGTCCCAGGAAGACCGGGCGGAGACGGCCGCCGCCCTGCTTGCCCGCGGGTTCGATAGCGATCCGGCCGGCTACCCGGCGCTGGCAACGCTCGCGCCCTATGGGAAAAATCGCGACCGGGTCGTCGACATGCGGCCGCAGATCTGTGCGAAGGAGGCTTCCGCCGAACGTTATGACGGGCGCGACGTCGATGGCCACATGGTTTTCCGCTCGCCGTGGCTGAACCCGATGAACCGTGCGCCGGCGGCGATCCACGTCGGTCTCGGCGGGGCGACGGGGCCCGCGGCGGCGAACACGATCCTGACCGACGTGCCGCTGCCCAGGCCGCGGCCCGAACGCGCGGGCGAAACGGTGGCGGTGACGATCGAGCCCGCGCGCGGGAGCGAAATCGAGGGCGAATTGCGCGCCGGCACCGGCGAGGGCATCCCGCTGCCCAAACCGCGCCCGGCCCTGACCCAGTAGAAAGCGACCCGATGTACCGGCAGATCCCCGTCACCATCCTCACCGGCTTCCTGGGGTCCGGCAAGACCACGTTGCTGAACCGGCTGCTGAAAGACCCCGCGCTCAAGGATACCGCCGTCATCGTCAACGAGTTCGGTGAGGTCGGGCTCGATCACCTGCTCGTGGAGCAGGCCAACGAGGGCATCATCGAATTGTCCGACGGCTGCCTGTGCTGCTCCGTGCGCGGCGAGCTGGTCGACACGCTGGCCGATCTCGTCGACCGCATGCAGACGGGCCGGATCGGCGAGCTCGGGCGCATCGTCATCGAGACGACGGGACTGGCCGACCCGGTGCCGGTGATGCAGGCGGTGCTCGGCCATCCGGTGCTGCATTTCGCGGTCAGCCTCGACGGCATCGTCACCACGGTCGATGCGGTCAACGCCATGGCGACGCTGGATGCCCACGAGGAGGCGGTGCGCCAGGCTGCGGTCGCCGACCGGATCGTGGTGACCAAGACCGACCTTGCCGGGGCCGATGAAACGCAGGCGCTGCTGCGCCGCCTCAAGGCGCTCAATCCCTCCGCCCCTGTCATTCAAGACGCTGCCTCCGTTCCCGCCGCGGCTCTCATCGAGTGCGGGCCGTACGATCCGGCGACCAAGAACGCCGATGTCGCCCGATGGCTTGAAGATGGCGCGGACGGGGCCGGCCACCACGACCATCACGGCCACGACCACCACGGGCACCATCACCACGACGTCAACCGGCACGACGCGCATATCCGCTCGTTCTCGCTGGTGCACGACAAGCCGGTCGACAAGCTGGCGGTTGCCATGTTCATCGATTTGATGGCGTCGGCCCATGGCGACAAGCTGCTGCGCATGAAGGGCATCGTCGAACTGTCCGACGATCCCGAACGGCCGGTGGTGCTGCAAGGCGTCCAGCGCATCTTCCACCCGCCGGTGCGGCTCGAGAAATGGCCCGACGAGAAGCGCGGCACGCGGATCGTGGTCATCGTCAAGGACCTGGAGGAGGATTTCGTGCGGCGCCTTTTCTCCGCGTTCACCGACACGCCGGCGACCGACACGCCCGACCGGCAGGCGCTGGAA
>JAIOIW010000094.1 GCA_019912385.1 Notoacmeibacter sp. | reverse complement strand
AACTCTGATCGTACCGATCATGCGTTTTATCGACTCCGGCAGCCTGTCGGTCGACTGGTCGCTGAGGATCGACACGCTGACCGCGGTCATGCTGGTCGTCGTCAACACGGTGTCGGCGCTGGTGCATGTCTATTCCATCGGCTACATGCACCACGACGCGCACCGGCCGCGTTTCTTCGCCTATCTGTCGCTGTTCACCTTCGCCATGCTGATGCTGGTGACGTCGGACAACCTGGTGCAGATGTTCTTCGGCTGGGAAGGCGTGGGCTTGGCCTCCTACCTGCTGATCGGCTTCTGGTACAAGAAGCCCTCGGCCAATGCCGCGGCCATGAAAGCCTTCATCGTCAACCGCGTCGGCGATTTCGGCTTCGCGCTCGGCATTTTCGGCGTATTCGTTCTGTTCGGCTCGATCAGCTTCGATGTCGTCTTCGCCAACGCCGCGTCGTTCCTGCCCGAAGAGGGCGGAGGCGAAACCGTCCTGAATTTCCTCGGATATGCGCTCGATCGCCAGGGCGCGATTACCATCATATGCCTGTTGCTGTTCATGGGCGCGATGGGCAAGTCGGCGCAGTTCCTGCTGCACACATGGCTGCCGGACGCGATGGAGGGCCCGACGCCGGTCTCCGCACTCATCCATGCCGCGACCATGGTCACAGCCGGGGTCTTCATGGTCGCACGGCTGTCGCCGCTGTTCGAACTATCATCGACCGCGCTCATCGTGGTGACGACGATCGGAGCGATCACCGCCTTCTTCGCCGCGACCGTCGGCCTGGTTCAGAACGACATCAAGCGCGTCATCGCCTATTCGACCTGCTCGCAGCTTGGCTACATGTTCGTCGCACTCGGCGTCGGCGCCTACGGGGCCGGCATCTTCCACCTGTTCACGCATGCCTTTTTCAAGGCGTTGCTGTTCCTGGGGGCGGGCTCGGTCATTCATGCCGTTTCCGACGAGCAGGACATGCGCCGCATGGGCGGGTTGCGCAAGCACATTCCCAAGACCTACTGGATGATGATCGTCGGCACGGTGGCCTTGACGGGGCTCGGCATTCCGTTCACCTCCATCGGTACGGCCGGGTTCTTTTCGAAAGACATCATTATCGAAGCGTCCTATGCGGCCAACAGCCCGGTTTCCGGCATCGCCTTCACTCTGCTGGCGGTTGCCGCGCTGTTCACCAGCTTCTATTCCTGGCGCCTGATCTTCATGACGTTCCATGGCGCGCCGCGTGCGACCGCCGACGTGATGCACCATGTGCATGAATCGCCATCGGTCATGCTGGTTCCGCTGGCGATCCTTGCCGCCGGTGCGCTGTTTGCGGGCGTGCTGTTCGAGGGCTATTTCTATGGCCACGAATATGCCGAATTCTGGAAGGGTGCGTTGTTCACAGGGCCAGAAAACGAGCTCCTGGAGGCGTTCCATCACGTGCCCGCGATGGTCAAGCTGTCGCCGTTCATCGCGATGGTGGCCGGCTTCGGGATCGCCTGGTTCTTCTACATCCGCTCGCCGGAAACGCCGAAGCGGCTGGCCGAGCGGCACCATGGGCTCTACCAGTTCCTGCTCAACAAATGGTATTTCGACGAACTCTACGACTTCCTGTTCGTCAGGCCCGCGATGCGCCTCGGCCGCTTCCTGTGGAAGCGCGGTGACGGCACGATCATCGACGGTCTTGGACCCGACGGCATTTCGGCGCGGGTCGTCGATATCACCAACCGCGTTGTCCGGCTTCAGACCGGGTACCTCTACCACTATGCCTTTGCGATGCTGATCGGGGTCGCGGCCCTTGTCACCTGGATGATGCTCGGGAGCACCCTATGACCGACTGGCCCATTCTTTCGCTGGTCACCTTCCTGCCGCTGGTCGGTGCGTTCCTGATCCTGCTGATCCGGGACGACGAGACGTATGGACGGCGCAATATCCGCAATGTCGCACTGATCACGACCGTTTTCACTCTCATCCTGTCGCTGCTGGTGCTGGCCGGCTTCGACAATTCCTATCGTGGCTTCCAGATGGTCGAAGAAGCGGCCTGGCTGGACAACACGATCACCTACCGCATGGGTGTCGACGGCATTTCCGTGCTGTTCGTGTTGCTGACCACGTTCCTGATGCCGATCGCGATCCTGGCAAGCTGGATATCGGTGGAGAAGCGCGTCAAGGAATACATGATCGCGTTCCTGGTGCTCGAGACGCTGATGATCGGCGTGTTCTGTGCGCTCGACATCGTGCTGTTCTATGCCTTCTTCGAGGCCGGCCTGATCCCGATGTTCATCATCATCGGCGTGTGGGGCGGCAAGCGGCGCGTCTATGCCTCGTTCAAGTTCTTCCTCTACACGCTTCTGGGCTCGGTTCTGATGCTGCTCGCCATCATGGCGATGTACTGGGAAGCCGGCACCACCTCCATTCCCGAACTGCTGGTGCACAACTTCCCGGCGGGAATGCAGACCTGGCTGTGGCTCGCGTTCTTTGCCTCGTTCGCGGTGAAGATGCCGATGTGGCCGGTGCATACCTGGCTGCCCGACGCGCATGTGGAGGCGCCGACTGCGGGCTCCGTCATCCTGGCGGCGATCCTGCTGAAAATGGGTGGATACGGCTTCCTGCGGTTCTCGCTGCCGATGTTCCCGGACGCTTCGGTCTATTTCGCGCCGTTCGTCTTCACGCTGTCTGTCGTCGCCATCATCTACACCTCGCTGGTGGCGCTGATGCAGGAGGACATCAAGAAGCTGATCGCCTATTCGTCGGTCGCGCACATGGGCTATGTGACCATGGGCATCTTCGCCATGAACGCCCACGGCATCCAGGGCTCGATCTTCCAGATGATCAGCCATGGCTTTGTTTCCGGTGCGCTGTTCCTGTGCGTCGGCATCGTCTATGACCGCATGCACACGCGCGAGATCGCCGCTTATGGCGGGTTGGTCAGCAACATGCCGAAATACGCCGTCGTGTTCATGATCTTCACCATGGCCAATGTCGGACTTCCCGGCACGTCCGGCTTCATCGGCGAATTCCTCACGCTGCTCGGCGTGTTCCAGGTCAATACCTGGGTGGCCGCGTTTGCCACCACGGGCGTCATCCTGTCGGCCGCCTATGCGCTGTGGCTCTATCGCCGCGTGATCTTCGGCAAGCTCGACAAGGAGAGCTTGAGGGGGCTTCTGGATCTTTCGCCGCGCGAAAAACTCACCTTGTATCCCCTGGTCGCGCTGACCATCCTGTTCGGCGTCTATCCTGCGCCGATCTTCGATATCACGCAGATGTCGGTGGATACGCTGATCAACGACATCACCGCTTCGATCGATGCCGCGGTCTCGACCGCGTCGATCGCCCAGTAACGAAGGCGACTGAACGACATGACGGCAGAACTTGCACAAAGCCTATCGCTGGGCGCGCCTGAACTGATCGTCGCGATCGGCGCGCTGGTTCTTCTGATGATCGGCGTCTTCTCCAGCGACAACGCTACCAGGACCGTCAACGGGCTGGCGGTCGCCATCCTTGTTTTCGCGCTCGGCTGGATGGGTTTTTTCGGCACCGACGGCACGGCTTTCGGCGGCGCCTTCGTATCCGATCCGTTCGCGCGGTTCTTCAAGCTTCTGGCGGTCGGCGGATCGGTGGTCACTCTCGTCATGTCCGTCGGTTTTGCCAAGGCCGAGAAGTTCGACAAGTTCGAGTTTCCGGTGCTGATCCTGCTGGCGACGCTCGGCATGATGCTGATGATTTCGGCCAACGACATGCTGGCGCTCTATCTCGGTCTCGAATTGCAGTCGCTGGCGCTCTATGTCGTTGCCGCGATCAACCGCGATTCCGTGCGCTCCACCGAAGCCGGGCTCAAATATTTCGTTCTTGGCGCACTCTCCTCCGGCATGCTGCTTTACGGTGTCTCGCTGGTCTATGGCTATACGGGGCATATCGGTTTCGCCGAGATCGCGAATGCGATCACGGGCAGCGAACGCCAACTGGGCCTTCTGTTCGGTCTGGTCTTCGTCCTCACCGGTATTGCCTTCAAGATATCGGCCGTGCCGTTCCACATGTGGACGCCCGATGTCTATGAAGGTGCGCCGACCCCGGTAACGGCGTTCTTCGCCGCGGCGCCCAAGATGGCTGCGATGGCGCTGCTGGTGCGGGTGGTGGCCGGTGCATTCGAGCCGATGCAGGCCGACTGGCAGCAGATCATCGTGTTCCTGTCGATCGCATCGATGACGCTCGGCGCCTTTGCGGCGATCGGACAGCGCAACATCAAGCGGCTGATGGCTTATTCGTCGATCGGTCACATGGGGTTCGCGCTGGTGGGCCTTGCCGCCGGCTCGATGGCCGGGGTACGTGGCGTCGCCATCTACATGCTGATCTACCTGGTGATGACGCTTGGCACCTTTGCCTTCATCCTGGCCATGCGCCGCAAGGAGGGCAATGTCGAGCAGATCGAGGATCTGGCCGGGTTGGCTTCGACCAATCCGATCATGGCCTCGATTCTGACCATCCTGATGTTCTCGCTGGCTGGCATTCCTCCGCTGGCAGGCTTCTGGGCCAAATACTACGTGTTCCTTGCTGCGATCGAGGCCAATCTGCTGACGCTGGCGATCATCGGCGTGCTGGCTTCGGTCGTGGGCGCTTTCTATTACCTGCGCATCATCAAGCTGATGTGGTTCGACGAGTCGGCAGGCAAGATCGAGCCGATGGCGGGGGAACTCGGCCTCGTGCTTGGCCTGTCGGGCGCGTTCACGCTTTTCTACGTGCTGTTCGGCGCGTCGATCGGTGCCATGGCGGACGCCGCCGCAAAGACGTTCTTCTGATCGCGTGACGGACGAGACGGATCAAACGGGGATTGCGGCGGGGTATCGGCACATCGGGCTTGGCACGGTCGCGTCGACCAATGAGGAGGCTGCCAGGCGGGCGCGTGCTGGAGATCCGGGCAAGCTGTGGATCACGGCCGAGCGGCAAACGACGGGCAAGGGCAGGCGCGGGCGCAACTGGGTTTCGGAACCCGGCAATCTCTATGCCTCGCTGCTGTTGATCGATCCGGCGCCGCCGGCCGAGATCGGCACCCTGCCGCTGGTCGCCGCGCTTGGCGTGTATGAAGCGCTGCGTCCCCTGTTCAGCCTTGCCCCGCAGGCGCTTGCGATCAAATGGCCGAACGATCTGCTGGTCGACGGCGCCAAGATCAACGGCATCCTGCTGGAGAGCCAGACGCTTGCCGATGGCCGGATGGCCGTCGTGATCGGATGCGGTATCAATTGCGCGCACCATCCCGCCGGCACGCTCTACCCGGCGACCGATCTGAAGACATGCGGCTTCGACGTAACGCCGGATCAGATGTTCGCGCGACTGGCGAAATCCATGGCCGATGTGCTGGAGCGCTGGGACCGGGGGCGCGGCTTTGCCGATATCCGCGAATCCTGGCTGCGCGCCGCCCGCGGCATCGGCGAACCGGTGCGCGTCAACATGGGCGATCGCACGATCGAGGGCCGGTTCGTCGATCTGGATGCCAGGGGCATTCTTCTGTTAAAGGACGGTTCCGGCGAAATACACCGCATCTCTGCCGGCGATCTTTTCTTCTCCAACGCGTGAAAGAGCACGATGGTCAAAACCAAAGGCAATGAACTGGTGTTCGCACCGCTTGGAGGTGTCGGCGAGATCGGCATGAACCTGGCCCTGTACGGCTTTGGTCCGCCGCAGAAACGCGAGTGGATCATCGTTGATTGCGGCGTCACGTTTCCCGGTCCCGATCTGCCCGGTGTCGACCTCGTGCTGCCGGACATCCGGTTCATCGAAAGCGAGGTGAAGAACCTCAAGGGGATGATCATCACCCACGCGCATGAAGACCACTATGGCGCTGTGCTCGACCTGTGGCCGCGGCTCAAATGTCCGGTCTGGATGTCACCGTTCACGGCGGGATTGATGGAGGCCAAGCGCGAATCCGAATACCAGCGGGTCAATGTGCCCGTGACGGTCTTCAAGCCGCGCGAGCGCTTCGAGGTCGGTCCGTTCGTCGTCGAGCCGATCCCGGTCACCCATTCCATTCCCGAACCCTATTCGCTGGCGATTGCCACACCGCTCGGCACCGTGATCCATACCGGCGACTGGAAATTCGACGAAGCGCCGTCGATCGGCCCGCTTACCGACGCAGCAGGCTTCAGCGCCTATGGCGACGAGGGCGTGCTCGCCCTGATCTGCGATTCGACGAATGCCTTGCGCGACGGCGAGAGCCCGACGGAGAAGGAGGTCGCCGCAAGCCTGGAAAAGCTGATCGGCAAGGCGCCCGGCCGGGTCATCATCACGACCTTCTCGTCCAATGTCGGGCGCATCCGTTCGATCGCCGAGGCCGCGCGCGACGCCGGGCGCAAGGTCCTGGTCCTCGGCCGTTCGCTAAAGAGGGTGATCGAGGTCGCTGACGACCTGGGCTATCTGGAAGGGCTACCCGAGTTCCTCGACGAGGAAGAATACCAATATACTGCGCGTGACGAGATCGTCGTGATCTGCACCGGCAGCCAGGGCGAGTCGCGCGCTGCCCTTGCCAAGCTCGCCCGCAAGGAGATGCGCCACGTCCAGCTCGCCGCCGGCGACACGGTGATCTATTCCTCGCGCGTCATACCGGGCAATGAGAAGCCGATCATCGAGACCAAGAACCTGCTGATCGAGCAAGGCGTCAGGATCATCGAGGACCAGGACGCGCTCGTCCATGTTTCGGGCCATCCGCGGCGCGGCGAACTGAAACGGATGTACGAGCTGGTGCGTCCGCAAATTTCGGTCCCGGTACATGGCGAGGCAGCGCATCTTGTCGCCCATGGCGCGCTTGCCGCGTCGATCGGGGTGCCGCAGGTGGCGCAGGTGCGCGACGGCAACATGCTGCGCCTTGCGCCGGGGGCGGCCGAAATCATCGGTACCGTACCTTTCGGGCGGACATACAAGGACGGGCGCCTTTACGGTGACGAGCAGGAGATCGGCGTGCGCGACCGGCGCAAGCTATCCTACGTAGGCCATGTGGTGGTCAATGTGATCCTCGACCAGAAATACGAAGTGCTCGGCGAGCCGGATCTGGAAGCGGTGGGGCTGCCGGAGAAGGATGCCCGCGGTGACTTCCTCGAGGACGTCCTTTTCGACGCGGTCGTCGGTGCGATCGAGAGCATTCCGCGCGGACGCCGCAAGGACCTTGATCTGGTGGCCGACAGCGCGCGGCGTGCCGTGCGCGCCGAGGCCAATGAAATCTGGGGCAAGAAGCCGATCGTCACGGTGTTCGTGACACGGGTATGACGGGGGCCTGGAAATGCTTGGACGCTTGAATCATGTCGCGATCGCCGTACCAGACCTTCAGGCGGCGGCCGCGACGTATCGCGACACGCTTGGCGCGGCGGTCACCGAGGCCCAGGCATTGCCCGAGCACGGGGTCACCGTCGTCTTCGTCGATCTCGGCAATACGAAGGTGGAATTGCTCGAACCGCTTGGCGAGAATTCGCCGATCGCCGCGTTCCTAGTCAAGAACCCGGCAGGCGGCATGCATCATGTCTGCTACGAGGTCGACGACATCGTCGCCGCGCGCGACAGGCTTGTGGATTGTGGCGCGCGTGTGCTTGGCGACGGCGAGCCGAAGACAGGCGCCCATGGCAAGCCGGTCCTGTTCCTTCACCCGAAGGATTTCTTGGGAACGCTGGTTGAGCTTGAGCAGGTCTGACCCTTGCCCCATATACGGGGCGTCCGGCGGGCATGAAACGGCATCGAAGAGGTAGAGCGCGATGAACTGGCTATCCTGGGCCGCTTACTATTTCATCTTGTGGTGGGTGGTCCTGTTTGCCGTCCTGCCATTCAGCCTGCGCACGCAGGGCGAGGAAGGCGAGGTGGTGCTGGGTACCGTGGAAAGCGCTCCGAAGGGCAGCCACATGCGCCGTGCCGTACTGCGCACCACGATTGTCGCGGCGGTCATATTCGCGGTCTTTCTCGGCCTGACCGAAGGGCTCGGCTATTCGATCAATGATATCCCCCGCATCGTCCCGGATTTCGAGAACCGGGGGAACTGAAACCTAATTTCGGTCCTTGGCGCTTCCGAGCATGGGAAACCACACACGAATGACCAGCAAAACGGCGACCGCGAGCGCCGCGATGGCCGCACCGGCCGCAAAGGTCGCCGGCGCGCCGGCCAGATCCCAGATTATGCCTGCCGCGACACTGGCGGCCAGCAGCGCGAGGCCGCTCACGAGGTTGAATATGCCGAACGCCGTGCCGCGCAGCCTGGGCCCCGCGGTATCGGCGACCAGGGCTGAGAGTAGTCCCTGGGTGAAACCCAGGTGCAGTCCCCACAGCACCACGCCCAAGGCCGCGCCGGCGAGGCTGGATGACAATGCCAACACCGTGTCGGCGGCAATCAGCAGCACGATACCCATACCCAGCAGGGAGAGCCGGTTGGTACGGTCCGACAGCGCGCCCGCCGGATAGGCGGCCAGCGCATAGGTCAAGTTCATGACAACCAGCACCAGCGGAACAAGGGCTACGCCCAGGCCGGCGTCGCTCGCGCGCAGGATAAGAAATGCCTCCGAAAAGCGCGCAAGCGAAAAAATCGCCGCCAGCAGGACGATCAGCCAGTAGGCGCCGGGAAGCTTCGCCAGTTCCGCGCGCCGTAGCGGGAACCTCGCCTTGCCGTCGCGCGGTTCGGCTTTCGGATCGTGAACCGCAAACGCCAGGATGACAACGGCCATGAAGGCCGGGATGACGGCGACCCAGAATACGGCACGGAAATCGCCGGCAAACACGACCATGAGCGCAATAGCGATTAGCGGGCCGGCAAATGCGCCGGCGGTGTCGAGGGCCTGGCGCAACCCGAAGGCGCTGCCACGCAGATGCGGCGGCGTGATATCGGCGACGAGCGCGTCGCGCGGCGCGCCGCGAATTCCCTTGCCGATCCTGTCGACGAAGCGTGCCGCGACCAGCCAGCCGACGGTCGGCGCCAGCGGGAAGACCGGTTTGGTGATGGCTGCAAGTCCATAACCGGCGATCGCGAGCAGCTTGCGCTTGCCCAGCCAGTCGGAAAGCGCGCCGGAAAAGATCTTGACGATCGAGGCGGTGGCCTCCGCGATGCCTTCGATCAGGCCGACGGTGGTGGTGGAGGCGCCCATGACGGACACCAGATAGACCGGCAGAAGGGCGTGGATCATCTCCGAGGAGATGTCCATGAACATCGATACGAGACCAACGGCCCACACGCCCGCCGGCACGAGGCGTAGCGATATACTGTGTTTTCCGGGAGCCGTCATGAAACTGCCGAAACGGTTGAGGGCCTCAGCGTCTCATAGCCGATTCGGGTGGAGGAGGCGCAAAAAAAATGCAAGGCCGGAGCCCTGCAGGTAACGCGTTGATCCTTTTCCGACTTATCGGTGGCAGCGGAATATCGCGCCGGATCACATCCTCCCAAGACTTGACCGCGTGCAAGGCCACACTTGACTGTGTGTCCTCAATTTATGGGAGGAACATTAGAACAAGGGGAGACAGTTTGTCACGCCTTTTTTGATTATTTTTCATGCAATTGATGCTGCGGTGCACAATCTCTGATATGATCCGGCTGGCCCGAATGGTGTCCTTGTCGGGTTTTCAATCCGCCATGAAATGGCTATGAAGCGCGGGCAGGTGGGTAGAGGCGCCATGCGGGCGATTCTGCCGCCTTCTTTCCTGTATCACGGACCCTTTCCATGCGACTGTCGCGTTACTTCCTGCCCATCCTCAAAGAGAATCCGCGCGAAGCGGAGATCGTCTCGCATCGCCTGATGCTGCGTGCCGGCATGATCCGCCAGCAGGCGGCGGGTATATTCTCCCTGCTTCCGCTGGGCCTGCGCGTCCTGGAGCGGATCAACACGATCATCCGCGAGGAGCAGGATCGCGCCGGCGCGATCGAGATCCTGATGCCGACCATCCAGTCGGCCGACCTGTGGCGCGAAAGCGGCCGCTATGACGATTACGGCAAGGAAATGCTGCGGATCACAGACCGCCACGAGCGCGACATGCTGTATGGCCCCACGAACGAGGAGATGGTGACCGACATTTTCCGCTCCTATGTCAAGTCCTACAAGGACCTGCCGCTCAACCTGTATCATATCCAGTGGAAGTTCCGCGACGAGGTGCGTCCGCGCTTCGGCGTCATGCGCGGGCGCGAATTCCTGATGAAGGACGCCTATTCGTTCGACATCGACTTCAAGGGGGCTAGGGCCGCCTACAACCGCATGTTCGTCGCCTATCTTCGCACGTTCACCCGCATGGGGCTGAAGGCCATTCCGATGCGTGCGGATACCGGGCCGATCGGCGGCGACCTTTCCCACGAGTTCATCATTCTCGCCGAAACCGGTGAATCGGAGGTCTTCTGCCATCGCGACTACATGGAGATCGCCGTTCCCGGCGCTGATACCGACTTTTCCGACGATGACGGGATCGCTGGGATCGTGAAGGCGTGGACCACGCCCTATGCGGCGACCGACGAGATGCACGATGAGACCGCTTGGGCAACGATCGCGGAAGACGACCGGTTGGCGGCGCGCGGTATCGAGGTCGGCCACATCTTCCATTTCGGAACCAAGTATTCCGCGCCGATGGGCGCGACGGTTACGGGCCCCGACGGCAAGGAGCACCCGGTTTCGATGGGGTCCTACGGCATCGGCCCGACGCGGCTGATGGCGGCGATCATCGAGGCAAGCCATGATGAGAACGGCATCATCTGGCCAGACTCGGTTGCGCCGTTCGAGCTGTCGATCATCAACATGAAGGCCGGCGACGCGGCGTGCGATGCGGCTTGCGAGACGCTCTATGCCAAGCTCCAGGCAGCAGGCCGCGATGTCCTCTACGACGATACCGACCAGCGCGCCGGCGCCAAGTTCGCGACCCACGACCTGATCGGCATTCCATGGCAATTGATCGTAGGGCCGCGCGGCGCGGCAGCGGGCGAGGTGGAGATCAAGAACCGCAGGACCGGCGAGCGCGAAACCATGGCGCTGGACGCCGCGCTGCAGCGCTTCGGCGGGGGGCAATGAGCGAAGCGGCGAACAGGGCAGCCGGCGCCGGCCCGTTCTCGGCGTTCGAGCGGATGGTCGCTTTGCGCTACCTGCGCTCGCGGCGCAAGGAAACCATCGTCTCGGTCATCGCGCTGATCTCGTTCGTCGGGATCATGCTCGGGGTGGCGACGCTCATTATCGTCATGGCGGTGATGAACGGATTTCGTCAGGAACTGATGGTGCGTATTCTCGGCACCAACGGCCATGTCATTCTCCAGCCGATAGACAGCCCGTTGGTCGACTATCCGGAGGTGACAACCCGCATCGAGGCCGTGAAGGGCATCAAGTTCGCTTTGCCGGTTGTCGAGGGTCAGGCGCTGGCTTCGGGCCGGGTCGGGGCGGGCACGGGTGCGCTCGTTCGCGGCCTTCGCGACGAGGACATATCCAAGCTGGAATTCGTGCGCGACAATGTCCGCCAGGGCACGTTCGACGGATTCAACGCGTCGCAGGGCGTCGCCATCGGCGCGCGCATGGCAGAAAATCTAGGCCTTTCGGCCGGGGATCTCTTGACGCTGGTCACGCCGGACGGCGACGTGACGCCGATGGGCGTAACCCCGAGGGTCAAGGCCTATCCGGTGGCTGCGATCTTCGAAATCGGCATGTCGGAATATGACGCCTCGATCGTCTACATGCCGCTGACCGAAGCACAACTTTTCTTCAACTCCGAGGACCGGGTGCAATCGATCGAGATCTTCCTCGACGATCCCGACGCCGTCGATTCCATGCGCGTCCCGATCGAGGCGGCGGCACAGCGGCAGGTGTTCATGACCGACTGGCGCGAGCGCAACCGCTCGTTCTTCTCCGCGCTCCAGGTCGAACGCAACGTCATGTTCATGATCCTGACGCTGATCGTGTTCGTCGCCGCGCTCAACATCATTTCCGGCCTGATCATGCTGGTGAAGGACAAGGGGCGCGACATCGCGATCCTGCGGACGATGGGGGCGACGTCAGGCGCAGTGATGCGCATCTTCGTCATGACTGGCGCCGCGATTGGCGTTACCGGCACATTCACCGGGCTGCTGCTCGGCCTGATCGTGTGCTGGAACATCGAGTCGATCCGCCAGTTCTTCTCCTGGCTTTCGGGAACGCATGTCTTCGATCCCAATTTCTATTTCCTGAGCCAGTTGCCGGCCGAGATCGATACCGGCGAAACGGTATCGGTACTGCTCATGGCGCTGGCATTGTCGTTCCTGGCAACCATCATTCCGGCCTGGCGCGCCGCGCGCATCGATCCGGTCGAAGCGCTGAGGTACGAGTGATGGCGCAGCCGGTGCTCGAACTGAAGAGCGTCAGCCGTGCCTACGAGCAGGGCCACAAACAGCTTGTCATCCTCGATCAGTGCGATTTCGCGCTGCCGGCGGGCGAGATGGTCGCCCTCGTTGCGCCGTCGGGCGCCGGCAAGTCGACGCTGCTGCATGTCGCGGGCCTGCTGGAACGCCCCGACGCCGGAGACGTCATCCTCAACGGCACGGCCTGCGGCCGGCTGTCTGACGACCAGCGCACGGCGATCCGCCGCAACGACATCGGCTTCGTGTACCAGTTCCACCACCTGCTGCCCGAGTTTTCCGCGCTGGAAAACGTGATGATGCCTCAGCTCGTGCGCGGCCTCGCGAAAGCCGAGGCGGCGGATCGCGCCATGCAGTTGCTCGACTACATGAAAGTGGGGAAGCGGGCCGAGCACCGGCCATCGGAACTTTCGGGCGGCGAGCAGCAGCGGGTCGCCATCGCCCGCGCTGTCGCAAACGCGCCGCTTCTGCTGCTGGCCGACGAACCGACCGGCAACCTCGATCCGACGACATCGTCCTACGTGTTCGAGGCGCTGGAAGCGCTGGTGCGCAAATCGGGCCTGGCGGCGCTCATCGCCACGCACAACCACCAGCTCGCGCGGCGCATGGACCGCGTGGTGACGCTCGACGATGGCAGGATCGTGCCGGCCTGAGTGCGCTGGACCGGGAAGCAACCGCCATCGCAATGGCAAGCCGGGCGGGGGACATCCGCGCAAATCATAACCATCGGTAAACCATGTTCGGGGCGGGGACGCTCGCCCATCGATTGCCGATTGACAATAGAACAAAAGGAGTACATTAAAGATACACAACATGAATACGGGAGTCGGATCAATGAACGAACTTCTTCAGGACGTCTTCTCGCTTGTCTCTGTCAGCTTGTTTCTGGTCGCCAGCGCCATGTGGATCAGCGCGCTGTAACAGGCCCATGGGGCGGGCCCGGTCGCCATTCTGCAAGAACCTGGAACAAGACAGGTGTTGAAGCTGTGGAGTTGCAGTCTTCGTGGGGCTGCAGGCGTGACGTGACGGTGGACACGCCGGGCAATGCATCCGACAATCCCGATCGAACGACCGGATTCGGAGGCATGGGCGCGTGGTGGACGGAGTGGCCGGCAAAAGCGCGGCGGAGCTGATCGAGGAGCATCCGCATCCCTTCGTGCACCTGCGCGTCCATTCGCAATATTCGCTGCTGGAAGGCGCGCTTCCCCTTGGCAAGATCATCGGTCATGCGCTTCGGGACAATGCGCCGGCGATTGCCATTGCCGACACGAACAATCTTTTCGGTGCGCTGGAATTTGCCCAGAAGGCTTCCAAGGACGGTATACAGCCGATCATCGCCTGCCAGTTGTCGACCGACTTCGCCGATCACGGCGACGATGCCGGGCGGGGGCAGGGGCGGCGTCACGACACCTTGCCTGCGCTGGTCCTGATTGCGGCGACGGAGGAGGGATACGCCAATCTCGTGCGTCTTGTCAGCCTGGCCTATCTCGGCACGGATGACGGCGATGCGGTGCATGTGCGCCTCGACTGGCTGCGCGCGCGCAGCGCCGGGATCATCTGCCTCACCGGCGGGCCGGACGGTCCGCTCGGCCGCGAGATCAGGGACGGCCGCGAGGCGCTGGCCGAGGCACGTCTGCTGACGCTGGAGGGCATTTACGGCGACCGGCTTTATGTCGAGCTGCAGCGCTACGAGGGGCATGACCGGGCAGTGGAGGCCGCCACGATCGACCTGGCCTATCGCCATTGCCTGCCGCTGGTCGCGACCAATGAGGCGTTCTTTCCCGCGCGTGACGATTACGAGGCCCATGACGCGCTGATCGCCATTGCCGAAGGCGCCGTCATAGCCGAGGACAACCGGCGCCGGCTGACCCCCGACCATCACCTGAAAAACCAGGCCGAGATGGCCAGGCTGTTCGCGGACCTGCCGGAGGCGATTTCCAACACAATGGAGATCGCCTGCCGCTGCTCCTACTTCACCCAGACCCGCGCGCCGATCCTGCCGCGCTTTACCGGCGGTGATCTCGATGACGCGGAAGCCGTGGTCGCGGCGGAAGCGCAGGAACTGCGCCGCCAGGCCATTGATGGCCTCAAGGAACGCCTCGACGACCTCGGCCTGTCACCCGGTTTCACGGAGCAGGACTACAGCCAGCGCCTCGACTACGAGCTCAACATCATCGAGCGGATGAAGTTTCCGGGCTACTTCCTGATCGTGGCGGACTTCATCAAGTGGGCCAAGGCGCACACGATTCCCGTCGGGCCGGGCCGCGGTTCGGGCGCGGGCTCGCTGGTTGCCTGGGCGCTGACCATTACCGATATCGACCCGCTGCGTTTTTCGCTGCTGTTCGAACGCTTCCTCAATCCCGAGCGCGTATCGATGCCCGACTTCGACATCGATTTCTGCCAGGAACGCCGCGACGAGGTGATCCGCTACGTGCAGGGGAAATACGGCCGCGACCAGGTTGCCCAGATCATCACTTTCGGTTCGCTGCAGGCGCGCGCCGTACTGCGCGACGTCGGCCGGGTGCTGCAAATGCCCTACGGCCAGGTCGACCGCCTGACCAAGCTGGTGCCCGCCAATCCGGCCAATCCGGTGACGCTGGCGAAGGCGGTCGAGGACGAACCGCGGTTTCGTGAAGAGATCGAGAAGGAACCCATCGTCGGGAAGCTGGTGGAGATCGCCAGGAAGCTCGAGGGTCTATACCGCCACGCGTCCACCCATGCCGCGGGCATCGTCATCGGCGACCGCCCGCTGTCGGAACTGGTGCCGATGTATCGCGATCCGCGATCGGACATGCCGGTCACGCAGTTCAACATGAAATGGGTGGAGCAGGCGGGGCTGGTGAAGTTCGACTTCCTCGGGCTCAAGACGCTGACCGTGCTGGAAACGGCGGTCAGGTTCCTGCGCCGCCGCGGCATCGACATCGACCTGTCGAAAATTCCGCTCGACGACCCCAAGACATACGAAATGCTGGCGCGCGGCGAAACGGTCGGCATCTTCCAGGTGGAATCGGCGGGTATGCGCAAGGCGCTGATCGGCATGAAGCCCGACTGCATCGAGGATATCATCGCTCTGGTTGCGCTCTACCGGCCGGGCCCGATGGAGAACATCCCGACCTACAATGCGCGCAAGCACGGCGAGGAGGAGATCGCATCGATCCATCCGAAGATCGATCACCTGGTGAAGGAAACCCAGGGCGTCATCGTCTACCAGGAACAGGTGATGCAGATCGCGCAGGAACTGGCGGGCTACTCGCTCGGCGAAGCCGACCTGTTGCGTCGCGCGATGGGCAAGAAGATCCGCGCGGAGATGGACAAGCAACGCACCCGCTTTGTCGATGGCGCGGTTGAGCGCGGCGTTTCCAAACCACAGGCCAACACCATTTTCGACCTGCTGGCCAAGTTCGCCGACTACGGCTTCAACAAGTCGCACGCGGCCGCCTATGCCGTGGTGTCCTACCAGACCGCCTTCCTCAAGGCGCACTGGCCGGTGGAGTTCCTTGCGGCCTCCATGTCGTTCGACATGAACAACACCGACAAGCTCAACGACTTCCGCCAGGATGCCCATCGGCTCGGCATCGACGTCATCGCGCCGTCGGTCATGACCTCCTTTCACCTGTTCGAAGTCGGCGAAAACCGTATCTATTACGCGCTTTCGGCCATTAAGGGCGTGGGCGAGGCGGCCGTGCGGCACATCGAGACCAAGCGGGCCGAAAAGCCTTTCGAAAGCCTCGAGGATTTCTGCGAGCGGATCGACCCGCGCATTGTCGGCAAGCGCGTGCTGGAAAGCCTGATCTCGGCCGGCGCGCTGGACTGCTTCGGGCGTCCGCGCGAGGCGATGATGGCGGGTATCGACCGGATGATGGGGCTTGGCGCGCGCGCCCAGGAAAACGCGGTCAGCGGCCAGTCCGACATGTTCGGCGCCTCGTCCGGGGCGGTGGCCGAGCGCCTGCGGTTGCCCGCCGCCGAACCGTGGGCCGCCGCCGACAGGCTGCACCGCGAGTTCCAGGCAATCGGCTTCTACTTCTCCGCCCACCCGCTCGACGAATACCGCTCGGTGCTCGACAAGATGCGCGTCCAGACCTGGGGCGATTTCGCCGCCGCCGTCAAGCGGGGGGCGACGGCGGGACGACTCGCCGGCACGGTAACCTCGCGCCAGGAAAGGCGCACCCGCACCGGCAACAAGATGGGTATCGTGCAATTGTCGGATTCGTCAGGCGCCTACGAGGCGGTGCTGTTTTCGGAGGGTCTCGCGCAATATCGCGAGATGCTGGAGACGGGCGCCTCGGTCGTTATCGAGGTGGCCGCGGAAGACCGTCCCGAAGGCGTCAATCTGCGCATCAACCGGGTCCACTCGCTGGAAGACGAGGCGGCGCGGGTGCAGAGGAGCATGCGCATTTTCGTGCGCGACGCCACGCCGCTGGAAAGCCTGGCCAGTCAGATCGGCCGCAGCGGGGGCGACGGCCAGGTGAGTCTCATCGTCATCAAGGAGGGGGGCGCCGGCGAAGTGGAGATCGAGTTGCCGGGCGGCTACCAGATCTCGCCGCGCAAGGCGTCCGCCATGCGCGCCATTCCCGGCGTGGTCGACGTGGAACTGGTGTAGGAAGTCCCCGCCGCGGGCGATTTCAATCGCCGAGGCCGGGGACCGGCAGGCCGAAGGTTTCGAGCACCAGGACAAGGTTGAGCGTCAGGATGACGGCAGCGCCGGCCACCGCCAGGATGTTGATGAGCGGACCGTTGGCGTGTGCGCCCATGATCGCGCGATTGCGTGTGAACAACACCAGCGCGATCATGGGAACCGGCAGCGCGATCGACAGGATGACCTGGCTGATGACCAGCGCTTCGGTCGCATTCACGCCGAGCGCCACCACGGCGAAGGCCGGGACCATCGTGACCAACCGGCGGATCCAGATCGGCACGCGGAAATGGAGAAATCCCTGCATGATCATCTGTCCGGCCATCGTCCCGACGACGGAACTGGAGACGCCCGACACGATCAATGACGTCAGGAAAATGGCGGCGGCGGCGCCACCCAGCAGTGGCGTCAGCATGTGGTAGGCGGTCTCGATTTCGGCCACCTCCGGGTAGCCGGAATGAAACGCGCTCGATGCCATCATCACCATCGACATGTTGACGAAGCCGGCGACAGAAAGCGCGATCACCACCTCAATGTTGGAGAAGTGGACCATCTTGCGGCGCTCTTCCTCGTTGCGCAGCGGCGAGCGCATCTGCGGCAACCCTGAATGCAGATAAACGGCGTGCGGCATCACGGTCGCGCCGATAATACCGACAGAGATCAGAAGCGCGGTCGAATCCGGTATGTTCGGGGTGACGAGACCTTTCGCGGCATCGCCCCACGCGATCGGCGCGATGAATGTCACCGTCACGAAGCACAGGCCGATGACGACAGCCAGCGCGCCGATAATGATTTCCATGGTTCGAAAGCCGCGCGCCTCGAACAGCAGGATGGCGTAGGTCACGATCGCGGTGATCGTCATGCCCGCGATGAGCGGCATGTCGAAGAGCAGCGCCAGGCCGATCGCGCCGCCGAGGAACTCGGCAAGATCGGTGGCCATCGCCGCGACTTCACTGACCGCCCACATGATCCAGACGACCGGTTTGGGAAAGTTGTCACGGCACATCTCGGCCAGGTTTCGTCCCGTCACGATGCCGAGTTTCGCGGAAAGCGCCTGGAAAAGCATCGCAATCAGGTTGGCCATCAGGACGACCCACAGGAGGGTGTAGCCGTAGCCGGCACCGGCCTGGATGTTCGTCGCGTAGTTGCCGGGGTCCATATAGGCGATGGAGGCAATGACGGCGGGACCGGCAAAAAGCAGGAACGAACGCGGGCCGCGGCGCGTCCCGGACAGGACTTCCTGAATCGCTGCGGTCGTCCGGTCGGTCAGCGACATATTGTCGTTCATCGTCGTCAGGAGTCCCCGTTTCCGAATTCGGCCGTAAATAAAGCTATGGCTATAAATTTATCAAGGGTGAAAATTATCGCGACATATGCGGATTGATTTTTGATCAGCGGTTTCAATTTTGTAGCCTAGGCTATACAGTGGAAAACCATTTTCAATTCGTGGTTGGCCACCGGCCTGCGCCACTATCTTGAGGACAGGAACGGATTGCCCATGAACGGAAAAAATGCGGATGAGACCCCGTCAGCCGCCGGTGAAGCGGAGCGTTTCAACCAGACCCGCGCCTCGCAGGCGTTGGCGCTGCTGGAAGACTACACCGAACTGATCGACGACCTGATTCGCGAGCATGGCGAGGCGCGGATCACCGACATCGCCCAGCGCCTTGGCGTCACCCATCCCACGGCGACCAAGGCGATCTCACGCCTGAAGAGGGAAGGACTCGCGGTCTCGCGCCCGTATCGGGGTGTCTTCCTGACCGAAAAGGGAATGCAGATGGCGGCCCGGGCGCGCGAGCGGCATCGCACGGTGGTCGATCTGCTCATCGCCGTCGGCGTTCCACCCGACGCCGCCGAGATCGACGCGGAGGGCATGGAACATTTCGTTTCGGATGTTACGCTGGCTGCCTTCCAGGAGTTTCTGGCCGGCAAGCCCTGAGCGTGCCGTTCGATGGCCCTTCGGGGGCCACCGAACTGTGCCGGGCCGAAATTCACTCTTCCGGATTGAAATTGATGCTCAGGATCTTCCAGGTGTCATTTTCCTTCACCAGCCGGTAGGCCACCGGCTGAACGCCGCCGCCCTCCGTGGTGAGCTTGCCGCTCAGATAGCCGATGCCGTTATCGATCTTGCGCGAGGAGAAGGTGTGGCCCGAAATCTTGGTCAGGATCGGGTTGGACTGGACGAACCTGGAGAAATCCTCAAACGAGGTGCTTTCCTTGAAAGCCACGGACGTCTCCTCATAGGCCGCTTGCAAGTCGCCCCTCTGCAAGGCCGCGATCTGCCGGTCGACGGGCTCCGTCAGGCCAGAAGTGAAGTAGAAGGCAGCCGCGATGGATGCGCCGATCACCACGGCGATCCCGATGACGACCTTCTTCCACATCGCCATCTTTTTCTTCGGCGGCGCGGCGGGGGCGGCTATTCCCGGATTGCCTTGGGCAGTCTGGCCGGCGGCCTGGCCGCAACTCGGGCAAAACTGTGCCCCGGCCGGAATCTCGGTGCCGCAATTGCTGCAAAACATGTCTTCCTCCAAAGTCGCGGGGCGGGTATTGATCTGTGTGCTGCGGTATTCGGCCCCCAATCGGTTGTAAAAATACTTGATCTGGCCGGTGCGCGGATTGACGAGAATCAACAATCGGCGAATTCCCGTGACGGTGTTTATCGGCTCAATCGCTATCCCGTTGCGGCCGCGCCCTGCCGTCGCGGCCAAAGGTGTAGCCGGTCTCCACCGCCTTGGTTCCGAACCTGGCGCGCAGGACATCGATTGCGCCCTCGGCCCTTGCGCGCTTGATCGATTGCACGTCGACGAGGTCGGGCGGGTCGGCCTTGTCGGCGGGCGCCAGGTCGGCGACACCGATACCCAGGAGGCGAAAGCGGGTACCGTCCACCTCCCGTTTCAGCAGGTCGAGTCCGGTGGTGAAGATCCGGTCGGCGAGCAGGGTCGGGTCCGCGAGCTGTCGGTTGCGGGTGCGCGGACGGAAATCGGCTGTCTTCAGCTTCAGCACGACCGTGCGGCCGGAAAGCCCGGACTTCTTCAGCCGCCAGGACACTTTTTCCGACAGCGAGCGCAATACGGGGACGAGTTCGTCTAGCGTGGAGAGATCGTCGTTGAAGGTCGTCTCCGACGACACGCTCTTGACGTCATTGTCGGCATGCACCCGCCGTTCGTCCTCGCCGCGCGAGAGGCGGTACAGCCGGTCGCCCATGGAGTGGTAGCGCTTCATCAATTCGCCGCGCTCCATGCGCTGTAGTTGCCCGATGGTGTGGATGCCGTCGGCATTGAGCGTTGCGGCGAAAGCCTTGCCTACACCCCAGATCAGGGTCACCGGCTTATCAGTCAGGAAGTTTTTGGCTTCGGCCTCGCCGATAACCGAGAAGCCGCGCGGCTTGTCCATGTCGGAAGCGACCTTGGCGAGGAACTTGCAATAGGAGAGACCGACGGAGACCGTGATTCCAACGTCACGCTCGACTTCATTGGCAAAACGGGCAATCACGCGCGCCGGCGGGTCACCGTGCAGTTTCTCGGTTCCCGACAAATCGAGAAAGGCTTCGTCGATCGAGATCGGCTCGACCAGCGGCGTCAAGGCGCGCATGCGATCGCGCACCTCGCGCCCCACGGCGGCATATTTCTCCATGTCCGGCTTGATGACGACCGCCTCCGGACAGGCCTTCAGGGCCTTGAACATCGGCATTGCCGACTTCACACCGTGAATCCGGGCAATGTAACAAGCCGTTGAAACGACGCCTCTTTTGCCTCCACCGATTATGACCGGCCTGTCACGCAGTTCCGGCCGGTCGCGCTTTTCGACCGAGGCATAGAATGCATCGCAATCGATATGAGCCAGGTGGAGCCGGAAGAGTTCGTCGTGGAGCACGACCCTGGGCGAGCCACAGACATGGCAGCGCCGGCCCGGTTGCTTTTGCGGGGCCATGCAATCGCGGCAGAAACCAGCCTTGGGATCATTGACAGACAGCATGACTGTTGCGAACATAATAAGAACAAATGAAAACTAGCGTGCGCAGCATACTGCCGCAAGGGTTTTGGGAAAAGCCGCCATGGAACTGACCGTCACGACGCTGACGCCCGAGCGCTGGGCCGATTTCGAGGACCTCTTCGGCAAGCAGGGCGCATGCTATGGCTGCTGGTGCACCTATTTCCGCCTGCCGCCGAAGGTCCGCAAGCAGAACGATCGCGACGCCAACCGCGCTTACATGAAGTCAAGGGTCGAGGCGGGCCCGCCGCCGGGGTTGCTCGCCTATGACCAGAATGGCGCCGCCGTGGGCTGGCTGCAGGTCGGTCCCCGCGCTGACGTACCGGAATGGAACAATGCCGGCCGCGTCACCGCGCCTCTCGACGACGCGCCGGCATCGGACAGGGGCGTGTGGGCGGTCTCGTGTTTCTTCATCCGGTCCGCGGCGCGCGGGCAGGGCATTTCGCACGGTTTGCTTGGCGCTGCGATCGATTTTGCGCGGCAAAATGGTGCGCGGTTGCTTGAAGCCTGTCCGATCGACCAGGCAAAACAGGCGAAATCGGTTGGCCTGTTCGTCGGCTCCACGCGTGTATTCGAGAAAGCCGGTTTCCGCGAAGTGGCGCTGCGCAAGCCCGGCCGGCCGCTGATGCGGCTAGGCCTCGATGCCTAGCGCCTCGGCGATGGCGGTGCGCGCTTCAAACCAGTTCTCCATCGCTGACACGCCGTCGGGCAACGGCGTCAGCAATGCGCGCATGCCTTCATGGGCCATGAGGTGGAACAGGGCGGCGCGTGGATATGCGCCGGCAACGGAAACATGGTTGTGCGGGATGTCGTCGACAAAGGCGACGGGGGCCTCGCGTTTGCCTGCGAGCAGGGAAACTGCCGGGCCTTTTGCCCGTTCGGTGGTGACCAGCGGAAAGGGAATCGAGAGGCGGTCGAGCAGGCGGCGGCGATGGGCATGATAGGCGTGCGGCATCGCGGTCAGCATCACGATCTCGGCGCCCTGGGCGAGGGCGTCGATTGCTTCGGCAGCGCCATCGGCAGCATACTGCCAGTCTTCCTGGGCGGCAAAGAAGTTGTCGAGGAGCGCCGATACGGCCTCCTCGGACGCGATGCCGCCGTTCTCCCTTTCGATCACATTGCCGGTGAGACGGAACGATTCGGTTCTGAAGGCGAAGCCCTTGCTGTCGGCGAACGCGGTAAAGGGACGGACGAATTCGAGCACAACCTCGTCGACGTCGAGCACGAGCAGAGGGCGAGTGTCGCGCGCCAGTTGCCTGATCTGACGCACCGTTTCGGGGTCGTCACTCATGTCGTGGCCTCGAAGCGGTCATCGCCGCCGGGCAGGGCACGGCGGGCTGCGGCAAGCGAGGCGGGATCCGCGCCGGTGGCTGCGGCAAAGGCCATGACGCTTGGTTCATGGGCGAGAAGGAAATCGATGACACCGGACAGGAAGCCCGGTTCCGCGGCCGCGGTGCGGATGTCGCCGGCACTGATTCCCGTCACGGCGAGAAACCGCGGCAGCATGTCCGGGTCTCCGGCAATGAAGCCGAGCGCGGCGATCGCCAGCGTTTCTGCCTGTTCCGTGCTGAGGGTCTTGGTCAATCGGGTCTGTCCTTGCGGGTTCAGCCCCGGCATATCGCCATGGCATGCCGGCCGCAAGGCCGGTATTGACGGCGTTTGATGCAGCGGGTTTGCGTTTCGTAAATCAAATGATGGTAACGTTACGCGAATGAACGTGGATCTGGCGCCGCCATGGGGACTGGAGGCGTGGATTGCGCCTGAAATCGGGGACGATGGGCGATGGCAAAGAAAGTGATGATCGTGGAGGACAACGAGCTCAACATGAAGCTCTTTCGCGACCTGATTGAAGCCAGCGGCTACGAGACCGTGCGCACGCGCGACGGCCTGGAGGCCCTAGACCTTGCCCGGAGGCATCGTCCGGACCTGATCCTGATGGATATCCAGTTGCCCGAGGTTTCCGGCCTGGAGGTGACGAAGTGGCTCAAGGAAGACGATGACCTCCACACCATTCCAGTCATTGCGGTCACGGCATTTGCCATGAAAGGCGATGAGGAACGCATCCGCGCGGGCGGGTGCGAAGCCTATATCTCCAAACCGATCTCGGTTCCGAAATTCATCGAAACGATCAAATCCTACCTGGGCGATGCCTGACGTGACCTGCGACGGAGAACAGTAAGCCCATGACAGCGCGAATTCTCGTCGTCGATGACGTCCCCGCCAATGTGCGCCTGCTGGAAACGCGGCTGCTGGCAGAGTATTTCGATGTCCTGACCGCCTCGAACGGCGTCGAAGCGCTCGCGATCTGCGAGAAGGAGCGGGTCGACGTCGTTCTGCTCGACATCATGATGCCCGGCATGGACGGATTCGAAGTCTGCCGGCGCCTGAAAGCCGATCCGCGGACCGAACACATCCCGGTCGTCATGGTCACTGCCCTGGACCAGCCGGCGGACCGGGTCCGTGGCCTGGAGGTCGGCGCCGACGATTTTCTCACCAAACCAGTCAACGACCTGCAACTGATGACGCGGGTCAAGAGCCTGGTCAGGCTCAAGATGCTGACGGACGAACTGCGTCTGCGTGCCGCGACCACCCGCGATATCGGGATCGAGGAACTGCTCAACAGCCGTATCCATGCCGATGCCGAGGAAGCACCGCGCGTGCTGCTGATCGACCAGCGCCGCGCATCGTCGGAGAAGCTTGCCGCCGCGCTCGAAAGCAGTGCGCGCCTGACCCGCGTGGAAGACCCGCAACAGGGCTTTTTCGATGCCGTGAACGGCTCCTTCGATGCCGTCTTGATCTCGACCGGGCTGGAGGGCTTCGATCCGCTGCGCACCTGTTCGCAGTTGCGTTCCATCGACCGTACGCGGTTCACGCCGATCATCATGATCGCCGATGCGGACGAAGACCAGCTGATCATGCGTGGTCTCGATCTGGGCATCAACGATTACGTGACGCGGCCGGTCGACGTGCAGGAACTCAAGGCGAGGTTGCGGACGCAGGTGCGGCGCAAGCGCTACAACGAGGGCCTGCGCGCATCGGTCGCTGAAACGATCGAGATGGCCGTGACCGATCCTCTTACCGGCCTCTACAACCGGCGCTACCTCGACAGCCATCTGCAGACGCTGTTCGATCGCGCGCGATCGCGCGGGCGGCCGCTTTCGATCATGATAACCGATCTCGATCGCTTCAAATCCATCAACGACAGTTGGGGGCACGAAGCCGGAGACGCGGTGCTGCGCGAGTTTTCCGGTCGGGTCAGGCGCAATGTGCGCGGCATCGATCTGGCTTGCCGGTATGGCGGCGAGGAATTCGTGATTGTCATGCCGGATACGGAGGGTGCGATCGCTCACAAGATCGCCGAGCGCCTGCGCCGCGAGATCGAAGGAGAGGTTTTCCATATCGGCGGCGATCGCGACGCGATCCACGTGACCGTATCCATCGGCGTCGCAGCGATGGCGCCCGGCAGCGACAGTGTAGCCGGCCTGCTGAAACGGGCGGATACGGCGCTTTACGAGGCCAAGAACACCGGCCGCAACAAGGTCGTCGCCCAGGCGGCCTGAGCGCTCCTTCCTTCGGAATTCCGGCTGCATTTGCCGCTTGTACGGGGCGCGAGCGCAACGGTCGCGTTTACCACATTGGCAGCGAATTCCGGAACAGCGTTAAGAAAGTATTGATTTCCAAGCCGTTTTGAACAAGTCTAGCCGCTGAACAGGGCAACGGTCGAAAACGACAGAATGAACGGCCCGTAGTTGCCCGCAAACACCCCATGATGCTCAGGTCCGCCGCATCTCCTGGGTCCGTGGGGTGGGCCGGCTGGCACTGGCATATAGTGGCCTCCTCGTACCGCTGCCAGCAGCCAGCCGGCCCCCATTTTCTCAATCAAGACAAAGAACTGCCGTGTTTTGCTCATGCAAAACAAAAAGCGCTGCCAACCGGCAGCGCTTTGCATTCCATCGAAGCGGAAATTACTTGATCTTGGCTTCCTTGAAATCCACGTGCTTGCGGGCAACCGGATCGTATTTGCGCATCGACATCTTTTCGGTCATCGTGCGGCTGTTCTTCTTCGTAACGTAGAAGAAGCCGGTATCGGCAGTGGAGAGCAGCTTGATCTTGATGGTCGTCGCCTTGGCCATGGGTTCGTTCCGTTTTTCCTGAATTACACCGCATGCCTGGAGGCGGGTTGAGCCCGGCGCGGAAATCGTGTGGGCGACACATACGGATCGTGCGGCGAAAGTCAAGTCCGCATCTAGCGGCGAGCTATGACGACAGTCCGGAAAATCACCAAAACCAGATATGCAGCGAAGAAAATGGCGAGCACATGGGCAAATCCCTGGGGGCCGGCGATGTCCATTCCCGCACCGATGCTCCAGGGGCCGGCAAGCATTCCGAGCGAATAGCAGAACACAAAGGCGGCGTTGGCCGATGCAAGATCGCGGCCTCTCAGTTGGGCGCCGAGATGGGCAAGGCCAACCGTGTAGAGGCCGGCGACGACACCGCCCCAGATAAACAGCAGTATGGCCATAGCGAGCCAGCTTGCCGACAGATAAGGCAGGGCGAGCATGCCGGCGAGGCCTGTCGCCGCGCATCCGACCAGCAGCCAGCGCCGGTCGCCGAGGTGGTCGGAGAGATAACCGAGCGGGATCTGAAGGACGACGTTGCCGAGCCCGATCATGGTCAGCAGCATGGCGGAATCGGCTTCGGTGAATCCGATGCGCAGTCCGTATACGGGAAGCAGGGCGAAACCGCCTGTTTCAACCGCACCGAAGACAAATACGGCCGCGGTGGCCGTTGGTACGGAAACCAGGTGGCGCGCGAAACCGAGAGGGCCGTCGCCGCCATCGCCTCCAAGGTCAGGCGAATCACGCCAGGCGGCCAGCACCGGTATGGCTGCGGCCGAAATCAGGCCGAGTGCGATGGCAAACGGTGCGAAACCCTGGCTCCCGACCTGGGCAAAGATCCATGGCCCCAGTGCGAAGCCGAGCGACAGGACGGTTGCATAGACCCCCAGCACCATGCCGCGCCGCCGGGGTGGGGCCGAGTGGTTTATCCAGAATTCCGACAGGATGAACAGCACCGTCAACGCGAAATGAAGGCCGATGCGAAGCGCGAACCAGCTCCAGAAACCGTCGGCTGCGTAAAAGCCCGCGAAGGACGCGCCGGCCAGCGCGAGCATGGCGACCATCGTGCGCACAACGCCAAAGCGGGTGGCGATCGGCGTGGCGAAGGGGGCAGCCGCGATCGAGGCAAAGCCGGCCGCGGCGGTGTTGAGGCCGATTTCGCCGGCGGAAAAGCCCCGGCTTTCGAGCAGGAAACTAAGCAGGGGCATGCCGAGGCCGATGGCGATACCGACCACGGAGATGGCAGCGATCGCAGCCGCCAGCGGGACAATCCGCAGCGGATCTTCAGACAGTGCGGGTATGTGGTTTCCTGCCGTTCTTGTTGGCGCCGCTGTTTTCGGTTCCATGGCGCATCACGCCCCCGGCCAGGTATCCGACCCTAGTGGAACGAACTTGACATTCGATACCCGCTTGATGTCGACCTCGAAATCGAATGTCAAATTTGAAAGTTCCACTAGATTCATGAACTTGCTAGCGGTTTCCTTGTTTCCAGCATTTGCCCTCGCGGCCGATACAAACGGGATGCAAATGCTGGAAACGAACCACTAGATCATCTCGCGACGGAAACGGCCGTTCAACAGCCGATAGAAGGAAGCATCTCCACCGGGCTTGAGGTCCGGATCCTTGGTCAGGCGCGCCTGGAGCTCCTCCAGCACGGCGCGTGTGATGGTGGGAATATCCGCCTCCTTGGCGTCATCCAGCTCCAGCCACATCAATTCTTCCAGTTCGTGTGTCGGCCCGCCATCGGGCAGTTCGAGGGCCACGCTGTCGCGCCAGGCAGCAAGAAAGCGTGTATCGAACCGGCGTACCCGTCCCGGCGGGGTGATCGCGCGGGCGATGAACCGGAGGCCTTCGAGCGAGGGCGCCACTTCGTGTCGGGCAAATCCCTGCCAATCGGCGGCACCGGTTGTGAACGACCGCCGTTTCCCGATCAGGATGCCAGCTTCCTCATAGGTCTCGCGGATGGCCGACATGGCGATGGCGCGCGCGCGAACCGGGGTAAAGCGCGCGGCGGTTAACGCCGTGAGCTTGGCCAGTTCGCTGGCATGCAAATCGCCGGTGGCCGGCACGCGGCCGTCGGCCGGATCGGTGCGGCCGCCCGGAAAAACGAACTTGCCCGGCATGAACGCATGCTTTTGGTGGCGCTTGCCCATCAGGACGCGCGGCCTGGAACCGGTGCGGTCGAGCAACAGCAGCGTGGCTGCGTCGCGAGGGCGCAGCGGGCCTTTGCCGATCGCGAAATCCTTCGATTCCGCCTTGTCGATCTGGGCACGTGTCATGCCGTCCATTATTCCCTCACTCCCCCTCCGGATGATTTTCGATCATATCGTCGTCGCCACCGAATCCATGCATATAAAGAGCCCATTGCAGACCCACAACGGCTCCCTTCACCGGACGCAGGAGCACGATCGCCGCGATGATCGTCAACGGAACCCAGATCGCAAGTTGCTGCCAGTTGGACAGCGGAAACACCTCGCTGAATATCAGGAAACCGCTGACCATGAAGTGGCCGACGATCAGGATTACTAGGTAGGCGGGCAGGTCGTCGGCGCGGTGATGGTGGATCTCCTCGCCACACACGGCGCAATTGTCCACGGTCTTGACGAAGCCGTCAAACAGCCTGCCTTCGCCGCAGGAAGGGCAGCGGTTCTGCGCGCCTTTCCACATTGCCTGGCCCACGGCCCGCGCCGGCCGGCCGCTGTGCAGTTCGCCGCCAAAGCGGTGCAGCTCATGGGTCATTTCCGTTTCCTTGCGCGGCCGTTGGTCGATTTCTGAACCGCCCGGGTCCCGCGGCGCGATCCTGCCTTTGCCTTGTGAAACGATCGTGTCATTCCGGGCAGCGGCCTGGGTTCCGACATCATCTCGAATTGCATTGTGCCTGCCATCGGGGCAACATTGGCGAGCCTGATTTCAACCGCGTCTCCAAGCCTGTAGCCGTAACCGGTGCGGTCGCCGAACAGGGCGTGGGCCGCCTCGTCGTAGTGATAGTATTCGCCGCCCAGCGTCGCTACCGGCACGAAGCCGTCGGCGCCGTATTGCGGCAATTGCACGAACAGGCCAGCCTTGATGACACCGGTGACGCGCCCCTCGAAGGTTTCGCCGATGCGCTCGGCCAGATGCGCGGCCACGAGGCGGTCGACGGTGTCGCGTTCGGCGGCCATTGCGCGGCGCTCGGTCGCCGAGATCAACGCGGCGGTATCTTCCAGCCGTGCTTCCTCGTCGGCGGTCAGACCGCCGCCGCCAAGGCCGAGCGCGGCGATCAGCGCACGGTGCACGACCAGGTCCGCATAGCGGCGGATCGGCGACGTGAAATGGGCATAGCGATGCAGGTTGAGGCCGAAATGACCGATATTGGCGGGTGAATACACGGCCTGGCTCTGGCTGCGCAGCACCACTTCGTTGACCATCGCCTCATGTTCTGTGTCGTTGACATGGGCAAGGATCAGGTTGAACTGGCCTGGACGAAGCTGCGCGCCGCGCGCCAGCGAGATGCCGATGGTGCGCAGGAACTCGCGCAATGATTCCTGTTTGGCGAGCGAAGGCGTATCGTGCACGCGGTAGATCAGCGACTGGCGCTTTTGTTCCAGCGTTTCGGCGGCCGCCACATTGGCCTGGATCATGAACTCCTCGATCAACTTGTGGGCGTCGAGGCGATCGGGAACGACGACGCGGTCCACCGTGCCGTCTGCCTTGAGCAGGATCTTGCGTTCCGGCAGGTCCAGTTCGAGCGGTTCCCGCGCCCTCCTTCCCCGCGCCAAAGCGCCATAGGCGGCCCACAGCGGTCTCAGGACGGGCTCCAGCAGCGGGCCGGTCGTGTCGTCGGGAGCGCCGTCGATTGCGGCCTGCGCCTGGACATAGGCGAGTTTCGCCGCCGAGCGGATCATCACGCGGTGGAAGTTGTGGCGCAGCTTGCGGCCATGGGCGTCGAACACCATGCGCACGGCCAGCGCGGGCCGCTCTTCAGACTGGCGCAGCGAGCAAAGGTCGTTGGAAATGCGCTCGGGCAGCATCGGCACGACACGGTCGGGAAAATAGACCGAATTACCGCGTATCAACGCCTCGCGGTCGAGCGGCGAGCCGGGCATGACATAGGCCGCGACATCGGCGATCGCCACGGTCACGATGTGTCCGCCCGGATTCTTTCCGTCTGTGTCGGGTTCGGCATGCACGGCGTCGTCATGGTCTTTTGCATCGGCCGGATCGATCGTCACCAGCGGCAATTCGCGCCAGTCCTCGCGGTTCTTCATCGTCGCGGGTTTTGCCGATGCTGCCGCATCGAGGACCTCGGCAGGAAAGACATGGGGAATTTCATGCGTGTGGATGGCGATCATCGACACCGCTTTTTCGGTCACGAGCGAGCCGACCACCGTTCTGACCTTGCCGCGCGGCAGACCGTATTTCGCCCGCCCGACCGGTTCGACCTCAACCAGGTCGCCGGGTTTCGCGCCGCCGGCGAGTTCGGGATCGATGAGCATTTCCGGCTGGCGCCGCTCGACGGGCTCGATGCGCAGACTCCCGTCATCGGCCTTGCGGAAGATGCCGAGTACGGCTTCGCGGCGACTCTCCAGGATTTTCATGATCCTGGCCGAGTAGGGCGGTCCGGCTTCTTCCTCAGAGGGGCTGATGCGCGCCAGCGCCCGGCTGCCGATGCCAGGCGCCGGGGCACCGGGCCGCTTTTGCGCGCGCACCGCGATCAGCGGGGCCGGCCCTTCGATGTCGTCCCACTCGGTTGGCCGCGCCAGCAGGCCGCCGCCGGCGTCACGCGAGAAGATATCGATCACCAGGACCGCGGGCAGGGCGCCGGGGCGCTGCAGGCGCTTGCGGCGCTTCTCCAGCAGACCCTCGTCTTCCATTTCGCGCAGCATCTGCTTGAGATCGACGCGCGCGGCCCCCTTCAGCGAAAACGCCTTGGCGATGTCGCGCTTGGAGGCCCGCTCGGGATGATCGGCGATGAAGGCGAGGATTTCGTCACGCGCCGGCATGCGTCCTGCGGGGCTTCCACCGCTGGGCTTTACGCGCTGATCCGTCTTGCGTCGTGCCATCAGGCCTTCTTCTTCGCCGCGGGCTTCTTCTTCGCGGCCGTCTTGCCGCTCCTGGCGACCTTGCCGCCCTTCGCGGATTTTCCGCCCTTTGCCGCCTTTTCCGCGATCAATGCCAGTGCTTCCTCAACCGTAATCCCAGCGGGGTCCTTGCCCTTCGGCAGTGTCGCATTGATCTTGCCATAGTTCACGTACGGCCCATAGCGCCCGTCGCGCACGGTGATCTTGCCGCCGTCGGGGTGCTCACCGAGGTCCTTGATCGCCGCCGGCGCCGATCGCCCGCCCGGTCCCCGGGCAAGTTTCTCCGCCAGCACCGTGACGGCGCGGTTGATGCCGATGGAGAACACGTCCTCGATCGATTCGAGATTGGCATAGGTACCGTCGTGAAGCACGAACGGTCCGTAGCGTCCAAGCCCGGCTGAAATCATCTTGCCGGTTTCGGGATGCGGGCCGACATCACGCGGCAGAGACAGCAGGGCAAGCGCCTTCTCGTGGTCGATGGTCTCCGGCGTCCATCCCTTGGGCAGGCTGGAGCGCTTGGCGTCCTTGCCTTCTCCACGCTGGATATAGGGGCCGAAACGCCCGGAACGCAGCGTGATCTCTTCCGCTGTATAGGGGTCGGTTCCCAGCACCTTGGCACCGTTTTCAGGGCCGCCTGCCTCGCCGTCGCCGTTCTCGCCGAGCTGGCGCGTGAAACCGCAGTCGGGGTAGTTGGAGCAGCCGACAAAGGCACCGTATTTCCCGAGTTTGAGCGAAAGCTGGCCGGTTCCGCATTTCGGGCAGACTCGTGGATCGCCGCCGTCTTCGCGGGCGGGGAAGGCCAGGGGCGCCAGTTCTTCGTTCAGCGCATCCAACACGTCGGATACGCGCAATTCCCGGGTTCCTTCGACATCGGCGGTGAACTCGCGCCAGAAGTCGCGCAGGACGTCTTTCCATCTCAGCTTGCCGTCGGAGATGCTGTCGAGCTTTTCCTCGAGGCCCGCGGTGAAGTCGTATTCGACGTAGCGCTCGAAAAAGTTTTCGAGAAAGGCGGTGACCAGCCTTCCCTTGGCCTCGGGAATGAGCTTGCGCTTTTCGATGCGCACATAGTCGCGGTCTTCCAGCGTCTGAAGCGTCGCGGCATAGGTCGAAGGCCGGCCAATGCCGAGCTCTTCCATCTTCTTGATCAGCGAGGCCTCCGAGTAGCGTGGCGGCGGCTCGGTCGAATGCGCCGTTACGGTGATCTTGTCGCGATCGAGGGGCTCTTGGGGCCGGATTTCGGGCAACCGGCCTTCATCTTCGCCCTCGGCGTCCTCGTCCCTCTGTTCGGTATAGGCGGCGAGGAAACCGTTGAAGCGGATCACCTGGCCCGTGGCGCGCAATTCGGCCGGCGCGCCGCCACCCATCGCAGCAATCTCGACGGTGGTGCGCTCGATTTCGGCGGGCTGCATCTGGCTGGCGATGGCGCGCTTCCAGACCATGTCATAGAGGCGGAACTGGTCTGCATCGAGATGCGATTTCACCGAGGCCGGCGTGCGCATGAAACTGGTGGGGCGGATCGCTTCGTGCGCTTCCTGGGCGTTCTTGGCCTTGGTGGAATAATAGCGCGGCTTCTCGGGCAGATACCTGTCACCGAACTCCTTGCCGATCGCCTCGCGCGCGGCGGTGATCGCCTCGGGTGCCATCTGCACACCATCGGTACGCATATAAGTGATGAGGCCGGTCGTCTCCCCGCCGATGTCGACACCCTCGTAGAGCCGCTGGGCAATCTGCATCGTGCGGGTCGCGCCGAAGCCGAGCCGCGAAGACGCGGCCTGTTGCAAGGTCGAGGTCGTGAAGGGCGGACCGGGATTGCGCCGGGTCGGCTTGGCCTCGACCGACGAGACAGAGAAGGACGAGGATTCGAGAACCGCCCTGATCCGCGCAGCTTCTTCCTCAGACCGGATGTCGAGCTTCTGCGCCTTGTTGCCGTCGAAGCGCATCAGCCGCGCCTCGAAGGCATCGCCGCGCGGTGTCAGGAAGGTTCCTGAAACCAGCCAGTAGTCCTCGCGCACGAATCGCTCGATTTCCGCCTCGCGATCGCAGACCAGCCGCAGGGCGACGGACTGGACGCGACCGGCAGAACGGGCACCGGGCAGCTTGCGCCAAAGCACCGGCGAGAGCGTGAAGCCGACGAGGTAGTCGAGGGCGCGTCGCGCCAGGTATGCGTCGACCAGATTGGCGTCGATCTCTCGTGGTTGTGCCATGGCATTAAGCACGGCCGACTTGGTGATCGCGTTGAACACGACACGGCGAACCGGCTTGTCCTTGAGCACCCGCTTCTGCTTCAGAACTTCAAGGACATGCCACGAAATGGCCTCGCCCTCGCGATCCGGGTCGGTTGCCAGAATCACGCCGTCGGCATCCTTGACGGCCCTGGAAATCTCCGCGAGGCGTTTGGAGGACGGGGCGTCGACCTGCCACGACATCTCGAAGTCGTCATCGGGACGCACCGATCCGTCCTTCGGCGGCAGATCGCGCACATGGCCGAAGGAGGCGAAGACCTTGTAGTTACGTCCAAGGTATTTGTTGATCGTTTTCGCCTTGGCCGGCGATTCGACGATGACGATTTCCATGGAATGCCTGGGATTAGGGAGGGCGCGACGATTCGGAGCGCCGCCCATTGTTCAAATTGCCTGTCAAATGGCGGTCGATTTCGGTGCGGTCAAGTCTCTTGGGTCTTTTTGACCTCTCCGGGCATGGAAATACAACCATAAGGTGTATATAAGCATCTTGCAATTTATGATTATGCAAATATGATTGCCATGCACTCATAGCGCGTAATTCGGGTGCCGCATACAACTGTATAGAAGTATTTCCGTGCGCGCCGTCCGTGACAAGAGGAGAAGCTGCGTCATGATCGATACCAGATACCGACGGACGGACGGATTGGATTACATCCAGGCCATGTTGGGCCAGTTGCGAATCATGGCCCAGTCGGAGCGCTGTGACGTTCTCGCCTACATGATCGAAATGGCTTATGTCGAGGCGAGCGACATAATCCGCGGGTCACGGCCGCAACGCTTGGAGCACGAAACGGCGCATGCGCGGCGGAGGATTTCAGGAGAGTAGGAGCCCGAGCGCTTCCAGCTCGATCCTATCCATCAATTGCCGGGACTAAACACCTAAAGGATGATCGACACCTGGTTGCCCGGGTGGCGTTCGATCCTGCCGGCAAGATCGAGTTCCAGCAGGACGGAATAGACCTGTGCCGGGTGCAGCCCGGTGTGCCGGATGATCTCGTCGATGCCGACTGGCGCCGGCCCCAACGCTTCCAACACCCGCGCCCGGTCGTCTTCGCCCGGTGGCGGCGAAGCGGTAAAGTCTGGCGGCTCTTCGAATTCCCTTTGTATGTCGATACTGCGCCCCTGAAGAGCAAGCAGGTGTTCGACCACGTCGGCGGCCTCGGTCACCAGGATCGCGCCATCCTTCAGCAGACCATTCGATCCCGCGGCACGCGGATCAAGCGGCGAGCCCGGAACGGCGAAAACCAGCCGCCCCATGTCGCCGGCAAGGCGCGCCGAGATCAGCGAACCGGAGCGTTTTGCCGCTTCGACCACGACAAGGCCGAGCGACAGGCCCGCGACCAGTCTGTTGCGACGGGGAAAATCGCGCGCCCGCGGCTCCCATCCGGCCGGCATTTCCGATATGGCAGCGCCGCCAGCGTCCATCATCTCTTCCAGGAGGGGAACGTTCTGCGGCGGGTAGGGCATGTCGATCCCGCCAGCCAGAACAGCCACCGTGCCGGTGCGAAGCGCGCCCTCATGGGCCGCCGCGTCGATGCCGCGCGCCAGGCCAGAAATAACAGCGTATCCGGTCTTTCCCAGTTCCGCAGCCAACATGCGGGCGAGCTTGATGCCGGACAGCGATGCATTGCGCGCGCCGACGATCGCCACCGCCGGAGGTGAAAAGACACCGGCATTGCCGCGCACCGTAACAAGGGGCGGCGGATGGTCCATGGTGCGCAGCATCGCGGGGTAGTCTTCCTCGCCGATGGCCGCTATTCGCGCACCGGCCTTCGCCGTGCGCGCCAGTTCGTCTTCGGCTTCGGCGATGCCGGGAACGCGCGGCAGCCTCGCCGCTCCGCCGCGGCTGGCCAGTTCGGGCAGCATCTCGATTGCGGTTTCCGCCGACCCGAAGCGATTGATGAGGTCGCGGAACGTCGCCGGTCCGACATTTTCGGCGCGGATCAGCCTCAGCCAGTTGATCCGTTGCCGGTCGGTAAGGCGCAATCGACCGGCGCCATGCGTCATCCCTTGGATCCGATCCGCGATTCGGTGCCGGAAAGGAGCCTGGAGATGTTGGCGCGATGTTTTATGAATATGATGACGCTCATGGCGGCGAACAGGATTGCCAGGGGAACCATGCCAAGCCGCAGGAGAACCAGCGGAACGGTAACCGCAGCGGTCAGGGCGGCAAGCGAAGAGAAGCGGAATACCAGCGCCATGCCGAGCCAGACGACCGCGAATGCGACCGCGCCCTGCCAGCTCATTGCGATCAGGACGCCAAGATAGGTGGCAACGCCCTTGCCGCCCTTGAAGCCGATCCAGACCGGGTAGAGATGTCCAAGGAAGGCGCCCAGTCCCGCCGCCATTGCAGGCAGGATGGACCAGCCGTAACGCGTGGCGAGCCAGAGCATGACCAGAACAGGCAAAGCCCCCTTCAGCGCATCGGCAAGCAGCGTCAGCGCGGCAAGCGTCCGGTTGCCTGCGCGCAGGACATTGGTCGCGCCGATGTTTCCCGAACCGATTGTCCGCACATCGCCCAACCCTGCGGCGCGGGTGATCAGCAGACCGAAGGGGATCGATCCGCACAGATATCCAAGGACAAGCGCCACTGCCGCCCAAAACCAATCGGCTGTCAGTTCAACTCCGTTCATTCGGCCCGCCTCCCTTGCTGCCCGTATCCGGTACGATTGACCTTCAAGCCAAAAATACTGTGCGGCCCTCAACAAGTGTTTGCAAGACCCGGCCCTGCAACCTTGCTCCTTCGAAGCAGGTATTCTTCGACCTCGACAGTATGTCTGCCTCGCGAACAATCCATGGTTCGCCGAGATCGACGACGGCAAGGTCGGCAGGCGCGCCTGGCTTCAATGTCCCGCCTTCCAGGCCGAACAGCCGGGCAGGGGCGGTCGACAACACCTCGACGACGCGCATCAGGGGCAGGTCGCCATTGTGGTATAGCCGAAGCATCGCGGCGAGCAGGGTCTCCAGGCCGATCGCACCGACGGCGGCATCGGCGAAAGGCAACCGCTTGGTGTCGACATCCTGCGGATCGTGCGAGGACACGACGATATCCACGATGCCGTCCCTTACCGCCTCGATCATTGCGAGCCGGTCCTCCTCGCGGCGCAACGGCGGCGACAGACGGAAGAAGGTTCGGTACTGGCCGACGTCGTTTTCGTTCAGCGAAAGGTGGTTGACCGAAACGCCGGCGGAGATGTTGCCGCCCTCGTCCTTCGCGCGCGCAATCGCTTCGGCCGACATGGCGGTGGAAATCTTTGCGGCATGATAGTTGCCGCCGGTCAGCCGCGCGAGCAGGAGGTCGCGTTGCAGCGGGATCAGCTCCGCCTCGCGCGGAATGCCGGGAAGGCCGAGCCAACTGGCGAACAGGCCTTCGTTCATGACGCCCGCGTCGGCAAGGTCGGCATCCTGGGTTTCGTGCAGGATCACCGCGCCGAAGTCGCGCGCGTAGGTCAGCACGCGGCGCATGACGGAGGAGGAGGCGACGGTCTTGCGCCCGTCGGTGAAGGCGACCGCGCCGGCATCCTTCAAGAGACCGATCTCGGTCATTTCCCGGCCGGCCAGTCCCTTGGTTATGGCTGCCGCGGGAAAGACCCTCACGCTGGCGGTATCGCGCGCGGTGCGCATCACGAATTCCACCAGGGCAATGTCGTCGATCACAGGATCGGTGTCGGGCATCATGACGATGGAGGTAATTCCGCCGGCCGCCGCGGCATGGCTGGCCGACGCGATCGTTTCGCGATGTTCGGCGCCCGGTTCGCCGACGAAGACCCGCCCGTCGATCAGCCCCGGCATGACGACCTTGCCGGTACAGTCAATCACCTCGGCGCCTTCCGGTATCCCCTGGTTGAGCGCACCGGCGCCGGCGGACGCAATGCGTCCGCCGGCGATGATGACTGTTCCTGTCTCGTCGAGCCCGCGCGAGGGGTCGACGATGCGCGCATTGGCAAGGACGCGGGTCACACTCATGGCTGCGTTGCCTTGTTCTTGCGCGGGTCGAGAAGCGCTTCCAGAACGGCCATGCGCACGGCAACGCCCATCTCGACCTGTGCCTGGATCACGCTCTGCGGACCGTCGGCGACGTCGGAGGCGATTTCGACGCCGCGATTCATGGGGCCTGGATGCATGACGAGCGCGTCGGGTCTCGCTGCCTTCAGCTTCTCGGCGTCGAGGCCGAAATACCGGAAATATTCACGCACGGAAGGCACATAGGCACCGGCCATGCGTTCGCGTTGCAGGCGCAGCATCATGACAACATCGGCGTCGGCGAGGCCCGGTGCCATCGACGTAAAGACATCCACGCCCATCTGCGCGATACCGGTCGGGAGCAGTGTCGATGGCGCGACGACGCGGACCCTGGCGCCCACGGCATTGAGCAGGATGATGTTGGAGCGCGCGACGCGCGAATGCAGCACGTCGCCGCAAATGGCGACCGTCAGCCCGTCAAGGCGGCCCTTCGCGCGCTTGATGGTCAGCGCATCGAGCAGGGCCTGGGTCGGGTGTTCGTGGGCGCCGTCGCCGGCATTGACAACCGAACAGCCGACCTTCTGGGCGAGCAGCTCGGCCGCGCCGGCCGCCGAGTGGCGGATAACCAGGACGTCCGGGCGCATCGCGTTCAGCGTAATCGCCGTGTCGATCAGCGTTTCGCCTTTCTTCACCGACGAGCTTCCCACCGACATGTTCATGACATCGGCGCCGAGACGCTTTCCGGCAAGCTCGAAAGAGGATTGCGTGCGCGTCGAGGCTTCGAAGAAAAGGTTGATCTGGGTGCGGCCGCGCAGCGTGGCGGTCTTCTTTTCCGGCTGGCGGGATATCGCCACGGCGTTTTCGGCCCGATCGAGCAGAATCTCGATATCAACGGGTGAGAGCCCCTTGATGCCAAGCAGGTGCTTGTGGGGGAAAACCGGAGGGGGCGTTGTCGAGTTCATCTTGAGCCGGTGGCATAGAGCGGTTCTCGAGCGGGCACAAGCCGATCTTTGTCCAGCCGCGATTTTTTACCCGGTTTTTCATCGCGTTGGGCCATGTCATAGGGCTATAAGGACGGCAAAGCGGATTCTCCGCATATCCGGGCAAAGTGGAGGCGCGGGCGTGGCGACACATGAGGTAACCAATCAACCACCGGCATTGACGGGCGGCAATGCGTGGCGGCGCGATCCGCTTCTCGTCCAGATCACGGAAGGCCTCGACAAGGACATCAGAGCCGATCTCGACCAGATCGGCCGTTTCGTGCTCAGCGCGGAGGCCCAGGACCTGGCCCGTATCGCCAACAGCCAGACGCCGGTTCTCAAAACCCATGACCGCCAGGGCCACCGCATCGACCAGGTCGAATTCCATCCCGCCTATCATGCGCTGATGCGCCGTTCCGTTTCTTCCGGCCTGCATTCCTCGATCTGGGAGAACGGCGCAGCGGAAAAGGGCAAGCGGCATCAGGCGCGCGCGGCGCGTTTCTTCCTGACAAGCGAACTGGAGAGCGGCCACCTTTGTCCGATCACGATGACAAATGCCTCGCTCGCAACGCTGATGGCCAGCCCGAAGCTGTTTCGCGAGTGGGCGCCGCGGGTTACCTCGCGCAAATACGACCAGTCGCAGAAGCCGCCGGTGGAAAAGACCGGCCTTTCGCTCGGCATGGGCATGACGGAGAAACAGGGCGGCACGGATGTGCGCGCCAATACGACCCGCGCCGAGCCGATCGGCAATGATTTCTACCGGTTGACGGGGCACAAATGGTTCATGTCGGCGCCGATGTCCGACGCCTTCCTGCTGCTTGCCCAGGCGCCGGAGGGGCTGACGTGCTTCCTTGCGCCGCGTATTCTTGGCGACGGGCGGGCTAACGGATTCCGCTTCCAGCGGCTCAAGGACAAGCTCGGCAATCGATCCAATGCCTCTTCGGAGGTCGAGTTCGACGGCGTCATCGGCCAGGCGGTCGGCCATCCGGGCGAAGGCGTCAAGACGATCATGGACATGGTCACGCTGACCCGCCTCGATTGCGCCGTCGCGTCAGCCGGGCTGATGCGGGCGGGCATGTTCGAAGCCGTCCACCACACGCGCCATCGCAAGGTGTTTTCGCGTGTGCTTTCCGACCAGCCGCTGATGCGCCGCGTGCTGGCCGACATGGCGCTCGATGTTGCCGGTGCCCAGGCACTCGCCTTCCGGCTGGCGCGTTCGTTCGACGAGGCGGCCGAAAATGCGGGCGAGGCGGCTTTCGCGCGCGCCATGACGCCGGCTGTAAAATACTGGATCTGCAAGATCGCCCCGCCGCTTCTCTACGAGGCGATGGAATGCCTCGGCGGCAACGGCTATGTCGAGGACGGCAATCTCGCGCGCTACTATCGCGAGGCACCCGTCAATGCCATCTGGGAAGGATCGGGCAACGTCATGGTGCTCGACGTGTTGCGCGTGCTCAAGCGCGGCAAGGATCTGTTCGAGACCGTGCTGGAGGGGATCGCGGCCGATCTCGGCGACAGCGGCAAGGGAACGGTGGAGGTCCTGCGCGCCGCCATGCAGGTTTCGCAGACCGACGAGGGTTCCGCGCGCATCCTGACGGAGCAACTGGCGCTTGCCGCCGCTGCCGCCGAATTGCGGCGCATCGGCGCGGGCCGTATTGCCGACGCGTTCATTGAAACACGGCTCGGCGGCCAGTGGCGCTGCACCTACGGCATGCTCGACGCGCGCCACGACGCGGACGTGATCATCGACACGCTCTATCCGGAAGCGAGCTGACCGGCGATCGACAGGACGACGGGAATGGAAAAGAAGGACACGGCCGTCTGCAGGGTAGCGACGGCGGCATAGAGCGGCGCGTCGCCGCCAAGCTGGCGCGCCAGCACGAAGCCGTTCATGGCCGTTGGGACCGCGCCGCACAGGGCGATGAACAGGAGCGGGTTGCCGGACAGGCCCAGGGCAAGGCCAAGGCCGATGATGATTGCCGGGGCAACGGCAAGCTTGAAGGCGACTGGCAACCACATGGCTGGGCGTAGCGAAAGCATGTCTTGCGGCCGCAATCCTGCTCCAATCGAGATCAGGCCCATTCCCAACGCAGCCCGCGCCACGAGGTGAAGCGCGGTGTCGAGCGGTGAGTAGATGCCGCCGGGCAACATCCTGACGAGCAATCCGGCGCTTGCCGCCAGCACCAGAGGATTGGTCGCAATGCGCAGGATCACCGTGCCCCAGTCGGCGCTCGAATCGGCAAAGCGGGTAACAACGGAAATCGACACCAGGTTGACCGGAATGACGATAACCGCCATCGCCAGGGCGACGACGGCGGCGCCCTCCGGCGGAAAAAGCTTTTCGGCGATCGCAAGCGCCATGAAGCCGTTCCAGCGAATGCTGGTCTGGAAGACCGTCGAATATTGCGAGTGGCTCACCATCCCCAGCGCCCGCGAAGCAGGCCACAGAGCCAATGCCAGAACCATCATCACGACGATGGCTGCGATCAGCGCATAGAACAGGGTGTCGATCCGCAACCCGGAAAAATCCGCCTTGGCGATCGAGCTGAACAACAGCGCGGGATATAGAAACCAGAACCCCAGTTGTTCAAGGCCAGGCCATGCCTTTTCGTCGATCAGCGGCCAGCGGCGAAGCAGGTTGCCGACGACGATCAGCAGGAAGATCGGAAGGATGGATTCGAATGTTGCGAGCATGAAGCGCTTATGGACGGCGCGTGTTTTCCACACAATCCCCCATAAAGGGCGGCCGCGTTAACCTTAACAATTGGTTTCCATTGCCGTGAATTGGCGAGAGGTCCAGTTTGACCAGCAACGCAACGGAGATGCCATGCCTCGCCCGATCGCCTTCGCGGTTTCATTTTTCTGGATGTCGGCCTTCGCATTCCTCGCGGTCGCGGCGGCAGGCCTGATCCCGGCCGGGCCGGGCGGTTTGAACATGCCGGTCATGTCGGGGCCGGTGGTCGCGATGTTCACAATCGGCTTTTCGCTGGCCGCCACGGTCTTTCTGTGGGCATTCGTCGCCGTCATTTTCGACCGGGGAGAAGATACGGGCGATATCGACTGGATTGCCCGCGTCGCGTTTGCCAGCGCAATTCTCATGACAACGATCGTGCTCTTCGTGTCTGTCAGCCTCTATCCGCTCGAGACCTTGGCAGCCACAATCCTTGCGGTGACGGCACTGACCGCATCGTTTGGTGCGGTCGACGCCGAGCGCCGCGCGACGCGACGGTTGGCGAAGACAGACAATCTGGATTCGGTAGCCGGTCTGATGGCGGCCGGCGCCGCACACAACACCATGCTGTCGGCCATTTCGCTTAGGGGCTATTCAGACGGGAGCAACCGGTAATGCGCTATCTTCTGATCTTCTGGGCGGCACCGGTGGCGCTTTTCTGGGGCTGGTACTACCTGTCTTATTACGACATCAATTTCGGCAGCATCTATCTGTCGCGGCGGCTCCACGATCTTGTCTTCGAGCTCTACGGCAACATTCTCGGCATCGACCCGGCGTCGATCCCGTCGATGATAGGCAATGCATTCTTCATCGACACGCTGGTAATCGGCGCGATCATCGCTTTCCGCAGGCGCCGCGCGATCGCGGAATGGCTCGAGACGCTGAAATCGCGTTGGGCGGGAAGCGAAGAACCTCAGTTACCGCCCGCCGAGTGATCCCGCATCAGGGCGCGGAGCCGGTCGAGCGCGCCTTGCAGGATGAAGGCGGCGGCCGCGGAATCGATCCGCCCGGCGCGTTTCTTGCGCGACACATCCATTTCCAGGAGCGCGCGTTCCGCCGCGACGGTAGACAGCCGTTCGTCCCAGAACACGAAGGGCAGGGCCGTGTGCCCTTCCATGTTGCGCACGAAGGCGCGGGTGGATTGCGCGCGCGGGCCTTCCGAACCGTCCATGTTGATCGGCAGGCCGATGATGAAGGCGGCAACATCATCCCTTTCGGCCGCTTCCAGGAGCTTTCGGGCGTCGAATGTGAATTTCGTGCGCGCGATCACGGGCCTCGGGTTCGAAAACCGCAGCATTCGATCGGAAACCGCCAGCCCGATCGTCCTGGTGCCGAGGTCGAGGCCGGCCACGGCGCGGCCCGGTTCCAGACTTTCCGCCAGTTCCTCGATCGTCAGGATACCCACCGCCCGGACTTCTCCTTTGACATGATACCGGCCCGTTCTATCCTCTGGGCAAGTTCATTGCGAGGAGGAAACGATGAAACTCACCTGGTATGGTCACTCGGCCTTCGGCGTGGAGACCGGCGCGGCAAAAATCCTGATCGATCCGTTTCTTGAGGGCAACCCCACATGGGGCAAGGGTTGGGAAGAGGCCGCCCAAGGGTGTACGCACGTGCTACTGACCCACGGCCACGACGATCATATCGGCAACGCCGCGGACATCTGCAAGAAGACCGGTGCCCAGCTCGTCGCCAATTTCGAAATCTGCATGTACCTGGTCTCCAAAGGCGTGCCGCAGGACAAGATCAATCCCGGCAACCATGGTGGCACGGTTGATTGCGGCGGCTTCACCACAACCTTCGTACAGGCGCGGCATTCCTCGTCCACCCAGGTCGGCGACGGGACCAATGTCTATCTCGGCAATCCCTCCGGGCTGATCATCCACGCGCCGGGCGAACGCACGCTCCATCACATGGGCGACACCGACATTTTCGGCGACATGGCGCTGATCAACGAATTGCACGAACCGAAGATCGGCCTCGTGCCTGTCGGCGACCGGTTCACCATGGGCGGCGCCGTCGCGGCGCTCGCTTGCCTGCGCTATTTCAACTTCGAAACCGTCGTTCCCTGCCACTACGGCACGTTCGCGATCATCGATCCCGATGCATCGAAATTCGTCGCCGGACTGGAGGGTAGCGGCATCGACGTAAAGGTGCCGAAGCCTGGTGTCGCTTTCGACGCCTGAGTGTTGGCGGCGGCGTTGCGCGCGCGCGGTATCGGCGCTATAGCCATGGCATTTCCCGGAGCCGAGCGGAGAATTCCATGTCTGTCGACACAGCCACCGTCAAGCGCGTCGCGCATCTCGCCCGAATTGCGGTCAGCGACGCGGAGGCCGAACGCATGACCGGCGAGATGAATTCGATTCTCGGCTTTGTCGAACAGCTCAACGAGGTCGATGTCGAGGGGATCGAGCCATTGACCTCTGTGGTGCCGATGGAGATGAAGAAGCGCGAGGACAAGGTGACCGACGGCGAAAAGGCAGGCGACATCGTCGCCAATGCGCCGGCCACGGCGGATCATTTCTTCCTCGTTCCCAAGGTCGTCGAGTAACCGGACAATTGCAGCCGGCCGAGCCGTCGTCTCGAGGAGGACATGGCCGGTCACGGGGAGGGGTTTACGATGGCGGGGATCGCGGCTCTCGCGCTGGCCTATGTGTTATCGCAATTCTATCGATCGTTTCTTGCCGTTCTGACACCTGCTCTCACGGCCGACCTGGGCGCGACGAAGGCCGATCTCTCGGCGGCTTCCGGCGCCTGGTTCATCTCTTTTGCGCTGATGCAGTTTATCGTCGGCGTGCTGCTCGACAGGATCGGCCCGAGGCGCACGGCGGTGCTGATGCTGGCGCTTGGCGGCGGAGGCGGAGCGGCGGTTTTTGCCGCGGCGACCGCGCCCTGGATGGTCACACTGGCGATGGTGATGATCGGCATCGGTTGCTCGCCGGTGCTGATGGCGTCGTTTTTCATCTTCGCCCGGACTTATCCTCCAGCCCGCTTTGCCATGCTGGCCTCGTGGCTGGTTGCTTTCGGCTCCGCGGGAAACGTGATCGGCGCCTCGCCGTTGGCGCTGGCCGCCGAGGCGTTCGGTTGGCGCGCCGTGATGGCGGGGCTGGGTGTGGTCACGCTGGCCGCTGCGCTGCTGATCCATTTCACCGTGCGCGATCCCGAGAAATCCCGCGACGAGGAAGATCGCTCGACCGGTTTTTCCGGCTACCTTGAATTGCTTCGCCTCAAGGTCTTGTGGCCGCTGCTGCCGCTCATGGCGATCCACTATTCGGTTGCCGCCGGCATTCGCGGATTGTGGGCCGGCCCTTATCTTGCCGACGTGTTTGGCGCCGATACCCTCGTTATCGGCGAGGTCGCGCTGATCATGGCCGTCGCCATGGTCGTGGGGAGCTTTGTCTATGGCCCCCTGGATACGTTGTTGAAAACCCGCAAGTGGGTGGCGGTGGGCGGGAACATGATCGGGCTTTGCGCGCTTGCCTTTCTTGCAGCCAATCCGCAATCGTCCATCGCTACGGTCACAATGATCCTCGTCGTCGTCGGTGTCGCCGGGATGAGCTATGGATTGCTGATGGCGCACGCGCGGGCGTTCTTTCCCGCACACCTGACGGGACGCGGCGTCACGCTGATCAACTTCTTTGCCATCGGCGGGGTCGGGCTGATGCAGTTCCTGACCGGCGCCGTCGTTACCGCGGCTGCCGATCGGGCCAATCCCGTTGCCTCCTACACCGCGCTTTGGTGGTTCTATGTCGCCATGCTCGGCAGCGCACTGGCGATCTATCTCGCATCGCGCGACGTGCGGCCGGAATCCGCTTGAGCCCCGGCGCCTACCGCGGAAGCTTTCCGATCCACTCGATCACCCTGGCAACCAGTTCATCGGTCTTGTTCGGCGACAGCGCGTCACCGGCTATGACGTGGCTGTAGGGGTCGTTCGCGCCGGTGACCTCGACGGTCTCGGTGGATGCGCCCCATGCCTTCGCGATCCGGGCCGTTTCGATGTGATCGACGATCTTGTCGTCGGGCGAGTAGATGAACAGCGCGGGCGCGGCGATGTGGCCGACCGGCGCGGCACGCGCCAGCTTGGTCAGGGCGGCCATCGGCAGCAAGGCCTTCGTCGGGTAGCGATAGGTCCAGTACCTGGCATACAATTCGTTCTGCGGTTCGAAACCGCGCTCGTTGCCGACGATCATCTCGGCGATCTGGCCGCCCCAGGGCTGGGTCAGAATGAAGGCGTTGGGATCGGCGATCCGGTAATTGGGCGAGATCAGCACCATTGCGGCGAGTTTCTCGGCAAGCGCCGGCTGCGCGGCCGCCCAGGTCGCGAGCCCGGCGCCGGTCGACGTCGCGATGACCACGACCCTCTCGCCGATCGCGCGACCGATCGCCAGTGCCTCGGCCATGTCGTTGAGCCAGTCATTGACGCTAGCCGTTGCCATCGCCGCACCGGATTGCCCGTGGCCGGTCAGGCGGGTGTGGAACAGGTTGGCGCCAAGTGCGGCGGCGACCTTGTCCGGTAAGGGCGCGATTTCGCCGCGCGAGGCGGAGAAGCCGTGCACATAAACGATCGCCAGGGGCGTCTTGGCCTTCGATGCCGGATAGGCCCAGACGATTTCCTTCTGCAGGCCGTCGCGAATGCCGGCGACTTGCGCTTCCTCGCGCTCGACATAGGCCTGGGGATCGGTTGCGATCGCCGCCACGTCGATGTCGATCGTGGTGTCGACCGGCGTTCGGGGGCCGACCAGCCATGCGATGCCTGCCAGAACGACAACGACCAGCAGGCCGCTCAGCGTTTTTTTCATGGCTGTCCCTCCACCCTTTACGGCAAAAGCAGTAAACAAGGCCGCAGAGCCGCGCAATGGCGATCCCGTTCCTGCTGCCGCCGATCGGAGGATGAACGGCCTGCGATTCTGCCATGCGGAGAAAAACGGTTCTTGAAACGGCGGGCCGGCCTCCATACGGTCAGGCCGAGATCAACGGGAAGGAAAGAATGGATTCCGTCATCGACTGCATCGGTAATACGCCGCTCATCCGTTTGCGCCGGGCTTCGGAAGAAACCGGCTGCGACATCTACGGCAAGGCCGAGTTCATGAATCCGGGCCAGTCGGTCAAGGACCGCGCCGGGCTTTTCATCATTCGCGATGCGGAGAAGAAGGGGCTGCTGCGGCCGGGCGGCGTGATCGTGGAAGGCACGGCGGGCAATACCGGTATCGGCCTCACCGTGGTTGCCAAGGCGCTCGGCTACCGCACGGTGATCGTCATTCCCGAGACGCAGAGCCAGGAGAAGAAGGATGCGCTGCGCGTGCTTGGTGCTGAACTCATCGAGGTTCCGGCCGTGCCCTATCGCAATCCGAACAACTATGTGAAGGTTTCCGGCCGCCTCGCTGAGCAGATGGCGCGCAGCTCCAACCATGGCGCGATCTGGGCCAACCAGTTCGACAATGTCGCAAACCGCGACGGCCACATCCTTACCACGGCGGAAGAGATCTGGACCCAGACCGGCAGGAAGGTGGACGGTTTCGTTTCGGCGGTCGGGACCGGAGGAACGCTCGCAGGCGTCGGCATCGGGCTGAAGCAGCGCAACAGCGCGATCAAGGTGGCGCTGGCCGATCCGATGGGCGCGGCGCTCTACAGCTATTACAAGACCGGCGAGTTCAAGGCGGAAGGAAGCTCGATCTCCGAAGGGATCGGGCAGGGGCGGATTACCGCCAATCTGGAGGGTTTCACACCCGATCTCTGCTACCAGATCCCCGACGAGGAGGCGCTGCCCATCGTTTTCAGGCTGGTTCAGGAGGAGGGGCTGTGCCTCGGCGGCTCCAGTGGAATCAACATTGCGGGCGCGATCCGGCTGGCCAGGGATATGGGGCCGGGGCATACCATCGTGACCGTGCTCTGCGACTACGGGACACGCTACCAGTCGAAACTGTTCAATCCTGAATTCCTGCGCTCCAAGGCGTTACCGGTACCCGAATGGATGGAGTTGGAGTCGGAGATCGATGTACCCTTCGAAGAGGTCGAGGGATGACTGCGACCGAAGCGCTGTTTCGCGATGACGCCTACCTGGACGCCGCCGAAGCGACGGTGCTTGGCATCAACGATCGCGGGGGGATCATTCTCGACAGGACGGTGTTCTACGCGACGTCAGGCGGCCAGCCGGGCGATACCGGCTTCCTCGAGCGTGCTGACGGCTCGAAGATCGGAATCGCGGCAACAGTGACCGGCGAGACCAAGGACGAGATCATTCATGTGCCGTCCAACGGCCAACCGGTGCCGCAGGTAGGGGAAGCGCTGACACTCCACATCGATTGGCCGCGCCGCCACCGGTTGATGCGCATGCATACCGCCTGCCATCTGTTGACCGTCGCGTGCCCGTTTCCGATCACCGGCGCTTCGGTCGGCGAGGAGGAAAGCCGGGTGGATTTCGACATCCCCGACGCGACCTTTTCCAAGGAAGATGTGACCGCCCAGCTGATGGCCATGGTCTCGGCCAACCATCCTGTCTTCACGCAGTGGATCACCGACGAGGATCTGGCAGCCAATTCCGGGCTGGTGAAATCGAAAAACGTCCGCCCGCCTTCGGGTACCGGGCGAATTCGCCTGGTCTGCATCGGGGAAAGCGCTGCGATCGACAGCCAGCCCTGCGGTGGCACGCATGTTGGCGCGACGGGAGAAATCGGCGATATCCATATCGGCAAGATCGAGAAGAAGGGACGGGAAAACCGGCGCTTCCGCATCCGGTTCGGCCCGTTGCCGGGGTGAGGGCGCCGTGAAACTGGAAGGGTCGTGTCATTGCGGGAAAGTGAAGTTCTCGTGCGAGAGCGACACACCCTATCCCTACCAGCGCTGCTATTGCTCGATCTGCCGCAAGCAGCAGGGCGGCGGCGGATATGCCATCAATCTCAAGGGCGATGCCAGGAGCCTCAATGTCGAAGGCGGCGAGTTCGTCACCATCTACCACGCGCTGATCGGCGGGGGCGAAAGCCCGGCGGAACGACACTTCTGCAGTCGGTGCGGCAGCGCATTGTGGCTGTACGATCCCCGCTGGCCCGAGCTCGTGCATCCCTTTGCCTCGGCAATCGATACACCGTTGCCGCCAGCTCCGGAAACGACGCACGTGATGCTGCGATCCAAACCGGATTGGGTTAGCGTGGAACCCGGCGCCGATGACCGCTACCATGACGGTTATCCTGACGAGTCGATCGAGGATTGGCACCGGCGAACCGGCAGACTTGTGGAGTGATGGCCCATGGATAGCGCAACCGATGTCGGAATTGTGGTCACGGCCGATTGGCTGCAGGATCAACTGGGCCGGCCGGGACTGACGATCATCGACGGCTCGTGGTACCTGCCGGTACAGAACCGCGACGCCAAAGCGGAATATGCCGCGGCACACATTCCCGGCGCGGTGTTTTTCGATCATGACCTTGTGGTGGAGCCTGGCGTCGAATTGCCACACGCCTTGCCGTCACCGCTCGAATTCGCCCGCCATGCCGGATCGATGGGCATTTCGGTCAGTGATACGATCGTCGTCTATGACGGCCCCGGGTTCTTTTCCGCTCCGCGTGTGTGGTGGATGTTCCGTGCGATGGGCGCGCATGACGTGCACATCCTGGAGGGCGGTCTTGACGGCTGGAAAGCCGAAGGCCGGCCCGTCACGGATGAAAACACCCATTGTGCCGGCTGCTATTTCAGAACGTCGTTCGATGCGCGGGCGGTCGTATCCTTCGACGAAATGCGCCAGATCGCCGGCTCACCCGATCGCGCGCAGATCGTCGACGCGCGGCCGGCGGGCCGGTTCTCCGGCAGCGAACCCGAACCGAGGTCGGGCGTGCGCTCCGGGCACATGCCAGGTGCTTTCAATGTGCCGGCAACCGAATTGAGCGCGGGCGGAAAACTGCTGCCGCCGGAGGCGATCAAGGCCCGGTTCGAGGCGGCGGGCGTCGATCTGTCCCGGCCCGTTATCACGTCGTGCGGATCGGGCGTGACAGCCGCGGTCCTGATCCTTGCGCTGGAACAGATCGGGCATGCCGACCACCGCCTCTATGACGGATCGTGGACGGAATGGGGCGGACGCAGCGACACGCCCGTGGAGACCGGCACCCAGCCATGACGAATACCGGGCGGCTGACTGCGATCGTGACGCATCTGGAAATGACGTCGCCGCCGTTAAAGCGCGTGCCGGTGCCCTCCGGCCCACGGCTCGCGCTGATGCGTGCGACCGCGATGCCGGTTTCGTTCTACCGCTATCTTTACGAGCAGGTCGGCAAGCCGCACCACTGGATGATGCGGCGGGCGATGGATGATGATGCCCTGGCCTCGGCGATCCACGCCGATACCGCCGAGATCTGGGTGCTCTACTGCAGTGGCGCGCCGGCCGGGTTTTTCGAACTCGACCTTGCCCGGTTGCCGCAAGAGGCGCAGGTGCTCTATCTCGGCCTGGTGCCTGACTTCAAGGGGCGGGGCCTTGGCCGCTTCCTGCTTTCAGAAGCCGTTTTCGCGGCCTTTGCACATGCGCCCGGGAAAATCGTCATCGAAACGAATACACTCGACAGCGCGCATGCGCTTGTTCTCTATCAGAAAGCGGGATTCAGCCCCGTCGGGCAATCGCAGGCCGAGATCGAAGCCTGGGAATAAGCCGCAGTGTGCGCGCTGAACGGCCTCGCGTCAAAGCGGGCCGCTATCGCCCGAGAACAGCGCTGGTCCGCGCTCGTCGACGATCAGTTTACCCTTGCGGATGGCAAATTCGGCGGCCGTTTGCGCGTCGGCGAACATGTCGGCGCGCAGGAACGGCCGCTGCCGGCCTTCCCCGCCGGCCTCACGCAACAGGCCGCCAAGGCGCCATTGCCCGCCTTCCTTGCGCGGCGCGGGGACGATCAGAACGCCCTTGTATTCGACGGCCTCAAGTTCGATGCCGCCCGCCCTATCGTTCGACGGCGCGCCGCCGAACAGCTTTTTGAAGAATCCAGCCATGATGAAGCCTAAATCCGTTCACCCGCGAATGGAAGCTGTTTGGCGTTGGGAGTTTGCGGCGCGACACTGTCAATTCCTCACACGACGGCTGCCCCCCCATTACCGCAAGTTCACGGCGTTCACCCGGAATGCGTGGTGGCGATCAAGAAAAAGGCCCGCCGGCGTCATGCCGGCGGGCCTCTTCTGCTATCGGCTCTTGCCGGTAGCGGGAGGAGACTTATGCGACCTTGAGGACGGCCTGCGGTTCCGCGAGGTCGTAACCCAACGCCTCGGCCACCGCCTTGTTGGTGATGCGGCCCTGGTGGACGTTAAGGCCGTTGCGCAGGTGCGGATTGTCGATCAGCGCCTTCAGGCCCTTGTCTGCAAGCTGCAGGCCGTAGTGCAGGGTGGCGTTATTGAGTGCCTGGGCCGAAGTCACCGGCACGGCGCCCGGCATGTTGGCGACGCAATAGTGGACGATACCGTCCACGACATAGGTCGGATCGGAATGGGTCGTCGGCTTCGACGTTTCGAAGCAGCCGCCCTGATCGATGGCGACATCCACGAGCACCGCGCCCTTCTTCATTCCCGACAGCATTTCGCGGGAAACCAGTTTCGGAGCGGCGGCACCCGGAATCAGCACGGCGCCGATGACGACATCGGCGGAGAAGCATTCCTCCTCGATTGCCTCGACCGTGGAATAACGGGTGTGTATACGGCCGTTGTAGATGTCGTCGAGTTCGCGCAGGCGTGGGATGGAGCGATCGATCACGGTGACGTCCGCACCGATACCGACCGCCATTTTCGCCGCGTTGTGGCCGACGACGCCGCCGCCGATCACCACGACCTTGCCCGGCAGCACACCCGGTACGCCGCCAAGCAGAACGCCGTGGCCGCCATGAGCCTTCTGCAGGGCAGTGGCGCCGGCCTGGATGGAAAGACGGCCGGCAACTTCCGACATCGGCGCCAGCAGGGGCAGGCCGCCACGGTCATCGGTCACCGTTTCGTAGGCGATTGCGGTAACGCCCGACTTGACGAGGCCCGCTGTCTGTTCCGGATCGGGAGCGAGATGGAGATATGTGTAGAGGATCTGGCCTTCGCGCAACTGCGCCCATTCCGACGGCTGCGGTTCCTTGACCTTGACGATCATGTCGGAGCGGGAGAACACCTCTTCGGCGGTTTTCAGAACGGTCGCTCCCGCAGCAGCGTAAACGCCGTCATCGGCGCCGATACCGGCCCCGGCGCCGCTCTCGACAAACACCTGGTGGCCGTGCGCGACATACTCCCGGACCGCGCCAGGCGTCAGGCCGACGCGGTATTCATGGTTCTTGATTTCCCTGGGGCAACCGACGCGCATTTTATTAGCTCCCTCTGTCTCGCGGTTATTCCGTTCAGATAGCCCGTATGAGATCACATATAGCGCGCCATGTCTTTGCAAAGTGGGTTGTGCGGCACTGGCAATGCAGAATATATTTGCATTGAATCGCAAAAAATTCGAAGGGAATTGCGCGTATGGCTTTGGACAAGATCGATATCGCGATTCTGGGCGCATTGCAGAAGGACGGTCGCATGTCGAATGCGGCGCTGGCGGATCGCGTCGGCCTGTCGCAATCGGCCTGCTCGCGCCGTCTTGACGCGCTCGAGGCGTCGGGGGTCATTCGCGGCTATCACGCACGGCTTTCCAACGACATGCTTGGATACGGGGTGACCGTCATCGTCCACATTTCGCTTGCCGGCCAGTCAGAGCGGCAGCTCGGCGAATTCGAAGCCGCGGTCAGGCGTTGTCCGAATGTACTGGTCTGCTACATGATGTCGGGAGAATACGACTACCTGTTGCGTATCGCCGCGCGCGATCTGGCCGACTACGAACGGGTGCACAAGGAGTGGCTGTCGGCCATGCCGCATGTCACGCGGATCAATTCTTCCTTTGCGCTGCGCGAGGTCATCGACCGCACGGGGCAGGGCATTGATATCGTCCTGGCGTAGGGGGCTATGCCCTGTACACCACCTGGCGCACGTCGATATATTCGGCCCGGAACCCGGCTTCGCAGTAGAACAGGTAGAATTCCCAGAGCTTGCGGAAGCGGTCACCGAAACCGAGTTTGGCAATGCTGCTCCATGAGGACCAGAAGCGCTGGCGCCATTCGGCAAGCGTGCGGGCATAGTCCTGCGGGAAAACACGTTCGCCGACAAAGGCCAGGCCGGCCTCCGCGCCAAGCGACTTGAGCACGCCTGGCGACGGCAGCATACCGCCTGGAAAGACGTAGCGCTGGATGAAATCCGGCCGCCTGCGATAAGTGGGATAGGCATTTTCGTTGATCGTGATGATTTGCAGCGCTGCCGTACCGCCGGGACGGAGGCACTGGCGCATCTTGTCGAAGAAAACCGGCCAGTATTTTTCGCCGACCGCTTCGAACATCTCGATCGAAGCGATGCGATCATAGCGGCCGGTCTCGTCACGGTAGTCCTGGAACCTGATCTCGACCCTGTCGCTCAGTCCGGCCTTCCTGATGCGCTCGCTGGCGAAATCTTGCTGCTCGCGGCTGATGGTCAGCCCGGTGACCTTGCAGCCGATCTCGCGGGCGGCGAATTCGGCGAAACCGCCCCAGCCGCAGCCGATTTCCAGAACATGGTCGTTGGGGCCGACGCCTGCCGATTCCGCGAGCGCACGGTACTTCGCCGTCTGTGCACTGGCGAGATCGTTCGCGCCGGTGGCATAGAGCGCGGACGAGTAAGTCATCGTCTCATCGAGCCACTGGCTATAGAAACTGTTGCCCAGATCGTAATGCGCCGAGATGTTGCGTTTCGAGCCGGACCGCGTGTTCTCGTTCAGCCAGTGGCGCAGCCGCTGAATGGTGGCGATTACCAGGTTGGCGCCGCCGGCGACCTTTTCGCCCACTTCGGTATTGACGATGAAAAGCTCGAGGAAAGTGGTGACGTCCGGGCTTTCCCAGTCACCGTCCATGTAGGATTCGGCGATGCCGATCGTGCCGCCTGACAATGCGCGACTCGGCAGTTTCCAATTCCTGAGCACGAGCCTGGCATCAGGTCCCGGTGCATTTCCGCCAACCTTGATCGCGCGGCCGTCGGGCAGGCGGATTGCCAGCGTGCCACGGGGAAGGTGCGTCAGCGTACGCAGTATGGACCGTACCCGGCCCGGTATCCCCGAGGCGATTTCGCCGAGATTGGTACTTGTCAGCCAGATCGCGTCGGCAAAGCCATGATCGGCAGCATTCTGTCGGACCATCCGGCAATCCCTCCTCCGTCCGGCAACCCGTCAATCCTGACCGTCTACCCGCTAGGGGGTAGCCGGGCCGTTATCGGCCCTTGTCGGCTACAGAATGACCGATCCTCCACGCCATCGGCCATCATTTCAAGACAAAAAGGGATTTTTCACACGCCGAATCCGGCACCGATGCCGGCGCCGGGTTCAAGCGCCCAAGTGTCAGCAGCCTCAGAACACGGGTGGGAAAGGCCTCCCGCCGCGGTCGATCGTCATCCAGCGTGTTTCAGTGAAGGTCTCCATCGACCACCGGCCGCCATGCTTGCCGGTGCCCGATGCCTTGAAACCGCCGAACGGCACATGCGGTTCGTCGTTCACCGGCGAGCAGTTGAGATGGCAATTGCCGGTGTCGAGCCTGTTCATGACGGCGAGCCCGCGCTCCTCGTCCCTGGTCATGACGCCGGCGGTCAGTCCGTATTCGCTGTCATTGGCGAGGTGGATCGCTTCGGCGTCGTCACTTACCTTGAAGAGCGAGCAGACCGGGCCGAAGGTCTCTTCCTGGTAAAGCAGCATGTCGGGCGTGACGCCGGCAAACACGGTCGGCTCGACGAAGCGGCCGTCGATGTGGCCGCCGGCGAGGACCTTCGCGCCCTTCTTTCTTGCGTCGTCGAAATGCCGGCCTATGCGCTCGGCAGCGCGGTCGTTGATGACCGGGCCGAGCACGTTTTCCTTGTCGGTGGTCGTGCCGGCCTTCAGCTTCGTGACGCGGGGCAGGAACTTTTCCACGAACTCGTCATAGACCTTCTCGTGCACGATGATGCGCTCAACCGACATGCAGATCTGGCCCTGATGCATGAAGGCGCCGAAATTGGCCGCCTGGACGGCGCGTTCCAGATCGGCGTCGTCGAGCACGATCAGCGCGTTCTTGCCGCCCAGTTCGACGCAGCATTTCTTCAGGTGCGCCCCCGCCTTCGCCGAGACGACGCGGCCAACGGCGGTCGAGCCGGTGAATGAAATGCCCTTGACCAGCGGGTTCTCGATCAGTTCGTCGCCGACCGCCTGCACGCTTTCGCGCGAACAGGTCACGACATTGAGCACGCCCTTGGGCAGTCCCGCTTCCTCGAAAATCTCCGCCCACAGAAGGCCGCCGAGATAGGGCGTGTCCTCCGACGGTTTCAGCACGATCGTGTTGCCGGCAACGAGCGGGAACAGCAATCCGCGCCCGGTCAGGATCAGCGGAAAATTCCACGGGCTGATCACCGAGACGACACCCATCGGCCGGCGCACGGCCATCGACAGCTTGCCGTATTCCGACGGCAATACCTCGCCGATCGAACCGTAGTTGGCCGCCGCTGCGGCGGGGAACAGCTCAGCTGTGTAGCCGGTTTCGAACATCGCCTTGCCGAACCAGCCGCCGCCTTCTTCCATCACGGCTTCGGCAATGTCCTGGCGGCGGCCTTCGAAGATCTCGCCGGCCTTGATCATGATGTGCGAGCGCTTGTTGAAGGGCGTTGCCGCCCATTCCTCGAATGCAGCGTGCGCGGCCTCGATCGCGCGCCGGGCGTCGTCAGCCGAAGCATCCGGGATATTCGCCCATACCGAACCGTCGGATGGATTGTAATCCGGGAAAGTTTTCGTCGCGGTGGCCCAGCCGCCGCCGATATACATGCCGTCCAGTACCCTTGCCATTATCCTGTCTCCCTGTCTTTGCGGGCACTTGCTGCCCCTTGAATTCATCCGATTGCCCGAAGCACCTTGTCGGCCAGCTTCTTTGCCCGCCTGGCGGCCTTGCGTGCCTGCTTCAGGGTCTTTTTCTGCGATTTCGTCATTTCACCAGCCTTCCTGGCCGAATCCATGGCGTGCGCCTTGTGGTTTTTTTCCGGCAAGGCCCTGCTGGCTGCGACGTGGGCGGCGTGGATGGCCGCGGCGCGTGCCGCCATCTTCTCCGGAGTGTCGCCGTCGTGGCCCGGCGCCGCAGGAGCGGCGGCCTTGGCGCGAGCGGAATATACCGGCTGACGCATGGATTCGATGTGGTGTCGCTGGATGCTTGCGGCCCGCGCCGCGTAATCCGCCGCCATTTCGCTCAGTTCATGGGCCTGCCTGTTCATCACGATCGGTTCTCCTTTCGAGGATCCGGCGCCAAGCGCGCTCGAGTGTCCGTTGACATATGCGCTGCCCGCCCTGCCGCCGCGCCGCGCGGCGATGAACTCGCGCTGGATTCGCGCGGCATGCGCGGCGAGCTGGGCGGCCGAACCGGACGCGTCGCCCACGGCAATCTTCGTTGCGATACCAGTCAGGTTCTTCGGCGCCGCCGATGCGGCACCACCGAGATACGCCGCCTGGACCGCCGGATCGCTGACGAGGCTCGAGGCCCGCCCTTCGCCGGTGATGCGGCCGTTTTCAAGCAGGTATCCACGGTCCGCGATGGCGAGGCTCTGACGTGCGTTTTGTTCCACCATCAGGATGCCGACGCCGGTCTCGCGCACGGCTTTCAACGAACGGAACAGTTCGCGTGTCAGCAGGGGCGACAGGCCAAGCGACGGCTCGTCCAGCATCAGGATCGCCGGATTCGACATCAGTGCGCGGCTGATCGCGACCATTTGCTGCTCGCCGCCGCTCATCGTCCGCGTGATCTGGTTGCGGCGTTCATCGAGGCGCTGGAACAGTCGCATCACTTGTGCCAGGCGTTGCGTCTCGCCGGCACGCGCCTGGCGGCCAAAGGCGCCAAGGCTCAGGTTTTCCGCCACGCTCAGATCGCCGAAAATGCCGCGCCCTTCGGGGACAAGCGCCAGGCCGGCTTCAACGATCCGGTCGGGCGGCGCATTGGCGATCGCCTTGCCGGCGATGGCGACGCTGCCTTTTTGTGCCCGAACCAGGCCGGCGATCGCCTTCAGGAGCGTGCTCTTGCCGGCGCCGTTGGCGCCCAGGATGACGCAGATCTCGCCCTTTTCGATGCGGATCGAGACGTCTTCGAGCGCGCGGTGCGCGCCGTAGGAGACCGACAGGGCGGATACCTCAAGCATCCTCGCCTCCCAGGTAGGCGGCCACCACATCCTTCTGCGTCAGCACCTCGGTCACGTTACCGTCAGCGATTTTCGTGCCGCTCGACATGACCACGCAGCGGTCGCACAACGAGCGGATCGCATCCATGACATGTTCGACCATGACGATGGTGCGACCTTCGTCGCGCAGGTCCGCGATCAGCGAGATGCCGATCTTCAGCTCGCTTGGATTGAGCCCGGCAAGCCATTCGTCGAGCAGCAGCAGGCGCGGATCGGAGGCGAGCGCGCGGGCCAGTTCGAGCCGCTTCTGGTCGATATAGGTCATCGAGGCGATGGGCGCGTCGGCCCGTCCGCCGAGACCGACTCGATGCAGCAGGTCTTCGGCCAGCGCATAGGCATCCGCGCCCCAGTGGCGGGCATGGCCGAACACGGCGCCTGCCACCACATTCTCGATTGCCGACAGGGACGGCAGGACGCGCACAAGCTGGAACGTGCGGGCCACGCCCTGCCGGGCAATGAAATGGGCGGGCCTGCTCGATAGCACGGTCCCGTCCAGCATGATGGTACCCGAGGTCGGTTTCAGGGCGCCGGTGATCAGGTTGAGCATGGTCGTCTTGCCGGAGCCGTTGGGCCCGATCAGCCCGACAAGTTCGCCTCGCGACACATCGAAGGACACGTCGTTGACCGCGACGAGGCCGCCGAACACCTTGCGCGCGTTGTGAACGGAAAGAAGCGCGGTCATGGTTGCGCCCTCTCGGCGACGGTTGCCGGCCGTCCGCTGCCCCTGGTTCGGACGAGGTCCTCGACAAGGCCGGTCACGCCGCGCGGCAGCACATAGACGACGGCCATGAAGGCAATGCCGATCATCAGGCTGGTGTGGTTGGGGAAGTGCGCCGAAACCTGGTCGAACAGGATGGTGAAGGGAATGACGCCGAGCAGCGGCGCCCAGAGCCTGGACGTGCCGCCCAGCAGCGCCATGATGACGACCTGGAACGAGATCAGCGGATTAAAGGCGGACGGCGGCTCGACATAGGCGAAGCGCGGCGCCAGTACTGCGCCGGTTATGCCGATGAAGGCGCCGGAGATCATGAACAGGATGACCTTGGAGCGCGCCACATCGATGCCGGCGTGGCGTGCAACGGTCTCGTCATTGCCGATGATGCGCATGGCGAAGCCCAGGCGCGAACGATTGATCAGCCAGCCAGTTACATAGACCAGCGCGGCAAGCCCGAGGAGCATCCAGAAGATATGCGCCTCGGTGAAATCGGTGAAGACGTAGAGGCCGACGGCGTTGGTGAAGTTCGTCTGCAACCAGGTGACGATCTGGCGCACCAGTTCGGCAAGACCCAGCGTGAAAATGACGAAATAGACGCCCGAGAGCCTGAGCGTGGCGACGCCGACCAGGCCCGCTATGAGGCCGCCTGCAATCGCCGCTATTGCCAGCAGGAGCGGGAAGGGCAGGGTGTCTATGCCGAGGCCCACCGTGTAGGTTCCGATGCCGAAGAAAGCGGCGGTCGCCAGCGATATGTAGTGGGTCGGACCGGAAAACAGCGTCCAGGCAGTGCAAAGGACGGCATAGAGCGCGATGTTGACGGCCAGCGACAGGTAATAGCCGTCGTCGGCAAGCGGGATCAGTGCGGCGGCGGCCAGCGCAGCAGCGCCGATGACGGCCGTGCGCAATTCCCTTGCGGTGAACGCGTTCATGCCGGACTCCTGCCGAATATGCCCTGCGGGCGGAACAGCAGCACGATGATGAACAGCGCGTAGGTCGCTGCCAGCGTGAGGCCGGGATCGACCAGCGTGGCGACGGCGGTTTCGGCGATGCCCAGCAACAGGGCGGCGAGCACGGCGCCGCGCACATCGCCAACTCCGCCCATGATGACGATGATCAGTGCCTTCATGGTGAAGATCACACCCATCGAGGCATTGAACGTGTAGAAGGTGGAGAGCATGGAGCCTGCCGCGGCGGTCACCGCCCCGCCGAGTGCAAAGGCAAAGGCCGAGGCGCGCGGCACGTCGATCGCGACCAGGCCGGCGGCCACAGGGTCGACCGCGACGGCGCGGATCGCCGTGCCGTAACGGGTGAAGTAGAGAAACAGCCAAAGGGCGAGGGCGATGATGGCGGCGGCCGCCAAGGTGACCAGCCGGTTCAGGCCGTAATTGGCGCCGAGGATCTCCACAGGCGTATTGAGGAAGTTGTAGGTGTAGTAGCCGCCGCCGAAGGCGAGCAGCATGACGCCCTGGAAGATGAACATCAGGCCGAATGTCGCCAGGATGCTGTCGACCTCGAGCTGGCCGCGGTTCTTCGCGCGCTCGACCAGGGGCCGCATGGCGAACCGGTAGATCAGCCAGTTGAGCGCGAAGGCGGCCGGCGCAATGATCGCGATGCCCAGCAACGGGCTCACCGCGTATGTCGAGAACAGCCAGAAGGTGGTGAAGCAGGCCAGAACCAGGTTCTCGCCATTGGCGAGATTCATGATCCGCGCTACGCCGTATTGCAGCGTAAGGCCGAGCGCGATCAGCGCGTAGGTGCCGCCAAGCACCGTACCTGTGACGAGAATATCCATGTTTTCATTCTACAGCCGCGGAGCGGTGCGGCGAAGGCCGCACCGCAATCGTGGTTAAATGGCCTCATTTCCAGCCGGATTTGACAACCGGCGAGACTTCGCCACCGATGCCCGTCGACGCGACGCCGTGGAACACGCCGCCCTGCCACTGGCCCACGGTCCAGAACTTGCGGATGATATTCCCGTCGAAGGTCCAGTGGCCCATGACGGTATCGAATTCGCCATTGTGGACCTGGTCGACGACAGCCTGCTTGTCGAGCGAACCGGCGCGCGTGATCGCCTGTTCCAGAACTTCGAGGCTGGCGTATTGCACTGAGCTTGCCCAGAAGTCCGGCGCCTGGCCGGTAACCTCGGTATGGCGGGTGATGAAGTCCTTGATCGCCGGCGAATTGGCGTCGACGCCTCCCGCGCCGAGCACGCCTTCGGCGGCCGGTCCGTTGGCTCCGGCAAAGGCCGGGAACGCGGTCGCCACGCCCACATAGTAGGCCTTGACCGGCAGGTCGGCGATCGTCGCTTCCTTGGTCAGGCCGAAGGTGTCGCCGGGGTAGGAGAACGCCACGAAGCTGTCGGGAGCGGCGGCCTTCGCGGCCTGGATGATCGGCGAAAAGTCTTGCTGGGTCAGCGGGTAGGACGTTTCGTAGACGATGTCGAACCCGGCTTCCTTGAATGCCGGCTTGCCGGCATTGGCAAGTTCGATACCGAAAGCATCGGCGACGTTGACGACGGCAATCTTGTCGTTGATGAGGCCCTTGTCGCGCATGCCCTTGAGCAGGTCGACCAGCGTCGTCGCGAAGGCAGTCGACGTGCCCAGCGTCCAGAACGAGTTGGGCCAGCGCTGGGCGAATTCGTCGACGCCGTCGGTAACCGCGGTCACCGCGATGTGCGGATAGCCGTATTTGGCGATCAGCGGGGCGGTCGCCAGGTTGATGCCCGTGCCGTAGGGCGGAATGATGAAGTCAACCTTGTCGACGGTAGCGAGGCGCTGGATGTTCTTGATCGCTTCCTCGTTGGAGGTTCGATCGTCATATTCGACGAGTTCGACCTTCATTTTCGTGCCGCCGACATCGATGCCGCCGCGCTCGTTGACGTCGTGCACCCACAGCTGGATTGCCGGCCAGTAGGTGACGGCCGAACCGCCCGCCAGCGGTCCCGTTTTCGGCGCGCTGGCGCCGACGCGGATCGTGCCTTCCGCCATGGCACCGGTTGCATGCACGGAGCTTGCCAGCAGCGCCGCGGCGAAAGCCTTCATCAGTGTTCTGCGTTTCATTGTGTTCCTCCCTTGGTTTAAGGCTCTTCCGGTTCCCCACCCGTCAGATCGGGTAGGTGACCGGCCCGTTCTGGATCGTGATCCAGCGCAGTTCGGTAAATTCGTCGATGCCCGCCTTGCCGCCGAAACGGCCGTAGCCGGAGGCCTTGACGCCTCCGAACGGCATTTGCGGCTCGTCGTGGATCGTCGCCGAATTGATGTGGCAAATGCCGCTTTCGATGCGCCTGGCGATTTCGAGCGCGCGGGTGATGTCGCGGCTGAAAACCGACGCCGCCAGCCCGTATTCGGTGTCGTTGGCTATCGTCACCGCTTCGTCGACATCGTTGACACGGATGATCGCGGCGACCGGTCCGAACGCCTCCTCGCTGTAGATGCGCATGGCCGGCGTGACATGATCGAGGATCACCGGATCGATGAACACGCCATCCTGGCGGCCACCGGTGACAAGTTGTGCACCCTTGAGGACAGCGTCATCGATCAGTCCCTTGACACGATACGCGGCCTGCTCGGTGATCATGGCGCCGAGAACGCAGTCCGGGTCGCGGGGATCGCTGGCGACAATTGCATTGGCACGCCGGGCAAATCGGGAAACGAATGCGTCGGCAACGCCATCTTCGACAATGACGCGTTCGGTCGACATGCAGATCTGGCCCTGGTGAAAGAAAGCGCCGAAAACGGCGGCATCCACCGCCGCGTCAATCTCGGCGTCGGCAAGAACGATCATCGGTGCCTTGCCGCCCAGTTCCAGCAGGCAACGCTTCAGGTGCCGCGCCGCCTTCTGCGCGATCAGGCGGCCAATACGGGTCGATCCGGTGAAGGTGACCCGGCGCACGGCCGGGTGGGCGATGACTGCCTCGACCACGTCTTCCGCGTTTTCCGGGCTGGAGTGAATGACGTTGATCGCTCCGGCCGGCAGCCCGGCCGCGACGAGAACTTCGCCAATGAGGCCGTGCGTGCGGGGGCAAAGCTCCGACCCCTTCAAGACGACCGTGTTGCCGCAGGCGAGCGGCATCGCCACCGCGCGGGTGGAAAGGACCACCGGAGCGTTCCATGGGGCCATGGAAAACACCACGTCACAAGGCTGGCGAACCGACATGGCGAGCGAGCCAGGGCGGTCTGCCGGTATGGTTTCGCCAGTGATCTGCGTCGTCATCGCGGCGGCATCGCGCAGGATCGAAGCGGCGATGGTGCAATTGAAATCCGCCCAGCCTCGGGTTCCGCCTGTCTCGGCGATGACGGCCTCGGCGAAATCGGCGGTGCGTTCCAGCAGGATGTCGGCAGCGCGGTTGAGCAATGCGCGACGCTGGCCAGGCGGTGTGCCGGACCATGCCGGGAAGGCGCGCGCGGCAACATTTGCGGCATGCGCGGCATCGTCCACACTTGCCGCCGACGCGCGTGTTGCAACAGCCCTTGATACCGGGTCGATCCGGTCAAAAGTCGCTCCGGCGGTCGCCGCGACAGGCTCGCTGTCGATCAGCAGGGCTGCGTCAAGCATTGTTCCTCCCCGGCATGGAACCTGTACGGTTCCGTTATATGACTGCCATGAGGCCGCCCCGGGCAGCCGATGCCCGGATTTTTATTATCTCAAGCCTAGCGCGCTTATTGGGAAAGAAAATGCATAAAAATGGCCAGTTGTTGTATAAAACAGGTCATTCACTATGTTCCAGAAGAGAAACGGGAGTTTCGAATGTTGTCCGCTGTCGCCCAGTTCTCCAAAGCGTCGGTCACTATACGCGCCGTATCGAGCGGCCTGCAGCGACAGGTTGTGCGGTTATCCCAGGACAGCCCCGGGGCCGCGCGCGCGCTTGTCGTTCTCGCAGATGGCGACGCGGTACTGATCGACGGCTCCAGTGAAGCTCCGATATCCGGACCGATGCTTTGCTGGCGGACGGGACCGGCCGGCGGTAGATTGATGCTCGAAGCGGGTGCGACCGGAATCGTCGCGGAGATTACCGACGAGGCATTCGCGCGCGCCGTCGGCGACTTCTTTGAATCTGCGATCCTGCAGTCGTTGTTCGCCGAAGAATGGGACCGCTCATTTGCGGGCGCGCGCGATCACCTATCGGCGATCGTGGAGAACCTTACCGCCATGGCGGGCGAGATCAGGCAACCGAGGCCGGGCAGCGCGATGATGATCATCGCCCGCCTGCGCATCATCCTGGTCACGGTCATGCGCGCTTCCGGCATGGAAGCTGCCGGGGGGGCGGTGCATGGCGAGCAGCGTTTTCACCTGCAACGGTTCCGCCAGCTCGTAGAAGCCGGCTTCCGCGCTCATCGCTCCGTGGCCGACTATGCCCGCGAGTTGGGTATCAGCGCCGACCGGCTGCACGCGATCTGTACAAGGGAGCTCGGCAAACCGCCTAAGGCCCTGATCGCCGAGCGCGTCGCGCGCGAAGCTTCGATCGGGCTGGAGCGGTCGACCCTCTCGATCAAGCAGCTCAGCTACGCGCTCGGTTTCAAGGATCCGGCGCATTTTTCCCATTTCTTCAGGCGCATGGTCGGCATTTCGCCTGGCCGGTTCCGCCGCATGCTGGCGTCCTCGGCGCGCGGGAGCGCGGGTTTCGAACCGCCGAATTTTTCTGATTGGCCGTGAGGCGGGATGAATCATTGTCGAGGTTGAAAGGGATGGCCTGACCCGTTTGGGCCATGTGCGCCAGGGACGAGCCGGCCAGCGGCCAGGGCTTTGGTTTCTTCGCCTTCAGTGCTTCGGGCATGGTCCTTGCGGAAGCCCATGCGCGAAATCTGCTGGTCGAATTCAACTGGAACGTGAATACGATAGCTGCTACTGATGAATTCAGGCGCGAGAAATGGGGATGTCGCAATGCTGAAGTCCACCAAGAAGACCTACACGAAACCCTTGCTTGTGAAGCGTGACAAGCTGTCCGCAATTGCGGCAGCCGCCGTGTCTGGCCCGGTTTAAGACCAGCCATTTCAAATTACTGGAAATGCGGGACTGACGCGCAGCCCGGGCTGAACCGACAATGTCCACATCCGATATATTCGTTCTTTCGCCGGCCGCTTCGTTCGAGACGGTCGGGGATGGAGCCGTGATCCTTCTCAGCGACAGCGGGCAGCTCTTTTCGTGCAACGACACGACGGAAGCGTTTTTGCGAAACCTTGATGGCGGGCGTTCGGTCGGCGAAATCGCCCGGTTGATGGGAAGCGAATACGACGTTCCGATTGAAGTGCTCATATCCGATCTGAGCGACCTTGCGAACGAGCTGGAAGCGGAGGGTATCGTGGTACGGGCAGGGTAATGAACGCCGATCGCCATGCCGGCCGTCCCTGGCAACACTGGCGGCTTTTTTTCGACATATGGCTGGCCGCGCGCATGCTTCCGTTCCGTATCCGGGGAAAAAGCTTCGCGCAGATCCTGGCAGCGGCCGACAATGGAACGGCCGATGACTATCCGCAGCTTCCGCTGGCCGTCATCTCGCGTTACGTGCGCAAGGCGGTCCGCAATCCGGTCGTGATGCGCGACCGGCGCTGCCTGCGCGCCGGGCTTGTGGGATACGAATATCTTCGCCGGTCCGGCTACCAGCCCGAGCTGCACTTCGCGGTCGATGAGGCGACGGTCGATTCGAATCGGCTGTCGGCCCATTGCTGGGTTTCCGTCGCCGGTGAAGAGGTGATCAACCGGCACAAGGACGGACAGGTGACGATCTACGTTCACAGGGCTGCAGCGCCCGGTTTGCAGGGAAAGCGGTTTGATCTCGCGTGATTTCGATCTTCGTGGCGGGGCAATGCGGGTCGAGGCGGTGAACCCGTCTCACCTCAAAGCCTTCTCGCGCATCTTCGGCGGATCGACGGTTCCGGCAGTGAGCATTCCGGAATTCCGCCTGACGGTTCGCGAAGGCACGCCGGAAGCGGTTCCGGTCGGCGCGGCAACCATCTATCGCGGGCCGGTTTTCGGCGAGGGCGCGTGCCATTTCGCCAAGGCGGATGGCCGGCACTATCTGCAAGTCGCCGGCCGCGTGGCACTCGTTCTGGAGCGCGACGGCCGCCAGGCGTTCATGACGGTGGCATCAGGTCACGAAGAGCGGGCGGGCATGGCAGCCGGGATATTCGCACTGCAGGCGGCCATCAACGCCACCGGGCAATTCCTGCTGCATGCCGCCGGTGTCACGATGCCCGGTAGCGACGATCTTGCGGTTATTTTCGGGCACAGCGGCGCCGGCAAGACGACAACCACACTATCGCTTTGCGATGCGGGCTTCGGCCTTTGTTCCGACGATACGATGATCTTTCGCGCCACGGCACAGGGCACGACCGCCTGGGGCTTGCCGCGCAATCTCAAGGTCCACCGCAACACCGCAGCAATGCTCGACTGGGTCGCGCCGCTGCTTTCCGGCGAATGGAACGATGAGAACGAGCGGCCTCTCCGGCAGGTCGATCTGAAAGGCCGCATTCGCTTCACACCCTCCGGAAGACAGCGTGTTGCAGGCTTGTTCAAACTGGAACGCAGCGGTGGCACTCAGAGTTCGGTGTCGGAGATGGGGGCGGCCGACGCGCTTGCCGCGCTGGCAGCCGATAACATGCGGTTGGGCGCACCAGGCCTCATGGCGGGCGAGGCGAAGCAATTCTCCGCTCTCGCCGGCCTGGTAAGATGTGTTCCCGTGTTCCGGCTTCGCGCGGGCACCGATCTGGCGACCATTGCGCCCGCGCTCATGGCCGCGCTGGCAAATCGGCCGGCAACGTCATGATGCCCGGGGGAGCCGATGCGCTGGTGTGCATCATGGCCGATCCGGTCAAGCCGCCGGCCGAGTTTGCCGAAACCATGCTTCCCGCGATTGCTCTTGGAGCGCGCATGCATGGTGTCGGCCCGGTCGTCCTGCGCAAGCTTGCCGGCCGGTGCGATCCCGCCGCCCTCATCGAATTGCGCAGCGAGGTCGAGGCCCATACTGCGATGACATTGCGACTGCGCGGTATCGCGACGGACATGCAGGCGTTCATCGACAAGGAAGGTATCGGGGCCGCGATCGTCAAGGGGCCGGTCTTTTCGCGCCAACTCTATGCCTTCCCCGGTGACAGGCCGTTCACCGATATCGACATCCTGGGGACAAGCGACGCACGCGCGGCATTGGCCGGGTATCTGGGCGCGCGCGGTTTTCATCTGTACAAAAAGGCGGTCTTCGATCGCACGGAAGCCAACCAGGAGGAAAAGTGGGTGCATGCGGGCGATCCATCCCTGCTGATCGAACTGCACGGCAATCTCGTCCACTATGCCGGCCTGCGCCGAAAGGCGGGCTTCGGTCATGGCGAACTGATGCAAATCGCCCCTGGCGACCCGCAGGCGCCGCTGAGCCTCTTCTTCGTCGCTGTGGTTCACGCGGCGCTCGGCCACAAGTTTCACCAGCTCCGATTCCTCGTCGACGTCCTCCAGGCCTATCGCGGACTTGAAATGTGTGACCGGGAGGCGGTCGCCGCGACCGCCGAACGCCTGTGCCTGCGAATGGAGACGGCGCAATGCCTGCGCCTCATCGCCGGCCTTTTTGGTGAGCAGGACGCGATGGACATGGCGAGGCTGGTTGCACCGGGTCTGCTGGCAAAGGTCGCCGGCGGTCTCGTCACGCCGCAAACGGTCATGGACGCGCCGTTCACGCGCGGCTCGCGGTTGCGCCGCCATGCATTCCGGCGGCTCCAGTATCTGGCAGTGCGATGACTTGCCGCTCGCGTCATTTGCATCGGAATGCATTATCCCTTCTTGTCGAAGCGGCGAGACCCTGACCGATGCCAATCGCAAACGCTTCAATCCTTTCCATGCTACCGCCGTCGGCACGTATTTCGAACGTGCGAACCGGAGCGGAACTCTCTGCGCCGCAGATCCGCCACGCGGTTGCTCATCAGGCTGTCGGACTGGCCGGGTCCGGTCTCAAGCATGGCGACCGGGTAGTCGTCTCCGAGCGGGATGGTGTTGCCTTCCTGATCGCCATCCTGGCGTGCTGGGAAGCGGGGTTGACAGCGGTCGGGGTCAATTCCGCGCTTTCGACCGAAGAGCAGGAGAACGTGGTCGAGGCGACCGGAGCACGCGCCTGGCTCGGCGAAACGCACCGTCCCCTGCCGCCGGCCGGGACGCAAAACTCGCCGGCCGTCCGCCCATTGGGGTTCGACGAGCCGGCGCTGATCCTCATGACGTCGGGTACCACGGGTCGCCCCAAGGGTATCGTGCACTCGCAACGCAGCCTGCTTGCGCGCATCGCCCTCAACATCGCGGAAATCGGACCCGAGACCCTGCGCGAGACGCTTTGCGTCCTGCCGGTCTTCTTCGGCCACGGACTGATCGGCAACTGTCTTACGCCGCTTTTTGCCGGCGGGCGGGTCCACATCTGGACGACCCCCGACATGGGCGAGATGCGCGACCTCGCGACCGTTGTCACGAATCGCAATATCGGCTTCATGAGTTCGGTTCCGTCTTTCTGGAAGATCGCATTGCGGGTATCGCCCGGCCCGTCCCGTCCGCTCCAGCGGATTCATGTCGGCTCGGCGCCGCTGTCGATCAACCAGTGGCGGGACATCGCCTTGTGGGGCGGCACGACCGACGTGTTCAACATGTTCGGGATGACAGAATCAGCGAACTGGATCGCGGGCGGCTCGCTGCGGGATGCGGAAGCCTGCGACGGCTATGTCGGGCATGCCTGGGGTGGCGGGCTCGCCGTGCGCGACGATGCCGGCAATATCGCTTTCTCGGGCCGCGGTGAGGTGCTGGTGCAAACCCCGTCGATCATGCTCGGTTACTGGCGGCGTCCCGACCTTGGCGCCGAGGCCTTTGCCGGCAACTGGTTCAGGACCGGCGACATCGGGGAACTCGACGGCTCGGGCCGGCTGGTCCTTGTCGGGCGCATCAAGACCGAAATAAACCGCGGCGGCATCAAGGTGCAGGCCGAAGAGGTCGACCTGTTGCTGGAACGTCATGACGACATCGTGGAAGCCTGCGCGTTCGGCATTCCCGATCCGGTGGCCGGAGAGGTGGTTGCCGCTGCCGTGGTGCTCCGGCCGGGCGCGATCTTCGACGCCGAGGCGATCAAGGCCTGGTGCCGCGCCCATGCACGCGCCGACGCCGTGCCCTCGCGCCTCCACGTGATGGACGAAATTCCGCGCAACGATCGGGGAAAGGTCGTTCGCGCCGATGTGCGCGGAATTGCGGAGGGCGGGCAATGACCGCGATTTTCGAACCGCGCAACCGTGCCCTGGCGCAGCCGCTGGAAACCGAGCGGTTTCACCTTCGCCCGGTCGGGCCGGTGCGGTTCCTGATCGCGACGAACCGGTGGCGCAGCGATCCCGACATCCTGACCGGCCTCTACCAGTCGCCCAGGCGCCGGTCGCTGTGGAAATGGATCAAGACCGGGCCGGTACCCAACAACCGGACCCGGTTCGCCTTCCTGATCGTGCCGAAGGGAAGCAATGTTGCGATCGGCGCTCATACGACCAAGCTGCAGGGATACCGCTCCGCCTTCCATACCGTCGCGCTGGACGACCGGGACTGGTGGGGCAAGGGGGTCATCGTGGAGGTGCGGGCGCGGGTGATGAACCACTTCTTCCGAAACGGGGAGATCGATCGTTTCTTCGGCGTTGTCGAAGCGCGCAACGTGGCTTCGGTCTTCAACTACAGGCGCCTTGGATACGACCATGTCGGGACGTGGCACCGCCATCGGCAGAACCCGACAACGGGCGAAGTGGTCGATTTCCTGAACTTCGAGATCTTCCGCGGCAAATGGGAAGAGGGCCCCTTCGCGGAGAAATGCGATGCAGATTGAAGTCCGCGCCTGCGCGATCGTCGCCGATGCCCTGAAAATGCAGCGGGGCGTGACGATCGACGACACGATGGCCACGCTCGCGTCGTGGGACAGCCTCGCCCACATGTCGGTCGTGCTGGCGATCGAGGCCGAGATCGGCCGACAGCTGACCGGCGAGGAAATCGCGTCGATAACTTCGGTCCAAACGGTGGCCCGGCTTCTTGAGGCGACCGGATCTTCAGCGAAATCGGCGAGCTAGGATCAGGACTCACTAATCCGGCCAATTTTCGGATCGGGCGGCCTTGCGCGGCCTACTTTGCCGCAAGCCTACGCTACCCATAAGGGGACGGAACGCCAAAGGCTTCAGCCTTCCTGCGGGCTCGCTTCTCGTATCCGCACAAATCCGCCGCGACCATTCCAGTCAAATCAGTAGGGCCTGACCCTTGGCGACGATGACTTTCGCTTGAGACGTCATATTCGCAAAACCATTTGAACAGGCATGGTCCGGCCCGGAAGCAGATACCGGTACGCGAAGAGGGACGCGACGCGATCATTGGTGTCATGTCCGTGAAGGCGGCGCTGAATGCGTTCGATGCCGGTGTTTTGCCGAACCTGCGCGCGTTTGTCGAGGAGGTGTCGGCGGTCCCGTGTTTTCCGTGCGGCCCGACGGAAGCTATCTCCTGGCCGGACGCATACCGGTGGACGAGTTCCCGGATCGGCTCGGGCTGCCGCCGCCCGCCGGCGGATCGCGGCTCGGTTTTTCACATTCGCGCTGCGCTCGATCAGGTCTCCTCGGTTTCCACCATCATCGCGCCGGCAACGACGTCCAGGAGCTCGGTCGTAATCTGTTCCTGGCGTTTCTGCCGGAAGAGGAAGTTCATCTCCGCCAGGTGATCGCGGATACCCCGCTCGGCTGCCTGCATAGCCGCAAGCCGGGAGGCATGTTCGCTCGCTTGCGCCTCAGCCAGCGCGCGATAGATCCGAACGAAAACATGCTGCCGGAGGAGATGAGCCAGTATCGTATCGCGCTCTTCCGTGTATGTGGGCAGTCTCCGCGAGGGCCAGGGACGGTGCGCCTGATGGCGCAGAAATGCCGCCGAGATTGGCAGGAGTGACATTGCGACCGGCCTGGGACGGCTCTCGTGGGTCTGGGTGTTGTGCACAATCCGCACTCGTCTGATACCGGCTTCGCTGTGCCAGGTGTCGATCATGGCAAGCAGAGCCCCCGTTGTTTCGCTGATTCCCGATACCGACCCCGGAGCACCATAGATGACGTCGGGTTTCTGGCGGGCACTTTCCAGAATGCCTGCCGCGCGTGTGCCGACCACCGCCAGCCTGGATTCGCCGGACTTGAGACCATGAACGTCCGTAAGGGCCATATCGACGACGAGATTGTTGTACCGGCCACACAATCCGTGATCCGAGCCCAGCACGATCACGCCGACGGGGCCGTGAGAAGCATATGTTTCCGCGGACTTGATGGCTCGCTTCGCCATTTCCGGATCACGAAGCACGACCTGGAGGCCGCGGTCGATGGTCTCGTCATAAGACCGCACGGCGCGACTGGCCCGTTCGCAATGACGAATCGTCACCGCAGACAGCGTTTTCATTGTGCGCACGATCGATTGAAGGTCGAGGCTGATTGCAATCCGGCGCTGGAGTGTTTCGAGTGTCTCCATCGAAACCTCACGTCAATCCGGCCAGAGCAGTGTTTGCCGCATGCAAGAGCGCTTCGCGTTCCGTATCTCCAAGGTTCTGGCCGTTATCAATGCGCTGGGATGCCTCGGAGGCATCCAAACGGACCCTTTCGCAGATGGCGCGTTCAGCGTCGCGTATCCTGTCGAGCGACGATCCGTCGAGCAGTCCTTTGCCCGCCGCCAGCAGTATGGCGATCTGCTCTGAAGGGGACAAACGCTCATGCTCCCGCTGTTTCAGGACTTCGCGGATCAGTCGGCCTCGGTCGAGCTTTTTGCGCGTGTCTTCATCAAGCCGGGTTCCGAAGCGCGAGAAAACCTCCAGCTCTTCGAATTGCGAGAACGACAATCTGAGATCGGCCGCGACGGAACGAAAAGCGGGCAGTTGGGCCTTGGCGCCGACACGAGAGACCGACCGGGTTATGTCGATCGCCGGCAGATGTCCCTTCTCGAACAACTCGGGCGACAAGTAAATCTGCCCGTCCGTGATGGATATGAGATTGGTTGGAATGAACGCGGAGATGTTCTGTGCCTGGGTTTCTATGATCGGAAGCGCGGTCAGGGAGCCGCCTCCCAGTCCCTCACGCAGGTGAGTGGCCCGCTCCAGAAGCCTTGAATGGATATAGAATATATCACCGGGATAGGCCTCTCTTCCCGGCGGCCTGCGCAGCAGGAGGGAGAGCTCGCGATAGGTGCGGGCGTGACGTGTCAGATCGTCATAGACAATCAGCACATCTTCGCCGCGCTCCATGAACCATTCGGCTATGCTGGTTGCCGTATAGGGCGCGATATACTGCAGTCCCGGTGCATCCTCGCTCCCCGCCACGACCACGACCGTCCGGGAAAGCGCTCCTTCGCGCCGCAGGGTTTCGATGACGCGCGCCACACCGGCCGCGCGCTGACCGACGGCGCAATAGACGCAGAGGCCCGGTCGGCTGTCTGCCGTGCCGGACTGATGGTTCAGCATGGCACTGACGGCTATCGCCGTCTTGCCAATCTGGCGGTCGCCTATGATCAGTTCGCGCTGGCCGCGGCCGATCGGAATTGCCGCATCGATCGCCTTGATCCCGGTATGCATCGGCACGTCGACCGCGACGCGATCGAGGATTGCCGGCGCCGGCCGTTCCACCGGCCAATGGTCGGCTTCCCTGATCGCCCGTCCACCATCACGCGGGCGCCCGAGGGCGTCAACGATCCGGCCGAGCATGTTCGGCCCTACAGGCGTTTCGACAACACGTCCTGTTCGCCGGACCTCGGCGCCAAGATGCAACATTTGGCTCTCCCCGAAGAGGATTATTCCGGCCCGATCGGTCGAGATGTTGGCTGCCGCGCCCATCAGTCCGCGGGGGAACGCCACCAGTTCGTCGGCTCCGAGTTCGGTGAAGCCTTCAACCTCGGCGATACCGGCGCCGACCCGCGTCACGCTGCCGACCTGTTCGCTGCGAATGGACGGCGGGCGCTTGCGAAGACCGCGATCCAGCCCCGAGAAAATTTCCTGCACTATGCCGGAGAGAACGGCCATGGCTCGCGTCACCGTCTATGTCTGTCCAGCGGCGGCTTGGGAATCGATATCCTCCGCAGCTTCGAAATAGGCCTGTATCTCTTCTTCGAGGTCATCCAGATATGCATCCAGGCTCCATTGGACAGTCTGGCCGCGTATCTTGAGGTTGAAGCCGCATCCAATGCCGACGTCGCGCGGGAACTTCACATCCGCCTGTGGATGGAAGGTTTCGCGGATAACCCGCGTCAGTCGGGCCTTGGCGGAGGGCGCGAGTTCGAATGCACTTGTCACGGACACGATCCCGTCCGCCGCTTCCGCTTCCGTTCGAAGGGTCTTCAGCGTCTTTGCATCGAGTTGCCCAAGCCTGGCAACGAATGTCTCGACCATCGCTTCCTCCAGATCGGCGCTGGCGAAGTCGCGGAGGGCGCGGCGAATGACATTGGTCACGTGTCCGGTGGCGTTTTTCCTCAATTCGTGCAGGAAATCCGCCTGCTCCTTACGGAGCTGAGTCTTCCAGGCCTCCCGGCTTTCCTCGACCTCCGCGCGCGCTTCATCCTCAAGCCGCTGTTGCAACTCCCTGGCGTCATCTCGCGCCCGGGCAATCAATGCTTCCTGGGTCTCGTGGAGCTCTTCGCGTTCGGCGTGGAGGCGAATGCGCTCCTCCTCCGCTTCGGCCTCGCGCCTGTCCGCTTCGTCAAACCGGTCATGTATGTTGGCCTCGCGCTCTTCCATTGCGCGGGTGATGGGCCCGTACAGAAGTCGCCTGAGCAGCCAGACCAGAACCAGGAAGTTCGCGATCTGGGCGAGGACGGTGATCCAGTCGATCTGCATGGATCAGCCTCCGCCAGCCGCCCCGGCTTCAAGAGCAGCCTGCCAGAAGGGATTGGCGAAGATCAGGATCATTGCGACAACGAAGCAGTAGATTGCCGTGGATTCGATCATGGCCAGGCTGACGAACAGCGTCCGGGTTATGACATTCGCTTCGTCTGGCTGCTGCGCGATGGAAGCGACCGCCTGGGCGGCTGCCCGCGCTTCCCCGATTGCTGGCCCGATCGAACCCACAGCGATCGTAAAACCCGCGGTGACTATCGAAATCACGCCGATCAGCGTCGCGTCAATCATGTTTGCCTCCATTTGCACTGTTGCCATTGCCCTTAGCGCGCATAGCCGAAGCTATGTAGACCATTGAAAGGACCGCGAAGATGTATGCCTGGATGAGCCCCGTCAGCAGACCGAGCAACTGCATGAGGACCGGAAAGAAGAAAGGGGCGATCGATATCAGGATGCCCACGATCACCGTTCCGCTCATCACGTTGCCATACAGGCGGATCGCGAGTGCCACCGTGCGGGAAAGTTCGCCGATGATGTTGAAAGGCGCCATGAGCGGTGTCGGCTGGAAGTAGGAGCGCAGATAGCCAAACAGCCCTTTTTCGAGGATGCCGAAAACGGGCACGGCGATCAGAACGCAGATAGCCAATGCCGTTGTGGTCGACAGAGAGCCTGTCGGAGGGGCATAGCCTGGCACGATGGCGAGGATGTTCGAGATTGCGACGAATGCAAAGAGCGTCCCGATGAATGGCAGGAAGGGTCCGGGGTCCTGACCGCTCACGTCACGGATCTGCGTCCGCATCTCCGATATGATCGCCTCCCACATATTCTGCCACCGGGTCAGTTCCCCGGTCGTCGAAAGGCGAAGGCGCACAAGCAGTGCGGACAGGGTCAGCAGGAGCATGACCATCCAGGTAAAGAGGATGGTCGCATTTATTCCGAGAGGGCCGATTTGCAGTACGATCCACTGATCGGGGGATATGTCCATCGCGACCACCTAGTCTTGCCGGAGCCTTCGCCGGGTCAAGACGATCCGGGCGATCGCGAACCCGCCAGCGGCGAGGAATATCTGTACCGCGCTTGCTCCGGCCTTCATTGCCAACAGCAGTGCCGCAAGGACGAAACCCGTACGCAAGACGTAACCCAGCAGAAGCTGCAGTGTTCCGGTTCCTGGTTCGCGAAGAGACAGATTGGATGTCGAACGCCAGAGCGCAGCGAAGTAAGCAAACCCGACGACCATGCCCGTCAGGAACGCGACTGCAAATCCGGCGATCTGGAGTGTCTGCTCAGTCACCCTGGCTCTCCTTGCTGACCCACCACCACGCATTCAGGCAACCGAGGGCGACGCCGCCAAGCAGCAATGCCAGCGTCCATGAAAAGTCGCCGGGAAGGATCCGGTCGAGCCAGAGACCGAGCGCCACTCCGGCCAGGGTAGGCACCGCGATGGCCCATCCAACAAGGCCGAACATTCCCAATCCGAACCAAACGCTGCGTCCCTTGCCCCGGGCGGCCACTTCTTCCTTGTGTCCTGCCTTGTGCCGAATGGTGTTCGCCGCATCTTCGGCGCGTTCCTGTCGTCGCGGCGGAGTCACGGTGATCGCTCCAGATCAAACAGGCGGCGCATAACCCCGGCTTCAAGCCGGGCAAGGGCGCTGCGCGCAGTTCGTTCCTGCGCATCGAATGCCTGGAACTCCTCCTGCACGACGCGGCGAAGTTCGGCTAAATCCCGGCCAAAGGCGGCCCGGCGAACGGCAACCGAGACTTCATCGCCGCATTTGACCAGGATGCCTTCGTCCACCCCGAAGTATCCCTTCGTTCCTTCGGGGTATTCAAAGGCCAGAATGCCCGGTGGCAGTGAAGCCACGATATCGATATGACGTCCCAGCATTCCGAACGACCCGTTATTCGCCTCGGCGATCACCTTGCTGACCTCGGCGTCGAAAAGCTGTTCCTCGGGAGTGAGAACGACAAGCTTCACTGGACGCTCCCGCTTGAACCATCCAGCCAGCCGTCGGACGCATCGATCCCGCCGATCATGTAGAAGGCGCTTTCGGGCAGGTCCGACAAGGCACCCGACAGGATCTGTTCGCACCCGTCGAGCGTTTGCTCCAGGGAAACAAAGCGGCCCGGCTTGCCGGTAAACTGCTCGGTGCTGAAAAACGGCTGCGTCAGGAAGCGCTCCAGGCGTCGGGCTCGTGCCACCGTGGCGCGATCCGATTCGGAGAGTTCGTCGAGACCCAGCATCGCAATGATGTCCTCGAGATTCTCGTATTCGGCAAGTACATGGCGAACCTCGCGGGCCACACGGTAGTGGCGGTCCGACACCGATCCGGGCGTGAGCATCTTCGAGGTGGATTTGAGCGGGTCGATTGCCGGGTAGAGCCCTTCCGCGGCACGCTTTCGTGACAGAACCACCGATGCAGAGAGATGCGAAAAGACGTGGGTGGCGGCGGGATCGGTGAAATCGTCGGCGGGCACGTAGATTGCCTGGATGGACGTGATGGCGCCGGCGTCGGTATTGCAGATGCGTTCTTCCAAAGCGCCGAGTTCCGACGCCAGCGTGGGTTGATAGCCGACACGCGAAGGGATGCGGCCGAGCAGCCCCGACACCTCGGCGCCGGCCTGGACGAAACGGAAGATGTTGTCGATGAGGACGAGAACGTCGCGGTGCCTGATGTCCCGGAAATATTCGGCGATTGTCATGGCGACATGGGCCACGCGGAACCGGGCACCGGGCGACTCGTTCATCTGGCCAAAGACAAGCGCCGCTCCGTCCAGAACGCCGGTTTCACTCATTTCCCTGTAGAGCTCCTCCGCTTCGCGGCATCGCTCGCCGATGCCGCAAAACAGGCTTACGCCTTCATATTCCGAGACCATGTTGTGGATCATTTCGGTTATCAGTACCGTCTTGCCCACGCCGGCGCCTCCAAACAGACCTGCCTTGCCGCCGATTTCAATCGGTGTCAGCAGGTCGATAGCCTTGATGCCGGTCTGGAACATCTCGCCGCCGGTCTTGCGTTTAACAAGCGGGGTGGAGGGGCGATGTATGGGTTCGCGGTGGACGTTTTTCAAAGGCCCCTTGCCGTCGATGGGCGATCCGAAAACATCGATCATGCGGCCAAGCACACCGTCGCCGACGGGCGCCTCCATCGGCCTGCCGGTGTCCTCGACTTCCATCCCGAGGATCACCCGTTCCATCGGGTTCATCACGATCCCGCGTGCCGTGCTGCGGTCGACGAGACTCGCGACCTCGATTACGATCCGCCGATCGGGACCGGCCAGGATCCGGGCGTTTATCGCGGGCGTCGCCATCGGAAACTGCATGTCCACGACAGGTCCACGTATCGCCGTGATCTTGCCGAGATGCGAACGCTCTCTTGCTTCACCTGGTTCGCGATCAGAAGTCATCGGATTTCCAATGTTCTAAATGCGGAGCCGCCTCCTGCGCTTGACCAGTGCGACATTCGCAAGGTTGGAGGAAGGGTGCATTGACCGATGTCACGTCGACTCCTGGCTGTGAAAACGGGTCAATTGGCCTGCTGCGGAAGAGCGGTTCAAACCTGCGGGCTTCCGTGCCCGCAGGTTTGTTCATCCTCGTCAGCTATTTCGGAGCGGGGGTTATCCGCAGCCCCGGTTGCGGAACGACCCGCTGCAACTGCACCGGTGGCGCGACGCAGCGTCCCTGCTTTTCATCCCACTGGGCGTTGCCGGGGCAGACGCATGAGTTGCGACCCGGATCCCACACGCGTCCACCGGTACAGGTCGGGATTTGTGGCTGCACAGGCTCGATGCGTATGCCGGGACGGGCGCACAACAGGCTACCGACCTGCTGGATCTCCCATCCTTGCTGAACCAGTTCCTTGGCGCGGTTGCGGTTCACCTGAGTCCAGCCGCCTGGACATCTGTCCACCTGCGGCAGCGGGCGGGCGCAGTAAAGAACCTCGTTGCCCCGCGTTCTCTGGATCACTTCCGAATTGGGCGGGATCTGGCGTTTGCTCTCATAGGCCCTGTAACCCGGCGGACAGGTGAGCGGCGTCACTTCCGGTGCCGGCGGCGTGCCGCAGTATATGGTCTGGCCGCCACGGGTCACTCGACCGATCTGCCACCCTTGCGCCTGCAATGTCTTGACGCGCGAAGCCGGGATCTCGGTTTGCCCGCGCGCGCAAACGGGTGGCGGCGGCGGCGTTCCGCAATAGATGGTCTGGCCACCGCTGGTCACCCGGTCGATCCGCCAGCCCTGCGCCTGCAACGTCTTGACGCGGGATAGCGGGATCTCGGTTTGCCCGCGTGCGCAGACGGGCGGTGGTTCCACGGGCTGCCGGAAGCCGATCGCGACACAATTGTTGTCATTGGCCGCATTGGCGTCACCGGTTCCCCAGGAGACGAACAGTCTGCGCAGCAGCGCCGCGTCGATTCGGCCATTGATCGGCAGTCCGGCACTTTCCTGAAATGCACGGATGGCGCTGCGTGTGCGCGGGCCTGCCTGCCCGTCGGCTGACCCGGCGGCAAAGCCGAGTTGGTTGAGCGCGTTCTGGACCGCCATCACGCGCGATGCCTCGCTCCAGTCCAGGGCCGCGCAATTGCGCAGGCTATTCATGCCGCCGCGACCGGGGATGAAACCGAGCGACAAGAGCCGGGATTCGCCTGGAGCGAGTGTCGTCACGGGATGGGTGCAGGCATATTCCCCTGCTTCGGCGGAGCAACGCCACGGGCGCGGCCCAAAGGAAACCAGCCGGCTCGACGGCGAAATATCGTCGCTCACGCGCAACGGGCCGGTGTAACCGACCCTGCCGGTGTTGGTGACCCTGACCAGGAATTCGCACGTTTCGCCGGCAACGCAACTGCGCTGCTGTGCCGTCTTCGTGACTGCGAGATCGGCAACCGTTAGCTGTGGCGGCGGCGGCGGCGGCGGTGTCACGGGCTCTTCGGGCTGCCGCGTATCTTCCGCTTCCTGCGGTTGCACGATCATGATCGTGCTGGTGTGGCGATCGTTTTGCGGTTTGGCATCTTTCACTTCCGCATCCGGCCAGATCATCTCCTTGCGGTGAACGATGCGCCGGTGCGGGAAGTCTTCCGGGATTTGCAGCACGAGCTGGATCTCGGCAGCGGTGCCCGGCTTGAGCGTCAGTTCCCGGGCCTCGCATTCGTAGAGGCCGGTTCCGGTCACCTGGCAGTCGAGGCCAGGCGTGCCGCTTTTGATGCTTGAGATGGCCACGCCCGGATCAAGCGTCCCGCGGAGGCCGGCCGCGCCCTTGAACAGGCGGCCACCCCGGTTCTCGATCCTGACGTCGATGGCGCATGCGCTGCCGAGTTCGCAGCTCGTCGCGCCCCAGGGGGCAAGATCGGCGGCCAGCACCGGAACCGCGACGCAAGCGGGCCCGTCGGTGGCGGGGTTGTCGTCGCCGGTATAGGTCGCACCGATGTACCATGCAGGCGGTGTCGCGGCCCAGTTCATCGCGGCGCAGTTCACGGCGGTATCGCCGATGACCGGATCGGGCAGGCGCGTGTGTATTTCGACATCCTGCGTCGCGCCCGGCAGGAACCAGATACCACCGGTGTTGCACGTCAGGGTTCCCGGCGCCGCGCTGCTGCAGGAAAACGCGCCCGTTACGCCTTCCAGAGTCGAACCGGCGGGCAACACGTCGTCGAATGCCATGAAGGCGACGAAGGGCATCGGACCATTGTTGGTGACACTGACCGTGAAATCACAGGCTCCACCCTCGTAGCATTCGGCCGGACCGGTCTTGGCGATTTCCAGGTCGAAGCCCGCGTTGGCGAAGGTCGGGACGCATATGTCGTCGCTTTCCTCGGTGGAACCGGGCGCGGGATTGTCATCCGGCGGCATGCCGCCGGCACCCCAGTTCAAGGCGATACAGTTGAGCATCGGATTGGCGGGAGCCGGGTTCGGGATGGCGACGGTCAGCGTGAGAGAACGGGAGTCGCCCGGATGAAGAGTGTGCGGCCCGCCGTTCAGAGTGCAATCGATCGGAGGGCCGGCGAGGCAGGTCCATCCCGGATTGGCACCAGCCAAGGTAACGCCGGGCTCCGGCGTATCGCGCAGCACGATTTCGCCGTTGTAGTCGTCCGGACCGTTGTTGATGACTGTTATCTGGTAGGTGCAGTTGCCGCCCGCATCGCAATGGGCTGGGCCCTGCTTGGTAACAGAGAGGTCGAAGAAACCCGCGCCATCGAGAACGTTGGCGGTATAGCATGCCTGGTCCGGGTGGATGTCGGCCGCGCCGTCATTCGCTGTCATCAGCCCCCAGTCGATCAAGGCGCAGTTTTCGATGGTCCCGCCGGCGATGCCGTCTGGCAGCTTGATGCGAAGGAGGATGGGCACCATGCCGCCGACGGGCAAGGTCATGTCCGGCGTCTGGCAGAGAACGTCGCCGCCGCTTGGCGCGCAGGTCACCGTGCCGGGATCGAAACCGGCGACGACGAGCGTGGTGCCGGCCGGCAGCGGATCGCGGACCGCGATTGCGCCGTTGAACTCGCCCGGCCCGAAATTGACGACCTGAACCAGGAACGTGCAATCGGCGTTTTCGGTGCAATTGACCGGGCCGCTCTTGAAGATGCCGAGATCGAAACCGGCGATGACCGGCGTCTCGACGCAATCCTGGTCATTGCCGTCGGGGCCGTCGTCGGTGCCCATTTCGAACCAGTCGATCGCCGCGCAGTTGATGACGGTCGGTCCCGGAACATCGGCGGGCAGCAGCAGGTTGACCTCGATGGCGGCGGTCGCTCCCGGAACCAGCAACGCGGGTGCGTTGGTGATGCACCTGAAAGTCACTCCGGCGGGGAAGCAGTTCCAGCCGGGGGAGGTGGAAGCAAGCGTGGCGCCCGCGGGCATCGTGTCCTCGATTGCCAGCGGCCCGATATAGGCGAGGGCACCGAGATTGCGGATCCTGATGGTGTAGGTGCACTCCACGCCTTCCTGGCACTGCGCCGGGCCGGTCTTGCGGATTGCCAGATCGGAGTTGAACGGGAATGGCGGTGGCGGGAACCAGCCGTCGTCAGGTGGCGGCGCGGGTATCCATCCCTCGGGCGGCAGGCCTTCGGGCCATCCGGCGATTTCCGGTTCCGCCGCCGGCGGCAGTTCTTCGCCTGCGCCTTGAAGCGGCTGGAAGACCGCGATATCGCCGACGCGCGTCGCATCGTTGCGCTGCAATTCTTCCTCGACCGCGTTTCCGGCGGCATCGGTGTTGACGTCGGCGTCGACCATGAAGGAACTGTCCGGCCCGCTCGGCGGCGTCACGGGACCGGGTGCCGGATAAGGCTGGAAAGCGGTGATCGGCTCGAAAGCGTCATAGGGACGCGCTGCGCGGCCTTGTACGCCCGTCACCTGCGAGGAGTCGTTGTGCTCCCCGGCGCTGGAATCGAAACAGAGCCCGCGCGGCGAGCAAAGACCGTCGCCGGTCATCCAGACAAAGGCGTCTTGCAGCGCCGGGTCGGCGTCCCAGCTTTCGCCATAGCCGGGGCCGAAGGACACACCGCCGGCGGCGCCCGCGCGAATGTAGGGCGGGCCGTCTTCGCCGCGGTCATAGTAACCGACATCGTAGCGTCCGGCGCCGCGCCAGGTGCCTGCCCCGGTCAGTTCGTAGCGCAACACGCGCGCCTCGTTGGGATAGGCGAAGGCATTGTCGGCGGCCAGCCCCAGATTGCGCACACCACCGCGTTCGGCGAGCAGCATGACGTTCGGCTCGCCTGCGGCCGGGAATGCGATGTCTGAAACCGGATGGCTGCGGCCGGCCCGTGCAATCGCCTCGGGCGAGCGGAAGAAGTCGGGCAGGAGGAATTCGCGGCGCACGCTACCAAGGTCGAAACCGCTGTCAGGAGCGATGGCCACCGACCAGAGCGCGTTCTTCTGTTCGTCGTCGTCGGCTCCGGCGAAATCGGGACTGCCAAAACCCTGGCTGCTCCATGTCGCGTAGTAGAGCCGGGTTTCCTCGGTGGCCGGATCGAACCGCACGCCGAGGCCCCAGACGCGACGGCGGAAATCGGCGAAGTTCCAGCACGACGGCGTGCGGGCGAAATCGCCGCTCGGGCAATCGTCGATACGGGCCTGCATCGCCGGGTCGAAAGGCACGGACGCCAGCGCCCGGTATTGGCCGGAGGGCGTGTCGAAGAACGAGGTGCGCCCCTGCGTGCCATGGTCGAACGTGCCGAGGTCCGCGCCGTCGGAAAGGCGGAGGCGGTGGATCATCCCGGTTTCCAGGTCCGACACGTAGAGCTGGCGGTTGCGGGCGTCGAAGGCGATGTTGCCGAGCGCCGCGCCGGAGTTCGGGCGGCCTTCAAGCGCGATCCGGGCGAAAACCTCCGGCTGGTAGCCGTTGGCCGCGTCGAGCTTCCAGACCGTACCGGGGCCGCCGTCTGTGCCCCACATGCCGGCCATCCAGTCGGTGTTGCCGGCGTTGCGATGCAGCCCGAAGGCGGATGTGGCGGTCAGGTAGATGTTTGGCGGCGACGCATCGTCGAGGGCGACGCCGAAGACCTGCCCGATCCGGCCGGCGGTCGCCGCGCCGCGCTGGAACTCGTTGAACCAGTG
>JAIOIW010000093.1 GCA_019912385.1 Notoacmeibacter sp. | reverse complement strand
AAGCCCGTCGGCCAGCCGGTCGAACTCGCCGGGTTTCTCGAACGGCGGATCGACCAGCACCAGCCCGCGCTTTTCCTTGGGCGGCAGGTGCGCGCCGAGCGCCAGCCAGCCGTCGAGCTCGATCACCCGCACCTGGTAGTCGCCCGCAAACAGGGCGCTGAGCGCCGCCGCGTCGGCGGGGTGCAGCTCGATCGCGGTCAGCCGGTCCTGCTTGCGCAGCAGGCGGCGCGTCAGCAGCGGCGATCCGGGGTAGCCCGTCAGCGCGCCACCGGGATTAAGCGAGCGCACGACGTCGAGCCAGGGGGCGAGCAGCGCGGCGACATCGCCGGGAAGGTCGGCGCCGATGATCCGGCCGATCCCCGCCTGCCACTCGCCGCCGCGCTGCGCTTCTTGCGACGACAGGTCGTAGAGGCCGGTGCCGGCATGGGTGTCGATCACGCGGAACGCCTTGTCCTTGCGCTTGAGATATTCGACGATCCGCGTCAGCACGACATGCTTGAGCACGTCGGCGAAGTTTCCGGCATGGAAGGCGTGGCGATAATTCATCGCAACCGCCTACAACGGCGCGCCGATTTGCGCTAGTCATACCGAATGAACAAGCACGCTCCCTCCGCCGACATCCGCGCCGAAGTGCGCATCGGCCATTCGGCCTGCCCCCACGATTGCCCGTCCACCTGCGCGCTTGACGTGGAGGTCCTGGACGACGGGCGGATCGGCCGCATTCATGGCGCGAAGGACAACAGCTACACCGCCGGTGTCATCTGCGCCAAGGTCGCCCGCTACGCCGAGCGCATCCATCATCCCGACCGGCTGCTGAAACCATTGGTGCGTGCCGGTGCCAAGGGCGAAGGGCAATGGAAAGAGGCAAGTGTCGAGGTTGTACTCGACCTGATTGCCGAGAACTTCCTGAAAGCGGAGGAAAGATATGGCTCCGAGGCGGTCTGGCCATACTATTACGCCGGGACAATGGGACTGGTGCAGCGCGACGGCATCAACCGTTTGCGTCACGCCAAACGCTATTCCGGCCAGTTCGACAGTTTCTGCACCAACATGGCCTGGACCGGTTTCACCATGGGGACAGGCCGGCTGACCGGGCCCGATCCGCGCGAGATGGCGAAATCCGATTGCGTCGTCATCTGGGGCACCAACGCCGTCGCCACCCAGGTCAACGTGATGACCCACGCCGTGCGCGCCCGCAAGGAACGCGGCGCGAAGATCGTCGTCGTCGACGTCTATGACAATGCCACCATGCGTCAGGCCGACATGGGCCTGATCGTGAAGCCGGGAACCGACGGCGCGCTGGCCTGCGCGGTCATGCACATCCTGTTCCGCGATGGCCTGGCCGACCGGGAATATCTCAACGAATTCAGCGACGACCCGGCCGGCCTTGAATCACATCTTCAATCGCGCGGACCCGCATGGGCGGCGGAAATCACCGGATTGCCGGCCGCCGACATCGAGGATTTCGCTGCCCTGGTCGGCCGCACGAAGCGCAGCTATTTCCGCCTTGGCTACGGCTTCACGCGCAACCGAAATGGTGCGGCCAACATGCACGCCGTGGCATCGATCGCCACCGTGCTCGGCGCCTGGAAGCACGAGGGCGGCGGCGCGTTCCATTCCAACAGCGATATCTTCCGGCTCGACACCTCCGAGATCAAGGGAACGGGCCTCGCAGATCCCTCGGTCCGTTATCTCGACCAGTCGAAGATCGGCCGCGTCCTGACCGGCGACACCGAAGCGCTCAACGGCGGGCCACCGGTCGCCGCGATGCTGGTCCAGAACACCAATCCGGCCAATGTCGCACCCGAGCAGCGCCGGGTGGTCGACGGCATGCGCCGCGACGACCTGTTCGTCGCCGTCCACGAGCAGTTCATGACCGATACGGCGAAACTGGCCGACGTCGTCCTCCCGGCGACCATGTTCCTGGAACATGATGACATCTATCGCGGCGGCGGCCACCAGCATGTCGTCCTCGGGCCCAAACTGGTCGAACCGCCGGCCGGGCCGCTCACCAACTACTACGTCATCAACGAACTGGCGAAACGCCTCGGCGTCGCCGGCCGCCCGGGTTTTGGCAGGACCGAGCGGGAGTTGATTTCCGCCTTGCTCGACAAACGCGGCCTCGGCACCTTCGACATGCTGCGCGAGGCCCGCTGGGCCGACTTGCAGCCTTCCTTCGAGGAATCCCATTTCCTCCATGGTTTCGCGTTTCCGGACGGCAAGTTCCGCTTCAGGCCCGACTGGTCGAACACGCCGGCGCCCAACCGCCCGCCTGCCTCAATGGGATTGCAGGGGCCGGTCGGCGGCCTGCCGACATTCCCGGACCACGCGACGATGATCGAGGCCGCCGATGCGGCGCATCCCTTCCGCCTCGCCACGTCGCCAGCCCGCCAGTTTCTCAATTCCACCTTCACCGAAACGCCCGGCTCGCGCCAGCGCGAAGGCCGGCCCGAACTGATGCTGCACCCCGAGGATGCTGCGACGCTCGGGATCGCCGACGGCGATGCCGTCGAGCTCGGTAACGAACGCGGGGAGGTGCTCCTGCACGCGCGATTGTTCGACGGCGTGCGCCGCGGAGTGGTCATTGCCGAGGGCATCTGGCCCAACAGCGTGCATGTCCGCGGCGAGGGGATCAACGTGCTGACCGGCGCCGACGCGGTGGCACCCTATGGCGGCGCGGCGTTCCACGACACCAAGGTATGGTTGCGTCCGGCCTGAGCCGTCTATTCCGGATCTTTGCCGGTGCCGGCCGGGGCGTATGTATCGAACGCTCTGAATGTCGCCTCCATGCGTTCGCTGGCGGCTTCGATGCCGGTGAAGAGTTCGAATGCCCGCACGGCCTGGAAGACGGCCATTCCGGAGCCCGGCAGCGTGCGGCAGCCCTTCTGGCGGGCAATGCGCAGCAATTCGGTCTCGAGGGGGAAGTAGACGATATCGGCGACCCACATCGCGGGCTCGATCAGTTCTTCGGGGACAGGACATCCGGGAACCGACGCCATGCCGACCGGGGTTGCATTGACGAAGCCGTCTGGCATTTCCGCCATCGCTGTTGCGACATCGCCGAAGGCGGTCGCCCGCCCGTCACCATACGCGGCGCATGCAGCTTGCGCGAGTTGGCTGGCCTTTTCCGGATCGGTGTCGGCAACAAGGAGTTCCTGCACGCCGCATTGGATCAGCGCATGTGCAACAGCCGCGCCCGCGCCGCCGGCCCCGATCAGCAGGACCCGCGCGCGCCGGGCGCCGGCCATGTCGCGGCGGAAACTCTCGGCAAATCCCCAAAAATCGGTGTTGTGACCGATGCGCCTGCCGTCGCGGAACACCACCGTGTTGACGGCGCCGACCAGCCTTGCGGCCTCCGACAGTTCGTCGAGATGCGCGACGACCTCCACCTTGAAGGGATAGGTTATGTTGACTCCGGCAAAACCGCAGATCTCGGCCGCGCGCAGGATCTCGCCCAGGCCGATGTCCGGATCGATCAGGTCGGTGTCGATCAGGCGGTAAATGTAGCGCAGGCCCCGGGTGGTGCCCTCCGCTTCGTGCATCGCCGGCGAACGCGAAAGCTGGATGCCGCGGCCAATCAGTCCTGTCAGCACTGACTTTTCGGCCTTCACGGTTCCTCTCCGTCCATCCTGCAACCGGAACCGGCGATCCGCTTCAGCCGCCCTCCGGCGGCGAAAGCAGGTACTCCGCATCATCGGCGCCCTTGCGATCGATGACCGCGCGGCCGTCGCTCATGCGCGCCTGGCCTTCGCAGACAAGCCGAAGTGCCATCGGGTAGAGGCGGTGTTCCACCTTGAGCACGCGGGCCGAAAGCGTTTCCTCGGTGTCTTCGGGCAGCACCCGGACCGCGCCCTGCGCAATGACCGGCCCTTCATCCATGCCCTCGGTCACGAAATGGACCGTGCAACCATGGATGCGCACGCCTGCGGCGAGCGCGCGCGCATGCGTGTCGAGCCCCTTGAACGAGGGCAGCAGGGCGGGGTGGATATTGATCATCCGGCCCTGCCATTTCCTGACGAAGTGCGGGGAGAGCAGCCGCATGTAGCCGGCAAGCGCGACATACTCGGCCCCTACACCCTTCAGTGCGGCATGCACCGCGTCGTCGTGGGCAGCGCGGCTTTCGTAATCGCGATGGGGAATGACCATGGTCGCAATGCCATGCCGCTCCGCGGTCTCCAGGCCCTTTGCGCCGGCCACGTTGGACACGACGGCAACGATTTCAGCGGGATAGGCTGGGTCCATGGTGGCTGCGATCAGTGCCGCCATGTTTGAGCCACGCCCGGAAATCAGCACCCCGACGCGTTTGCGCGGCTGTGGGGTCATAGTTCGAGCGAACCCAGATAGCTGACGCCGTGATCGCGGCGCGGTACGATCTGGCCGATGATCTCGACGTGCTCGCCCTCGCGCTGGAGGATCGCGATTGCCTGCGCGGCCTGGTCGGCCTCCACGACGGCAACCATCCCGATCCCGCAATTGAAGGTGCGAAGCATTTCGCGCTCCGCTATGCCGCCCTGTCCGGCGAGCCATTTGAACACCGCCGGCACCTCGAAAGCGCCGAGATCGATCTCGGCACCGTAGGCTTCCGGCAGGACGCGGGGAATGTTTTCGGTGAACCCGCCGCCGGTGATATGCGCCAGCGCCTTGATTGCGCCGACCTCGCGGAGCGTCTCCAGGACCGGCTTCACATAGATCCGCGTCGGCTCCAGCAAGGCCTCGCCGAGCGATTTCCCGGCGGCGAACGGCGCCTCGTCGCTCCACGCCAGGCCGCTTGCCTCGACGATTTTGCGCACCAGCGAAAAGCCGTTTGAGTGAACGCCGGAAGACGCCAGGCCGAGAATGACGTCGCCCTCGAACATGTGCCTGGCAGGCAGCAGGCTCCCGCGTTCGGCCGCGCCGACGCAAAAACCGGCGAGATCATAGTCGCCGCCGCCATACATGCCCGGCATCTCGGCCGTTTCGCCCCCGATCAGGGCGCATCCCGCCTGCCGGCAGCCTTCGGCGATGCCGGATACGATCTGCGCGCCCTGCGCGGGATCGAGCTTGCCGGTGGCGAAATAGTCGAGAAAGAACAGCGGTTCCGCGCCCTGGACGACAATGTCGTTGACGCACATGGCGACGAGATCGATGCCGATCGTGTCGTGATGCCCGGTTTCGATCGCGATCTTGACCTTGGTGCCGACGCCGTCGGTGGCTGCAACCAGGACGGGATCGGAAAATCCGGCGCCCTTGAGGTCGAAGAGCCCGCCGAAGCCGCCGATTTCGGCGTCGGCGCCGCGCCGGCGCGTTGCCCGCACCAGCGGTTTGATCAGCTCCACCATGCGGTTACCGGCGTCGATATCGACCCCGGCTTCGGCGTAGGTGAGGCCGCGCCCCTTCTGACTCATGACGATCCTCGGATGGCAGTCGGGGATTACGTGGAAATTGCATTGTACGCAATGGCTTGAACGCTCTTATACTATAGTTTGTGTAACGCGGCGCCGGTCGCCGCAGCCTGCCGGGGCGAATTTGCTTTGAGTATTCCCAATCTCATTACACTCGCGCGTATCCTGACGGTGCCGCTTGTGGTGTGGGCGATCAGTTCGGGAGAGATGCTGATCGCGTTCATCCTGTTCGTGGCGGCCGGGATCAGCGACGCGATCGACGGCTTCCTCGCCAAGCGCTTCAACATGGCCAGCGAGATCGGGGCCTATCTCGATCCGATCGCCGACAAGGCGCTGATCGTCTCGATCTATGTCTCGCTCGGGATCGCCGGCGCCATCCCGGGCTGGCTCGTGATTTTCGTGGTCTCGCGCGACATCATGATTGTCGGGGCGGTGATCCTGACCTGGCTGATCGGCCGGCCGATGGAAATGAAGCCGCTGCGGGTCTCGAAGCTCAATACCGTTGCCCAAATCGTGTTCGCTTGCCTGGTTCTTGGCTCGCTGGCGTTCAAGTTCGGGCTCGGCCTGCTGTATCCGCTCGCCATGACGGCGGTTGCCGTCTTGACCTTCCTGTCGATCGCCTTCTATCTCGCCGAATGGATCCGCCACGTCGGTTCGACGGAAGAGGGACGCTAGCGGCAATGGCCAATGAGCAGCAGGCGGCGCCGGCGGCCGGGATGCAGCGCAAGCTGTCGCTCAAGCGGCAGCTCGTCTTCTGGGCGGCGGCGCTGTTCGCCTTTGCGCTGTTCCTGTGGGTGTTCAGCGATGTGCTGCTGCCCTTCATCGTGGCGATGGGGCTTGCCTATCTGCTCGATCCGGTGGTCGAGCGCATGCGCGGACTTGGGATCAACCGCACGCTGGCGACCCTGCTCATCGTCGTGGGGACGGTGCTCCTGATCATCGCCGCGCTGGTGCTGCTGATCCCGCTCCTGAGCCACGAGATCGCGCAGTTCGCGCAGCGCCTGCCGCACTATTTCCAGCAATTGCAGGATTACATCGCGCGTTCGCAGCACACCTGGTTCGGGCAATTGATCGGAGGGCGGCTGCCGGAAATCCAGAAATCCTTAAGCGGGATGGCCGCGCAGGCGGCCGGCTGGGCCGGCGCCTTTCTGGCCTCGCTCTGGACCGGCGGCAAGGCGCTGGTCTCGGTGCTGTCGCTCCTGATCATCGCCCCGGTCGTGACGTTCTATCTTCTGCTCGACTGGGACCGGGTGGTCGCCAGGATCGACGACTGGGTTCCGCTGCACCACAAGACGACGGTGCGGCAATTGCTAGGCGAGGTCGATACCGCGATCGCCGGCTTCATGCGCGGGCAGGCGTTGTGTTGCGTCATTCTCGGCGTGTTCTACGCCGCCGGCCTCGTCCTGATCGGGCTGAATTTCGGACTGATGATCGGCATCGTGGCGGGCGTGCTCAGCTTCGTTCCCTATGTGGGAACCATGATCGGCTTCCTGCTCGCCGGCGGCGTCGCGATCGCCCAGTTCTGGCCGGAATGGTTTCCGATCCTGATGGCGGTCGGGGTTTTCGCCGTCGGGCAGGCGATCGAAGGCAATGTGCTGCAGCCGTATTTCGTCGGCACGAAGATCGGCCTGCATCCGGTATGGCTGATGTTCTCGCTGCTTGCGTTCGGATATCTGTTCGGATTTGTCGGCCTGCTGGTCGCAGTCCCGGTGGCTGCCTCGATCGGCGTGCTGGCCCGCTTTCTGATCCGCCAGTATCTCGCGAGCCCCTATTATACCGGCGGCTGAGATGCCGGCCGCGCCCGCCCCGCGACAGCTCACGCTCGCGCTCGGCCATGCGGAGAGCTTTGCGCGCGAGGATTTTCTGCGCGGCGCCTGCAACGCGGCGGCGCTCGCGCTGGTCGACAATTGGCCGGACTGGCCAAACCGCATCATGGCGATTTGCGGCCCGCCGGGGGCGGGCAAGAGCCACCTGGCCGCGATCTGGGGCGAGCGGTCGGGCGCGCGCTTCCTGGCCGGCCGGTCGCTCACCCGCGACATGCCGCCTGCAGCGCTTGCGACCGGGGCGCTGGTGCTCGAAGACCTGGCGCCCGGCCGGTTCGAGGAGCCGGCCTTGTTTCACCTGATCAATCTGGCACGCCAGGACGGCGCCTACCTGCTCCTGACGGTGCGCGAAAACCCGACGCGCTGGCCGGTGGGCCTGCCCGATCTCGCCTCGCGGCTGCGGGCCATCCCGGTCGTGACGCTGGCGCCGCCGGATGACGACCTTCTGGCCGGGGTCATCGCCAAGCTCTTTGCGGACCGCCAGATTGTCGCGGATGACGCCTTGATCCGGTACCTGATGGCGCGGGTCGAACGCGCGATTCCGGCCGTGCGCGCGGCGGTCGAGCGGCTGGACCGCGAGGCCATGCAGCGCAAGCGGCCGGTCAATCGTGCGCTGGCCGCCGATCTCTACCGCGACGAATAATCCGGTAACGACGCCGCGATTTGGTGGCCGGGCGGTCATTGCCGCGTCACTATTTGGCGATAGCATTATTCAAATTGGGCAAATACCTTTTGTCGCAACATGGCCAACCGCAACGAAGCCATTGTAATTGCGGACGAAAAATCCGCTTCCTCCGTCACCCCGATCCCGTTGTCCGGGGGCGCAAGGTCCGAGGGTGCAAGGCTTGAGGGTACAAGGCCGGCGGATACAAGGCTCGCCGGCAGCCCCGAGCGCTTCATCAACCGCGAATTGTCCTGGCTGCATTTCAACCGCCGGGTCTGGGAAGAAGCCAGCAATCCGAACCATCCGCTGCTCGAACGGCTGCGTTTCCTTTCGATCTCGGCCAACAACCTGGACGAGTTCTTCATGGTGCGCGTCGCCGCTCTCAAAGGCCAGGTGCGCGAGGGCATCACCGAACGCAGCCCCGACGGCCTGACGGCGGCCGAGCAGCTCGCGCGCATCGCCGAAATGGCCTCGGTGCTGGCAAGCGACCAGCAGACGCGCTGGCGCGAACTGCGCGGCGAGCTTGCCGCCGCCGGCATCGTGCTGGTCGACGGGCATGAGGTCAGCAAGCCGGAACGCGCCTGGCTCGAAGAGCACTTCTTGCACCATGTCTTTCCGGTGCTGACGCCGCTGGCGATCGATCCGGCGCATCCGTTCCCGTTCATCCCCAATCTCGGCTTTTCGCTGGCGCTGCAATTGTCGCGCAGCAGCGACGGCAAGGCGATGAACGCGCTGATCCGCGTCCCGCACAAGATCGAGCGCTTCGTCCTTTTGCCGAAGGGCGGTGACGGCACCCAGCGCGTCATCACGCTCGAACAGGTCGCCGGCCTGTTCATCGGCCGGCTATTCCCGGGCTATGCGGTGAAGGGGCAGGGCGCCTTCCGCATCATCCGCGACTCCGAGATCGAAATCGAGGAAGAATCGGAAGACCTCGTCCGGCAGTTCGAGACCGCGCTCAAGCGCCGCCGCCGCGGATCGGTGATCCGGCTCGAAATCGAGGACAGTATGCCGCTCGAACTGCGCAAGTTCGTGCAGCGCGTGCTGGCGGTGGCCGACGACGAGGTGTTTCTGGTCAACGGCATGCTGGCGCTCAACGAGTTAAACGAGCTGGTCGCGCTCGACCGGCCGGACCTGCTGTTCACGCCGTATAATCCGCGCTTCCCCGAGCGCATCCGCGACCATGGCGGCGACTGTTTTGCCGCCATCCACCAGAAGGACCTGATCGTCCATCACCCTTACGAGTCGTTCGATGTCGTGGTGCAGTTCCTGCAGCAGGCCGCGCGCGATCCCGACGTGATTGCGATCAAGCAGACCCTGTACCGGACCTCGTCAGAATCGCCGATCGTGCGCGCGCTCGCGGAAGCCGCCGAGGCCGGCAAGTCGGTGACCGCGCTCGTCGAGCTGAAGGCGCGTTTCGACGAGGAGGCCAATATCCGCTGGGCGCGCGACCTCGAGCGCGCCGGCGCCCAGGTGGTCTACGGGCTGATCGAGCTGAAAACCCATGCCAAGCTCTCGCTCGTGGTGCGGCGCGAGCGCGGGGCGCTGGCGTCCTATGTTCATGTCGGCACCGGCAATTATCATCCGATCACCGCGCGCATCTATACCGACCTGTCGTTCTTCACCGCCGATCCGGTGATCGCGCGCGACGTGGCGCGGATTTTCAATTTCGTCACCGGCTATGCCGAGCCTGCCGAACTCGAAGCCATGGCGGTGTCGCCGGTCACGCTGCGCCGGCGCATCATGGATCACATCGAGGCCGAAATCGCCCATGCGCAGGCCGCCCGCCCGGCGGCGATCTGGATGAAGATGAACGCGCTCGTCGATCCTGACATCATCGACGCGCTCTATCGGGCGTCGAATGCCGGCGTGAACATCGATCTCGTCATCCGCGGCATCTGCTGTCTGCGCCCGGGCGTGAAGGGCCTGTCCGACAATATCCGCGTCAAGTCGATCGTCGGGCGCTTCCTCGAACACGGCCGCATCTTCTGCTTCGGTGCCGGCCACGGACTGCCCTCGCCGAAGGCGGCGGTCTACATCTCTTCCGCCGACATGATGCCGCGCAACCTCGACCGGCGGGTCGAGGCGCTGTGCCCGATCCTCAACCCCACCGTGCACGAACAGGTGCTCGACCAGATCATGGTGGTCAATTTTGCCGACACCGAGCAAAGCTGGAAGGTCTTGCCTGACGGCACCTCCGTCCGCATAAAGCCCGGGAAGGGTGACGAATCGGTCAATGCTCAAAAATACTTTATGACCAATCCGAGCCTGTCGGGACGTGGAACATCTTCTAAAGAATCTTCGCCACGCCGTCTCACGCGCCGCGCAGAACGCGCGTAGCCGCGCGCCCCAGGCGCGCCGCCAAGCTCCTGACAGGACTGCCAGAAAACCGCTGACCGCGAGCGTGGCGCAGGGCCGGCTCGACCACGGCCCGCCGGTTGCGGTGGTCGATATCGGATCGAATTCGATCCGGCTCGTGGTCTATGAGGGCCTCACGCGCAGCCCGGCGCCGATCTTCAACGAGAAGGTGCTGGCCGGATTGGGCCGCGAGGTGCAGTCGACCGGCCTTCTGGCGCCGGATGCTGTGGAAAAAGCGGTCCTCACCCTCAAGCGTTTTCGGGCGCTCTGCGACACGCTGAAGGTGAAGACCGTGCTCGGGATCGCGACCGCCGCCTGCCGGGACGCGAAGAACGGCGCCGCCTTCATCGCGCAGGCCGAACGCATCTGCCGCACCCGGATCGAAGTCGCTTCCGGCCGGCGCGAGGCGCAACTGTCGGCGCTCGGGGTCGTGTCCGGCATTCACAAGCCGGATGGGCTGGTCGGCGATCTCGGCGGCGGCTCGCTCGAACTCATCGATCTGCACGGCCAGCGCATCCGCCGCGGCGTGACGCTGCCGCTCGGCGGGCTCACGCTGCAGGACATTTCCCGCAAATCGATGCGCAAAGCAGAATCCTTCGTGGCCGACGCACTGGAGCGCGTGGATTTTCTGGCCGCCGGGCGCGGGCGGACCTTCTATGCGGTCGGCGGGGCCTGGCGTGCGCTTGCCCATCTGCAAATCGCGCGCACGGACTATCCGCTGCACGTCATGCACGGCTACCGCATGAGCGCCAGGGAGGCGCTGGAATTCTGCCGGCTCGTGCATCGCACGCGACCGGAGAAGATCGCGCAGATCGAGGTCATTTCGAGCGCGCGCCGGCCGCTGCTCGGATACGCGGCGCTGGTGATGGAGCATATCATCCGCACCGCGCACCCCAGGGACATCGTCGTCTCGGCGCTCGGCGTGCGCGAAGGCCTGCTCTATTCGCTGCTCGATCCGGCCGAACGCGCCAAGGACCCGCTGATCGCAGCGGCGCGCAGCCTCAATATCCTGCGCTCGCGCGCGCCCGCCCATGGCGAGGAACTGATCCGCTGGACCGACCGCTTCATGACCTCGTCCGGCATCGACGAAAGCGCCGACGAAAAGCGTCTACGCCACGCCGCCTGCCTGCTCGCCGATATCGGCTGGCGCGCGCATCCCGATTATCGCGGCGAACAGTCGCTCAACATCATTTCGAACGCCGACTTCATCGGCATCGATCATCCGGGCCGGGCTTTTCTCGCGCTGTCGGTCTATTTCCGGCACGCCGGGATTACGAGCGAACAGCCCTCGCCGCGCATCCGCGAAATCGCCTCGCGCCGCCACCTTGAGCGCGCGCGCCTGCTCGGCGCCTTGATGCGGGTGGCCTACATCGTCTCGGCCTCGATGCCGGGGGTCCTGCTCCACACCCCGCTGCGGGTCGTGCGTGGACGGCTGGTGTTGCGGCTGCCCGACAAGTTTTCGGCGCTGGCAAGCGAACGCGTCGCCGGCCGGCTGCGTCAGATCGGCCGCCTGATCGGCCGTCCCACGCAACTGGTGACCGATTAACGACAATACGTCGGGTTTGAATCGCGATGTCGGCGCGCGCCAGAGCATGATCCCGGAAAATGCAAAGTGTGAAGCGGTTTTCGGAAAAGATCACGCGCAAACCAAGAGCTGACGCGGGATGGCGATCCGAAGAAACGTCGTCCCGCTTCAGGCGCGCGCGACCGGCGTCACGCGGCCGCGGTCGATGGCGAGCGCAAGCTCGCCGCGCTTCAGGGACAGGGCCTTCTCGCCGAACAATTCGCGCCGCCAGCCCTTGAGCGCGGGGACATCGGCGTTGTCGTCGGCGGCGATGCGATCGAGATCGTCGACCGTCGCGATCACCTTGGCGGCGACGCCGTGCTGCTCGGCGGTCATGCGCAGCAGCACTTTCAACAGCTCCACGATGGCGGAGCTGTTCGGCGCGGGCTTGGACCGTTCGAGCGAAGGCAGGGTTTTGGGATCGCGCGCGAGCGCGCGCTTGACGAGTTCGGGAATCTCCTGACCCCATTTCGAGCGCTCGAAGCCTTTCGGCAGCGCGCGCAGCGCGGCGAGTTTTTCCATCGTCGTCGGCGCCTGCACGGCGATATCGACCACGAGATCGTCCTTGAGCACGCGGCCGCGCGGTACGTCGCGCGTCTTGGCCTCGCGCTCGCGCCAGGCAGCGACCTCGATCAGGACGGCAAGCTCCTTGGGCTTGCGCACGCGCGTGCGCAACCGCTGCCAGGCGTTTTCGGGTTCGAGCCGGTAGGTGGCGGGCGAGGTGAGGACGTCCATTTCCTCGCTCACCCATTCGGTGCGGCCGCGCCGGCCGAGATCGGCGAGCAGCTTCTGGTAGATGTCGCGCAGATGCGTGACGTCGGACACGGCGTAATCGAGCTGCGCCTTGGAGAGCGGACGGCGCATCCAGTCGGTGAAGCGGTGCGACTTGTCGATGGTATCGCCGGTGATGCGCTGGACGAGTTGGTCGTAGGACACCGAGTCGCCATAGCCGAGCACCATGGCGGCGACCTGGGTGTCGAAGACCGGATGCGGGATCAGACCGGCACGGTGCCAGACGATTTCGATGTCCTGACGGGCGGCGTGGAAGACCTTGACGATCTTCTCGTCCGCCATCAGCGCAAAGAACGCGGCAAGATCGAGCCCTTCGGCGAGCGCATCGACCACGACGGCTTCGTCGGGGCCGGCCATTTGCAGCACGCAGAGCTGCGGATAATAGGTCGACTCGCGCAGGAATTCGGTATCGACCGTCACGAAAGGATGGCGGGCGAGCCGCTCGCAGGCATCGGCCAGGTGTTTTGTGGTCGTGATGATGTCCATGAACCGTGTATCGCGGCTTTCGCCGAACCTTCAAGCAAGACCCCTCAGGTGCCGCGCACCTTCGGCATGTGGATGAACTCCCAGGGGGAGGGCATGGCTCCGACCGGGATTTCGATCAGGGTCGGGGCGTTGCGCCGCGCGAAGCCGCGCCGGATCGCCTTGCGCAGCTCCGCGGGCGTATGGGCGCGTTCGGCGGCGGCACCGAAGGATTCGGCGAACTTCACGAAATCAGGGTTGGCGAGGTCGACCGCAATATGCCGACCGCCATAGCTCACTTGCTGGATCAGTTTGACGTTTCCAAAGGTGTTGTTGTTGAAGACGAGCGCCACCAGCGGGATGCGGTGCCTGACGGCGGTCGACAACTCGTTCGCCGTATACATGAAGCCGCCGTCGCCGGAAATCGAGAGCACCGGCACGTCGGCGCGGGCATCCTGCGCGCCGAGCGCGGTGGCAAAACCCCAGCCGAGATTGTCCTGAAACCCCGGCGAGAGAAAAGTGCGCGGCTTGTAGACCGGCATGGCAAGCCGCGCCGCGAAGCCGATCTGGGTGACCTCATCGACATAGATGCCGTCTTCGGGCAATTCATCCCGGATCGCGCCGAGATAGGCCATTTGCGGGGCGAGGACGGCAAACCGCTTGTGCAGCCGCGCCTGCCGCTCCTGCAGCTCCGCCTTGCGCGACTTTCGCTTCGGATTGTGCGCCGGGACGAGGTCGAGCAATCGCGCGACGATGCGCCGTGCGTCGCCGGTCAGCGCGGCGGCCGGCTTGTGGAGGCGTTCGGCTTCGTCGCTGTCGGAATCGATGCGCACGATCTTGAGATTGTCGTCGACGCCCCATTCGCGCATCTGGATCAGAAGGCGCGTGCCGATGGCGACGACGACATCGGCCTCCTTCCACAATTCGTGCCCGAGCGGCAGCGTGACGCTGAGCGGGTCACGGCTGTCGAGAATGCCGCGGCCGCGCCGATAGGCGAGCACCGGCGCCTGCAGTATGGCTGAGAGGCGGGCCACTTCCCGGGCGGCATCGAGCGCG
>JAIOIW010000092.1 GCA_019912385.1 Notoacmeibacter sp. | reverse complement strand
GCTGCCTTCGATCGCCCCGGTCGACTGCGAAACGGGCCTGGCCTTCAGTTCCTCGATCGGCGCGGCAAGTTCCTTGATGCGGGCCGTGACCGCTTCGTCCGGCTTGACCGATGCGTCGAGCAGCATGGGCGCGCCGGTCGCATCCGTCACCACGCCGTTGTCGTCGAAGGTGACCTTCAGTTCGCCGAGATATTTCGAATAGGAGCCCGCTTGGACGACCGGCACTTTCTGGCCGGAAGGATTGTCGACCCAGGTCGGGTAGGGGCCGGCCGCCTTGTCGTCGTTATTGGCCAGGTAGGTATGCGAGTGACCGCCGACCACGACATCGATGCCGGGAATCTTGGCGATCGCATCCACGTCGCGTGCATAGCCGACGTGAGTGAGCGCTATGATCTTGTTCACGCCCTGGCTTTCGAGTTCTGCGACCGCGGCGGTGATGGCACCGACATCCTGCGAAATCAGCACGTTATTGCCCGGCGACGACAGTTCGGCGGTATCGTTGGCCACCGCGCCAATGATGCCGACCTTCTCGCCGCCGATCGTCAGCACGATCGAGGGATTGATACGACCACTCAGCCTTGATTCGCCGCCGGCAAGGATATTGGAAGAAATGACCGGGAACCCTGCCTTGTCGAGGAACCCGGCAAGCCCTTCCTCGCCGTCATCGAACTCGTGGTTGCCGACGGTCATGACTTCCGGCTTCATGATGTTGAGGAACTCGGCTTCGGCGTCGCCCTTGTAGGTGGTGTAGAACAGTGAGCCCTGGAAGTTGTCGCCGGCGTTGAGGAAGATGACGTTATCGCCCGACATCGCGGCGCGGGCCTCGCGTATGGCGGTAACCAGACGGGCAGCGCCGCCGAAACATGCGCCCTCTCCCTCGTCCTTTTCGGAACAGGTCGAATCGTACTTGCTGATCGACTCGATGCGGCTGTGCCAGTCATTGATGTGGAGGATGTTCAGGCTGTATTCGGCAAAAGCCTGGCCCGCCGCAATGGCGAGCACCGAGGCCGAAAGGGTGGCGACGAGGGCTATCCTTTTCATGACGCGTTCTCCTGATTGATCTCACAGGCAGTAAAGCTAACGCGCCTTTGCGACACCCGCTTGACCAACCTTATCATCAATGTTTCCACCGCGCTCGCCGCGATGCAAGGAGATTCGGTTGCAGGCTTCCTTGCCACGCGTCAAGCGGGTGGATGTCAGGAGGCGTAGTCGCGCTCGTCGGCAATGACCTTGCCGTCGTTGGGCAGCGTTCCCGCCTCGACAATCCGGATCTCGGCGCCGAGCTTGGTGATCTCGCGAACCGAGGCAGCAATTGCGGCGATATCGGCGTCGCCGCGTTCCTCGACGAGCAGCGTCATGGCGTCTGATGCGCCCTTGCGCGCGACCACGAGGCGCGCCTTGAGCACCTCCGGGTGGCGCTTGAGCAGGTCGGCGACCTGCTTGGGATCGACAAACATGCCCTTGATCTTGGTACGCTGGTCGGCCCGGCCCATCCAGCCCTTTATGCGGGTGTTGGTACGGCCGCACGGCGAGAGCCCCGGCAATACCGCCGACAGGTCGCCGGTGCCGAGCCGGATCATCGGATAGGCCTCGTTGAACGAGGTCACGACAACCTCGCCGACCTCGCCCTCGGCGACGGGATCGCCTGTGCCGGGGCGTACGATCTCCAGGATCAGATTTTCGTTCAGCACCATGCCGGGGAGGACGTTGCCGTCCGGATCGGCGGTTTCATAGGCAATGATCCCGAATTCGGCGGTGGCATAGGTCTGCATCACATTCACGCCGCGCTCGCGGTACTCCTGGCGCAGCGATGGAAACAGCGCGCCGCCGGAAACCATCGCGCGCCGGAAGGATGACAGGTCCTTGCCGGATTCGGCGGCCCGGTCGAGCATGACCTTCAGGAAATCGGGCGTGCCGGTGTAGACGGAGGGCTTCAGCGCGGCAGCGGCATCGACCTGCATGTCGGTGTTGCCGACGCCGGCGGGAAAGACCGTGCAGCCATAGGCGCGCGCGCCTTCGTCGAGAATGAAGCCGCCCGGCGTCATGTGATAGGAGAAGGCGTTGTGCACGATGTCGCCGGGGCGAATGCCCGCGGCAAAAAAGGCGCGCGACGCGCCCCAGGGATCGGGGCCGACCCCTTGCGGTTCCCAGATCGGGCCGGGCGAAACGAAAACGCGGTTACCTGCGAGCGCGGCCTGATTGGCGAAACCGCCGAACGGCGGCTCGGCAAGCTGGCGCTCCATCAGTTCGCTTTTACGCAACACCGGCAGGCGGGCAAGCGCCTCGCGCGAGTTCACCTGCGCCGGATCGATCCCGTCGAGCCATGCCCCAAGGCCCGGCGCTGCGGCGATCGCACGGGCCAGAAAACCGGGAAGGCGCGCAAAAAGGGCGGCTTCACGCTCCGCCGGATTCCGTATTTCGTCCTGATCGAAATGCGCGCTCATGGTTTCTCCTCGCCAATTGTGCCTATCGTTATGGCAAAAGCGGGAGAAGGCGCGCAAGCGGCCAATGGACAGACAATCGCGGAGGGATTAGAAAGACTGGGCGTTACTGTGACGCCCAGTCCCGAATATGAGATCAGCCGGCCGCGCGGCGAACCAGCGTGAACTGCTGTCCGCCTTCAGCGGTGCAATTGAGCTGGCTGGTTGAAACCTGTGCACAATTGACCGTCGCCGTTGTCTGCCGGATCAGGGAATTGACGGTAATCTGGACCGTGTTGGCGCTGATATGCACGTAGCTGCCGGTGGCAAGCTTGTTGCCGGTATCGGTTGCGACCGTTTCGAACGCGCCGCTGTTGAAATTCGAAATCGCCACGCCGTCCGTGCTGACCCACGACCCTTCGAAACCGGTCGGTGCCACGCGGGCGACGCGCGGTCCGTAGCTCTGGCAGCCAGCAACGGAAACGGCCGCGCCGAGCGCACAAATCATCATCAGTTTGCGCATCGAAAAATTCCCTCTCCTCGTCGAAGGCATTCAATTCTTGACCGGCCTTTGGGCAAAAGCAAGGCAAATACAGACCGCGCCCAACTCAACCGCCGCCAATACCCGGCGAACCCACTATTGCCTCAGCCTATCCTAGCCGAACTTCAGAAACAGCATCGAATACGGCTTCTTGAGGCCCGCTTTTGCTTTTGCGATCGAATCGGCGTCGCCTGAACGCGCGGCCGCATCAAGGGCGGAAACGGAAGCCCGCAAACCGTCGAGCGACTGGTTGAAAGCCGTGTCCTGCGCGTAAGCGGCAGGCGCTTCCAGCGCGAGGCTTTCGGCGAGATAGGCCAGAACCGCGGCATCGGCAATCGCATCCCAGGCGGCGCCTTCACCTGCATAGGCCGTGCCGATCACATGCTCCATTTTTTCATGATAGGCGTTCATGCGATCGGAAAACGTCACGACGCCATTGCGCCGGTTCAATTCGCTGATCTGATCGCGAATCTTCTCGAGGATTTCATGCGATTGCGCGAGATCACCTTCCCCGGCCTTCGCCTGCGCCTGCGCCGCGATGCCTGCGACTTCGGTCAAGGTCGTATTCCAGTCGGCGTCTTCGCTCAGGTGCGGTGGCGGCGTGGCCGACCAATGCCCGGCGAGTGCCGTCCACTTGGCCGTAAAGCCGGCGATCGCCTGGTTCGACTTTTCGGCATTGCCGGTGTTGGTGGCAAAAAGCGCCACACGATAGACGCCGTAGGCATCGGCCATCTCCGCCTTGAAATCGGCGATCGGGCCGGCAAACGCCGCTGCCGTTGTCACAGTCAGAAAAAAGGCGGCCGTACGAATGGTTTTCGAAATGGTCATGTTTGGCTCCAGTGGATACATATGCGAAACCTTACATATGCCTCACGGTCGATCATTGACCAGTATCAAGGTCCGGGCGCCAAATCCTATCGCACCAGAATGTTCCTGAACTGCCAGGGGTCCTCCTCGTCGATATCCTCCGGGAACAGGCCCGGGCGGCCGTCGAGCGGCGTCCAGTCGGTATAGTAGCCCTTGACCGGTCCCAGATAGGGAAGTTGCACCTCCAGACAGCGGCGATAGTCCATCTCGTCGGTCTCGACGATACCGGCTTCCGGATTTTCCAGCGCCCAGACCATCCCGGCCAGCACGGACGAGCTCACCTGCAGGCCGGTGGCGTTCTGGTAAGGCGCGAGATCGCGCGTTTCCTCGACCGAAAGCTGGGAGCCGAACCAGTAGGCATTCTTCTTGTGGCCGTAGAGCAGGACGCCGAGTTCGTCGATGCCGTCGACGAGTTCGTCCTCGTCGAGAACGTGGAGCACGGGTTGGGCGTTGCCGCCGTTGCCGAACATCTCGTGCAGCGACAGCACCGCGTCGTTGGCCGGGTGGTAGGCGTAATGGCAGGTCGGCCTGAACGTGACCTTGCCCTTCTTGTCGCGCACGGTGAAATAGTCGGCGATCGAGATCGATTCGTTGTGGGTGACGAGGAAGCCGTACTGCGGTCCGGGCGTCGGGCACCACGTGCGTACGCGGGTGTTGGCGCCGGGTTGTTCGAGATAGATCCCCGCCTTGCAGCCCGCCTTGTGCTTTTTCGCGTTTTTCGGCTTCCAGTCCTCGTGTGTGCCCCAGCCGAGCTCGGCCGGCTGCAGGCCTTCGGAGACGAAGCCCTCGACCGACCATGTGTTCCAGAACGTATCAAGCGGCTTGGGGTGGCGCGCGCGCTGGGTGTCGCGCTCGGCAATGTGCACGCCCTTGACGCCCAGCTTCTTCATCATCTTCGCCCAGCCGGCGCGGTCTGCGGCATCCGGTTCAGGAATGTTGTGCCCGAGATCGGCGGCAAGGTCGACCAGCGCCTGCTTGACGAACCAGGAGACCATGCCGGGATTGGCGCCGCAGCAGGACACGGCCGTCGTGCCGCCGGGATTCCTGCGCTTCTCGGTGCGCACGGTTTCGCGCAGCGCGTAGTTGGTGCGCGCCTCGTTGCCGGCCGATTGGTCGAAATAGAAGCCGAGCCACGGCTCGACCACGGTGTCGATGTAGAGCACGCCGAGCTCGCGGCAGAAGCGCATCAGGTCGAGCGAGGAGGTGTCGACCGACAGGTTGACGCAGAAGCCCTGGCCTTCGCCTTCGCTCAGCAGCGGTTTCAGGACGTCGCGGTAATTATCCCTCGTTATGCCCTGCCGGATGAACCGAACGCCGTGGTTTTTCAGGATTTCCTGGCCGTCGCCTTCGGGATGGGGGTCGATCACCACCATGCGCGACTTGTCGAACTTGAAATGGCGCTCGATGAGCGGCAGCGTGCCGCGCCCGATCGATCCGAACCCGATCATCACGATGGGACCGGTGATTTCACCATAAACGGGCCAGACCCTGTCTGCCATTCATCCATCTCCTTTCAGGCACCTGATACCGGCGCTAAAGCACACATCGCCGTCACAATAAAGAAAAAGCTCGCCGCAGGCGTTTGCGCACGCCGTTCAGGCGGCGGCGATCGCGCGCAATATGGCAACCAGCCGGTCGCGGTCCTCCGCCAGGCCCTTGTAGGCAAGTTGTTCAGCCGAAAGTTCCAGAAGTTGACCGGCAAATCCGGCGGCAAGTTCGCGGCGCGCGGGATGACGCCCAAGAACGGCGAGCGGATCGAGGTGGATGCGGATGGTGAACAGGATATCGCCCGAGCGCGGCAACCTGCTCAGCGTCTGCCGCTCCACGCGGATGAAGGCGGCAGCGGGATCAGCGCAGGAGAACTTGCCGCGCCCGCTGGTGGCGCGTTGGACGCGCGCGAACTCAGAAAAAGGATGGTGGAGGGCGTTGCTGGCGCTCAACGACCAGTTCCAGCGCTCCACCGCCATGCCCGGTTTCAGATTGTCGAAAATGCGGGTGATGACTTCGGCGTTCCTCGTCCCAGCGCCAAAGCCGGGGACCGGCCGGTGGATATGCTGAAGCGGGCGCGAGAATTTTTCGGCAAGCGTCCAGGAAGAGGGAAAGCAGACGCAGGCGGCGGCCATGCGCCAGCCATCTTCTCCCTTTCGCATGACGACAAGGTCTTCCTGGACGAGACGGGCGGCGGCCAGAAGCGGCGGCTGCGCGTTGTCCGACAGGTCGACGGTGCGGGCGGCAACACCGGCCGCCCCGGCAATCGTCATCACCGCGCCGTCCCGGCTCCAGGTTTCGGGGAAGACCGCAGGCAGGTGTCCGGCCAGCATGGCGAGGACTTCCGCCTGGCTATCCTCCATTTCCGGCTCGGCGGCGAAAACGTCGCTCGGCCGCTCTTCGATCAGCCGGTCCTTCTCGGCCAGATAGGTGAGGAGCAGGGCGTCCGGCTCGATCAGATCGCGCGGACCGATCGGCTTGAGGCCGATGGTGAAGGGCCTGGAGGAACCGTCGTAAGGTGTGGGAGGCAGGCCGCCGGCTCTCACCCTTCCATCGCCTCCAGTTCGTCGATCAGCCCCTCGATCACGCTCAGGCCCTTCTGCCAGAAAGCGGGGTCCGTTGCATCGAGGCCGAAGGGGGAAAGCAGTTCGGCGTGGTGCTTCGTGCCGCCGGCGCGCAGCATGTCGAAATACTTCTCCTGGAAGCCGCTGTCGGCATTCTGATAGACCGCATAGAGCGAGTTCACCAGACAGTCGCCGAAGGCGTAGGCGTAGACATAGAACGGCGAATGGATGAAGTGGGGGATATAGGCCCAGAAGACCTCGTATCCGTCGCGCAGCACGATCGCCGGTCCGAGGCTCTCGCCCTGTACCGACATCCACAATTCGCCGATCCGCTCGGATGTCAGTTCGCCCTGGCGGCGCTCGGTGTGCACCTTGCGCTCGAATTCATAGAATGCGACCTGGCGCACGACGGTGTTGATCATGTCCTCCACCTTTTGCGCCAGCATTGCCTTGCGTTCGCGCGGGTCGGCCGTGGCGTAGAGCAGCGAGCGGAAGGTCAGCATCTCGCCGAAAACAGAGGCTGTTTCGGCGAGCGTCAGCGGCGTCGGCGCCATCAGGGCGCCCTGCTCGCCGGCAAGCACCTGGTGGACGCCGTGACCAAGCTCGTGGGCGAGCGTCATGACATCGCGCGGCTTTCCCTGGTAGTTGAGCAGCACATAGGGGTGGACCGAGGGAACGGTCGGGTGGGCAAAGGCGCCGGGCGACTTGCCGGGCCGGGTCGCCGCGTCGATCCAGTTCTTCTCGAAGAACCGGCCGGCGATTTCCGCCATCTGCGGCGCGAAGCCGCGATAGGCGTCAAGCACGGTGCGTTGCGCGGCCTCCCACGAGATTTCCGTTTTCGGCGCCTCGGGCAGCGGGGCATTGCGGTCCCAGTGGTTCATCTGCTCCATGCCGAGCCACTTGGCCTTCATCGCGTAATAGCGGTGCGACAGGCGGGGATAGGCCTCGCGAACAGCCTGGGCAAGCGCATCGACCACCTCGCGTTCGACGCGGTTGGCGAGATGGCGCGAATCGGCGATGTCCTCGAAACCGCGCCAGCGATCGGAGATCTCCTTGTCCTTGGCCAGCGTGTTGGTGATCAGCGTGAAGGTCCTGAGATTCCGCCGGAAGGTCGTCGCCAGCGCGTTGGAAGCCTTGCGCCGCTTTTCGGGATCATGGTCCTGGAGCAGGTTGAGGGTCGATTCCAACGCCAGTTCGTCATCGTCGACCTTGAACGAGAGCGCGGTGATCGTTTCGTCGAAAAGGCGATTCCAGGCGCCGCGCCCGGTCACCGATTTTTCGTGAAAAAGCTGCTCGACCCGGTCTTCGAGCTGGTAGGGCTTGTCCCGGCGCAGATCCTCGATCCACGGCCGGTAGTGGCCGAACACCGGATCGGCGGCGAGTGCGGCTTCGATCGCGTCGTCCTCGATACGATTGAGTTCGAGCGCGAAAAACAGCAGGCGCGAGGTCGCCGCGGTCATCCTTTCGGTCACGTCGCCATAGAGCTTCGCGCGCGCAGGATCGGAAGTGTCGGCGGCATAGACGAGCCCGGCGTAGGACATGATGCGCCCGAGCAGGTCTTCCAGTTCCTCGTATTCCCGCATCGCCTGGCCTAGCTTGCCGTCCGCCCCCTTTTCGGCCTCGCTTGCCAGCGTTGTCTTCCAGTTTCCCTCGAATGCCAGCGCCAGTTCGCCGGCGCGGCGCAGATCGGCGGCGAGTTCCGCGCTGTCGGGAGAGGGATAAAGGTCGGCGAGGTTCCATTCAGGCAGCGCTCCGATGATCGCGGCCGCGCCGGATCTGGAGTCGGTCGGGTGCGAAACGGGATGGCCTGTTCGGCTGCCCGAGTGCATCCGGTTGGCTGCAACCTTGTCGTGTCTGGCGTCCCCCAAGGGTAAGCTCCTGTTAATGCCGTTTCTTGAATGCCTGTTTAGGCATCTGTGCCATGTTGGTCCATGGACGAACCAACACCAATCCGAATCTTCGAGAATCCATGACCCGCACGATACTTGCCGTTGATGACGATCCTGTCCAGCGCCGCCTTGCAGAGGCAGCGCTGGTAAAATTCGGTTACAAAGTATTGCAAGCCGATGGCGGTGAAGCGGCCCTGGAGGTAATGGAGGGGCCGCAGGGCGGGGATGTCGCAGCGGTCGTGCTCGACCTCGTGATGCCCGACATGGACGGGCTGACCGTTCTCAAGACCATGCGCGCGCGCGGCATCGACGCACCGGTGATCGTGCAGACGTCAAAGGGTGGGATCGACACCGTGATCGGCGCGATGCGCGCAGGCGCGTTCGATTTTGTGGTCAAGCCGGTTTCGCCGGACCGGCTGCAGAACGCGGTGTCGAACGCACTCAAGGTGGAGGAGATGGAAGGCGCATCGAAGAAGGTGCGCCGTTCTCCGGCCAAAATGAGCACGTTCAAGGATATCGTGACGCGCTCCGAAACGATGGACCGTGTTCTGAAACTGGCGCGCAAGGCCGCGGCATCCAATATTCCGATCATGATCGAGGGGGAGTCGGGCGTCGGCAAGGAGCTTGTCGCACGCGCGATCTGCGGTTCCGGCAATCGCAGCGACGGGCCCTTCGTCACGGTCAATTGCGGCGCCATTCCCGAAAATCTCGTCGAAAGCATCCTGTTTGGTCACGAAAAGGGCTCGTTCACGGGCGCGACCGACAAGCATGTCGGCAAGTTCGTCGAGGCCAATGGCGGTACGCTCTTCCTTGACGAGATCGGCGACCTGCCGCTCGAAGCGCAGGTCAAGCTATTGCGCGCAGTGCAGGAAGGCGAAGTCGATCCGGTCGGTGGAAAAAAGCCGCAAAAGGTTGATATCCGTATCATTTCGGCGACTCACTGCGACCTGTTGCAGGCCGTTCGCGAGGGGAAGTTCCGCGAGGACCTGTTCTATCGCCTCAACGTGTTTCCGATCCGCGTGCCGCCGCTGCGCGAGCGGCGCGAAGACATCGCCTTGCTGGTTCACCACTTCATCGGGCAGTTCGCGGGCGAGCGGGCCGGCACGGCGGTTACCGGTATCGCCGATAACGCGCTGGCCATCCTCGAGGCCTATGACTGGCCGGGCAACATCCGCCAGCTTGAAAACGCGGTCTTCAGGGCAATGGTGCTCGCGGAAGGCGACCTGCTGACGGGCGAGGAGTTCCCGCAGATACGCGCCCAGGTGGACGAGGCCGAGTTGGCGCGTACCCTGGAAGCCGAAGCGGATACTCCGGCAGGCGGCGCATCGATTAGGGCGCGCGAAACGGTGACGCCGGCGGGCGAACCGGCGAGTTCAAGCGGACAGCCGGTCGTCCGAACCAAGGGCACATTGCATCCCCTCGATGAACGTGGTGATGTGCGCATGCTTGCCGATATCGAGCGCGAAATGATTGTTTTCGCCATCGACCACTATCGCGGGCAGATGAGCGAAGTGGCCCGGCGTCTCGGCATCGGACGCTCGACGCTTTACCGCAAGCTCAAGGAATTCGGCATCGAGGCCGAAGAGGGACGAGCGCATAAACTCGCCTCGTGATCCACATCAATTCACAGACAAGATTCCAGTGAAATAGCATTATTGGTTAGTGCTTTGTTAACCCTGTGGTAATGAGTACAGCAGGGAGGGAGCACGCTGCCATGGTCTCACCGCAATTGGCGTCAATAAGCGGCGATTAACCATTCGGGCCGATACTTCGGGGAAGGGACGACTTCTCGCGGGTATCCGGGGACAACACGAGCCTGCAAGGCGGGTCATTTGGTCTTTTTTGGGCAGAACAACAGGGACAGTGCAATAGCACGCGTGCCGGGGTTGCGGTGGGCTGGATACCTGCTGGCCGCGCTGATGCTCACGCTGTCCGCAACGGCACAGGCAAACGCCGAAAAACGGACGCTGAAGCTCTACTTCATGCACACCGGCGAACGCGCCGAAATCACCTACAAGATCAACGGTCGCTATTCGCAGGCCGGCTTGACCAAGCTCAACAGGTTCCTGCGCGACTGGCGGCGCAATGAACCGACGAAAATGGACCCGCTCCTGTTCGACGTGGTCTGGGAAGCCTACCAGCAGACCGGGTCGCGCGATTATATCCATGTCGTCTCGGGTTACCGCTCTCCGGCGAGCAACGAAATGCTGCGGCGCACGCGCGGCGGGCAGGCCAAGAAAAGCCAGCACATGCTCGGCAAGGCGTTGGATTTCTACATTCCCGGCGTACCGTTGTCGAAACTGCGTGCAATCGGCTTCAAGATCCAGGGCGGCGGCGTCGGCTACTACCCGCGCTCGGGCTCACCCTTCGTTCATCTGGATGTCGGCAATGTCCGCGCATGGCCGCGCATGAGCCGGGAGGAATTGGCGCGCCTGTTCCCCGACGGCAAGACGCTGCACCTGCCCGCGGACGGCAAGCCGCTGCCCGGATACAAGCAGGCGCTGGCGGAGTACCAGCGCCGCCGCGGCCAGCCGGTCAGTATCGACAGGTCGACCGAAGTGCAGGTTGCGTCCAACGCTGCCCCCGTACGGACCCGGGGCGACGCGAACGCCACGGACGGCAACAAGAGTCCGGCCAGGGGATTGCTGGCGGCCCTGTTCGGCGGTGGCGCGGACGAGGAAGAAGACAACAGCATTGAAGTCCCGGCCACGCCGAAGGCCGCACCACGCGACGCCGCCCCGGCACCCCGGCCCGTAGCCGGGCTGCCCGGTGTAGCCGTCGCGCAGGCAGAGACGCGGCCCGAGCCGGCGACCGAAGCCGCACCGGCGGCCGAAGCCGCACCGGCGGCCGACGATCCGGCTGCAATTATCGCGAAGCTGTCGGCGAGCGCCGTCCCGCTGCCGGTCGCCAATCCGCGCGTGCTGGCGGAAACCGAAACCGCGGTGCCCGAACAACGGGTCGATGTCGCGATGAACGTGCCGCTGCCTGCATCACGCCCGCAGTTGGAGACAGTCGCGCCTCCCATTGGAATTCCCGCCGGAACCGATGCGACGACAACCGCCGTTACGCGGCGCGGGTCACCGCTTGCCGCCGTGGTGCCGTTGCCGCGTCCGGCCAGCGAGAGCATCGCGGTGCTCGCCGCCTTCGCGGACGATCCGCGGCAAACTGCCGGCGGTTTGCGGCCTGGCCACGACAAGGGCAACAGGTTGATAGCCGCGGTGCCGCGCGGGCGACCCGAAATCACGACAGACAGCCGTAACGGCCGCCTGACGGTCGCCGCCCCGTCGGCCATCGCCACGCCGCGCATGGCCATGCTGAACACGCCTCAAGGCGAGCGAGCGGCCGCGATTGCCGGGAATGTGAAGACAACGCCGAAGGCAGCGCGTCCGGTTGCTTCGCAAGCCCGCCCCGAACCGCATTCGAAAATCGTGCCGATCGGGCCGGAGAGCGCCCGCTGGGCACTGGCCGTCGCGCGCGTGCCTCTACCTGCGCAGCCGCCGCTGGCGAGTGCGACCATCCGCAAAGCGCCGGCGGCGGTCTACACGGCCGGTTTCAATTCGCGGGATATCCGGCAGGGCGAGCCGCACCGGTTCACCGGCAAGGCCGTCACTTTCCTGACGGTCGCCAAGTTCAACCCGACGAACTGATGTCGCGATCCTGTGCGCTCGCCGCCATGGCCACGGCCTGGCGTGCAAGTTCGGTGATGCCCTCCCAGTCGCCGGCCCTGACCAGGTTGTCGGGCGCGACCCATGAGCCGCCGACGCATATGACATTGGGAAGCTTCAGGTAATCCAGGGCATTGGCCGGCGAGATGCCGCCGGTCGGGCAGAAGCGCACTCCCGCCAGGGGAGAGGACAGCGCCATGAGAAACGCTGCGCCGCCGGATTGTTCCGCGGGAAAGAACTTCAGCACCGAGTACCCTTCCTCGCGCATCGACATCACCTCGCTCGGCGTGCTCGCGCCGGGCAGAAAAGGCACGTCGTTTGAACGGGCGGCCTCCAGCAGTTCGATCGTGGTTCCCGGTGAAACGATGAATCGTGCGCCGGCCGCGGCAACCTTGTCGTACTGGCGCGGCGTCAGGATCGTACCCGCGCCGACGACCGCTTCCTCGACTTCATCGGTGACGAGGCGGATGGCGTCCATCGCGTCGGGCGTGCGCAACGTGATCTCGACAGCCGGCAGGCCGCCGCGCGCCAGCGCCCGTGTCAAAGGAACGGCGTCGGCCAGGTTGGCGATCTGCAGGACCGGGATGACCGGCTGAGCCTGAAGGATCGAAAGCAGCACTTCCGTTTTGTTGGCGTGGGGCATGTTAAACTCGCTGGCGGGATTTCAATCGATTTAACGGCGGATATCAGGGCGCGGTTGCCATGTCCATGGCCATGCGACGGAATCCGGAACCAGAACCCTAACCCGAAACCAGCCGGAACAGCCAGCCCAAAGGCACTGCAAGGAAGGTTCTCAACCGTTCCCGCCATAGCACGGCGTACCGTGACAGCGGCAGGACCCCGGCGATGACTTCGTGGCTAAGCGGACCGGCGATGCCGTCGGGGGCAAGGCCGTGATCGCGCTGGAACCGGCGGAGCGCATCTTCGGTATGGGGACCGAAAATGCCGTCGATGGCGATCGGATAGCCGAGCGCGCAGAGCGAACGCTGGAGGTTGGCGACCGCCGGTCCGCGCATTCCCCGCCGCAGGCTTGCCGGGTGGGTAACCGCATCAGGATTGTCGGCATGATCGCGTTTCGAATGGCGCGCATAGGCATTGGCGATGCGGGTGTGGTAGCGGTTGCGCGCATAGGCCGGGCCGTTATAGCCGCGGGCAAACGCCGGCCAGTCGCGGCGGCGGATCGCTGGACCGAGTTCCGCCTTTGCGATAAAGCGCAGCATCAGCCGCAATTGCCCCTCCGCGCCGCTGCGGGCCTCCGCGACGAGCGCTTCGACGCTGCCATAGCCGAGCCAGGCCCAGTGTGCGCCCATCACCTGGCCGATACCCCAGGAGCAGCTTTCGCAGGCCGCCTGGGCGTCGATTTCGGCGGCACGATGCAGCATTGCCCACCGGGCAGCCTGCGAAGCCGGGTTGGCGATCCTGCCGGCTTGCGGATGGGCAAGGCCCGCAGCGCGCGCGGCATCGCGCCTTGCGCCGGACAGCCGGCGGTCGAAATAGTGGCCCTCGAAACGGATCAGCGGTTCATTGCGGCCATCGATGCGGGCAAAGACGCGCCCCCCGCTTTCGATTTCGGCGATGGCAAGGATGGCGGCGGGCTCGAAACCGGCATCGCGCGCGGCGGCGGCGAGGAGAGGGACAAGATATTCGGGGATCATGGCAGGCGCTCCGGCATCGTTGGCGCCGCCATTGTCGTCGGAAGGGGGAGGGGCGTGGATAGGCCGCAACCGCCCGTTCTCCTTGCCGCCCGTTTGCCCGGCTTGCCTCGGATCGCGCTTCGGCCTAGACGCTCGACCATGACAAACGCTCCAGTAAAGATCGCCGCGCTCTACCGCTTCTGCCGGTTGCCGGACTTCGCCGACCTGCGCACACCGCTGATGGAACTGTGCGAGCGCGAGGGGATCAAGGGTACCCTGCTGCTCGCCCGGGAAGGCATCAACGGTACGGTCGCGGGACCGCCAGCCGGCATCGACGCGCTCGTCGCCTGGCTCTCCGCCAAGCCCGAGTTCGACGGTGCGGAGATCAAGTTTTCCCATGCGGACGCCATGCCTTTTCACCGCATGAAGGTGCGGCTGAAAAAGGAAATCGTGACCATGGGCGTGGAGGATGTCGATCCGCTGCAAGGCACCGGCGCCTATGTGGAGCCGGCCGCCTGGAACGCGCTGATCGCCGACGAGAACACCGTTGTCGTCGATACGCGCAACGACTACGAAATCGCCATCGGCACATTCAAACGGGCAATCGATCCGCATACGGCGACGTTCCGCGAGTTCCCCGATTGGGTGGAACGCAACCATAACCTGTTGGCTGGCAAGAAGGTGGCGATGTTCTGCACCGGCGGCATACGCTGCGAAAAAGCCACGGCCTATGTTCGCGCGCTCGGCCTCGGCGAGGTCTACCACCTCAAGGGCGGCATCCTGAGATATCTCGAGGAAGTACCGGCGGACGAAAGCCTTTGGCGAGGCGAGTGCTTCGTTTTCGATGAGCGGGTCTCGGTCGGACACGGGCTGGAGCCGGGCGAGGCGGCGCTTTGCCGGGCCTGCCGCCATCCGCTGACGGCGGAAGAACGAACGTCGCCGCTGTTCGAGGAGGGCGTTTCGTGCCCGCATTGCCACGCCACGCGCAGCGCGGACGACCGCGAGCGCTATGCGGAACGCCACCGCCAGGTGCAGCTCGCGCAGGCGAAGGGCCGCCGCCACATCGGCAAGCGAGCTTGACCTCCGTCATTGCATTGACGCGATCGTGTGCCTACCTGTCAGCCACAACCGGGGCACGGCGGCAAATTGTTTTGTTTGACGCAGGTTTTTACCGGAAAACCGTGGAACACTTTTCCGAAACCTGCTTAGCGGAGGACATCCATGCTCGATCCGAAGAAACTTCTCGATGAATTGCTTGGCGCCCGGGTTCCGGGCACGCAGTCAACCGTGCGCGAAAAGGCGTCGCAGGCGACCCAGCTTGCCAAGGACAATCCGATTGCCACCGGCGCGCTCGCAGCGGTCCTGCTGGGCACCGGTACGGGCAGGGCGATCACCGGATCGGCGCTGAAGCTCGGCGGGCTGGCGGCTGTGGCCGGCCTCGCCTACACAGCCTACAAGCGCTACCAGAACGGCGGCGCGCCCGACGGTGCCGATGGCGAACCGATGCTGCTGCCGCCGCCCGAAGACAGCAGCTTCAATCCCGCACAGGCGCCGCAGGGCGAAGACGAGTTTGCGCTTGCCCTCGTGCGCGCCATGATCGCGGCGGCGCGGGCCGACGGTCATATCGACGACAAGGAGCGCCAGAAGATTGGCGAACGCGCGCAGATGGCCGGCTACGACACCGAGGAAGCCGACTTCCTTCAAGGCGAGATCGAGCGCCCGGTGGATGTCGATGCGCTGGTCGCCGCCGCCGAGACCGACGCGCAGCGCGTCGAGCTCTACACCGCGTCGCGGCTGGCGATCGAGGCGGACACGCGGGCCGAGCGCGGCTATCTCGACATGCTGGCCGGGCGGCTGAGGCTGCCCGATGCGCTGGTTGAGCACATCGAATCGACGGTATCGCATATGAAGGCCTGATCCTGGAGCCGTTTATATTCAACTGGAGTCGTTTCGAGATTAACGGCTTCGGGGCCTTGCCACGGGCCTTCCACACACAGTAGATTTGGGCACGGCGATCAGGCGATTGCCGTGCCCTTTCCTTGCGGGAAATGCCTGCATGGCGAGGCGGGCGGCTGAGTCGCGATTCCATCGGGGTGTGCGTTGTCCGGGGCGCGGGCAATTCCGCCGATACCCTTCCCGAAACCAGGTGCGGCACGACAACAGCTCGCCAGAAGCGAGCGCTGCGTGCAGGGGAAACCGTCATGAAATTTCGCGTCCGCGTTCTTTCCTTGCTCTTTCTCCTTTTCTCATCGATCCCATCTTGGGCTGGCGGCGGCGTCACCGTTTTTGTGCCTGCGAGCATGAAGGATGCGATCGGACACGCCGCAATGGCGTTCGAACAATCCACGGGCACGGCGGTCACCGTCGTTGCGGCATCGAGTTCGGTGCTGGCCAAGCAGATTACCGCCGGTGCGCCGGCCGACCTGTTCATATCCGCTAACGCGGCATGGATGGACTGGGCGGAGGAGCAGGGGGCGGTGCTGAAGGAAACGCGCGCCGATATCGCGTCCAACGCGCTGGTCATCGCCACCCCGGAAAACCGGACGGGCGACCCGGCCGCCCTGCTCGCAAGCGGGCGCTTCGCGATGGGCGACCCCGGCCATGTGCCGGCCGGTATCTATGCAAGACAGGCGTTGGAGCAGCTCGGGTTGTGGGAGAGCGTCAAGGCCAATGCGGTGTTCGGCGAAAATGTGCGGGTGTCGCTGGAACTGGTCAGGCGCGGGGAAGTCGGCGCGGCGATCGTCTACCGCTCCGACCTTGCCGTCTCGCCCGGCCTGACCGCTGCCTTCGCCTTCGATCAGTCCGCCCATGATCCGATCCTTTATCCGGCAGCCTTAACCGTGCATGGCGGGGAGAAAGCGACCGGTTTCCTTGCTTTCCTGCGTGGCGCCGAGGGGCAATCCATCCTCAGCGATGCCGGCTTTGCGCCGCCGCCTGGCGGAGCCGTCCGGTGACGGAAGCCGAAACCACCATCGTCCTCTTGTCGCTCAAGGTGGCGTTCGCGGCGATCGTGTTTGCACTGCCGCTTGCCTTCCTGGTCGCATGGGTGCTGGCGCGGCGCGACTTTGCCGGCAAGACGGTGCTCCAGGCGATCGTGATGCTGCCGCTGGTCGTGCCGCCGGTCGTGACAGGCTATGCGCTGCTGGTCTGGTTCGGCAGCCAGGGCTGGGCAGGGCGGCTGGCCGCCGACTTGCTTGGCATCTCGTTCGCCTTTCGCTGGACCGGGGCCGCGCTTGCCGCGGGCGTGATGGCCTTTCCGCTGCTGGTACGGCCGATCCGGCTGTCGCTGGAAGCGATTGACACCGGGCTTCTGGAGGCGGCCGAGACGCTTGGCGCCGGGCGCATGCTCCGATTTGCTACCATCACCCTGCCGCTGGCATTGCCGGGCGTCCTGGCGGGCGCGGTGCTCGGTTTTGCAAAGGCGCTGGGCGAATTCGGCGCGACGATCACTTTCGTCTCCAATATTCCCGGCGAAACGCAGACCCTGTCGCTTGCGGTCTATTCGCTGCTGCAAAGCCCGGGCGGAGAGGCCGGCGCGCTCAGGCTGATCGTCTTTTCGATCGCCGTCGCGCTCGGCGCGGTCGTCATGTCGGAATGGCTGCAGCGCCGGTTGAGCAGGAGGAACGGCAAATGACGCTCGCCGTCAATATCCGCCTCAAGACCGGCAGTTTCGAAATCGGCGCCGCGTTCCGGTCGGGGCCGGGCATCACGGCGCTGTTCGGTCATTCAGGTGCGGGCAAGACGACCATCCTCAAGGCAATCGCCGGCATGGTCAGGCCGGTTTCGGGACGGATCACCTGCGGCGGGCGGGTGCTGTTCGACAGCAAGGCGGGCATCGATGTTCCGACCGCCGCGCGCCGGACCGGTTTCGTGTTCCAGGACGGACGGCTGTTTCCGCACATCAGCGTCGAGCGCAACCTGCGCTATGCCGCACTGGCCGGACGGCGCGCCGAGCCGCGGCGCATGGAAGCGGTCGTCGACATGCTCGGACTGGGCGAACATATGGGCCGCATGCCGGCAAGCCTTTCCGGTGGAGAGCGCCAGCGGGTGGCGATCGGCCGCGCGCTGCTGTCCGATCCGGCGATCCTGCTTATGGACGAACCGCTCAGTTCGCTCGACCAGGCGCGGCGCCAGGAGATCCTGCCCTTTCTGGAGGCAGTGCGCGACGAGGCGCGCATTCCGCTCGTCTATGTGAGCCACGAGATCGAGGAGGTGGCGCGGCTCGCCGATACGATGGTCGTGCTGTCGCAGGGTCAGGTGGTGGCAGCGGGACCGGCAACGGAGGTGTTCGGCCGGCTCGATCTGGGTCCCGCGCTCGGGCGGCACGAAGCGAGTACGCTTATCGACGGGCGGGTCGCGCGCCTGGACGAGCAGTTCGGGACCGCGCTCGTGGAGGCGGAGGGTACGGAAATCGAGCTCGTGGCGCCGGTGCTGGTACCGGGCGACGCCGTGAGGATGCGCATACGCGCCCGCGACATCGCGATCGCGCGCGACGTGCCGGGCTTGATCTCGGTGCGCAACAAGCTGCCCGTCACGATCATCGAGATCATGACCGATGACGGACCTTTCGCTGAACTGGCGCTTGCCTTCGGGAACCAGCGCCTGCGCGCGCGGATCACCCGCAAATCGGTGGCGGAACTTGACCTGAAGCCCGGCGATCGGGTTCATGCTCTTCTGAAGGCCATTTCACTGGAACGCCGGGCGCTGATCCGGCACCCGCCGGCCAAGGGGGAGTCCGACACGCGATGGCAAGCGGATATGAACTAGCGCGCCGCTACCGGCGGCTTGGCCACGCCGTCATTGCCGCCACGCTACTCGGCGGGTTGGTGCTTACCGCCGCCTCGCAGAAACTCGCGGGCGATCGCGCGCTCGAAGCGGTTCGCGCCTCGGCCGGGGAAACGCTGGCCCTTCAACAGGAAACCCTGACTGGCATCCTGGAGAAATACCGCCTGCTACCGCCGCTGCTTTCGCGCCGCGCCGACATCGTTTCCGTGTTCGAGCGGCCCTGGGCTGGCGACAACCGGTCGACGGCGCGCGACAAGGCGATCGAGATCGCCGGGTTTTCGGGCGCCAAGGATGTTGCCTTTGCCGATGCAGAGGGGCGGATATTCGCGTCCGCGCGCGGCATCTTCGACAATTCCTCGGTTCATGAATCGACGCTGTTCGAGGCTGCGAACCAGGGCCGGCTCGGCCGCGAGACGATGGCGCTCAACGAAAACGAGCGCGCCTATGTCTTCGCATCGGCCGTGCGCCTGGACAACCAGTCGAAGGGCGTGATCGCGGTTTATGTGCGGTTCGACCAGATCGAGGCGACGTGGTCGCTGTCGACCAACCCGATTGTCGTGACCGGCGCGGATGGCATCATCTTCCTCGGCAATCGCGAAGACTGGCAGTTGCGGCGCCTGAAATCGGGCGCCGATCCAATCCTGGCACCGGTCAATGTGGCGGGTGGCGTGTATGATCTGCCCGGTGGAGGGCGGGTCGTGGAGGCTTCGCGCAACCTGCCGCTGCTCAATTGGACATTGCATGTGCTCGCCGACCACACACCGGTGGACGCGGCGCGGCGCAATGCCATCATCATCGCGGTGCTTGCGGCCGCGCTGGCCGGTATCGTCGCCTGGTTCCTGTTCCAGCGCCGCGCGGCCCTGGAACAGCGGCTGCGGCGCGACCGGGCGAGCGCGCTGCGGCTTGAGCGGCTGGTGCGCGACCGGACCGCCGAACTCTCCGCATCGAACTTTTCGCTGGAACGCGAGGTCGAAGTGCGCACGGAGGCCGAGGCTCAGTTGCGGCGAACGCAAAGCGAGTTGATTCAGGCGGCCAAGCTCGCCGCCCTTGGCCAGATGTCGGCGACGCTGAGCCACGAATACAACCAGCCGCTTGCTGCCATCCGCACCTATGCCGACAATGCCGGCCAGTTGTTGCAACGCGGGCAGCCCGAGGCGGCGCAGGACACGTTGCGGCGCATCTCCGGACTCGTCGACAGGATGTCTGAGCTTTCGCGGACCTTGCTTGCCTTCGCCCGCAAACCGGGTACGACAGTCTATGACGTCCAACTCGGGCCGGTCGTCGGCGAGGCGCTGATGCTGGTCGGGCCAAGGGCCAAGAGGGCAGGAGTCACGATACGCCGGGGCGATCTCGACGGATCGCTCACGGTGCGCGCCGGGCGCGTGCGGCTCACCCAGGTAGTCGTCAACCTGGTCAACAACGCGATCGACGCGCTGAGCGGCATCGGGTCGGACAGGGTCACCCGGGAACCCCAAATCACCATCGGCGCCAAGCGTGACGGAACGACGACGCGGTTGATCGTCGAGGACAACGGACCAGGGATCGCCGAAGCGCGACCCGACCAGCTCTTCGAGCCGTTCTATTCGACCAAGGGCGTGGGCGAGGGCATCGGCATCGGCCTGTCGATCGTCTACAGCATCGTGCGCGATTTCGGTGGAACCATCGATGTCGGCGTGTCGCGCGCCGGCGGCGCGCTGTTCGTCATCAATCTCGTCAGCGCGGATGCAGATAGCGCAACAGTGCTCGAGGAGGCCGGTGAATGAGCAATCCGACCGTTGTCCTGATCGATGACGACGACGATCTGCGCCACGCCCTTGTGCAGGGGTTGGAACTGGAGAACCTGGTGGTGAAAGCCTTTTCGCGGGCTGACCCCGCGCTGGAGGGTATTGACCGTGCCTTTGCGGGCGTCGTGGTCAGCGATATCCGCATGCCCGGCAGCGACGGGCTCGCCGTCATGCGCAGGATCTGCGATATCGATCCGGCTCTGCCCGTTGTGCTCATCACCGGTCATGGCGACATCGCGCTCGCTGTCGAGGCGATGCGCGACGGCGCCTATGACTTCATCGAGAAGCCGTTTGCGACGGCGCGTCTGGTCTCGGTGGTCACGCGCGCGCTGCACCAACGGCGCCTCGTGCTGGAAAACCGCGCTCTGCGCGCCGAACTCGAGCACACGAGCGACCTGGAAGCGCGCATTGTCGGCCGGCATCCCGCCATCCGCCGCCTGCGCGAGGAGACCGCCGCGATCGCCGATGCCGACGTCGATGTGCTGGTGCTCGGCGAAACCGGATCGGGCAAGGAAGTCGTGGCGCGCGCGCTGCACGATTTCTCGGGCCGGGTGTCGGGCCATTTCGTGGCAATCAATTGCGGCGCGATCCCTGCCGACATCTTCGAAAGCGAGCTGTTCGGCCACGAGGCTGGTGCGTTTACCAGCGCGCTAAAGCAGCGCATAGGCAAGCTTGAACATGCAAATGGCGGGACGGTGTTCCTCGACGAGATCGAATCGATGCCGCTCGACCTGCAGGTCAAGCTGCTTCGCGCGATCGAACATCGCACGATCGAGCGGCTGGGTTCGAACAAGCGCATCGATCTCGACGTGCGGTTCATCGCCGCGACCAAGTCCGACCTGGCCAGGGAAAGTGCGGCGGGCCGTTTCCGCGCCGACCTCTATTACCGGCTCGGCGTCGCGACCCTGACCATTCCGCCGCTGCGCGAGCGCAAGGACGACATTCCCCTGCTGTTCGCCCATTTGGCGCGCGAGGCCCGGGCCCGCTATCGCCGTGAGATCCCGGACATGACACCTGCACTGGAGGCGGAACTGGCAGGCCACGACTGGCCGGGCAATGTGCGCGAACTGCGCAATATCGCCGACCGGTGGGTCCTTGGCCTGTGGCGCGGGTTTTCCGGCAATGGCGGCCGTTTGGCGCCGGTCGCCGACGGCGGGCTGGCCGAACGCGTCGCGGCCTACGAGAAGACCGTCATCGAAGGTGAACTGAAACGCCATGGCGGGCGGATGAAAGAGACATACGAGGCGCTCGGTCTGTCGCGTAAAGGGCTTTACGACAAGATCAAGCGCCTTGGGGTTTCGGTGCCCGACGAAAAGTAGGCGGATGGGTAGCTTGCTACCCGACAGGAGCCCGGGATGGGTAGGAAATGTGACGGCAAACTGTCGCCGATAAAGGAATAAATCCGCCGCCGTCTTCATAATATATTGAAATGTAATATCATTCCGAATGAATCGCATCGTCGCGACGAATTGGCACGGCAATTGCTGTTTAATCGGTGGACTGTGGCGCCATGCGCCCTGCCGACAGGGAGGAGAGGTTTGACGGTTTCCGCAGCAGGTCTTGCGGGCCGGACTGTTTTCCCTGACACTTCAAACCGGATGCGGGCGGAGGCCTGCAATGTGGAGGACTATCATGAAGAAGCTTCTTGGCGCCGTTTCGGCGCTCGCACTCACCTTTGCCGCCGGCCAGGCGATGGCCTCGGAGGGTTGCGATTCCGGCGAAATGGTCATCAAGTTCAGCCATGTGGTTGCTGCGACCGGCCACCCGAAGGGCGATGCGGCGGCCCTGCTGGCCGAGCGCGTCAACAAGGAGATGGACGGCAAGGCCTGCATGGAGGTCTACGCGAACTCCACGTTGTTCGATGACGACAAGGTCATGGAAGCGCTTCTGCTGGGCGATGTCCAACTCGCCGCGCCGTCGCTTTCCAAGTTCGAGGCCTATACGCTGAAGTATCGGCTGTTCGACCTGCCCTTCATCTTCAAGGACCTGAACGCTGTTTCGGCCTTCGCGAACTCCGACAAGGGCAAGGAACTGCTCAAGGTGATGGAAGACAGCCAGGGTTATTCCGGTCTCGGCTACTGGTTGTCGGGCATGAAATACTTCTCGGCGAAGAAGCCGCTGCTGGTGCCGGCCGACGCCAACGGCCTGAAATTCCGCGTGCAGACTTCCGACGTGGCGGTCGCCATGATCGAGGCGATGGGTGGGTCGGCGCAGAAGCTCGCCTTCAAGGAAGTCTACGGCGCGCTCCAGACCGGCGTTGTCGATGGCCAGGAGAACTCCTGGTGCAACATCTATACCCAGAAATTCTTCGAGGTTCAGGACGGCATCACCGAGACCAACCACCAGGCGCTGGCCTATCTGCTGGTCACATCGACCGAATGGCTCAACGGCCTGGACGCCGATGTCCGCGACCAGTTCGTCGCGATCGTCGACGACGTGACGAATGCGGCGAACGACGCCGTCGGCAAGAAGGAAGCGACCTGCCGCCAGAACATCCTCGATGCGAAGGGTACGATCCGCGAGCTGTCGGCGGAACAACGCACCGAATGGGTCAGCACGATGAGACCGGTGTGGAACAAGTTCGAAGGCGACATCGGCAAGGACCTGATCGACGCCGCTGCGGCGATGTCCGGTTCGTAAACGCATGAGCGAATGACGGGTTGCGCCCGAAGCCGTTCGGGCGCAACCGCTTATCGACCGGGCGCCCCGCATGGGCGCCGGTCACCGAGGGAGACGGGGGAGGCAATCGATGGCACTGCTTTGGCCGAGTCTGGCGCTCGTCGCGCTTGTCGTCGTTCTGTTCGCCGCCGAGAGGCGATGGCCGGACGCGATTTCCAGGATGGAGGAAAACATCATCGCCTTCCTGCTGGCGGTTATCACCATCGTCTCCTTCGTCCAGGTCATCGCGCGCTACGGGTTCAACACCGGCTGGGGCGGCGCGCTGGAATTTACCCGCATATTGTTCGCCTGGCTGATCCTGTTCGGCATGAGTTACGGCGTGAAGCAGGGCATGCATCTGGGCGTCGACGCCTTCATCCGCCTGCTGCCCAGGCCGGCGTTCAAGGCCGCCGCGGTGTTCGGCGCGTTCTGCGCCTTCCTTTATGCCTTCTTGCTGCTGCACGCCGGCTGGCTCGCCTGGTTCGGCGTCGAGGTCAATCCCAACTGGCGCCAGACGGGGGCGATCGGCTACTGGAAATTCATGTTCGATCGCGGAACCGGGCTCGACGACCTGCGCTGGCCGGAATTCGTCCAGTCAATGTTTGGAACCCAGGACCGCGTGCAGCGCTGGATCGCCTACCTGATGCTGCCAATCGGCCTCTCCCTGCTCGCCTTCCGTTCGCTCGAAGGCATGGTGCAGATCATCACCGGCAAGCGCCAAGTGATCATCGCGGGCCACGAGGCCGAAGACCTCGTCGCCGAAAACAAAGACGTGCTGAAGGATTGAGGGCGACATCATGGAAACGCTGATCCTCTTCGTTCTCGTCCTCGGCCTGCTGTTCCTTGGCGTACCGGTCGCCGTCTCGCTCGGCCTGTCGTCGATCATCATCATCGCGTTCTTCTCCGCCGATTCGATGTCGTCGGTGGCGTTGCAACTGTTCACTGCGTCACAGAACTACACGCTGCTGGCAATCCCCTTTTTCATCCTGGCATCGGCGTTCATGTCGACGGGTGGCGTGGCCAAGCGCATCATCCGCTTCGCGATCGCGACGGTCGGCCATTTCCGCGGCGGGCTCGCCATGGCGAGCGTGCTTGCCTGCATGATGTTCGCCGCGCTGTCCGGGTCGTCGCCGGCAACCGTGGTTGCGATCGGCACCATAGCCATCGCCGGCATGCGCCAGGTCGGTTATTCGAAGGATTTCGCCGCCGGCATCATCGCCAATGCGGGCACGCTCGGCATCCTGATCCCGCCATCGATCGTGATGGTGGTCTATTCGGCGGCGACCGATGTCTCGGTCGGGCGCATGTTCCTGGCCGGTGTCGTGCCGGGCATCGTCGCCGGGCTGATGCTGATGATAGCCATCTATGTCATGGCGCGGGTCAAGGGCCTGCCGGCCGAGCCCTGGAAGGGCTTCATCGAGATTGCCGAGGGCGGCAAGGAAGCCGGCTGGGGCCTGTTCCTCATCATCATCATTCTTGGCGGCATCTATGGCGGCGTGTTCACGCCAACCGAGGCGGCGGCGGTGGCGGCGGTCTATTCCTTCTTCATCGCGGTGTTCATCTACCGCGACATGGGGCCGATGAAGGACACGCCGTGGGTCGCCGACAGCGATTCCAACCGCGCCCGCACTGGCTTCAAGGCGCTGGTCTATGCGCTGGCTTTCTTCTTCGTGTGGATGATCCTGTCGTTCTTCGCGACGGCGAATGCAGAGACCATCGGCTTTGCCGGCCGTGCAATCGTCGGCGCCGGCCTGTCACTTGCCGTCATGGTCGCCTATGCGATGTGGCGCGACAAGGAATCGAGCCCGTTCAACATTCCGGGCTTCCTGGCGGCCAGCGCACCGATCTGGGGACGCAACCTGTCGCTGATGGGACGCAATCTCCTCCGCGCGTTCTTCCACGACGAGACACGCAAGGTGATGGTTGATGCCGGACGGACGACGCTGATGCTGATGTTCATCATCGTCAACGCGCTGCTGTTTGCCCATGTGCTGACCTCGGAGCGCATTCCCGACCAGATCACCTCGCTGATGCTGAACTACGGCTTCAACTGGTTTACCTTCCTCATCGCCGTCAACATCCTTCTCCTGCTCGGCGGCCAGTTCATGGAGCCGTCTGGCCTGCTGCTGATCGTGGCGCCGGTGGTATTCCCGATCGCCATCGAACTCGGCGTCGATCCGGTGCATCTGGGCATCATCATGGTGGTCAACATGGAAATCGGCATGATCACGCCGCCGATCGGGCTCAACCTGTTCGTGACCTCCGGGATCACCGGCATGAGCCTTTTGCAGGTGGTCAAGGCGGCCCTGCCCTTCGTGGCGGTGCTGTTCGCCTTCCTGATCCTGGTCACCTATGTGCCGGTGCTGTCGACCTGGTTGCCCTATTCGCTGATGGGCCCCGAGATCGTGACGCGGTGAAACGCTTTTTGCGGGGCCGGATCGCCTGGTTCCGGGTGAAAATTGCAATCCGGGATTGAGCTAGCCGTACCCGATTCGCGCGTTAACCGTTCATTAACACAGTTCGTGCATTCTGATGTCAGCCAAAAACCGGCTTTCCTCCTCCCAAGCCCGGTTTTAACTCGGGGCGGTCCTTGAGCGGACCGCCCTGTCTTTATGGTTCTCGTCCTTGTCATCGCGGCCTTCATCTGCACACTCGTGGCGACGACCAGTGGAACGAATTTGGCATTCGATACCCGCGCGATGTCGATCTCGAAATCGAATATCGATTTTAAAAGTTCCACTGGAATCATAAGCTTGCTAGTGGTTCCCTTGTTTCCATCAATTGCCCTCGCGGCCGGTACAAACGGTATGCAAATCTTGGAAATGAACCACTAGGATACCGTCCCGAAAACCGGAACCGGTTTTCGGGACGCACGAAGCGCAGATTCAATGATTTGCAGTGTCCATGGCGTCCCAATGGACGCACGGTGCTGAAGTGGGAGGTACATCATGACAGGCGAAAAGACGGCAATCGTCACGGGTGCGAGTTCGGGCATCGGCGAGTTTACGGCGAAAACGCTGTTGGGCGCCGGATGGAACACGGTATTCGTGGGCCGGCGCAAGGACAGGCTTGACGCCGCAATTGCCGCGGCAGGGCCGACGAAGGCGCGCGGCCTTGCCGTTGCCTGCGACGTCACCGACCCTGCCCAGGTCGATGCGCTGTTTGCCGCCACGGTCGGGGAATTCGGCCGCGTCGACATGCTGTTCAACAATGCCGGCATGGGCGCGCCGGGAAGGACCATCGACGAGATCGACGTCGAGACCTGGAACAAGGTGGTAGCGGTCAACCTCACCGGGTCGTTCCTGTGTGCGCGCGCGGCATTTGCCCAGATGCGCAAGCAGACGCCGCAGGGGGGGCGGATCATCAACAACGGCTCGATCTCGGCCTATGCGCCGCGCCCGGGTTCGATCCCCTATACGACGACCAAGCACGCGATCACCGGGCTGACGCGCACGCTCGCGCTCGACGGCCGGCCGTTCGACATCGCCTGCGGCCAGATCGACATCGGCAATGCGCTGACCGAGATGGCCATGCCGATGACCAGGGGCGTGCCGCAGGCCAATGGCGAGATCATGGTGGAGGCGACCATGGACCCGCAGCATGTGGCTGACGCCGTGCTTCACATGGCGAACCTTCCGCTGGATGCAAACGTGCTGTTCATGACCGTGATGGCGACAAAGATGCCGTTTGTGGGGCGGGGATAGGTCGCCTACTGCCATGATGTTGTCAGGTGCAATGTGCTAGCAGATGGTGAACTGAGGGAGGGAGCCGAGCGTGATAAAATTCATCTATCCCGATGGCTCCTATTGCTACCGGGCGCTGCACACGGTCCATGCGGTCTTCCGCAACGACGAAGGCAAGCTGATCGCGCGGGCGGAACGTGCCGACCTTTCGGGCATGTATGAGTTCGAAATTGCGGGATTTGAACTCCTCGATCAGGGCAGGACCTACAGCTGACCCGTCGTCGCGGCCTTGCATCGGCAGATTTATCTGACTAAAGTCAGATAATGAACGAGATCAGCCAGGTCAGGCGGTTCAACCGCATCGTCACGCAGCGCAACGGCGCGCTGGAGGACAGTTTCCTGGCGCGCGGCCGGCCGCTGGGCGAAGCGCGCGTCATTCATGAGATCGGAACGAGCGGCGGCGTCGACCTGAAGGGATTGCGCTCGAAGCTCGGCCTCGACTCCGGCTACATGAGCCGGCTGCTCAGGTCGCTGGAAAACCAGGGGCTGATCGCGGTCAGTGCCGATCCCGGCGACTCGCGGGCGCGGATGATCCATCTCACCGTAAAGGGCGAAGCGGAGTTCGCCGCTTATGATGCCCTGTCCGACCGGATGGCGGCGGAACTGCTCGATGCGCTGGACGCGCCGCAAAGGGCGCGGCTGGTGACCGCGATGGGCGAGGTCGAACGGCTGCTCAAGACGGCAGCGCTCGAGATCGCGCTCGAGCCTGCGGCGAGCGAGGACGCGCTGTGGTGCGTCCGGCAATATGTCGGTGAGCTCAACACGCGTTTCGAGGCCGGCTTCGATCCCGCCGCGGGAAACACGGTGGAGATTGGCGACATGGTGCCGCCGGCGGGTTTTTTCGTCATCGCCCGACTCGATGGCGAACCGGTCGGTTGCGGCGGGCTGAAACGGCTCGACGGGACAACCGGCGAGATCAAGCGTGTCTGGGCGGCGCCGGCGGTGCGCGGGGTGGGGGTCGCGACCCGGATCATGGACGAACTGGAACGGCTGGCGCGTCAGGCCGGGTTAACGCGCGTGGTTCTCGACACGAACAGCAGCCTGACGGAAGCGCGAGCGATGTACCGAAAACGCGGCTACCATGAGATCGAGCGCTACAACGACAATCCCTACGCGCAGCACTGGTTCGAGAAGGAGCTTTAAGCTTCCCCGCGCTCCAGGAAAATCTCTATCCTCTCGATGGCGCGCAGGATGTTTTCCTCCGAATTGGCGTAGGAAAGGCGGACATAGCCTTCGCCGAGGATGCCGAAATCCGGGCCGCCGATCAGTGCGACGCCGGCTTCCTCCAGCAGCGCGGAAGCCAGTTTCTTGGCCTTCCAGCCGGTCTCGCTGATGTTCGGGAAGGCATAGAAGGCGCCCTTGGGCGTCGCGCAGGTGACGCCGGGTAGCGAGTTCATGCCTTCCACCACGATCCTGCGGCGGTTGTCGAAGGCGCGCATCATCTTCCCGACATCGTCCTGCGAGCCGTCGATGGCGGCGATGCCGGCATATTGCGCCGGCGCGTTGACGCAGGACCAGCAGTTGACCGCCAGCTTGCGCACCTTGTCATAGAGACCGTCGGGCCAGATCGACCAGCCGAGGCGCCAGCCGGTCATCGCCCAGGTCTTGGACCAGCCGTTGAGCACGATCAGCCGGTCACGGATCTCCGGGTAACCGAGCAGCGAGGTATGCCTCTCACCGTCATAGGTCATGACGTCATAGATTTCGTCGGAGAGGATCGCGACGTCCGGAAATGCCGCGAGGCCAGCGACGAGCTTGTCGATTTCGGATTTCGGGGTTACGCCGCCCGTCGGGTTGGCCGGCGAGTTGAGGATGACAAGGCGCGTTTTCGGCGTGATGAGCCCCAGGACCTCTTCGGCCGAAAAGGCGAAGCTGTTTTCCTCGCGAATGGGAACAGGGATCGGATTGGCGCCGGTAAACTCGATCATCGAGCGGTAGATAGGGAAACCCGGATCGGGATAGAGGATGTCGGCGCCCGGCTCGCCGAACATGATGATGGCGGCATACATGGCCGGCTTGCCGCCAGGCGTTATCATCACGTTTTCCGGCGACACCTCCACGCCCGTCGTCGTCACCATGCGTCGGACCACGGCTTCGCGGGTGGCGAGCAGTCCGGTTGCCGGCGTGTAACCGTGGTGGCCGTCGCGCAATGCCTTGACGGCGGCCTCGACGATATGGTCGGGCGTGCGGAAATCGGGCTGGCCGATCCCCAGATTGATGATGTCCTTGCCCTGAGCGGCAAGCGCCGTGGCGCGTGCCAGGACGGCGAAAGCATTCTCTTCGCCCATGCGGTCGAATGCCGAAACTGTGTGGAGCATCGATTCTTCCAGTTGGTTCTACCAGGAACAATGCTTATTGGTAGGTCAACAACCGTTTTGTCAACGGAGAGGCGTTGCCATGAGTGCATTGGAAAACTGGTCTCCGACCGACATCCTGACCCGCGAGGCGATCGAGGGACGCTACGTGCGCCTGGAACCGCTGACGGCCGAAAAACACGGCGAGGGCCTGTATGCGGCGTCGACGGGGCCGGAGGCGGATGAGCGGTTCCGCTGGCTTTCGGAATATCCGCCGAAATCGCGCGAGGAGTTCCAACGCTGGGTGGAAAAAGCGGAAGCAAGCACCGATCCGCTGTTTTTCGTGGTGATCGACCAGGCGAGCGGCGAAGTCCTCGGCCGGCTGACCTTCATGAACAACCACGCAGCCAATGGCGACGTCGAACTGGGTAACATCTACTGGGGGCCGAAGCTCATGCGCTCGCGCGGCGCGACGGAAGCGGTCTACCTGGTCGCCCGCCATGTGTTCGACCGCATGGGCTACCGGCGGCTGACATGGAAGTGCAACAATGCGAACGATCCGTCGAAGCGGGCGGCGATGCGGTTCGGTTTTACCTTCGAGGGCGTCTTTCGTCAGCACATGATCGTCAAGGGGCTCAACCGCGATACTGCCTGGTTCTCGATCATCGACAGTGAATGGCCGCCGATCCGTGCCGCATTCGAGGCGTGGCTCGATCCGGCCAATTTCGACGCCGATGGCGTTCAGAAGAAACGGCTCGAGGAATTCCGGCAGTCCTGAAGGCCGACCGGCGGCGGCGGTCTGCGGTCGCGACCTGCAAGTGGAGTTGGGGATGGACCCGGCAAACAGAAATGCAATGATCGCGGCGGCGGCGATCCTGGTCGGGTTCGGCCTGGTCTTCTACTACATGCCGGCCATCATGCTCGCGGTGGGCAATTATTCACCGATACTGGCAGCCGCCGTCGGCGCCGTCCTGGTGCTGGCATTCTTTGCGGTATTCTGGTTGCGCGGCCGGCATCGCCGGAACGGGAAAGACTGAGGGGGAGACACGATGCGGGTATTGATTACCGGGGCTGCCGGCATGATCGGCCGCAAGCTGGCTACGCGCCTGGCAGCCGAAGGCGGGCTTGGTGGCAAGGCGATCACGGCGCTCGATTTGCACGACATCGTTGCGGCGCAAGCACCCGACATGCCGGGAACCGGGATTTCGGTGCATGTGGGCGACCTGTCGGAGGAGGGCGCCAGCGAGAAGCTCGTCGCCAGCCGGCCCGACGTCATCTTCCATCTTGCCGGCGTCGTCTCCGGCGAGGCGGAATCGGATTTCGCCAAGGGTTACCGGGTCAATCTCGACGGCACGCGGGCGCTGTTCGACGCGGTGCGGGTCGCCGGTTTCGGTCCCAGGCTTGTCTTTACCTCGTCGATCGCCGTGTTCGGCGCGCCGTTTCCGGACGTCATCGGCGACGATTTCCACTGCACGCCGATGACCTCCTACGGCACGCAGAAACTGATCAGCGAGGCGCTGCTGGCCGACTATTCGCGGCGCGGCTTCTTCGACGGCATCGGCATCCGCCTGCCGACGATCTGTGTCAGGCCCGGCAAGGCCAACCTTGCGGCATCGAGCTTCTTTTCCAATATCATCCGCGAACCGTTGAACGGCCAGGAGGCGATCCTTCCCGTACCACGCAGCGTCGTGCATACCCATGCCAGCCCGCGCTCGGCGGTGAACTTCCTGGTCCATGCGGCAAGCCTCGACGGCGAGGCGGTCGGCCCAAGGCGCAATCTCACCATGCCGGGCGTCGGCGTGTCGGTCGGCGAGCAGATCGAAGCGCTTGCGCGAATCGCCGGGCCGGAAGCCGCGGCGCTCATTCGCGAGGAGCCGAACGAGACGATCTGGGCGATCGTGCAGAACTGGCCGACCCGGTTCGACGCCAGGCGCGCCCGCGACCTTGGATTCGAGTCGGAAAAGAGCTTCGACGAAATCATCGAAACCCATATCGAAGATGAACTGGGTGGAGAGATCGGCCCCGGGTAAATTGCCGTTACGCGGTCAGGCTGGCCGCCAGCAATACAAGGCCGAGGACGAAGACGACGAGTGCGCCGAATATCTCGATGGCGTGGTGAATGCCCCGGCCAGCGGCGCCATCGCCGGCAAAACGCAGTGCCACGTTCTTGGCGGTTACGGCCAGCGTCGCCAGCGCGGAGACGGTAATCGCGGTGCCGATCGACATGGCAAGGACCGAGGCAACGCCGCCCCACCACAGCCCGTTGAGGAAGGCGAAGGTCAGCACGATCAGTGCGCCGGAGCAGGGGCGCAGGCCGACGGCGACGACTGCCGACCAGGCGTCGCGCCAGCGGAACCGGTCGCCGGACAAGGCAGCCGGATCGGGCATGTGGGCGTGGCCGCATTCGCTGCACGTTTCGCCCGGCCCGTGGTGGTGGTGATCGTGACCATGGTCATGATGATGGTCGTGGCCGTGACCGTGCCCATGGCCATGCCCGCCGGCGAGGGCAAGGGCTTGCCGGCGCGGCAGCAGGCTCAGCAGCTTGCGCGCCAGAAGCCAAAGGCCGAATGCCGTAATAAGTGCGTAAGAGGCGATCTCAAGCGTCCAGGTCGCATCGGTCTGGCTGATCGCCGTGCCGCGCAGGAACAGGAACACCGCGCCGATGAGCAGGACCGCGGTGATGCCCTGGAGCAGGGCTGACAGGAAGGACAGCATGACGCCGCGCTTCAGCGCCACCTCGTTGGCCACCATGTAGGAAGTGATGACCGCCTTGCCGTGGCCGGGACCGGCGGCATGGAACACGCCATAGGCGAAGGAGAGGCCGACGAGAAGCCATGCGGCGGACGGATTCTGGCGCATCTCGCGCAGCGCGCCGGTCAGCAGCCTGTAGAATGCCTGCTGCTGCTGGTTGATCCATGTGAACCAGCTTCCGAACATTCCAGGCGGCGGCGCCGGTTCCGCCGCGCCGATGCCGAGCGAGGATTGGGCATGCGCGGCGACTGCGGCGAGCAGGAGAGCGAGGATGGCCAGGGACAGCAGCCGGATCGCTTTCGTTCTCCGCTCAACCATTGGCACTGCAATCCAGCTCCAGGCGCGTGGCGAAAATTCCCGCCAGGTTGCTCATGTCGGTTGTCTGGTAGAAATATTCGTCGAGCTTGGCGGCGTTCTTCGTCACCAGCTCGTCGGGATCGGGGCGGACGACCTTCCTGGCGCAGCGTGAGGGCAGTCCGTCCGACACCATGTCGGAATCGTTGACGAAGTCGATCGCGGTGTAGAAGGTCGGGTCGTAGATGGCGAACTCCAGCTTGCCGGAAAGAGGCAGCGGCTTCTTCAGTCTGGATTCGAACAGCAGGACCAGGCGGCTGTCCTGCATCTCGGCGGCGATGAATTCCGGCGGCAGCGTGTCGACGTCGTAGCCGTCCTGAAGGACGGTCTGGAAGTAGTCGTATTCGGCGAGCGATTCGCTGACCGTCTTGCTGACCTCGGCCAGTTCGGCGTCATCGAGCTTGTTGTCGGCGTTCTTGTCGAATTCGACGATGACAGTGGCGGAAAAGATGTCGTCGAAACGCCAGACATGCTGGAGGGCGGTAACGTCGTTTTCGCCGATCTCGAGGTCCACGCGGGCTTCCGCCCAGATATGGGGATGGGCCATGGCCGCGACAGGCGCCATGAGTGCTGCAAGGCCAAGGCCGGCTGCAATTCGTGACATGCTGGGCATTCCCACGCCAAACCTCATCGCCAATTTCCGAGCTCGATGCTGATGCCCGTCGATCACGGCCAAATTTCGACGAATTCTCATCTCGCGCCAGTCTGGTTCTTCTTGAACCACGCCGCCAGGTAGTCGACGAACACCCGGACCTTGGCCGGAAGGTAGCGGCGGTGCGGATAGACCGCGAAGATGCCGCTGCCTTGAGGAATCCATGCGTCGAGAACCGACACCAGCTTACCTTCGGCGAGATCGTGCGCAATGGCGAATTCAGGGATTATGGCGAAGCCCAGATGGCTGAGGCAGGCCGCTCGCGCCACTCGCGGGCTGTTGACCTCGATTGGACCGGATACCGAGACCGCGATGGTCTCGCCGTCAGGGCCCTGGAATGGCCAGTTGGTGAGCCAGCGGCCGTTGGTGTCTGTGATGCAGGGCTTTCCGGCAAGGTCCTGGGGTTTTTCGGGCCTGCCGTAACGCGCGATCGTCTCCGGCGTGGCGCAAGCGCGAACGCTGAAATCCGCAAGCTTGCGGGCGATCAGCGAGGAGTTTTCGAGCCGCGCGATGCGGATTGCCAGGTCGTAGCCCTCCTCGACCAGGTCGACGAAACGGTCGTCGAGATGAATGTCGAGCACGATATCGGGATGATCGCGGGCGAAGTCGATCAGCGACTGGCCGATCTGCGCGTCGGCGAACGAGCGCGGCGCGGTGAGACGGATGCGGCCCTTCACGTCACCGGCCGAGTCGCGCACCGCTTCCTGCAGGCTGTCGATCTCGCGCACGATCTCGCTCGCCCGCTTGTAATAGGCGTGTCCGGCGCCGGTCAGCGAGAACTGCCGCGTGGTGCGGTTGAGCAGGAGTGCGCCGAGTTCGTCCTCCAATTCGCGGACATATTTCGACAGCAGCGCCTTGGAGCGTCCGATTTTACGCGCGGCGGCGGAAAATCCCTCCGCCTCGACGACGTCGATGAAGGCGCGCATGCGGGTTAGCGTGTCCATGGGCCGCTCCTTGGGTTTTCAGGCCTGCATGACGCGCCGGGCAAGCGCGATTATCTGGCGGTCGGTGTCGGCCGGACCCATCAGCGAAATGCCGAAAGGGGCGCCGCCGGCCGCCCCCAGCGGGATGGTGATCTGGGGATAGCCGAGGAACCCGGCAAGGCTGGTCATCTTCAGCGACCTGAGCGCGTAACGGTTCAACTCGTCGGTTGACCAGGCTTTCAAGGGTGCCGCGCCGGGCGTTGTCGGCAGGACGACAATGCCGTCATCGCCCAAAGCTTCGGCGAAATCGCGCCGGAAGATTTTCCGCATTTCCTCCGCGGTCTGCCTGTCGGCCGCTGTAATGGCGCTGGCATATTCGAAGCGTTTGCGCACCAGCGGGTCGAGTTCGGCGCCCTGGCTGGTGATGAAACCGCCATGGGCCTGCCATGCTTCGAAACCCTGGATGGGACGGAAGGCGCCAAACACGTCATCCATGTCGACCGTCATCGGCAGGGGCGTGGCCGGGCGGCCCAGCCGCTCCTCGACGGTGGCCAGCATCGATTCGTAGGCTTTGCGCTCATCGTCGCCCAGTATCAGCGCTTCGACCGACGGCAGGCGGAACAGGCGGGCGAGTTGTACGGCGTGGCGATCCGCCCCCAACAGAACGTTCCCGACTGTTTCGTAGAGTGCGGCGTCGCGGGCGAACCAACCGAACGTGTCGAAGCTCGGCGACAGCGGCATGGTGTGGTCGAGCGCGATTCGATCCTGCGTGGTCCTGAGGCCGATCAGGCCGCAGAAACAGGCCGGCGCGCGGATGGAACTGTTGGTATCGGATCCGACCGCGATGTCGGCGAGCCCGCCTGCGACGGCTGCCGCGGACCCGGAAGAGGAGCCGCCGGTGACGCGGTCCGGCGCCTTCGCGTTCACCGCGCTGGGGAAATGGGCGTTGATACCGATCATCGAGTAGGCGAATTCCTCGGTCTGGGTCTTGCCGATGAACCGGGCGCCGGCATCGAGCAGCTTGCGCACTGCGCTTGCGGTTCGGGACGCCGGTGCGGCCTGGCGTTCCCAGGCAGGATTGCCGCGGCCGGTCGGATAACCGGCCACGTCGAAGATGTCCTTTACGGCGAGGGTTGCGCCCGAAAGCGGCCCGTCTTTCGCGTTGGGGACAGCAACATCGGGATAGTCGAGAAAAGCGTTGAGCGGATCGCGCGTGGAGACCATCGTTCACCCCTTGAGTACACCGGGCGACAGATTGTTCGATCCTGCGATTATTTCAACCACCTTGCGAATTTTTGTTTGCGTGCGGGGGCGAACGGACCTATATGGCGCTTGCCCAAAGTCGCACGTGCCTGTGGGTGTCCGCCGGTTCCCCGAAAGGTGGGGAACACGGTATGGTACCCGGAGCTAACCCCTCCGGTCGTTCGCCCGGCCAACCGGGAAGACGAGGACATCTTGAAGCAACGACGGTGCGGGCCTTTCTGGTGTTCTGCCGGCTGTCCAAAAGCCGGGGTTACTGAAGAGGCACACCTTCATTGCCGACCGTGCGGACGGGTTTCCCATCCAATCCTAAGGCAGACAAAGCGAGCATTGTCCTCCGGGGCCATGTTCACCGCCGCATACGGCAAGGTCTGGCACCGGGTCTCCACCGGCTGGTCCCATGTCTTCGCGCGTATGCCTTTGTCCATGGCGCGGCTTTGGCCCCGAAGTCGGCCGTCGCCGCGCAGCTTTGGCGGACATGGTCCGCATGGGAGAACCTGATGGCAACGCAACGCATCACCGATTTCCTCGCCACCCGACGTCCGGACGGCCCGTGCCTGATCCTCGACCTTGATGTCGTGGAGGAGAACTACCGCGCCTTTGAAAAAGCGCTGCCCGACAGCCGCATCTTCTATGCCGTGAAGGCCAATCCAGCACCGGAGATCCTGCGCCTGCTCTCATCAATGGGCTCGAATTTCGATTGCGCCTCGGTGAGCGAAATCGAGATGGCGATGAATGCCGGCGCCACAGCCGACCGCATTTCCTTTGGCAACACCATCAAGAAGGAGCGCGACATCGCGCGCGCCCATGATCTCGGTATCGGCCTGTTTGCCGTCGACAGTGCGGAAGAGGTGGAGAAAGTCGCGCGCGCCGCGCCGGGCGCAAAGGTGTTCTGCCGCGTGCTGACCGACGGCGAGGGCGCCGAATGGCCGCTGTCGCGCAAGTTCGGCTGCGTGCCGCAGATGGCGGTCGACGTGCTGGTCTATGCCCACCAGCTCGGTCTCGACGCCCATGGCGTTTCGTTCCATGTCGGCTCGCAGCAGACCGACCTTTCAGCCTGGGACCGGGCGCTGGCCGATGCGCACCGCGTGTTCGCCTCGCTTGCCAAACAGGGCATCCACCTCAAGATGGTCAACATGGGCGGCGGTTTCCCGACCCGTTATCTTCGCGACGTTCCCGAGGCACAGGCCTACGGCCAGGCGATCTTCGGCGCGCTGCGCAAGCATTTCGGCAACCGCATTCCCGAAACCATCATCGAGCCCGGCCGCGGCATGGTCGGCAATGCCGGCGTGATCAAGGCCGAAGTGGTGCTGGTGTCGAAGAAGGCCGACAACGACAATGTGCGCTGGGTCTATCTTGACATCGGCAAGTTCGGCGGCCTGGCGGAGACCATGGACGAGGCGATCCGCTATCCGATCGTCACCGCCCGTGACGGCGACGAGAAGGAGCCGTGCGTGCTGGCGGGACCGACCTGCGATTCCGCCGACGTGCTCTACGAAAAGGCCCCATACCCGTTGCCGATCACGCTGACGATCGGCGACGAAGTGCTGATCGAAGGCACGGGCGCCTATACGACGACCTATGCGTCGGTAGCCTTCAACGGTTTCGAACCCCTGCGATCCTACGTGATCTGAGCGGGCAACCGCTTAGAGCCGTTCATCTTCAAACGATTCCATTTGAAGATGAACGGCTCCAGATCACCCTTCGAAGCGGCGGCACCTGCCGCCGGGCGAAGGTATGTCTGCCCTGTTCGGGACCCCGGATCTGAAGGATCGCCGAGATGATCGATATCGCTGCCAACATGAATGTTCCTGAGTTTGTCATCGGCGTTGAAACCGCCGCCGACATTGCCGCGCGAGATGTGCTGCTCGACCGCGCGATGGGGCCGCGCTGGCGGCGCAAGGCGTCGGAGAAACTGCGCCGGGGCCGGCTGCCATCCGCGGGGCTGGCCTTCGTCGCGCGTGACGGCGCGGGAGCGGTCGTCGGCACCGTCCGGCTGTGGGACGTGAACGCCGGCGCGGCAAAGGCATTGCTGCTCGGGCCATTGGCCGTCGATCCGGCGCTGAAGAGTGCGGGTATCGGCTCGGCGCTGATGCGCCACGCGATCGGCGAAGCCGTGCGCCTTGGCCACGGCGCCATCCTGCTGATGGGCGATGCGCCCTACTATGCGCGGTTCGGATTTACGTCGGACAGGACATCGGCGCTCTCCATGCCGGGACCCTACGAGCCGGCCAGATTTCTGGCACTGGAACTGCGTGCGGGCGTACTCGACGGTGCAAACGGCGTGTTGAGGGCCTCAGGCCGCAAGCCTGTACCCGCCGCGCGCGCCAAAGCCGCCTGAGACCGGATTGACGGGGAAAAGAGAAAAGCCCGGGCCGCATCAGGGTCCGGGCTTCTCTTATGCCGGCGCCCGGGAGGAGTCGGGCGCGGCAATCGTAAGGCGGTAATTCAGAGCACCTGGCTCAGCGCCATGGCGACCGACATGTCGCCTTCGACCTTGAGCTTGCCCTGCATGAAGGCCGAAGTCGGGTCGAGATCGCCGGCGACGATCGCCTCGAAATCGTCCTTGTCGACAGTGATCGTGCACTCGGTATCGGCATCGGCGGTCGAAATCGACGTGCCGTCGATGACCAGTACGTCGCCCGCGCCGCAATCGAACTTGACCGAGCGGGAGAAGCCGGATGCCGCGACGCGGTCTTTCATGCTGGCGGCGATTTCGTCCATGGTCATGTTGTGTATCTCCTCGTAAATGTCAGGTTCAGATCGGTTTCAGGCAGATTGCCATGCATTGACGTTTACGTCAACGTGAATTAGCGTCGGTAATGTTTCTGGGAGGAAATGAGATGCTGTTCACGCCCGAGCACGAGGAGTTGCGGCGCACCGTCGCGAAATTCGTCGAGACCGAGATCAATCCATATGTCGATGACTGGGAGGCGGCGGAAGAATTTCCGTCTCACGCCGTGTTCAAGAGGCTGGGCGATCTGGGCATCCTGGGTATCAAATATGACCCCGACTATGGCGGGCTCGGGCTGGATTTTTCCTATTCCATGGTGATGGCCGAGGAGACCGGGCTGATCAATTGCGGCGGGGTGCCGATGGCGATCGGCGTGCAGACCGACATGTGCACGCCGGCGCTCAACCGGTTCGGCTCGGCCGAATTGAAGCGCGAGTTCCTGGCGCCTGCGATCGCGGGCGACATGGTCGGTTGTATCGGCGTTTCGGAACCCGGCGGCGGTTCCGATGTGGCGGCGGTGAAGACGACGGCGAGGAAGGACGGCGGCGACTACGTCATCTCCGGCACCAAGATGTGGATCACCAACGGCATGAAGGCCGACTGGTGCTGCCTGCTGGTTAACACCTCCGACGGCCCGGTCCACCGCAACAAGTCGCTGATCATGGTGCCGATGGATGCAAAAGGCATCACGCGCCAGAAGATCAGGAAGATCGGCATGAATTCATCGGATACCGCGCAACTGTTCTTCGACGAAGTGCGCGTGCCGCAGGCCAATCTGGTCGGCCAGGAGGGCATGGGCTTCACCTACCAGATGCTGCAGTTCCAGGAGGAGCGGCTGTGGGCGGCCGTGAACGCGCTCAAGGGACTCGACAGGCTGATCGATCTCACCATCGAATACACGCGCGAGCGCAAGACCTTCGGCGCACCGGTGCTCGACAACCAGGTGGTTCATTTCCGCCTCGCGGAACTGCGCACCGAGGTGGAGGCGCTGCGCGCGCTGTCGTGGTCGGCGGTGGAGCAGTATATCGCGGGCCGGGACGTGACGCGGCTGGCCTCGATGGCAAAGCTCAAGGCCGGGCGGCTGATGCGCGAGGTCGCCGACTCGTGCCTGCAATATTGGGGCGGCATGGGCTACACCTGGGACAACCCGGTGAGCCGGTTTTTCCGCGACGGCCGTCTCGGTTCGATCGGCGGCGGCGCGGACGAGATCATGCTCGGCATCATCGCCAAGCTGGAAGGCACGCTGCCCGGAACCTCGAACCGGTAAAGGGTTGCTCCTTTCCCGCCCTGTCCGCGTTTCGCCGATTCGGGTCGAGCGTGACGGGCTGGCGGGCGCGGTTGCCGTCTTTCGGGCGCGGGTGTATTCTGCGGCCAGAAAGGCTGCCGCCGGGCGGCCGGATACGGTCCCTGAAGCCCGACATCGCCGCGCCGAAGAATGGCAGCCTGTTCGCGCTGCCGGCCGCGCGGTTTTCAAAGTCCTCGCATCATGCCGGTCGCCGTGCCGCAGCGCGCAGCCCGAGGAGACGCGACCATGGCACTCGCGATGACCATGCACGAGTATCTGGACGACAATCACATCCCCTACGAGGTGACCCGCCACAAGAGAACCGGCTGCTCGACCATGACGGCACGGGCTGGCCATGTGCGCGATAGCGAACTGGCCAAGGGCGTGGTGCTGAAATGGGACGGCAGCTACGTGCTGGCCGTGCTGCCGGCATCCCACCAGATCGACATCGCCAGGATGAACAAGATCATGGGAAGTCCCTGCCGCCTGGCCACCGAAGAGGAAGCGAGCAAGCTGTTTCCCGATTGCGAGACCGGCGCCATACCGATTTTCGGCGAGCCGTACCGGGTCCCCTGCCTTGTCGACGAGAAGCTGGAAGACCGCGACGAAATCTATTTCGAGGGTGGCGACCACCGCAGCCTCGTCCATGTCAGCGGCGACGCGTTCCACCGACTGATGTACGGAATTCCGCACGCCAGGATCAGCGGATGAGATCGCAGGACCGCCGCTGAACGCGGCAGGAGGCGAGAAGCGGCGCTGCTCCATTCGCCGCCTGATCCGGCCATCGAACCAAAAGGACGGGCCAGATGCCTCCGGCGAGTCACCGCATTGCGCCGGAAACGGCTGCAAAGAAGGCGGCATGCCTTTGTTTCGCCGACCATCCGCCCGTTGACGTTTGCCTTTCCGCCGCGTAGGGAACCGCGAATGTTTCCGGGCGCTGTTCGCCCGGCCGCCGGCGCGCCAGGCGCAGCCGCGAAGTGAAAGCCCGAAATCGATGAACCTATCCGACAAAATTGCCGCGCCGCTTGCCGCGGCGCTCGCCGCCCGCGGTTATGAAACGCTGACGCCCGTCCAGGCGGCGATGCTCGCCGACGATGCGCTGGGTTCCGACCTCCTCGTTTCGGCGCAGACCGGGTCGGGCAAGACCGTCGCTTTCGGTATCGCGCTGGCGCCGGTTCTGCTCGACGGGGCGGACCGGTTCGGCCGCGCGGACCGGCCGCTCGCGCTCGCCATTGCGCCGACGCGCGAGCTGGCGATGCAGGTCAGGCGGGAACTGGAGTGGCTCTACCGCGAGACCGGCGCGCGCTTCGCCTCGTGCATTGGCGGCATGCCGATGCGCGGCGAAGTCCGCGCGCTCGATGACGGTGCGCATATCGTGGTGGGCACGCCCGGGCGCTTGCGCGATCATATCACGCGCGGATCGCTCGACATGTCGGCGCTGCGGGCGGTCGTTCTCGACGAGGCCGACGAGATGCTCGATCTCGGCTTCCGCGAGGATCTCGAGTTCATCCTCGATGCCGCGCCGGAAGAGCGCCGCACGCTGCTGTTCTCCGCCACGGTCGCCCCGGCGATCGCCAAGCTTGCCAAGCGCTATCAGCGCGATGCGCGACGGATCGAGCTCAAGGGCGAAAGCGACCAGCACGGCGATATCACCTACCACCTGATGCCGGTCAGCGCGGCAGAGCGCGACCATGCGGTGATCAATACGCTGCTTTATTTCGACTCGGCAAACACGATCATCTTCTGCCAGACGCGCGACGCTGTGCGCCATCTGGCGGCGCGTCTGCACAATCGCGGCTTCTCCGTGGTGGCGCTTTCGGGCGAACTCACCCAGGGCGAACGGACAAATGCACTTCAGGCGATGCGCGACGGACGGGCAAGGGTTTGCGTGGCGACCGACGTTGCCGCGCGCGGGATCGACCTGCCCAATCTCGACCTCGTCATCCATGCCGACATGCCGACCAATCCGGAAACGCTGCTGCACCGGTCCGGGCGCACCGGACGGGCGGGACGCAAGGGCACGGCGGTGGTCATCGCGCCGCAGCACAGGCGCCGCACCGCGGAGCGGGTCCTGAAAACGGCGAAGGTGAATGCGCTGTTCATGGCGCCGCCGTCGGCGGATGCCATTCTGGAACGTGACCGGGAACGGATGCTGGCCGACCCGGTGTTCATCGAGCCGGTCGAGGCCGATGACAACGAGATGATTGCCGCCCTGCTGGAGCGCCATTCGCCAGAGCAGATCGCCGCCGCCTGGCTGAAGCGCGAGCGCGCCTCGCGTCCCGTGCCCGAAGAAGTGATGGGCGTTCACCAGCCGGCGCCGCGCGCGGCGCTTGGCGAGCGGCCGGACACGCGGTTCACCAATGGCGTCTGGTTCGCGCTGTCGCTTGGGCGCAGGAACCGGGCCGAGCCCCGCTGGATTCTTCCGATCATCTGCAAGGCCGGCGGCGTGACCAAGAAGGCGGTCGGCTCGATCCGCATCCTGGAACACGAGACCCGCTTCGAGATCGATGCCGATAAGGCGGAGGCCTATGCCGCGGCACTCGAACGCGGCGAAGCGCTGGAGAAGGGCGCCACGATCCACCGCTTCGAGGGCGACCCGGCCGCCGGCGAAGAGATGCGGCCGGAACGCGCCAGGCCCAAGGCTCACCGAAAGGGAAAAGCACCTGACGGCGCGAAACCAGCGGACGGTAAATGGGCGAAAAAGCCGGGCGGTTTCGCCAAGGGCAAGAAGTTCAAGCCCGGCAAGAAGAACAAGCCCTGAGCGAAGAGACCGGGAACCGGGTCAGTTCCCGGCCGCCAGGCAATCGCGCATCGCCGAAGCCATGTTTCGGATCAGGTTGAAGTAGAGATCCGGCCCGTCGTCCAGCTGCGCGCCCAGCGGGTCGAGCGCGCCGGTGCGCGCGCCGGTTCCTTCCATGATGACGTCGATGAGCTTCGGCTCGAATTGCGGTTCGGCAAATACGCAGGCCGCGCCCAGTTGCTTCATGCTGGCCCGGATTTCAGCGATGCGGGCGGCGCCCGGCATGACCTCGGGGCTGACGGTGATCGAACCGGAGGCACGGACTTCGAACCGGTTCTCGAAATAGTGGTAGGCGTCGTGGAAGACGACGAAGCCACTGCCTTTCGCCGATGCGAGGGTCGTGCGGACGTCTTGCGACAGCACATCCAGGCGCGCCATGGTTGCCTCTCCATTCGCCCGGTAGGCCGCAGCATTGGCCGGATCGGCTGCCGAAAGCGCGCGTTCGATCTCGCGGACAAAAATCCTGGCGTTTTCCGGGTCGAGCCAGACATGCGGATCGAAGGCGCCATGCCCGTGATCGTCTTCATCGGCTCCATGATCGCCATCGTGGTCGTCATGTGCTTCGAACATGCCGCCCTCGCGCGGTGCAAGACGGATCAGACCTTCGGCCTCGATCAGTTCGACCGATTGCGCCTGCGCCGCGATCGTCTCCATCGGCTTTTCAAGGAACGGTTCCAGTTCATGACCGATCCAGAACACCAGCCTCGCCTGCTCCAATTCGCCGGCTTGCGACGGTTTGAGCGTGAATCCGTGCGGGCTGGCGGCGCCCTGCACGAGCAGCGCCGGCGTTCCCGTGTCGCCCATAACCGCGGCGACAAGCGAGTGCACGGGCTTGATCGAAGCGACCACACCGTCGAGGGCGTTGGCGGCAGTGGCCGTTGCAGCGAGAAAAGCAGCCGGCATAACGATGCGCGCGAAACGAAACACGTGGACCTCCGGGAAATGAAATGTTATTAAGTTACATCGTAGGTGTAACCCCATAACGTTTCGTTCGACCCAAGGCAAGGTGATGCCGGCAGAAAACACATTGGAATTGCCAGGCCAGGGCACGCTGGTCGAGATGACCGATGCCGGTGTGCGCCGCAACGGTCGCTGGCTGGTGCGCGGGGTCGACCTTTCGGTCAGGCGCGGCGAGATCGTCACGCTGATCGGACCGAACGGATCGGGCAAGTCGACGACCGCGCGGGCGGCAATCGGCGTGCTGAAGACCGACGAGGGGAGGGTGCGGCGCGCGCACGATCTCGTCGTCGGTTATGTGCCGCAGAGGCTGACGATCGATCCGTCGTTGCCGCTGGATGTCACGCGGCTGATGCGACTGACGGCGCATGCGAGCGACGAAGAGATAGAGGCCGCCCTTGAAGCGACGGGTATCGCGCATCTCGCTCGTGAGCAGGCGGGGACGCTGTCGGGCGGGGAGTTCCAGCGCGCGCTGCTGGCCCGCGCCATGCTGCGCAAACCCGACCTGCTGGTCCTCGACGAGCCGGTACAGGGCGTCGATTTCGCCGGCGAACTGGCGCTCTACGATCTGATCAAGGCGATCCGCGACAAGACCGGCTGCGGCATATTGCTGATCTCGCACGACCTGCACGTTGTGATGGCGGAGACCGACACGGTGATCTGTCTCAACGGCCATGTCTGTTGCCGCGGCACGCCGGAACTGGTTGCGGCAAGCCCGGAATATATCAACCTGTTCGGCGGCAAGGCGGCGCAGTCGCTCGCCGTCTATCGCCACCATCACGATCACACTCACCTGCCGGACGGGCGCGTGCGCCATGCCGACGGCACGGTCACCGATCATTGCACGCCCGAGGACGGCCACCACGACCACCACGACCATACGCGTGAGGAAGACCATGCTCGATGATTTCTTCACACGCGCGCTGTTGGCCGGCATCGGCATCGCGGTGCTTGCCGGGCCGCTCGGCTGTTTCGTGGTCTGGCGGCGGATGGCCTATTTCGGCGACACCATGGCGCATTCGGCGCTGCTCGGCATCGCGCTTGCCCTGCTGCTGCAGGTCAATGTGACAGCGGGCGTCTTCGCCGTCGTCGCGGCGGTCGCCATAGCGCTGCTGCTGCTGCAAAGGCGCCGCGGCCTGTCCACCGATTCACTGCTCGGCATCCTCTCCCATTCGGCGCTGGCCGTCGGGCTGGTGCTGGTCGCCTTCATGTCCTGGGTGCGGATCGACCTGACCGGCCTGCTGTTCGGCGACATCCTTGCCGTGTCGAAAACCGATATCGCGGTCATCTTTGGCGGCGGCGCGGCGGTACTGGCGCTGCTGGCGTGGCTATGGCGGCCGCTGCTGGCGGCAACGGTCAGCGAGGAAGTGGCGGAAGCGGAAGGCATGGCGCCGGAGCGGGCCCGGATCGTCTTCATGCTGATGCTTGCGGCTGTCATCGCGATCGCGATGAAGGTCGTCGGGATATTGCTGATCACCGCACTGCTGATCATCCCGGCCGCAACCGCGCGTCGCTTTGCCTCCACGCCGGAGCAGATGGCCGTGCTGGCGGCGCTGACTGGCGGCTTGGCCGCAGCCGGCGGCCTGTTCGGATCGCTGGAGTTCGACACGCCGTCGGGGCCGTCGATCGTGGTTGCGGGGCTTGCGCTGTTTCTCTTAAGCCTGCTGCCGATGCCTGGTGCGAACGGCCGGAAGGAGGAGAGACGATGAACGGAAAACAGGAGCCGCGGCTGACGCGCAACCAGGCGCTAGTACTCGGCACGCTGACGCAGTCCGATGCCCCGCTGAGCGCCTACGGCATTCTCGACCGGCTTCGCGGCGAGGGCCTGCGCGCGCCGCTACAGGTCTACCGCGCTCTCGACAAGCTGCTCGACTTCGGCATGGTGCACCGGTTGGAGAGCATCAACGCTTTCGTCGCCTGCGCCCATCCGCAATGCCATGGCCATGGCGTGATCGCGTTTGCGATCTGCGAGGACTGCGGCCAGGTGGACGAGTTCTCGGATGCCGAGGTGGAGCAGCGGCTGGACCGCTGGACCCACGGCAAGGGATTTCACCCCACCAAGACGACGATCGAGATCCGCGGCCTATGCGCCGGTTGCGCCAGCGCGTAGGTATTGCGGCCCTGAATCGCATTTCAGCTTTCTCTGAAAGGCGCTAAGGTTTGTCATCCAAGCAATTATCCATCAGGCAAGGAGAGCGGGTGATGGCGGTTACGGTAACGACGTCGCGGTCCTGGTTCCAGCGCATCGCCGGGTCGGTCGGCGGGATGCTTTTCGGCTTTCTGCTGCTCGTCGCCATGGTGATCCTGCTGTTCTGGAACGAGGGACGGGCGGTGCAGACGGCCCGTTCGCTGGACGAAGGCGCGGGTGCTGTCATCTCCGTTTCCGCCGATGCGCCCGATCCGGCCAATGAGAGCCGGCTCGTCCATGTGAGCGGACGCGCCGACGTCAAGGAGATGCTGACCGACCCGGCGCTCGGCATCTCGGCGCGCGGCATCGAACTGATCCGCTCCGTCGAGATGTACCAGTGGCAGGAGAAGCAGCAGAGCGAGACCCGCAAGAAACTCGGCGGCGGCGAGGAAACGGTCACCACCTACAGCTATTCAAAGGGCTGGTCCGGCAGCGAGATCAATTCGTCGGGCTTCCAGCAGAGCGAGGGACACGACAACCCGGCGATGCCGCTGGCAAGCGACAGTTTCCTGGCCGAGAAGGGATCGCTCGGCGGATGGGAACTGCACCGCAACATCCTGTCGAAGGTCGGCGGCGCGGAACAGGTGACGCTGCCGAAGGAGCTGGAAGACACGGTGCGCCAGGCGCTCGGGACGACCCGTCCGGTCAGGATATCCGACGGCGTGGTGCGGACCGGTTACGACCTGCTGGCGCCGCAGGTGGGCGATCTGCGGATCTCCTATTCGCTGGTCGGCGCCAAGGACATCTCGGTCATAGCGCGGCAGGCGGGCAACAGTTTCGCGCCCTACCAGACCCAGGCGGGCGACGCGCTGGAAATGGTCGATACCGGCATCGTTGCCGCCGACGAGATGTTCAAGGCGGCGCAATCGGCAAATTCCGTGCTCACCTGGGTGCTCAGGATCGTGGGACTGTTCCTGCTTTTCGTCGCCTTCGCGATGATCGCGGGGCCGATCGGCGTCGTGTTCGACGTCATACCGATGCTCGGTTCGATCGCGCGGCTGGGCACCGGGCTGATCGCTTTCGTCGCCGCGATCCTGGTCGGGTCGGTGACGACCGGCGTCGCCTGGTTCTGGTACCGCCCGCTGATGACCGTGATCATCCTTGCCGGCGGTTTCGGCATTGCGTTTCTCATCTCGCGGCGGGCGGCGAAGAACGCTCCCGAAGGGGCTGCAAGCGAAGAGACGGCCAAATTCGGCCGCGGATAGGCGGTCAGGCGTCTGCGACCGCCCAATAGAGCGGGAACATCGGATCGAACACGGTGACCGGCCCGGCGCCGGTCTCGATCTTCGCCGGATAAGCGACCGGCTCGTCGCGGCGTTGAAGCGTGATCGTCTCTTCGTTGACCGGCAGGCGGTAGAAGGCCGGGCCGTTGATCGAGACGAAGGCCTCGAGCTTGTCCAGTGCGCGCTCCTGCTCGAAGACATGGGCGAGGCAGGACAGCGTGTTGGGGGCGCAAAAAACGCCGGCGCATCCGCAGGCGCATTCCTTCAGCGGATCTGTGTGGGGCGCGGAATCGGTGCCGAGGAAAAACCGGGCGTCGCCCGACGTCGCCGCGGCGCGCAGCGCCAGACGGTGTTCCTCGCGCTTGGCCACCGGCAGGCAGTAGTAATGCGGGCGGATGCCGCCTGCCAGGATCGCGTTGCGGTTGATAATCAGGTGATGGGTGGTGATGGTCGCCGCCAGCCCCTCATCCGCCGATTTCACGTAGTCGACGCCGTTCCTGGTCGTCACATGCTCCATGACGATGCGAAGGCCGGGGATGCGCCGGCGCAACGGATCGAGCACGCGGTCGATGAACACGGCCTCGCGGTCGAAAATGTCGATTTCCGGGTCCGTCACCTCGCCGTGGACGCAAAGCGGCATGCCGATTTCGGCCATGCGCTCCAGCACGGGCGTGACCTTGTCGATATCGCGGACGCCGCTTTGCGAATTGGTGGTCGCACCGGCGGGATAAAGCTTCACCGCCGTCACTTCGCCGCTGGCGAAACCGGCGGCGACGTCGTCGGCGTCGGTGGATTCGGTCAGGTAGAGCGTCATCAACGGCGTGAAGGCATGATCTTTCGGCAGTGCGGCCATGATCCGCGCGCGGTAGGTTTTCGCGTCGGCGGTGGTCACCACCGGCGGAACTAGGTTCGGCATGATGATGGCGCGGGCGAAATGCGCGGAGGTCGCCGGCAGCACCGCTTCCAGCATCGCGCCGTCGCGCAGGTGGAGATGCCAGTCGTCCGGCCGGCGGATGGTGATGGTTTTCATGCGACTGTCCCGGATGCGGATTCAGGCACAGGCTCTACACATCGGGGAGCGCAAGGACAAGGTGCGGAAGGAACCGATGCCCGGCCTCACTTTTTCAGGGAGGCCGGGCGACAGGATCAGCCCGTTGTCAGCGGCGTCAGCTTGATCTCGACGCGACGATTGAGGGCGCGGCCCTCGGGCGTTGAATTCGGCGCGATCGGCTGGCTTTCGCCGTAGCCGGTTACATAGAAACGGCGGCCGTCGATACCCTGGCTCGCCAGGTAGTTGGCAACCGAGGTGGCGCGGCGCTGCGACAGGTTGAGATTGTATCTGTCGTCGCCGGTGGAATCGGTGTGGCCGTACACGTCCACCAGGGTGCTGCGGTATTTCTTGAGCACCAGCGAGACCGAATTGAGCGTCGGGTAGAAACTCGCCTGCACCGCGTCCTGGTCGGTCGCAAATGTGATGTTCGACGGCATGTTGAGGATGAGGTCGTTACCAACGCGGGTAACGGATACGCCGGTGCCCTGAAGCTGGGCGCGAAGCTCGGCTTCCTGGCTGTCCATGTAGGCGCCGATGCCGCCGCCGGCCAGAGCGCCGATGCCCGCGCCGATCAACGCGTTGCGCCTGTCGTCGCCACCGGCCAGGAGACCGAGACCGGCGCCGGCTGCCGCGCCGAGAAGCGCGCCGCCAGCGGTGTTGGAGAGTTTCTTCTGACCCGTATAGGGATCGGTCGTGCAGCCGGCCACAAATGCGCCTGCCGCGATGATGGCGACGATCTTTTTCATGAACTTCCCTCTTTTTTCAAAACGCTGTCGCAACCTGCAAGAATCCCCCGCGCGCGACGGACTATGGCGCTATTTTGCCAAGATGTCGATTTTCGGGCAGGGCAACGAAGAGGGAGTTTCTCCCCCGGGGCGGGGGAGAAAACAGGATGGAGACGCCGGAGGTCAGCCGAAGGAGCCGACCTTGCGTTGCTTCAGCGTCTCGCCGATCTCATCGAGGATGGCCGGATCGTCGATCGTCGCCGGCATGTTCCACTGCTCGCCATCGGCGATCTTCTGCATGGTGCCGCGCAGGATCTTGCCCGAGCGCGTCTTGGGCAGGCGGTGGACGGCGAGCGCCGTCTTGAATGCGGCGACCGGGCCGATCTTCTCGCGCACCAGGGCCACCACTTCCTTCTCGATGTCGGCAAGCGGGCGATCTACCCCGGCCTTGAGGATGATGAAACCGACCGGTGCCTGGCCCTTGAGCTTGTCGGCAACGCCGATGACCGCACATTCGGCGACGTCGGGATGACTGGCAATGACTTCCTCCATGCCGCCGGTCGACAGGCGATGGCCCGCGACATTGATGATGTCGTCGGTGCGGGCCATGATGAACAGGTAGCCGTCCTCGTCCATGATCCCGGCGTCGGCGGTCTTGTAGTAGCCGGGAAACTCTTCCAGATAGGCGGAGCGGAAGCGTTCGTCGGCGTTCCACAGCGTCGGCAGCGAGCCGGGCGGCATGGGCAGTCTGACGACGATATTGCCGAGCGTGCCGTTTGGCACCGGGTGACAGGTGTCGTCGACGATTTCGACGTTGTAGCCCGGCATGGCGACGGTCGGCGATCCGAGCTTGACCGGCAGCGCGCCCAGGCCGACCGGGTTGCCGGCGATGGTCCAGCCGGTTTCGGTCTGCCACCAGTGGTCGATCACCGGGATGCCCAGCAGATCGCGCGCCCAGAGAATCGTGTCGGGGTCGGCGCGTTCGCCGGCCAGGAACAGGGTGCGCAGGCTCTTAACGTCGTATTTCTTCAGGAACTCGCCTTTCGGATCTTCCTTCTTGATGGCGCGAAACGCGGTTGGCGCGGTGAAGAAGGCGGCGACCTTGTGCTCGGAGATCACCCGCCAGAAGGTGCCGGCGTCCGGCGTGCCGACCGGCTTGCCCTCGAACAGGATCGTCGTGCAGCCTTTGATCAGCGGGCCATAGACGATGTAGGAATGGCCCACCACCCAGCCGACGTCGGACGCGGCCCAGAAGACTTCGCCGGCCTCGACGCCGTAGATGGCGTTCATCGACCAGTTCAACGCCACCATGTGCCCGCCATTGTCGCGAACGACGCCCTTGGGCGCGCCGGTGGTGCCCGAGGTGTAGAGAATGTAGAGCGGATCGGTCGCCAGCACCGGGACGCAAGGCACTTCGGTTCGGGCCTGCTTGTGCGCCTCGACGGCCGAGCGGTAGTCGATGTCGCGGCCCTCGGTCAGGTCGCAGCTCATCTGCTCGCGCTGGACGATGATGCAGCATTGCGGCTTGCTGACCGAAAGCTCGATCGCTTCGTCGAGCAGGGGCTTGTAGGCGATGACGCGGCCCGGCTCGACGCCGCAGGAGGCGGAGATCACGGCCTTGGGGGCGCAATCGTCGATGCGCGTCTTCAACTCGCGGGCGGCAAAACCGCCGAACACGACCGAGTGGACGGCGCCGAGCCTGGCGCAGGCGAGCATGGCGAAGGCGGCTTCCGGGATCATCGGCATGTAGATCAGGACGCGGTCGCCCTTTTCGATGCCCCGGTCGCGCAGCACGGCGGCCAGCGCCTCGACCTCCGCCTTCACCTCGGCATAGGTGAATTTCTTCCCAGCACCGGTGATAGGGCTGTCATAGATGATCGCGGTCTGGTCGGCCCGCCCGCCGGCGACATGGCGGTCTACGGCGTTGTGGCAGGTGTTGCATTCGGCTCCGGTGAACCAGCGGCCATAGATGCCGGCGTCAGCGTCGAACACCTTGTCCCATGGCTTTTCCCAGTCGATCGCGGCCGCTGCACCGGCCCAAAATCCCTCCGGGTCTTTTTTCCAGGCCGCGTAGACCTCGTGATATTGCGACTTCATGACCCGTTTTCCTCCACTTCAGACCGGCGGCCCGGACGGGTCGCCGCAATTGCTACCTGTTGCGGCGCTGGCCGCTCACCTGCCCCAGAACCGCATTGGCGGCGTCGATGACGTTGGAGCCGGGGCCGAAGATCTCGGCCACGCCGGCCTCGCGCAGGAAGGCGTAGTCCTGCTCGGGGATGACACCGCCGCAGACGACGATGATGTCTTCGGCGCCGCGATCCTTCAACTTGGAAATTAGTTCCGGCACCAAAGTCTTGTGGCCGGCGGCGAGCGACGACACGCCGATGACGTCGACTTTTCTGCCGATTGCCTTCTCCGCCACTTCATCGGGGGTCTCGAACATGTCGGTGAGGTCGACCTTGAAGCCCATGTCGGCAAAGGCAGTGGCGATCACCTTGGCGCCGCGGTCGTGGCCATCCTGGCCCATCTTGGCGACCAGTATATGCGGCTCGCGGCCGCGCTCTGCCTTCAGTTCGCCGATCCTGGCCCGCAACGCCTGGTATTCGGCGTCCTCGCGATAGGCCTCGTCATAGACGCCGGAGATGACCCGGGTCGTGGCGTGGTAGCGGTCGAAGGCACGTTCCATGGCGTTCGAGATCTCGCCAAGCGTTGCGCGTGACCGGGCAGCTTCCACGGCTGCTTCCAGCAGGTTTCCCCGCCCGCTCGCAGCCACCTGATCGAGCGCGGCAAGCGCGGCGTCGCAGGCCTTCTGGTCGCGGGTGTCGCGGATGCGCTCGAGCCGGGCGATCTGCGCGGCACGCACCCTGGCGTTGTCGATCTGAAGGATGTCGACAGGTGGTTCGTCTTCGAGGCGATACTTGTTGACGCCGACGATGACATCCTCGCCGCGGTCGATGCGCGCCTGACGGCGTGCGGCGGCCTCTTCGATGCGCATTTTCGGCAGGCCCTGCTCGACGGCCCTGGTCATGCCGCCCAGGCTCTCGACTTCCTGGATCATGGCCCAGGCCTCCTCGGCCAGTTCCTTCGTCAGCGCCTCGACATAGTAGGAGCCGCCGAGCGGGTCGACGACATGGGTGACGCCGGTCTCGTGCTGCAGGATGAGCTGCGTGTTGCGGGCGATGCGGGCGGAGAAATCCGTCGGCAGGGCAATCGCCTCGTCGAAGGAATTGGTGTGCAGCGACTGGGTGCCGCCCAGCACCGCGGCCATCGCCTCGAAGGCGGTGCGCACGACATTGTTGTACGGGTCCTGCTCGGTGAGCGAAACGCCTGATGTCTGGCAATGGGTGCGCAACATCTTGGAGCGCTCCGACTTCGCGCCGAAATCGGTCATGATGCGCGCCCAGAGCTGGCGCGCGGCACGCAGCTTGGCGGCTTCCATGAAGAAGTTCATGCCGATGCAGAAGAAGAAGGACAGACGCCCGGCGAAAGCGTCGATGTCGAGGCCCTTCGACATGGCGGCGCGGACATATTCCATGCCATCGGCCAGCGTGTAGGCCAGTTCCTGGGCCAGCGTCGCCCCGGCCTCCTGCATGTGGTAGCCCGAAATCGAGATCGAGTTGAATTTCGGCATTTCCTTCGCCGTATAGGCGATGATGTCGGCGATGATCCGCATCGAGGGTTCCGGCGGATAGATGTAGGTGTTGCGGACCATGAACTCCTTGAGGATGTCGTTCTGGATCGTGCCCGACAGTTTCGCGCGGTCAACGCCCTGTTCCTCGCCAGCCACGATGAACATGGCGAGCACGGGGATCACGGCGCCGTTCATGGTCATCGACACGCTCATCTCGTCGAGCGGGATGGCGTCGAACAGGATCTTCATGTCTTCCACGGAATCGATCGCGACGCCCGCCTTGCCGACATCGCCGACGACGCGCGGATGATCGGAATCGTAGCCGCGATGGGTGGCGAGGTCGAAGGCGACCGACAGGCCCTTCTGGCCCGCCGCGAGGTTCTTGCGGTAGAACGCGTTCGACTCTTCCGCCGTGGAGAAGCCGGCATATTGGCGGATCGTCCATGGCCGGCCGGCGTACATCGTCGCTTTCACGCCGCGGGTGAACGGGGCGAAGCCCGGCAGCTCGTCCTTCGCGGATTCGGGCAGATCGCCGGCCGTGTAGAGCGGCTTGATGGCGATGCCTTCCGGCGTCGCCCAGGTCAGCGTTGCCGGATCGCGCTTCAGTTCCTTTGCGGCGAGGTCAAGCCAGTCGCGGGTCGTCTTGCTCACTTCTCGAACTCCATGATCACCTCGTCGACAGCCAGGCTGTCGCCGGGCTTGACGGGAATGCGCGCGACCTTGCCGGCCTTCTCGGCGCGCAGCACGTTTTCCATCTTCATCGCCTCGACGATGGCCAGCATCTGGCCTTCCTGGACTTCGTCGCCTTCCTCGACGTGGATGGCGACGATGAGGCCCGGCATCGGGCAGAGCAGCAGGCTGGAGGTATCGGGCGGCGCCTTGTCGGGCATCATCGCGGCCAGTTCGGCGACGCGCGGCGAGAACACCTGGGCCTTCACGTCGACGCCGCGCTGGCGCAGGCGCCAGCCGCCCGGTACCGGGTTGACCTTGATGGCGTGGGTCTTGCCGCCGACCGTGAGCAGGGCGAGGGTGCGGCCCGGCGTCCAGTCGGTCTCGACCGTTCCATAGTCGACGCCCCCGGCGGTGACGGCGAAACCGTCACTGTTGACATCCGTCACGCGGGCACGGACCTCGCGGCCGGCAAGGCGCACGACCTCCTGTTCCGAGGTGCGGTGGGCGGCCTGCGAGAAGCGCACGCCCGAGATCTTCGCGTTGCGCTCGTTGAGGATGTGGCTGAACAGCACGGCCGCGATGGCAAACCGGTCCAGCGTTTGCGCATCCGGTTCGACCGGTCCGAAGCCGTCAGGATATTCCTCGGCTATGAAGCCGGTCGACAGCCTGCCCTCGCGCCAGCGCGGATGCTGCATCAGGGCTGCGAGGAACGGCAGGTTGTGGCCGATGCCATCGACCACGAAGCGATCCAGCGCGTCGGCCATGGCATCGACCGCGCGGATGCGATCCGGCGCCCAGGTGCAAAGCTTGGCAATCATCGGGTCGTAGAACATCGAGATTTCCGAACCCTCGGTGACGCCGGTGTCGTTGCGTACCACCGCCTCGCCGAGCGGGCCTTCGGCGGGCGGGGCATAGCGCGTCAGCCGGCCGATCGAGGGCAGGAAATTGCGATAGGGATCTTCGGCATAGAGGCGGCTTTCCACCGCCCAGCCATTGAGCCTGATGTCCGCCTGCCTCATCGGCAGCTTTTCGCCGGCGGCGACGCGGATCATCTGCTCGACAAGGTCGATGCCGGTGACCAGTTCGGTGACCGGATGCTCGACCTGGAGGCGGGTGTTCATTTCCAGGAAGTAGAAATTGCGGTTCTTGTCGACGATGAACTCGACTGTGCCGGCGCTCTGGTAGTCGACGGCTTTCGCCAGCGCCACGGACTGCTCGCCCATGGCCTTGCGGGTGGCGGCATCGAGGAAGGGCGAGGGGGCTTCCTCCACGACCTTCTGGTTGCGGCGCTGTACGGAGCATTCGCGCTCGCCGAGATAGAGCGTGTTGCCGTGGCCGTCGGCCAGGACCTGGATCTCGATGTGGCGCGGCTCCTCGACGAATTTCTCGATGAAGATGCGGTCGTCGCCAAACGAGGACGCGGCTTCCGACTTGGAGCGGTCGAAGCCCTCGCGCGCCTCGGCATCGTTCCAGGCGATGCGCATGCCCTTGCCGCCGCCGCCTGCAGACGCCTTAATCATGACGGGATAGCCGATCTCGTTGGCGATCGTCACCGCGTGTTCGGCGTCATCGATCAGGCCCATATAGCCGGGCACGGTGGAGACGCCGGCTTGCGCCGCGATCTTCTTCGACGTGATCTTGTCGCCCATCGCCTCGATGGCCTTGACCTTCGGGCCGATGAAGGCGATGCCTTCGGCCTCCAGTGCCTCGCAGAAGGATGCGCGCTCGGACAGGAAGCCGTAGCCAGGATGTACGGCCTCTGCGCCGGTCTGCTTGCAAGCCTCGATGATCCTGGCGGCGATCAGGTAGGACTGGGTGGCAGGCGGCGGTCCGATATGGACGGCTTCGTCGGCAAGCCTGACGTGCTCGGCGTCGCGGTCGGCGTCGGAATAGACGGCGACGGTGGCAATGCCCATCTTCCTTGCCGTCTTGATGACCCGGCAGGCGATCTCGCCGCGATTGGCGATCAGGATCTTGGTGAACATCGCCTATCTCTCCCCCGTACCGCCGGTCTTGTCCTGCGTCCTTGTCTCAAAGTCAGAAGCATCATGGCGCTCATGCAGTTGCTTCGCCGGATCGCCGAAGGTGCGGTTGACCATCGAACCGCGCTGTGCGGCAGGGCGCTCGCCGATGAGCTTCATCCAGCGCTGGACATGCTCGTATTCGTCAACCGACAGGAAATCGCCGGCATCGTTGTAGGCCGCTTTCGCGGCGAGGCGGCCATACCAGGGCCAGATCGCCATGTCGGCGATCGTGTATTCGGGGCCGGCAACGTATTCATTGTCGGCCAGTTGCCGGTTCAGCACGTCCATCTGGCGCTTGACCTCCATGGAATAGCGGTCGATCGCGTACTGGATCTTCATCGGCGCGTAGGCGTAGAAATGGCCGAAGCCGCCGCCAAGGAACGGCGCGGAACCCATCTGCCAGAACAGCCAGTTCATGGTTTCGGCGCGGCCGCGCACGTCTGTCGGCAGGAAGGCGCGGAACTTTTCGGCGAGATAGAGCAGGATCGAGCCGGATTCGAACAGGCGGACCGGATCGCCGCCGCCTTTCGGCGCATGGTCCATCATGGCCGGGATCTTGGAGTTCGGGTTGATCTCGACGAAACCGGAACCGAACTGGTCGCCGTCGCCGATGCGGATCAGCCAGGCGTCGTATTCGGCGCCTTCATGGCCGGCGGCGAGTAGCTCTTCCAGCATGATCGTCACCTTGACGCCATTGGGCGTGCCCAGCGAATAGAGCTGCAGCGGGTGGCTGCCGACCGGCAGTTCCTTGTCGTGCGTCGGGCCGGCAATCGGCCGGTTGATATTGGCGAAAGTCCCGCCGGATTCACTCTCCCACTTCCACACCTTCGGCGGCACGTAGCCGGCGGGCTGGTTCTTTTCGGGCGGGAATTTGGGATCGGAGGTCATTCAATGGGGTCCTTGTGTGGGGGAGGCTTCACAGCGGAATGTTGTCGTGTTTCTTCATCGGCGCCTGGACCTGCTTGGTCTTGAGCATCTCGAAGGCGCGGGCGACGCGGCGGCGGGTCGAATGCGGCTGGATCACCTCGTCGATGAAGCCGCGCTGGGCGGCGACGAACGGATTGGCGAAGCGACCCTCGTATTCCTTCGTCCGGGCAGCGATCTTTTCGGGATCGCCGAGCTCGGAGCGGTACAGGATCTCGGTTGCGCCCTTGGCGCCCATCACCGCGATCTGCGCAGTCGGCCAGGCATAGTTGACGTCGGCGCGGATGTGCTTGGAACTCATGACGTCATAGGCACCGCCATAGGCCTTGCGGGTGATGACGGTGACCTTCGGCACGGTCGCCTCGGCATAGGCGAACAGGAGTTTCGCGCCGTGCTTGATGATGCCGCCATATTCCTGGGCCGTGCCCGGCAGGAAGCCCGGAACGTCGACGAAGGTGAGGATCGGTATGTTGAAGGCGTCGCAGAAGCGCACGAACCGTCCGCCCTTCTTGGCGGAATCGATGTCGAGGCAGCCGGCCAGTACCATCGGCTGGTTGGCGACGACGCCGATTGTCGAGCCGTTCAGGCGGATGAAGCCGGTCAGGATGTTCTTCGCGTGGTCCTTCTGGATCTCGAAGAAATCGCCCTCGTCGGCGACCTTCGCGATCACCTCGTGCATGTCGTAGGGCTTGTTGGGATTGTCGGGGATGAGCGTGTCGAGCGCCATCTCCAGGCGGTCGGGCGTGTCGGCGGTCGGGATGACCGGCGGTTTCTCGCGGCTCGACAGCGGCAGGAAGTCGACCATGCGGCGCACTTCCATCAGCGCCTCGATGTCGTTGTCGAAGGCGCCGTCGGCGACCGAGGATTTCTTCGTGTGGGTCGAGGCCCCGCCCAGTTCTTCCGCCGTGACGATCTCGTTGGTAACCGTCTTCACCACGTCGGGGCCGGTGACGAACATGTAGGAGGTGTCGCGCACCATGTAGATGAAGTCGGTCATGGCCGGCGAATAGACCGCGCCGCCGGCGCATGGTCCCATGATGACGGAAATCTGCGGGATGACGCCTGACGCCTGGACGTTGCGCCAGAACACCTCGGCATAGCCGCCGAGCGAGGCGACGCCTTCCTGGATGCGGGCGCCGCCGGAATCGTTGAGCCCGATCACAGGCGCGCCGTTCTGCACGGCAAGGTCCATGATCTTGCAGATCTTCTCGGCATGCGTTTCCGACAGCGAGCCGCCGAACACCGTGAAATCCTGCGAGAAGACATAGACCGGGCGGCCGTTGATGGTTCCCCAGCCGGTCACCACGCCGTCGCCGGCGATCTTGGTCTGCTGCATGCCGAAATCGGTGCAGCGATGGGTCTTGTACATGTCGTATTCCTCGAAGGAACCCTCATCGAGGAGTACTTCGAGGCGTTCGCGCGCGGTCAGCTTGCCCTTGGCGTGCTGGGCGTCGATGCGTTTCTGCCCGCCGCCGAGGCGCGCCTCGGCGCGGTGGGCTTCGAGTTGGTCCAGGATCTCGTGCATCAGGCAATCCCCCGCGCTTTCAGGACTTTCAGGGCGTGGAGAGCAGGGAAAGGGGTCATCGATATCCTCCCGGAAATAGCAATCTCAGACGTAAGCCAGTTTCGACCCCGGCGAAAGGATTGAAAAGGTGGCAAAGTTAAATTAGAAATATTCACAATAGCGAATTGCAAAATTGCGAAATATCAATCGTCATGCGCGCGCGAAAACTCTTCATCGGACGGAAAATCCGCGAAATCCGGCAGAATGCGGCGTTGACGCAGGCGGCCTTTGCCGGCCAGCTCGGCATTTCAACCAGCTATCTCAACCAGATGGAGAACAACCAGCGCCATGTCACGGCGCCGGTGCTGCTGGCGCTCGCCGAGAATTTTGCGGTCGACATCGCCGGGCTCTCGGACAATGACAGCGACCGGATGCTGGCCGATCTAGCCGAGGCCTTCGCCGACCCGCTGTTCGGCGGCGCGCCGCCGCCCGGCCAGGACCTCAAGATGGTGGTGCAGAATGCGCCGGCCGTGGCGCGCGCCTTCCTTTCGATGCACCAGGCGCTGAGGCGGGCAGGCGAGCAGCTTGCCGAACTCGACGACACGATCGCGCGCACCGGCGCGCTCAACGATCCGACGCCCTACGAGGAGGTGCGCGATTTCTTCCACTACATGGACAATTACATCCACGAACTCGACGTTGCGGCGGAGAAGCTGGCGGGCGAGATGACCGGCGGCACACGCAACCGCGTGCGGGTGATGGCAGACCATATCGAGCGCAAGCATCGCGTCCGGGTGATGATCGGCACCGAGCTTGGCGCACCCGGCGCGATCCGCCGCTTTGATCCGGCTTCGCGGGTGCTGTCGCTCAATGCGCGGGCCGGCGCCTCGACCAATGCGTTCCAGATCGCTCACCAGATCGCGCTGCTGGAACATGGCGGCGTCATCGATGCGATCCTGGAGAAGGCGGACTTCCGCTCGCCGGACGCTCCGGCGATCTGCCGGATCGGGCTTGGCAATTATTTCGCCGGGGCAGCGATGCTGCCCTACAAGCCGTTCGCGATGGCCGCGCGCGAACTGCGCCACGATCTCGACCTGCTGGCCGACCGCTTCGGCGCCAGCCTTGAACAGGTCGGTCACCGGCTGTCGACGCTGCAGCGGCCAGGCGCGCGCGGCGTGCCGTTCTTCTTTGCCCGTGTCGACCAGGCCGGCACGATCACCAAGCGCCATTCGGCGACCAAGCTGCAGTTCGCCCGCTTCGGCTCGGCCTGCCCGCTGTGGAACGTGCATCGCGCCTTCGAAACGCCGAACCGGATCATCCGGCAACTGGCCGAGACGCCGGACGGCGTGCGCTATCTGTGCCTGGCGACGGCGGTGAGCAAACGCTCCGGCGGGTTTCGCGATCCGGTGCAGCGCTATGCACTGGCGCTCGGCTGCGAGATCGCGCATGCCGGCGAACTGGTCTATGCCGACGATCTCGATCTTGCCCGCGAACAGGCCTTCGAGCCGATCGGCATCTCCTGCCGCATCTGCGAGCGGCGCAATTGCCACCAGCGCGCCGTGCCGCCGCTGAAACGCCGGCTCGATGTCGATCCCAACCGGCGCGACACGATTCCCTATGCGTTTGAGTGAGCCACTGATCCGTGGTTCATTGGAGCGACGAGAGTTGCCGCAGCGCGGACCCGCTTGTACCGGGCAGGTGTTGCGATGCTGCGTGCGCGGGCGATGGCGAGGACATGACGCAGGAAATAGAAATCCGTGAAAGCGTGCCCGGCGATCTCGACCTGATCGAGAAGCTCTATCCGGACGCGTTCCCCGAGGAAGACCTGCTGCCCCTGGTCCGGGATCTGCTACGGGAGCAGGCGACCGCTCTCTCCCTGGTCGCATTCGCCGGAACGGCTCTCGCAGGGCACGTCATCTTCACGCGATGCGATATCGCCGGCGGCAACGAGAAGGTCGCATTGTTGGGTCCGCTAGCCGTCGCCCCGTCCCGGCAGCGGCAGGGAATCGGCAGCGCGATCGTCCGGGCAGGGATGCAAATGCTGGAAAATGAGGGCGTGAGCCATGTCTATGTGCTTGGCGATCCGGCCTATTACGGCCGCCTGGGCTTCACGCCCGAGGCTTCGGTCGCGCCGCCCTATCCGCTGCCGGAGGAATGGCGCGAGGCATGGCAGTCGAAATGCCTGCACGGCACGATGCCGCCCGTCGGGGATACGCTGAGGGTTCCGGACCCCTGGCTTCAACCGGCTTTGTGGGCTCCCGAGGGGGAGCAGGACCCCGACTGAGGGGCCGACGGCCCTCAGAGCGCCGGCACCGCCATCTCGACTGCGGCCGCCGCGCGCATGACGGTGGTGTCGGCGAATTGCGGACCGACGATCTGCAGGCCGAGAGGAAGCCCATTCACGCTTTTCGTCACCGGGACCGAGATCGCCGGCAGGCCCGCCATGTTGACCGGAACGGTGAAGACATCCTCCAGGTACATCTCGACCGGATCGGACGAATGCGAACCGATGGCAAAGGCTGCGGTCGGCGTCGTCGGCATGAACAGCACGTCGCACAGCTGGAAGGCGGCCTCGAACTCGCCACGGATCTTGTTGCGCACTTTCTGCGCCTTCAGATAGTAGGCGTCGTAATAGCCGGCCGACAGCGTGAAGGTGCCGAGCATGATGCGGCGCTTGACCTCGGCGCCGAAACCTTCCGCGCGGGTCTTTTCGTACATGTCGGTGATGTCTTTGGCGCCGGACGCGCGATAGCCGTAACGCACGCCGTCGTAACGCGCCAGGTTTGACGAGGCTTCCGAGAGCGCGATGATGTAATAGGCTGGCAGCGAATATTTGAAACTCGGGATCGAGACTTCGACGATCTCGGCACCCATCTTGTCGGCCAGCGCGCGGGCTGCGGCCCAGACCGTGTCGGTTTCGGCGGTGGAGCCCGCCTCGATCACTTCCTTCGCAAAGCCGATGCGCAGCTTGCCCGCCGGTTCGCCAAGCGCACTCGCAAAACCGTAGTCGTCGCGTGGATAGGAGGTGGTGTCCTTCTTGTCCTCGCCCGAAATGACGTCCATCAGGGTCGCGGCGTCGGCCACCGAGCGGGTAAACACGCCGGCCTGGTCGAGCGACGAGCCATAAGCGACGATGCCCCAGCGCGAACAGACGCCGTAGGTCGGCTTGAAGCCGACGACGCCGCAGAAGCCGGCCGGCTGGCGGATCGAGCCCCCGGTGTCGGAGCCCAGCGCGCCGGCAGCCATGTTGGCCGCAACGGCAGCCGCGGAGCCGCCCGACGAGCCGCCCGGCGCGATATTCTCAAGGCCGGCGCGCACGCCCGCAGGGTTGATGGTGGGCCCGAAATGGCTCGACTCGGTCGACGAACCCATGGCGAATTCGTCCATGTTGGTCTTGCCGACGATGACCGCGCCGGCGTCGAGCAGCTTTCGGGTCACGGTCGATTCGTAGGGCGGCACGAAATTGCCGAGAATGTTCGAGCCCGCCGTGGTGCGCACGCCCCTGGTGCAATAATTGTCCTTGACCGCGATCGCGATACCGTCGAGCGGCAGCGCGTTGCCGGCCGCGATCCGCTCGTCGGAGGCTTTTGCCCGCGAAAAAGCCTCGTCGCGCATCTCGGTGATGAACACGTTGAGATGGCGGTTGTTCTCGATCTCGCGGAAGTGGGCTTCAACCAGTTCGACCGCCGAGGCTTTCCTGTTTGCCAGCAGCGCGCGCTGGCCGGCAATGCCAAGGCTTGTGAGGTCGGATGCGCTCATGTCGGTAAGTCCGGAATTGGTGATGCTTTGCGCGCGTGTTTAGAGCATCCGTAGCGCAAATGGAACCACGCGCTTGATGCGAAATCGTCATGGCTTGCGATCGCGTGACAGGCGCGATGACCGGCTTCCTCGATCCCGGCCGTCCGGTGGTCGCTGCCGGACCGAAGCGCCGCCGCGATGCCGGCATCGTGCCCTTCACGGTCATGTTGTGCGACAACGTCCCGCGCCATCGTCGGGCTGCGTGGCTTTTTGATCCGGCGCTCGCCGCGTGGATCAAAACAAATTCGCGTTTCCAAACGGCATGTCGACCGGGTTACGCCCGCCGCGCACGACCGGGAGCGGACAACCGGCGCCGGCGATTATGGAATCGTCGATGACCTGGCCGGCGATCTTCATGTGCTGCCGGATTTTCACGGCAACCGGATATCCATGCGGATGCAGGCGCGGCGGACCTGCGACTTGAACAGGAGCTCGCGAAAGACGCCGGTTCGTGTGCGATGGGTATCGGACATGAAAACCAAATGCGGTCTGGTTGCGTAATGGATGGCAAAACCACCAAATAGCGGGCAGGGCACAATGCAGATCATCCTTCTACTTTCAACGGCTGTCGGTCTTTCTCTTGCCATGACCCTGGCCTGGCTGATTCAGCGCAGAACGGGCCTCAGTGGCTGGATCGATTCCGTCTGGTCGGCCGCGACGGGTATCGGCGCACTCGCGGTCATCGTCCTTTCCGAAGGCGGACAATCCGATCGGAAATTCGTCGCCGGCGTGCTTGTCGCGCTTTGGGCGGTGCGGCTTGCCGGACACATCAGCGCTCGCACCGCCGGTGCGGCGGACGATCCGCGATATGCAGCACTCATGGAGGAATGGGGAGCGGCAGCTTCGAGACGTCTATTCCGGTTCCTGCAGGCCCAGGCGCTTGCCGCCTTCGTGCTGGTCATTTCGGTCTATGCCGCCGTCATCAATCCGGCGCCTTTTCCCGGCGTGCTCGACTTCGCGGCGATCGCGGTTGCCATCGTCGCCCTTGTCGGCGAGGCGGTCGCGGATGCCCAACTCGCCCGGTTCCGGCGGTCCAATCGCGGGCGGACGGCGGTTTGCGAGACCGGTCTGTGGCGTTGGTCACGCCATCCGAACTACTTCTTCGAATGGTTGTGGTGGGTCGCCTGGCCGCTGCTGGCCTTTTCGGGCTTCGCCGGCGGCATTACCGCCGGGCTTTCGCTGCTTGCGCCGGTCATGATGTACTGGCTGCTCGTTCACGTCTCCGGCATTCCGCCGCTGGAGGAGCATATGCTTGCCTCGCGCGGCGCCCGGTTCAGAGCCTATCAGGCTCGCGTCAATGCGTTCTTTCCCGGACCGCGTCGAAAGATCATTGTCCGGGAGCGTTGACAGTTAGCTGACATTCGCCGGGTTGTGCCTGAAGAAGGGCATGCCCTTCAGCCAGAGGCGCAGGGCTTCCCAGTGAATGCCGGCCATGATCTTGAACGTCATCAGCGGGTGGGATGCGAATGCCCTGAGCAGCGTCGCGTCCGTGAGAGGCGTGCGTGCACCCTCGAAGGCCGCAAACAACAGCGGCCCGTCGGCATCCGTCTCGTTGATCCGGATCGCCACATTCCCCGATGGCGGCTCGATGTGAAAATGATAGGTGCAGCCCATCGGCATGAAGGGCGAGACGTAGAGCTCCTTTTCGCAGGATTGGCGCACACTGTCCTGTCCGCGCCCAACCGGGAGCACGTAGGTGTGGCGTTCGTTGAAGGTGTTGCACACCTCGTAGAGAATTGCCGCGAGGGATGAATCCCGCCGATAGCAGAAATATACGGTAAGCGGATTGAAGACGTATCCGAAAATGCGCGGATAGCAGAGGATTTCGAACCGCATGGCGTCTTCGGCCAGTCCGGCCGAACGCAAATGATCAAGCGCCCAGGCCTTCAGGTTGCCGCCCTTCTGGTCGCCGTGATCGGCGTCGTGGAAGCTGAGCAATGCGGCGCGGTTGTGGCCGAACAGTTTCAGTGTGCCGCCCAGTGTCTCGAACTCATCGAGATCGAGGAGCAGCGAGAACACGCGGTATTTGAAGCGGTGTTTGCGGGGGCGATGGCGTGCGTGCACGACATGGCCGGCATAGAGGGCCGATCTGATACTCATTCGGCCGCCACGAGCGGTTGCGGTACAAAGATCCGCGCGGATTGTGCGGCGACAGTCCACGGTCGCCTGATGCCCGCGATATCCTCGGCGACGGCGAGGCCCGATTGCAGGCCGTCCTCGTGAAAACCGCTTCCGAAATGGGCGCCGCAGAACCACACACCGCCGCGCCCCTGGATATTCCAGAGCTGACGTTGCGCGGCCAGTGCGGCTGCGTCGAACAGCGGATGGGTGTATTCGAAGGTGCCGTGGACCAGATCCGGCGAAATCGGCCGCGACGGATTGAGGGTCAGGAAAAGCGGGTGGCGGCGGTCGATATTCTGCAGCCTGTTCATCCAGTAGGTGACGCAAAGCTGGCTGTCCTGGCTTGTGCCGGCGATGTAGTTCCAGCTGGCCCAGACCGGCCGCCGTTTCGGCATGAGCGACGGATCGCTGTGCAGGACCGCCTCGTTGCTTGTGTAACGGAATGCGCCAAGCAGTGAGCGCTCCTGCCCATCGGCATCGGCGAGGATCGAAAGCGCGCGGTCGGCGTGGGTGGCCAAAACCACATTGTCGAATGTTTCCTGCCGGCCGTCGGCGGTGGTCAGTACCACACCCTTTCCGGTACGCCTAAGCGATACGACCGGTGTGTTCAGCCGGACGCTTCCCTCGAAATCGGCGACGATCCGGTTCACATATTCGCGGCTGCCGCCCTTTACCGTTCGCCATGTCGGGCGGTCGGAAAGGGAGAGAAGACCATGGCTTTCAAAAAAGCGAATGAAGGCGCGGAGCGGATAAGCGCGCATTTCCCTTGCGGTCGTCGACCAGATCGCAGCGCCCATCGGCAGGATGTGGTCTTCAACGAAGCTTTTCGAGTAGCCCTGCATGTCCAGGAAATCGCCAAGCGTGATGCCGTCGGCACCGCTCGTGGCCAAACAGGCCGGCGCTTCGCGATAGAAACGCAGGATATCGCCCAGCATTCGCCAGAAACGCAGTCTTACGATGTTGCTCCTCTGGCCGAACATCGTGGCCAGACTGGTGCCCGAATATTCGAATTGGCCGGCGTCGAGCGAGGCTGAAAATGACATGTCCGATTGCTGGGTGGGAACGCCGAGATGAGCAAACAGGGCTACCAGGTTGGGATAGTTGCGCTCGTTGTAGACAATGAAGCCGGTATCGACGGGGATTCGCCCGTCGGCGGTCGACACGTCGACCGTGTGGGCGTGGCCGCCAAGGCGCCGGTCCGCCTCGAACAGCGTGACATCGGCCTTCCTGCTCAGGAGCCAGGCTGCGGCGAGCCCTGAAATTCCGGAGCCGACAACAGCGACCCTGTTGGGCTGTTCGGGCTTGTGCGTACTGTTCATGTTCGTCATGTTCAATCATTCCCTTCGGCAGATGCATTCCAAATACGGGTGAAGACGGGAGGCGGATTGAAAAGCGCGAATTTTTCTTCGATGCTGTGATCCGTTGGCTCGACGACGCCGTAACAGGGTCATGCAAACGGCCATTTCCATTGCGGCGCTCGCGAAGACAGATCCTCTGCCGCCCCTTGGGAGGCGAGCGACGGCACCGTGCAATTGGAGGGCTGGGCGCCTGAAAATGAGCAAATCCACTCAAACGCCGGACACGGAAGACCATACCGCTCGGCTTGTCGCGGTGGGAAGGAACGCGGATCTGGAGGCGTTCGAAGGCCTGTTCAGGCATTTCGGGCCGAAGATCCGCGCCTACATGATGAAGCGTTCCGCCGACCGGCACCTGGCGGAAGAACTGATGCAAGAAACGATGATGACAGTCTGGAACAAGGCGGATCAGTTCGACCCCGCCCGCGGCGCGGCGTCGAGCTGGATCTTCACAATCGCGCGCAACGCGCGCGTCGATGCCTATCGCAAGAGCGGCCGGCCCGCATTCGATCCAAGCGACCCGGCTTTCGTACCGGACGGGATCATGGCTGCGGACACGATGATGGAAATGGACCAGGAAGCCGGCCGGCTACGCGAGGCGATGGGCAGCTTGCCACCCGAGCAGGTCGAGTTGCTGAAGCTGTCATTCTACGAGGAAGCTTCCCACAGCATGATCGCAGAGAGGCTGAACCTCCCGATCGGCACGGTAAAATCCCGAATCCGGCTTGCTTTTTCCAAGCTACGCGATGCGCTGGGAGAAAGGTCATGACAATACACCACCACATCAGCGACGAGTTGATGCTCGAATATGCCAGCGGTTCGCTCGAAGAGGGATGGAGCATAGCGGTCGCGACCCACATGGCGCTGTGCCCCGAATGCCGCAGACGCCTGTCGCAAATGGAGGCCGCCGCCGGCCTGCTGGTCGAGGCGATCGAAGCGGCGCCCGCGTCCGCGCAAGACAATGCGTCTTGGGCGGCGCTCAGGCAGCGACTGGGGAAACCATCGTCGCGTGGGAACGTCGAACCGCGGCCGGCCGTTCTGCCTGAAGGCCGGAACGTACCGGAGCCGCTTCGCTCCTATCTCGGCGGCAGCCTCGACACGGTCAAATGGCGAGCGCTCGGACTCGGCGCCTATCACCATCCGATCAGAACCTCGGACGCTGCAACCACGGTACGGCTGTTGCGCATCCCGGCGGGAAAGCCGGTGCCGGAACACGGGCATCGCGGGCGGGAATTGACGCTCGTCCTGTGCGGCGCTTTCCGCGACGAAAACGGGCTGTTCGGCGTTGGCGATTTCGAGGAAACGGATGCTGAGGTCGAACACCAGCCGATCGCCGAACCGGGCGAGGACTGCATCTGCCTGGCGGTTACCGACGCGCCGCTCAAATTCCGCAGCCGGATCGTGCGGATCATCCAGCCGCTACTGGGCATCTGAACCGAATAGAAACCGAAACGGGGTGCGACAACCCGCTGTCGCAACGGATCATCATGACCATGCGAACCTATTTCACAGCCTTTCTTGCGACCGCGGTCGTGTTCCTGGGCCTCGATTTCATCTGGCTGTCGCAGATCGCGGCCGGATTCTATCGCGACAATCTCGCCGGCCATCTCGCCGAAAACCCGAATTTGGCAGCCGCGGGCCTGTTCTACGTCATCTATCTTTCCGGCATCATGTACTTCGCGGTCGTTCCCGCGATTGCACGCGGAACGCTGGCCAGCGCGCTGTTTTCGGGCGGCCTTTTCGGCTTCGTCGCTTACGCAACCTACGATCTGACGAACATGGCGACGCTGAGCGACTGGCCGGTAATCCTGACGGTTGTCGATCTCACTTGGGGGACGTTTGTCACCGCCGTGGCCTCGGCCGCCGGTTACGGTCTGTCGATGCGGCTGTCCCCGGCGCCGTCAACCGGACGTCACAGGGGAAAGCGCGCCTGAAGCGCTCACGACGCGGCTAATTCGACGAGAACGAATTCATTGCCGTACAGATCGAGGGAATGGGCGAAGGAAGCCGCCGGCGTGTGCCTGGGCGGCCTGGAGAACCGGACGCGTTTGCCGACAGGCGCTCGACATCTACTTCCAACGCGCTGGTATGGAAACCCGCGAGCGGTTCGCCGCCGGTCTGGGATCCGATGCGGCTTTTGCCTTCTTCGCCCTCGGGCCTGATGAACCACGGGCCGGTATCGGGCCGGGATGGGTTCGGAGCGGATTTCCGCCCGTTCTCAAGAACCGCCGGTGAGCGACCAGTGGGTCTGGACGATCCGCCAGTCTTCGCCCTCCCGGCGATAGACCTCGGTGCAGTTCCAGCGCATTTCGGCGCCCTCGCTGCCGCCAAAGGAAACAAAGCGAAATGTCAGGATAGCCGCATCGCCGATCTCGGTGACATGGGGATCGATCATCTCGTAGCGCGGCGCCGAGATCTTGCCTCGAATGCCCCCGTAGTAGGCGGTGAGTTTTTCCAGGCCGTCCAGCCGCGCCGGCAGGAAGGGATCGAAATAGGTGACGTCGGGCGCTGACAATTCAAGGAAACCGGAAGGATCGCCACTGCACCAGCGTGCGAGCGCGGCCTTTTCAAGGCCAATTACGGGGTGTGTTCGCGTCATTGTCCGGCATCTCGTTGAGAAACGGCTTGTTCCGACCCGGTTGCTTCCCGGCCCGGATTGCAGACTACCCAAGCCCAGATTCACCGATCGCGCGCAAGCTGCGATGGCATATGTCAAACAGAAAAATCCGATCGCCGAGCTCCGCACCACGCTTCGCCGAACTTCACACTTCGCTACCGCGCGGAGTTGCCGACTGCGACCCGGCGCGAAAGCCCCGCCCCGATACGTGAGCGTAAAGTCTTGATTTGCAGAGGCATTGTTGAAAACGGGCGATGTCACGATCGGCGCCGATGATGATCCCATCCGGCGCAATCGTGAACTTCAGCCGTCCCGCACGCCCGTCAAAGGTTTCGATGGCCGCGCGGCAGTAGTCAATGTACGCGCCAGCCGTAATCGGCGGGCCGAAGTCGAGCTGCTTCCTCACCTTAGACGGTGCGACGTCGCGCGTGAAGGGCAGCGCCTCGAGCGTCGGCATGTTCATCACTCCGCTCGTCACGATCGCCCTGATTCCGGCCAGATCGTAGGCGCCGAAAACGGTTCCAAGCCGGTCGAGCTCATGACGAGGCGGATCGAAAAAGCAATCCGATATCGTGATAACGCCGGCTTTCAGCGATTCTGCCGCCAGCAGCAGAGAGCGCAGATGGAACAGGTCCTTGCCGATCACCGGCCCCATCAGTAGCGGATAGGCAAAAAGCAGCCAGATCTCCAGTGGCATCTGTGATTCGGCGAGGGGTCCCGACGCCGATCGGCGTCGCAAGCCATTGAGTTTGCTTCTACGTGCGGGATCGCTGGGAGATGCCGTTCCACACGAGTGGATCAATTCCGGCGACGCCGTGTTTACAGGCCGTTCAGCGGTGTCGCTGCCGGACCGATGCATCGAGAAAAGGATTCCTGACCGCGGAAATCGATCCGGCCGCGGCCCGCGCCTCGCGGCGCAAATTTGATGTCAGCGGACACTATCCCCCGCTGGATATCTTCACGCTTACAGTCGATCGTCAGCCGCAATCGCCGGTCGCGTTCAAGGAATAGGACCCGCTAGTGGAACGGATTTGACATTCGATACCCGCTCGATGTCGCCCTCGAAATCGAATGTCGAATTTGAAAGTTCCTATAGAATCATAAGCCTGCCAGTGGCTTCCTTGTTTCCATCATTTGCCCTCGCGGCCGGTACAAACGGGATGCAAATGTTGGAAACGAACCACTGGTAAGCTTGAATTGACTTCGACTACGAAGCGCGAAAGTCAACTATCGTTTTGAGAAGCAGGTGTCTCAACGAGAATCCAACGCCTGCTGTGGGGTCGGAGAACGACCCGCTACCCGGGAGGGTGCGAGCGGTGAGGGGGCGGCAACTGCGGATATGCTGTTGAACGTCCGAGAATGGGCGCACAGCCCGGTCAACCTTCATCCGCGCCGTCGTGCCTGTGGGAATCCCTGCGGCGATGCTTCGCGCTGCGTGGCGGCGGATGCTAAGGACGGTGCTCAAAGGGGTACCGGATGAAGGTCAACATCAACATGGGCGCCGCGGCCGGCGGCGCCGTGGCGGAGCTGGATCTGGAAGAGCTGCTTGCGACCCGCCTGCTGGTGCAGGGCAATTCCGGGTCCGGCAAGTCGCATCTGCTGCGCCGCCTGCTGGAACAAAGTGCGCCCTGGGTGCAGCAGTGCATAGTCGATCCGGAAGGCGATTTCGTCACGCTGGCGGAAAAATTCGGCCACCAGGTGATCGACGCCGCCCGCTCCGAGGCGGAGCTCACGCGCATCGCCGGCCGTGTGCGCCAGCACCGCGTATCCGTCGTACTCAATCTCGAGGGGCTCGACGTCGAGCAGCAGATGCGCGCCGCGGCCGCCTTCCTTGGCGGCATGTTCGATGTCGAGCGCGAGCATTGGTATCCCGTGCTCGTGGTGGTCGACGAGGCGCAGCTTTTCGCGCCCGCCGTTGCCGGCGAAGTCTCGGACGGCGCGCGGAAGCTCTCGCTGGGTGCCATGACCAATTTGATGTGCCGCGGCCGCAAGCGCGGGCTGGCCGGCGTCATCGCCACACAGCGCCTGGCCAAGCTGGCAAAGAACGTCGCGGCGGAAGCCTCCAATTTCCTGATGGGCCGCACCTTCCTGGACATCGACATGGCGCGCGCCGCTGACCTGCTCGGAATGGACCGTCGCCAAGCCGAAAGGTTCCGCGAGCTTGCGCGGGGAAACTTCGTCGCACTGGGCCCGGCCTTGTCGCGCCGCCCGTTGGCGATCACCATCGGCCCTGTCGAAACCTCCGCGCGCTCGACCAGCCCGAAACTCATGCCGCTGCCCGAGGCGCCTGAGGACGTCCGCGACCTGATCTTCACGCCCGGCCCGGAAGAAGCCAGTACCGTGGTGCGCAAACCGCAGCCGAAGCCCATTCCGACAGCCGACATCCTGACGCAACTGTCGCGGCCAAGGCCGGCCCCGGAACCGCCGGCCGAGCTGGGTTTCACTATCATCGACGAGGCTGAGCGCGATGCCGGCATCGACGCGGTGCTGCGCGAGATCCTCGAAGACCCCGATGCGGCTTTCCGCTCTGACGCCGTGCTCTATCAGGATTTTCTGGTGCGCTGCCGCATCCGCCGCGCGCCCGGCGAACCGCTGGCGCTTTCCACCTTCCGCCGGCGGTTGGCGATAGCTCGCGCCGGCGTCGATGAAATCTCCGGTGGTGAAGCCTGGGCGATGGCGCTGTCGCTCTCTGAAACACTGCCCGATGACCTTCAAGGCTTGTTCTTGTTGGTCGCCCGCGCCGCGACCAACAAGGAACCCTGCCCGTCCGACGCCGCTTTGGCCCGCGCCTATGGCAGCCACTCACCGCGCCGGGCACGGCGCCTGCTCGCCTATTTCGAGGAGCGCGGCCTGCTTGTCGCCCGCACCGATTTTCATGGGCGTCGCGTGCTCGCCTTCCCGGACCTGGGTTGCGAAACCGCGCCCGGCCACCCCGACGCGCTGGACGAGACCCAGCGCCACGCAGCGGAGTGAGGCTTCCTCTGTCCAGATCGGATAAAAGGTAACAGCTAGTGGTTCGTTTCCAACATCTGCTTCCCGTTTGTATCGGTCGCAAGCGCAAATGATGAAAACAGGGAAACCGCCAGCAAGCTTTTGATTCCAGTGGAACTTTCGCATTCGACATTCGATTTCGAGGTCGACATCGAGCGGGTATCGAATGTCAAATCCGTTCCACTGGCAGGATTGGACGGGTGACAGTTTCTTGGAGCCGGGAGGATTCGCCGACGGCATGGCG